>NZ_JBICZL010000009.1:125143-133620 GCF_043201875.1 Streptomyces sp. NPDC048248
TCCCGGGGCCGGCTGGGGTACCACACCCGCCCGACACGCGCCCAAACGACCGCCGCCCGGGGGGCCGCCCCCCCCCCCCCCCCCGCGGGGGGGCCGCCCCCCCCCCCCCCCCCCCGCTCCACCCTGCGGCCGTCCCATGACGCCGACGCGCTCCCTTCCTCGAAGGCCCCCTCGCAACAGCGCGATCGGGGCCTTCGCGGCGCTCTACGGGGCACGCCCGCAGCGCTCCTGCCGGTCGCCGCACGACCGGTGACGACCACGCCGCATGAGGCAGGTCACGGACACCGCCCGGAAACGCATCTTGGGTGGGACAGCCGGGACATGCCCCGCAGATCATGACGCGGCCCACCGGCCTTTCGTCCCCTCCGCTGACATCCGCTCAAGAAGCCCGAAGGACACCGCTCGTGAGCTACCCGAATCAGAACCCCTACGGTCCGCCGCCGGGCCAGCAGCCGGGCCAGCAGCCCGGTTACGGCTATCCGCAGCAGCCTCCGCCGCCGTCGCCGTACGGCCCGTACCCGGGCGGCGGGATGCCCGGTGCGCCTTATGTGAACGGGATGCCGGGCGGCGTGAAGGCGGCCCGCGTGATGCTGTTCGTGCTGGCCGGCCTCAACGTCATCGGCCTGATCTTCGCCGTCATGGGCCTGGGCAGCGTCAGCAAGGCCGCGCACAACACCTCGCCGTACGACACCGACGAGACCGCGGCCATGCTCAACGTCGGCAAGGGCGTGCTGATCGCCCTGATCGTGCTGATCGTGATCTTCTCGGCGGCCGCCATCACCCTGGCCCTGCAGTTCGCCAACGGCGGGAACGGTGTCCGCATCGCCAGCATCATCTTCGGCATCGCCAACACCCTGGCGAGCCTGATGACCTTCCCGCTCGGTCTGGTGCACACCGCGCTGGGCATCATGGTCATCGTCTTCGTCTCCAAGGACGACGGCAACGCCTGGTTCAACAGGCCGCGTTACTGAGCATCGCGCCCGAACCAGAAGGCGTCGACATTGCAAGGGCCGCACACCCTCCGGGGTTGCGGCCCTTGCAATTCGCGGCTCAGTGAAGGGCGACGAGTTCGTCGCGGACGGACCCATCGAGCTGGGCCACAGCCTTGACCTCGCCTCGGCGAGCACCTCGAATCCGCCGGGGAACGAGGAGAAGACGCCCGAGGCGCCGTACGCCCCGAGTGCTCGACGAGCAGGATCGCGTTGGACTCCACGGCGCGGCCCGCTGGACCAGGCGAAGGACAACTCGATCTCGAACGGGGCCTCGCTCGACCACCGGAGTCCACGTCGAAGAGTCGTCACCCTCGTCCTGCACCCTGTGGGTGACCTGGAGCAGCGTCCACGCCACAAGGGCCGCAACCCCCGCCGGGGTTGCGGCCCTTGTGCTGTGCGGCTCAGTGGAAGAAGTGCCTGGTGCCCGTGAAGTACATCGTCACGCCCGCCTTCTTGGCGGCCTCGACGACGAGTTCGTCGCGGACCGAACCACCGGGCTGGGCCACGGCCTTGACGCCCGCCTCGGCGAGCACCTCGAAGCCGTCGGGGAAGGGGAAGAAGGCGTCCGAGGCGGCGTACGCCCCGCGTGCCCGCTCCTCACCGGCCCGCTGGACGGCCAGCTTCGCGGAGTCGACGCGGTTGACCTGGCCCATGCCGACGCCGACCGTGGCGCCGTCCTTGGCGAGCAGGATCGCGTTGGACTTCACCGCGCGGCTCGCCCGCCAGGCGAATGACAGCTCGGCCAGCTCGACTTCGGTCAGGGCCTCGCCGGCCGCCAGGGTCCACGTCGAGGGGTCGTCGCCCTCGGCCTGCAGCCGGTCGGTGACCTGGAGCAGGGCCCCGCCGTCGATGGCCTTGACCTCGACGGTGTTCGACGGCGCGTCCGGGCAGCGCAGCACGCGGATGTTCTTCTTGCGGGAGAGCGCCTCGACGGCGCCGTCCTCGTAGCCGGGTGCCACGATGACCTCGGTGAAGATCTCCGCGACCTGCTCGGCCATCGCGAGCGACACCGGACGGTTGACGGCGATCACGCCGCCGAAGGCGGACAGCGGGTCGCACTCGTGCGCCTTGCGGTGCGCCTCGGCGACGTCCGGACCGACCGCGATGCCGCACGGGTTGGCGTGCTTGATGATCGCCACACACGGCTCGGACTGGTCGTAGGCGGCGCGGCGGGCGGCCTCGGTGTCCGTGAAGTTGTTGTAGGACATCTCCTTGCCGTGCAGCTGCTCGGCGTCGGCCAGCCCGCCCTCGCCGTTGACGTACAGCGCGGCACCCTGGTGCGGGTTCTCGCCGTAGCGCAGCACGTTCTTGCGCTCGTAGGTGGAACCGAGGAACTCGGGGAAGCCGGAGTCGTCGGCGGCGGCGTAGTCGTCCGCGAACCACGAGGCGACGGCGACGTCGTACGCGGCGGTGTGCTGGAACGCCTCGGCGGCCAGCCGCTTGCGGGCGGCCAGGTCGAAGCCGCCGCCGGCGAGCGCCTCGAGGACATCGCCGTAGCGGTCGGGGTTGACGACGACGGAGACCGACGGGTGGTTCTTGGCGGCGGCGCGGACCATCGAGGGGCCGCCGATGTCGATCTGCTCCACGCACTCGTCGGGGGTCGCGCCGGAGGCGACGGTCTCCCGGAACGGGTAGAGGTTGACGACCACCAGGTCGAACGGCTCGACGCCGAGGTCGGCCAGCTGCCGCTGGTGGTCGGTCAGCCGCAGGTCGGCGAGGATGCCCGCGTGCACCTTGGGGTGCAGGGTCTTGACCCGGCCGTCGAGGCACTCGGGGAAGCCGGTGAGTTCCTCGACCTTGGTGACCGGCACCCCGGCGGCCGCGATCCGGCCCGCGGTCGAGCCGGTCGAGACGAGCTGGACGCCCGCGGCGTGCAGCCCCTGCGCCAGCTCCTCCAGTCCGGACTTGTCATAGACGCTGACCAGCGCGCGGCGGATGGGCCGCTTCGTACCTTCGGTGGCGGTCACGAGATACGTACCTTTCGTCCCTCAATGCGGTAGCCGTGACGCGCCAGACGCCCCACGACCTCGACGAGCAGCGAGCGCTCGACTTCCTTGATGCGCTCATGGAGCGCGGATTCGTCGTCCTCGTCCCGGATCTCGACCACGCCCTGGGCGATGATCGGGCCGGTGTCGACGCCTTCGTCGACGAAGTGGACGGTGCATCCGGTGACCTTCGCGCCGTACGCGAGCGCGTCGCGCACGCCGTGGGCACCGGGAAAGCTCGGCAGCAGCGCCGGGTGGGTGTTGACGATGCGGCCGCCGAAGCGGGCGAGGAATTCCTTCCCCAGGATCTTCATGAACCCGGCCGACACCACCAGATCGGGTTCGCACGCGGCGGTCGCGGCGGTGAGTGCCGCGTCCCAGTCGGCACGGCTGTCGTGGTCCTTGACCCGGCAGACGAACGTCGGCAGACCGGCCCGCTCGGCGCGCTCCAGCCCCGCGATGTCGCCCCGGTCGGCGCCCACGGCCACGATCTCCGCTCCGTAGGCCGCCGCCCCTTCCTCGGCGATGGCGTCGAGCAGTGCCTGGAGGTTCGTCCCGGAACCGGAGACGAGCACGACGAGCCGGGCGGGCGGAACGGGCGCGTCCGCGCGGGGCGCGGTGGGAGAGGAGGCCACGGTGGGGGTCTTTCTCGCGGGGGTGCTGCTGTCTGGCGGAGGGCGTACGGCCGCATTGGCGGTTTGTACGGTCGTACGAAGCCATGGGTTGCGTGAATACGGGGAACCCTACGAAGGCGCCGACCGTCAGCAACGATACCGGCACACCGCGCGGCCCCCACGGGACGGGGGCGGGCACGGGAGGTAGCGTCAGGCGTAAGAGCGCATGTTGTTCGTGGTAACCGTCCCTCCGGTCCACCGGCCGGGGGGACGGCCAAGACAAGGGGAAGACTCACTCCAGATGCCGGACCGACGCCGCCGCGCGGCCCTCCTCCTCCCTCTCCCCGCTACCGCCGGGTGGTACCCCCATCCCGTGACCGCCCCCGGGATGGTCCTGCTCCCGCGTGAGCGCAAGTCGTCGTCCTCCTCCCCGGACTCCTCTTCCTCCGAGCCCACGAACGGCCCCCAGGACACGCCGGAGGACAACGGCGCCCGGGACCGCCGCACGCCCGCCGACCGGGACAACCCCTTCGCGCCTCCGCCGGCCGACGCCCCCGAGCAGGAGTGGCGCCCGCGCCACCCCGCCCCGCACGGCCAGGGCAAGGGCCAGGGCGACGACGGTGAGCAGGAGCCCGGGCAGCAGGAGGAGCCGCCCCCGGCGTGGGGCAGCCAGTGGAGCAGCCGCCAGCCCGGCAGGCAGAGCGGCGGTTTCGGCTCCCGGCCGGGCGGCCGCAACGGTCAGCAGGGCGGTGGCCAGGGCGGTCCTGGATCCGGCGGCGGGCCCGGCGGTCTGCGCTGGGACCCGACCGACCCGGCGCAGCGGCGCGCCCGCTACGCCCTGCTCTCCGGCATGTGGTCGTTCTTCTTCGTCCTCTTCAGCCTGCCGGAGATCTCCCTGCTGCTGGCGTCCCTGGCCCTCTACTGGGGGATCAGCTCGCTGCGCGCCAAGCCGAGCACCGCGCGGTCGACCGCGGCCGCGACCACCGCGGCGATGGAGGGGCGGCCCGCGCCGAGCGCCGCCCCGCCCGCTCCGGGACAGCCCGGCGCACCGGCGGCTCAGGGCTCCACCCGCCCGCAGACCACTGCCGCGATCGCCGGGCTGGTGACCGCTACGCTCGCGCTGATGATGGTGGCCGCGACCTTCACCGTCCAGCTCGTCTACCGCGACTACTTCACGTGCGTGGACGACGCCCTGACCCGGTCCGCCGCCAAGTCCTGCGAGAAGCTGCTCCCCGAGCAGCTGCGTCCGCTGCTGAGCACGCAGCAGTAGGAGCTCCGTCCGGTCGCGGGGACAACCGGCCGGGCGCCCAGGGGGCGCCACGGCGTCACGACTGTCCGCCGCCGGAAGATCCCGCACGGGCCTGAACCGCGTCCGCCTCGCGCGCGGGCCCCTCCGCGTGCGCGTCCTGGTACGCAGGAGGCCGGGGCGGCTCCGTCGACGAAGGCGGCTCCGACGGTGGCTGCGCGGGACCCTGCGGCGGGAAGTCGGCCATCAGGCCCCCGGAAGCCGCCCGCAGCTGTGACCAGCGGGCCGGGCGGGAGTCCGCGGCGTGCCAGGCACCGTAGGGCCGCATGGTCGCACCCGAGTCGTAGGGATCACCGGACGAGGGGGCCTCAGCCTCACCTGACGGCGCGTCGGACACGTCCGCGGCCTCGGAGGTACGTCCCCGGGCCGGCCACCAGGTCCGAGGGTCGCGCCACGACCGGCGACGCGGGACGGCACAGGCGGCGCGGGTGGGGCCGCCCGGCGAGCCCGCAGGCCCGGTGCCGGCGCCCGGAGTGGTCAGCTCGGCGGGCTCGCGCGGCAGCGGCGGCCGTGCCGCCGGGTCCGGGATGGCCCGCATGCCGCCGGGCTCCTCGCGAGGACGCACGAACCACCGGCGCCCGACATGCTCCGCAGCCGGCTCGTCGGCGAAGGCGTCCCGCAGCGCGCCGTCTCCGGCCCGGCCGCGTGCCTCGGGACCGTCACCCCTTTCCCGCAGCCCCGGCGGCACGGTCCCGTTCGGGCCCCGGTAGGAACGAAGTCGGCAGACCCGCACGACGAGAGCGCCCGGAATGCCGATCGCCGCGGTCCAGCCGGCCGCCGCGAGGCCGGTGAGCCACCAGCTGGGGCCGAAGTCGCCGAGCGCGCGGGTGCCCAGGGCCCCTCCGGCGAGGGCGGCGACCACCGCCATCGCCAGGCCGCAGCCGACGGCGGCCAGACTCGCCACGGACGCGGTCGACCGCCAGGTCCAGGGCGCGGCGACGGAGCCGGGCCCCCCGGGGGGACGTGCGGCGTATCGGGCGAGCAGTACCCCCGCGGCCACCGGCGCCGCGGCCACCGACCAGCTCAGCGGGCCACCGGCTCCCGGGTCGGGCAGGCCGCTGAGCAGTGGGAAGTGCGGCAGCACCGGGGAGCCGGCCACGCCCAGCGGCCCGACCGCGCTGCCCGCCCCGACGGTGAAGCCCGGCCCCAGCCCGTACGCGGCGCCCCAGACGGCCGCGTTCGGCAGGAGGGTGAGGCAGAGCAGCACGACCGTGCAGCGGCCCACCCAGTCCGGGGCGAGCCGGAGCAGGTCCTCGCGCGCCTCCCCCGCGTGCAGGACGAGCGCGAGGAGGGTGAGCAGCACGCCGGATGCGAGAAGGGTGGTGACCGCGGCGGCAGCGGCTTGCAGCGCGAGGGCGAGCCGTGGAGCCGTCAGCACCGCCCGGACACCGGTCGGAAGGCCGGTCACGGCGCGGCGCACGCGGTCGGGCAAGAGGTCAGCCGCCGCGTCTCCGAGGGTGCGCCAGGCCGTGACGGCGAGGGTGGCGATCGCGGCGCCCGGTACGGCCGCCAGGGCGCTGAGCGGCGCCGCGCTCAGCGGGCCTGTCGAGGCGTACAGCACCACCGTGAAAGCGACCAGGACGTAGCCGGCCAGCAGCGATCCGAGCAGGGTGCGTGGCGCGACCGTCGCTTCGGTGGCGGCGGTGACCCGGCTGCCCCGGGAAGGGGAGCTGCCGGAGGCGTGCCCCGGTCCGCGGTCGCCTTCACGGTCGCCTTCGCTGTCACGGTCGCGGTCGGAGTGGTCCTGCGGGGTGCCGGCGGCCCCCGGCTCACCGGGACCGGCCGGCCCGGGCCCGTGCGGGTCGCAGACCGCGCCCGCCAGGGTGTGCCGGGCCGCCCGGTGGAGCAGCAGGACGGGGAGGACGGCGAGCAGCAGCGGCGTGACCGCGACCGGGGCCGGTGGGCCGGTGGGTGTCGTGGTGCGCACGAGGTCGCCGCCGTGGGCGAGCAGCCACACGTCGGCCGCGAGATGCAGGGCCCGGGTCGGTGCGCTGTCGGGGTACGGGGAGGCGACCCACAGCAGGAGAACGGCGACCACGACGGCGCCGAGCCCGAGGCCCGCGGCCATCACCCCGCCCGCGAAGGCGGCGCCGATCGCGGAGGATCGCTGCGCGGCGGCTCGGCCCTGTGAGGAGAACGTCGGGCCATGGTCGGTCAACTGGCTCACACCGCCATGCTGCCAACAACACCCCATTCATCCAGGTAGTGGGCAAATGCCCGACGTGTCGCGCAATATATGCTTATGCATGCTTTCGCACTCCTCCGTGGCACGCGGCCCCTAGACCCGTCCGGCACCGGCGGGGAGCGGCAGAGATGACGCAGCGCAAGCAGCGGACCTCACGCAAGCGGCAGCGGCCCCGTCCGCCGGGGAGCACCGCAGCGGGGCAGGCGACGGAACCGCCCGGGGCGCAGCCCGAGTTGCCACTCGACCTTCTGTCAGAAGTTGCCGACGCTCCATCAGGTGATGAGGTCCGTATCGCTCCTGAGGCAGCATCAACAGACGCGTCGGCTTCCGGCCACGACGACCTCCCCGCCGCCACCGGGGACGCCACCGCCGCCTTCGACGCGCTCTACAACCAGCACGCCGCCGCACTGATCCGGCAGGCGTATCTGCTCACCGGGCGGCGCCGGCCCTCCCGGCGTGCCGTCGAGCGGGCCTTTCACCTGGCGTGGCACCGATGGCCCGAGGTGGCGAAGGATCCGGACCCGGCGGGATGGGTGCGTGCCGCCGCGTACGACTACGCGCTGTCGCCGTGGCAGCGGCTTCGGCCCGGGCGTCGCGGCGCGGAGAAGCCGGCGCGCAAGGCGCCCGCGACGCCCGCCGATCCCACGCACCGCGCGCTGCTGGAGACCCTGCTGGAATTGCCCGCGCCCTACCGTCGGACGCTGCTGCTGCACGACGGGGTCGGGTTGGGGCTGTACGAGACCGCGGCCGAGATCGAGGCGAGTACCCCCGCGGCGGCCGGGCGGCTGATCCGCGCGCGGGACACCGTCGCCGAGCGGCTGCCGGATCTGCGGCTCGGCGCGCAGCCACCGGTGCGGCAGGGTGAGATTTTGCACGCGAGGCTCACCGAGCTGGCCGCCGCGCAGCCGGTGGATCCGCCGGCGCCGCGAAGGGTCAGGGTCGGCAGCGAGCGGCGGGCCCGGCGCATCACTCACGCGGCGCTCGGACTGACCGGGCTGATCGCGGTGGCGGCCGTGTTCGCGGTGGTCGGCGCGCCGGAGAGCCACCGGACTCCGAAGGAGCCCGCCGCGACCGCGTCGGCCACGGCCGGCCCAGCCGACCCCGCCGGCCCAGCCGGCCCCGCCGGCCCGGAGCGCTCGGGCCACAAGGCCGACCGGCGGGCGGAGCGGGACGGGGCGAACGAGTCCGGCAGGACGCACAGCCGGGAGAGGGCGGCCGTGCGAAGGTCGCCCCCGGACGCGCGCCTCATCCCGGAGACCCGTTAGCCGTCCGGCCTGCCGCCGTCCGCCGAAAACGGCCGCGGGGGCGGGGCCCCCCCCGGGGGGGGGGGCGCGGGGGGGGGGGGCGGGGGGGGGGGGGGGGGGGGGGGGGGGGGCGGCCAGCCGCGCCGCGGGG
>NZ_JBICZL010000009.1:133630-453613 GCF_043201875.1 Streptomyces sp. NPDC048248
ACCCTCTCCCGCGCCGGCCCCGCGCCCCCCCCCCCCCCCGGCCCGCGCCCCCCCCCCCGGGGGGGGGCCCGCCCCCGCGGCCGTATGCGCCGGACGGGGTCCGGCGGTGCCGGGAGGCGCAATCAGCCGCCGAGGATCTCGCGCGCCAGGCGCGCGGTCTCCGACGGGGTCTTGCCGACCTTGACGCCGGCGGCCTCAAGGGCCTCCTTCTTCGCCTGGGCGGTGCCGGAGGAGCCGGAGACGATGGCGCCGGCGTGGCCCATGGTCTTGCCCTCGGGCGCGGTGAAGCCCGCGACGTAGCCGACGACCGGCTTGGTGACGTTGGCCTTGATGAAGTCGGCCGCACGCTCCTCGGCGTCGCCGCCGATCTCACCGATCATCACGATCAGGTCGGTGTCGGAGTCCGCCTCGAACGCCTTGAGGGCGTCGATGTGGGTGGTGCCGATGACCGGGTCGCCACCGATGCCGACGGCCGAGGAGAAGCCGATGTCACGCAGCTCGTACATCATCTGGTAGGTCAGCGTGCCCGACTTGGACACCAGACCGATGCGGCCGGGCTTGGTGATGTCGCCCGGGATGATGCCGGCGTTGGACTGACCGGGGGTGATCAGGCCGGGGCAGTTCGGACCGATGATCCGGGTCTTGTTGCCCTTGCTGGTCGCGTACGCCCAGAAGGCGGCGGAGTCGTGCACCGCGATGCCCTCGGTGATGACGACGGCCAGGCCGATCTCGGCGTCGATCGCCTCGACGACGGCGCTCTTGGCGAACTTCGGCGGAACGAAGATCACGGAGACATCGGCGCCGGTCTTCTCCATCGCCTCGGCGACGGAGCCGAAGACGGGCACCTCGGTGCCGTCGAAGTCGACGCTCTCGCCGGCCTTGCGGGGGTTCACGCCACCGACGATGTTGGTGCCGTCACCCAGCATGAGCTTGGTGTGCTTCATGCCGGTGGCACCGGTCATCCCCTGGACGATGACCTTGCTGTCCTTGGTGAGGAAGATAGCCATGGTTGTGGTGTCCCTCGTCCCTTACTTCGCAGCCGCGAGCTCGGCGGCCTTGTCGGCCGCGCCATCCATGGTGTCCACACGCTGGACCAGCGGGTGGTTGGCGTCGGACAGGATCTTGCGACCCAGCTCCGCGTTGTTGCCGTCGAGGCGCACGACCAGGGGCTTGTTGACTTCCTCGCCCTTGGACTTGAGCAGCTCCAGGGCCTGGACGATGCCGTTGGCGACCTCGTCACAGGCGGTGATGCCACCGAAGACGTTGACGAACACGGACTTGACGTCCGGGTCGCCGAGGATGATCTCCAGGCCGTTCGCCATGACCTCGGCGGAGGCGCCGCCACCGATGTCGAGGAAGTTGGCGGGCTTGACGTTGCCGTGGTTCTCACCGGCGTAGGCGACGACGTCCAGGGTGCTCATGACGAGCCCGGCGCCGTTACCGATGATGCCGACCTCGCCCTCGAGCTTGACGTAGTTCAGGCCCTTGGCCTTGGCGGCAGCCTCGAGCGGGTTGGCTGCGGCCTTGTCCTCCAGGGCCTCGTGCTCCGGCTGGCGGAAGTCGGCGTTCTCGTCGAGGGACACCTTGCCGTCCAGCGCGATGATGCGGCCGTCGGCGACCTTCGCGAGCGGGTTGACCTCGACCAGGAGCGCGTCCTCGGCGACGAAGGTCTCCCACAGCGTCACCAGGACCTCGGCGACCTGCTCGGCGACCTCGGCCGGGAACTTCGCCTGGGCGACGATCTCGCGGGCCTTCTCGATCGTGACACCCTCGACGGCGTTGACCGGGACCTTCGCGAGGGCCTCGGGGGTCTTCTCCGCGACCTCCTCGATGTCCATGCCGCCCTGGACGGACGCCATGGCGAGGAAGGTGCGGTTGGTGCGGTCGAGGAGGTACGAGACGTAGTACTCCTCGGCAATCTCCGGCGCGGTCTCGGCGATCATCACCTTGTGGACCGTGTGGCCCTTGATGTCCATGCCGAGGATGTCCGTCGCGCGGGCGACGGCCTCGTCCGGGGTGGCGGCAAGCTTGACGCCGCCGGCCTTGCCGCGGCCGCCGACCTTCACCTGCGCCTTGACGACCGACTTGCCGCCCAGCCGCTCAGTGGCCTCGCGCGCCGCCTCAGGCGTCTCGATGACTTCACCGGCCAGCACCGGTACACCGTGCTTGGCGAAGAGGTCCCTCGCCTGGTACTCGAACAGGTCCACGCGCGTCCGTCCCTTGTCTTTTCAGAATCGCCGTAGTGATCGCGGGTCGTTCTCTGCGATGGGCGTGCCGCGAAGGGCAACGTGACGGCGCTGTCACAGGGGAGGCGTACACGGTGTCCGAATACGCGGCATGTCCGTCCCGCAGGTTATCGCCGCAGCACCGAGGTCCCTAAATCGCAGATCACACTCCGGCGGTGATTACAGTCACAGATCTTTTGGCCGACTTCCGCCCGCGTCGGCCCCCGGCTGGTTTTCGACGACGGCCGGAGAGTCCGGCGGCGCCGGGGTCACGCGCCGTGCACTCCCCCGCCGCACGCCGTTCGGGCGCTCCTCCCGGTACGTCCCCGAGCGCCCCTTCTCGCGTGATTCCGGTTGAGGAGGTGAGGGAATCCGTGTGGGAAGAACGTGCAACGCATTCTCACAAGAGCTCCCAACGGGGTGTCCTGAAAGGCCCCTTGACCCTCCAACTGTCAGCGTCGGAGACTGCGTTGAGCACTTACGCATCAGGAGTCACAAGCTTGGGCTTGGACCCGTGCAGGTCGGTCGGCCGACCGTTCCGCACCGGGTGATGACGGGGGAACTTGATGGGTGGTGGGGGGATGCACGACCGCGGGCACAGGGCGGCCGTGGGCTCTTCCGCACCCTCTCCTCCCCTTCTTTCCGGGCATTCCCGGATTTCTTGGTGTCCACGCACTCGGTGCCTGAAGGGATTGGAGGGGGAATGCCGACACACACGACCTATCCCGGCGTCTATGTCGAAGAGCTTCCCAGCAGCATCCGAAGCATCACCACCGTCACCACGTCCGTGACCGCCTTCGTCGGACACACCCGGCGCGGTCCGCTCAACCAGCCGGTACGGATCACCAGCTTCGCCGACTTCGAGCGCCGTTTCGGCGGGCTGACCTCGCAGAGCCCGGTCGCCTACGCCGTCCATCAGTTCTTCGGCAACGGCGGCACCGTCGCGGTGATCGTCCGGGTCGCCAAGGCCGGCAGCGGCAAGGAAGCGCACGTCACCCTGGAGTCCACCGAGGGCCACAGCGAGTGCCCCGTGCTGGAGGTGCACGCCAAGGAGCCCGGCGTCTGGGGCTCGGGCCTGCGGGTGGCCGTCGACCACGAAACCCCCTGCCCTGACGAGACGTTCAACCTCCAGGTCCTGGACGCCCGCGGCACCGCCCGCGAGTCCTTCACCGGCCTGTCGATGGACGCCGACCACGGCCGGTACGCCGAGACGATCATCAACGCCGGGTCGTCGCTGATCCGCGTCGCCGTCGTCGGCGAGGGCCGCCCGGACCCGTCCGGCACGGTCTCCAAGGCCTTCCACCACGAGCTGCCCGAACTGACCGTCGATCTGACGGTGAAGATCGGCGAGGTCGAGCGCGAGTTCACGCTCTACGACCCGGACTGCGACGGCGAGGCGCCGTGCAACGTCACCGAACTCGCGCTGCTGCTTGAGCACAAGCTGCGCGCTCTGCCGGACGCCCCGGGCAAGCACGCCTTCGCGGGCGCCCAGGTCACCGCGTTCGGACGCCGCCTCCAGGTCGTCGCCGGCTCCACCGACCCCGACGACGTGGTGCGCTTCATCGGCGAGTGCGCCAACGACCTGGGCCTCGAAGCCTCCGTCAACCCGCCGGTCTTCCCGCTGTGCGGCGGCGAGGACGGCGAGGCGCCCGGCCCGCGCGACATCATCGGCAGCGAGGCCCGCAAGAGCGGCCTGCAGGCGCTGCGCGATGTGCACGACGTCAATCTGCTGGCGCTGCCCGAGCTCGCTTCGTACGAGTCCACCGACGACATGGTCACCGTCCTTTCCGCGGCCGAGCGGCTGTGCCGGGAGCGGCGGATCTTCCTGCTCGTCGACGCGCCCGCCGCCTGGGGCAGCGTGGACGCCGCCCGTGCCGGGATCGCCGCCTTCGAGCCGGTCCGCAGCAACCACTCCGGCCTGTACTTCCCCCACTTGCAACTCACCGACCCGCTCACCGGGCGGCTGCGGTCCTTCCCGCCCTCCGGCGCCGTCGCCGGGGTCATCGCCCGTACGGACAGCGAGCGCGGGGTGTGGAAGGCGCCGGCCGGCACCGAGGCGCGGCTTGCGGGTGTCCACTCGCTCGCCGTCAAGCTCACCGACCGGGAGAACGGCCTGCTCAACCCGCTGGGCATCAACTGCCTTCGCACCTTCCCGATGGTGGGCCCGCTGGTCTGGGGCGCCCGCACCCTGGAGGGCTCCGACGCGCTGGACAGCGAGTGGAAGTACGTCCCGGTCCGCCGTCTCGCCCTGCATGTCGAGGAGAGCCTGCTGCGGGGTCTGCAGTGGGTCGTCTTCGAGCCGAACAACGAGCAGCTGTGGCAGCAGATCCGGCTGAACGCCTCGGCGTATCTGCACGCGCTGTTCGAGAAGGGCGCGTTCAAGGGCGGCACCCCGCGCCAGGCGTACTTCGTCAAGTGCGACAAGGACACCACCACCGACGAGGACATCGAGCGCGGCATCGTCAACGTCGTGGTCGGCATCGCGCCGGTCAAGCCCGCCGAGTTCGTCATCGTCAAGATCCAGCAGATGGCCGGCCAGTTCGACATCTAGGAACCCGAAGGAATGGAACCGAAGGAATCCGATGGCTGAGTTTCAGATCAACGCCCATCGCTTCGACCCGTACAAGAACTTCAAGTTCCTGGTCCTGTGGGACGGTCGTACGGTCGCGGGCATCAGCAAGATCAGCCCGCTGAAGCGCACCACCGAGGTCGTCAAGCACCGCCACGGTGGCGACCCCAGCTCGCCGCGCAAGTCCCCGGGCCGCTCGGAGTTCGAGGGAATCACCCTGGAGCGGGGTGTCACGCACGACCCGGAGTTCGACCGCTGGGCCAACAAGGTCTGGCAGGTCGGCGCCGGGCTCGGCTCCGAGGTGTCGCTGGCCGACTTCCGCAAGGACATCGTCATCCAGGTGCTCAACGAGGCCGGGCAGGTCGCCGTCTCGCACAAGATCTACCGGGCCTGGCCGAGCGAGTACCAGGTGCTGGGCGAGATGGACGCCAACGCCAACGCCGTCGCCATCCAGAGCCTGAAGCTGGAGTGCGAGGGCTGGGAGCGGGACTACGAGGTGCCGGAGCCGCAGGAGCCGTCGTTCACGCATCCGGCGTGAGTCCGCTTCTGCGGCGGAACACACCGCGTGCGCAGCGTTGACGCGTGCGCGGGGCACGACGGCACCGGATGAGGTGAGGAATGGCGGTCACCGGGCCCGCGGAACTGCTGGCCACCTGGGAGGCCGGACTGGCCCAGCAGGGCAGCGGCCGGGCTCTGCTGCTGCACCGGGCTGCCCGTCCCGAGGCGGGCACCGACGAACTGCTGTCGGTGCCCCTCGGGGAGCGGGCCGCCGACCTGTTCGCGCTGCGCCGGGCGCTGTTCGGCGAGCGCATGCAGGTCACGATCGGCTGCGCCGACCCGGACTGCGGGGAGGCGATGGAGTTCGAGCTCGACGCGGCCGGGCTCGGTGCCCGGCCACGGCTGCCCGAGGGCGGTCTGCGGGTGTCGGAGGGCGAGTGGTCGCTGGAGTTCCGGCTGCCCAGCCCCGCCGACCTCGACGCGATCACGTCCCGGGCCGCCGACGCGGAGGACGCCCGGCGACTGCTGGGCGCCCGCTGTGCCCTCACGGCGGTACGGGGCGGCCGGGCGGTGGAGCGGGACGAGCTGTCCCGGCTGCCGGATGCGGTGCTGAAGCGGTTCGCCGAGGCTGCCGAGCAGGCCGACCCGACGGCGGAGGTGACGCTCAACGTCGCCTGTCCCGAGTGCGGCGCGGCCACTCCGGCCGAGCTGGACATCGCCGCGTACCTGTGGACCGAACTGGACGCCTGGGCACGGGACGTGATGCTCGACGTCCATCTGCTCGCCTCGGCCTACGGCTGGAGCGAGCCCCAGATCCTGGCGCTGAGCCCGCTGCGGCGCCGCTACTACCTGGAGCTGTGCGCGGATGTCTGACGACTACTTCGGCCGGCTGCTGGCGCGGCACCTACCGCCGCCGCCCGCCGACCCCTTCGCGGCGGCGTCCGGCGACCGCCCGGAGGCGTCCCGGCGCGTCCTCGTACAGCCGCGCCTCCCGGGCCCGTTCGAGCGTGTCGAGGCGCTGCGGGGCGCGCCCACGGAGCCGGACGAACCGGCGCCACTCTTCCCGCAGGCACCCCGGGCGACCCCTTTCGAGGGCGAACGGGTCCGGTACGAGCGGGAGATCAGGACCACCGACAGGGAGACCGTGCTGCGCACCCGGAGCGCGCGCGAGGACGGGCCGGACGGTGCCGAGCGGCCCCTGCGGCCCTCGGCCGAGCTGCTGCGGCCGACCGCGCCGCTGCCTCCCGCGTCGCGCACCTCGTCGCCCGACGCGGTCCGTCCGCAGCGGCGGGCCGCGGCGCGGGCGTCCGAGGCGGACGATTTCGGCCGGACGGCGGCAGTGCCCCGCCCTCAGGGCAGAGCTGCGGCTCCCCTCGCGGCGGCTCCGGCACTGCGACCTCGGACCGACGAGGTGCCGGCGGCCCGCGGTGCGGCGCGGGCGGCGGCCGGGCGGCGAGGGCCGCGGGCGGCCGAGCGGGTGGTGCACGTACAGATCGGGCGGCTGGAGGTCAGCGCGGCCGGAGCGGAGCGTCCTGCCGACGGCCGGGCGGGGCGCACCGAGCGCAGGGAGCCGTCGCTGAGCCTCGCGGACTATCTGGCGCGCGGGGAGAGGACGACGTGACGGGGAGCGACATGACGGGGGACGGCCCGGCGGAGGGCGGCCTGACGGTGAGGGTGACGGGGGCTTTGACGACGGTGCGTTCGACGACGACTTCGCAGGTTTCACAGGGAGGGATCTCATGAGCAACGCACTCGCCGTCGCGACGGTCACACAGGCCCTTGCCCTGCTGATCGAGCACAATCTGCACCCCGAGATCGACATGGCCGTCTCGGTGGAGACCCGTAAGCCGCCGGCCGATCCGCCGACGGACCCGACGATCACGGTCTTCCTCTACCAGGTCACGCACAACCCCTCGATGCGCAACAACGACCTCGCCACCCGCGCCTCCGACGGCACGCTGCTCAAGCGCCCCGCCGCGGCACTGGACCTGCACTTCGTGATCAGCGCGTACGGCGAGGAGACCGAGCTGGTCGGGCAGCGGCTGATCGGCAGCGTGGTGCGCACGCTGCACGAAATCCCGGTGCTGCCCAAGGAGTTGATCGAGGAGGCGGCGCAGCGGCCGTATCTGGACGGCAGCGACCTCGCCGAGTCCCTGCAGCGGGTGCGCTTCACGCCCACCCAGATGGACGTCGACGAGACCTCCAAGCTCTGGGGCATGCTGCACAACACGCCGTACTCGCTCTCGGTCGTCTACCAGGCGTCGCTGGTGCTGCTCGACGGCCACCAGAGGCCGGCGCCCGCCAAGCCGGTCCGCAAGCCGGAGGTCAAGGTCCTGCCGTTCGGGGCACCGGGAGCCCCGGAGCGGCCGGCGCCCGGGCAGGCCGACGAGGGCACGACGGCGGGGGCCGAGGGCACGCCGGCGGGCACGAACCCGTCCCGGGTGAAGGCGCCGGACGCGCGTTCCGAGGCGAAGGCGTCCGACGCGAAGCCGGACGAGGCCGAGGCATCCGCCACCGAGACCACCGGGGCCTCCGGCTCGAAGGCGGCCGGTGCGAAGCCCGTCACCCACGACGGTGCGACCACCAACGTGCGGTCCACGGTGGCGAAGGCCGCATCGTCCGGTGGCGCCCGCGCCGGCGGCACACGTGCCGTGAAGAAAGCGGAAGGCGGTGCAGCAGGCGGCCGTGGCGGCAGCGCATCGGGGGCCGCGCCCGCCCGTTCGCGTACGTCGAAGGCGGCGGGCGGGTCCAAGCGGGAGAGCGGCGGCCGACCCCGTACGAGCGCTGCGCGCCGTACGGACGAGGCGGGCCGCGCGGACGCCGACCTTACGGACGGTGCGGGTCCCACCGACGGAGCGGCCCGCACGGACGACGGCAAGGAGAGCTGAGGCGCGATGGGCGGCACGGGGGCGGAGAAGGACATGGGCGGCGGCAACGGGCCGGATGCGGCGAACGGCGGCGCGGCGGGCAGCGGGGCCGGCGGGGAGACGGACGGCGCCGCGCTTGCCGCCGCGCTGCGTTCCGTCCTGGTTCGGCTGGACGCCCACGCCGCGCGTGCCCGCACGAACGTGCCGGGCACCCCGTCGGAAGACCCCGGGCCCGCACCGTCCGGGCCGTCCCCCGAGAACTCCGACGACCCGCTCCCCACCCTCGACGCACTGACCACCTGCTTCGGCCTGAGCCCCTTCGAGCGGGAGATCGTGCTGCTGGCCGCCGCGGCCGAGCTCGATCCGACCACCGGCGCCCGCTGCGCCGCGGCGAGCGGCGACCCGAGCCGCACCCACCCCACCTTCTCCCTCGCACTGGCCGCCCTGGGCGCACCGCACTGGAGCGCGCTGACCCCCGTCGCACCGCTGCGCCGCTGGCGCCTGATCGAACTGGACGACGAGACCCGGCTGACCACCAGCCGGCTCCGCCTGGACGAGCGCATCCTGCACTTCCTGGTCGGCTCCCCGTATCTGGACGCCAAGTTGCACGGTCTGCTGCGTCGCACCTCCGCTCCCGGGAGCCTGCCCCTCTCGCACGAACGGGCCGCGGCACGGGTCGCGGCGGGCTGGGCGGGCACCGGGCCGGACGCGCCGCTGCGCGTGGAGCTGGTCGGCGGGGATCTGCGCACGCGCGCGGACATCGCGGCCACCGCGGCCCGCCGCTCCGGCCTGGGTCTGTACTCCATGGCCGCCGACGACGTACCGACCGACGCCGCCGAACGCGACCGCCTCGCCCGCCTCTGGCAGCGCGAGGCGATCCTGCTGCCCGCCGCGCTCCTGATCGAGGTCGGCGAGATGGACCGCGACCAGCACGCCGCCGCCGACGCGTTCATCGCGGGCACGGCCGTACCCCTCGTCGTCTCCAGCCCGGACCCCAGGCAGACCGGACAGCCGCGCGGCGCGCGGGTGACCGTACCGAAGCTGGACACCGAGGAGCAGCTGGGCCTGTGGTCCGACGCCTTCGCCGACGTTCCTGAGGTGACGGCCCGTCACCTACAGTCCTTGGTAGCGCAGTTCCAGCTCCCGCCCCACGTCGTACGGGCGGCGGCCGCGACGGTCCGCCGCGATCTGCCCGGCGCGGACGCCGCGGATGCCGGGGAGCTGGCCTGGCAGGCCGGCCTCACCGAGGCGCGGATGGGCCTGGACGAGCTGGGACGGCGCATCGAGCCACGGGCAGGCTGGCGGGATCTCGTCCTCGCCGAGCGGCAGTTGAGGATCCTCCAGGAGGTCGTGGCGCACGTACGCCGGCGCAGCACCGTCTACCAGGACTGGGGCTTCGCGAAGGCGCTGCGCAGCGGCCTGGGCGTCACCGCCCTCTTCGCGGGCGGCTCGGGCACCGGCAAGACGCTGGCCGCGGAGGTCATGGCCAAGGAGCTCGGCCTCGACCTCTTCATCATCGATCTGTCCCAGGTCGTCAGCAAATACATCGGCGAGACGGAGAAGAACCTCAGTCGCGTCTTCGACGCGGCGGAACGCGGCGGCGCCCTGCTCCTCTTCGACGAGGCGGACGCCCTCTTCGGCAAGCGCAGCGAGGTCAAGGACAGCCACGACCGGTACGCGAACCTGGAGGTCAGCTACCTCCTGATGCGAATGGAGGCGTACCGGGGCCTGGCGATCCTCACCACCAACATGAAGAAGGCGCTCGACTCCGCCTTCATGCGCCGCATCCGCTTCGTCGTCGACTTCCCCTTCCCCGGCGAGAAGGAACGCGCGGAGATCTGGAGCCGGGTGCTGCCCGCCCAGGCCCCGACCAAGGGCATCGACCCGGCCCTGCTCGCCCAGCTCACCGTCGCCGGCGGCTCGATCCGCAACATCGCGCTCTCCGGCGCATTCCTCGCCGCCGAGGAGGGCGACCGCCTCCAGATGCGCCACATGCTGGCGGCCGCACGCACCGAGTACCTGAAGCTGGAACGCTCCTTGACGCCGTCGGAGGTCCACGGATGGGTCTGAACGAGCACCGCGGGCATGCCCGCCCCGACGGGCCGGACGGCGGCGTGATGCCCCGCCCGGCAACAGCAGCCGAGCCCCCGCGCACCTTCCGCATCGACATCGGTGAACTGGTCCTGGACGGCTTCGACGCCCGCGTCGACCCGGACCGCGTATCGGCGTCCTTCGAACGCGAGCTGGCCCGCCTGGTCCACGAACGCGGCGTTCCCCTGGCGGCCGACGGCTCCCCGGTATCCCTCGACGAGCTCGCGGGCCTGCCGCCGCTACCGCGTACGACCTCACCGGCGCGCCTGGGCGAGGCCCTGGCCCGCTCGGTCCACGCCGGCCTCATGGGACGAGGTGAGTCCCGATGAGCACGTCCCACTCCCCCACCCAGGACAACGGCCGGTCCACCGCCGCGGAAAAGCGCCGCAAGCGCAGGGAACGGAACGCCAAGTCCCGTACCCCTGAACCCAAGGACATCGTCAGCGGCGCAGGCCAGCCCCTGGACCTGAGCGTCCGCCGCGACCTCGAAGAGCAGCTCGGCCACGACTTCAGCCAGGTCCGCCTGCACACCGACCGTGACTCCGGACAGCTCGCGGACATGATGGGCGCCGACGCCTTCGCCGTCGGCCAGGACATCTTCTTCCGCGAGGGCACCTACCGCCCTGGCACGGCCGACGGCCAGCGACTCCTCGCCCACGAACTCCTGCACACGGTCCAGAACCCGCACGGCCTGGGCGCATTGCGGGCCGGGCGCGACCTGGGGTCCGTATCCCTCCCCCAGGAATCCATCGAGCGGGAGGCGGAGTCGGCGGCGCAGGATTCGGTGCTGGGGGCGCTGCGGGAATCGGTACGCGAGGAGCCCGCGGCAGAGGTCGAGGAGGGCCAGGCGACGCCGGGGTGGCTGCGGTACGCGACGGTGGATGCGGACCGGATGCGGCTGGAGCAGATCGACCCGGCGACCTTGGTCGACCGCATGACGAACGGCATCGTCCGGTCGCTGCGGGGGGACCCCGAGGACCTGTCGAAGCGCACCCGCATCCAGTTGGCCCGACTGCCGGATGAGTTGCGCGAGCACGTACTCGTACGCCTGGAGCACCGGCTGCTCGGCTCGGAGCACGACCGGGTGCTCGACCTGGTCGAGGAGATCGAGGAGCAGGGTGACCTCGGGGCCGATACGGCCGAGTGGGCGGCGCAGGATGCCCCGGCGGTGGAGCCCGACGCGGCCGACGAACTGCGCATCGAGCGGGACAGCGAGCGACGCACGGCCGAGGAGGACCGGGCCCGGCAGGAGAAGCCCGCCGTGGCGCCGGGCCCCGAGAAGGACCGGGCCGAGGCGCCGGTCACGCCCGGCAGTACGCCGCGCAACGGCGGTACGCCGCAGAGCGGGAGCACTCCGCAGGGGGGCGGCGCGCCGCGCGGCAAGCAGGAGTCCGCGGCAGGCGGAGGCAAGGACGGTGCGTCGTCCGCCGGGAAGGAGCAGTCGGGTTCCGCCGGAGGCCAGGCCTCCGAGGAGAAGGACTCGTCGGGCGCGGCGGCCGAGGGCGGCAAGGAAGACGGTCAGCAGAAGTCCGAGGGTGCCCAGGAGAGCAAGAAGGACAGCGAAGGCAAGAAGGACGGCGCGGACAAGAAGAGCGGGGAAGACAAGAAGGGCGCGGCGGGCAAGGAGGAGGCCGGCCAGCAGGGCGCAGCGGTCGCGAGCCAGGAGGAGTCCGCGGCGAAGAACCGCCCAGGAGCCGCCGAGCAGCACGCCGCGGGCCAGCCGGTGAGGCAGGAGGCCAAGGGCGGCAAGGACCAGCCCGAGGGCTCCCCCACCGCGGCGGGCAGGGACACCGAACTGCCCGGCAGGACCAGCAGGCTCGACGGCGTACGCAACCAGGACCTCGACGGCCCGGAAGAGGCCGTAGACGATGATCCGTTCGGCTCCGGCAGCGCGTCCGAGGTGGAGGTCGGCGGCGCCGAGAAGAGCGCCTGGGACACCAAGCTCCAGCCCGAGGACTTCCTCCCCGAGCAGGACCTCGACGTATCCGGTGTGCCGACGGCGGAGACACTCGATCCGTCCTCGTCCGCCGCCCAGGCGGTGCCCTCCTTCCCCGCTCCCCCGCCGACCAGGGCCGACAAGGTGCAGGCCGAGCGGGACGCGGAGGACGCCGAGGACGAAGCGGCCGAGGCCGAGCCGGAAGAGGCCGAGGCCGAGGCGCCCCTGGAGTCCGAACCGTCGGTGGAGACCGAGGGCGGGCCCGACGACGCCTTCTCCGGTGACCCGGACGCGGAGCGCGTCGCCGACTCCCGGCCGGGCGCGGGCGCGCCGTCGAAGGACCCGAAGAGCGGGGACGACCCGAAGGCGGGCCCCGTCGCCGCGCAGAAGGCGGTGCAGGAGTCACCGGGCAGGACGGAGGGCGGCGGCGAGGCGAAGGAGACCGCCGCCAAGGAGGAGAAGGGCGCCAAGGGCGCGGGCGACAAGGCCGGGGGCGCCCAGGAGAAGCAGTCCCAGCAGGCCGCGGGCGGCAGGTCCGCGGCACCTGAGACGGCCGGCAAGGGCGACGAGCCGAAGAAGGACGAGCAGAAGAACGACGGCCAGAAGAAGGCGGAACCGGCCACCGCGGGCCAAGGCGACGGCGACACGTCCGATAAGGGCGGTGACACCGGCCAGGACAGCAAGTCGCCGTCGCCCGCGCGGGATACACATGTCTCGGGTGGCTCGAACGCTGATACGCCGGGTGGTGCGAGCAGCCAGGCGTCCACGGGCGCGCAGAGCGACACGTCGTCCTCGGAGACGGAGAAGGCCGGGCAGAACTCACCCTCGGAGGGGGCGAACTCCCAGGGCGCGAACTCCCAGGGGGCGGACTCTCAAGGGGCGAAGGAGTCCGCCAAGGAACCGGCGAAGGGTCCCGCGCCCGCTCCGAAGGAGAACCCGCAGCCGTCGAAGGCGCCCAAGGAAGAACCGGGGGCGAAGGAGGAGCCGGGCGCCAAGTCCGCCACGCCCAAGGCGGCCCCCGCGCCCAAGGCGCCGCGCGGCGGCGGTGGAGGCGGCGGAGGCAGCAAGGGCGGCGCACCGGGCAAGGGGAAGAAGAAGGACTCGGGCCCCGCGCCGAACCTTTCACAGGTCTCTCCCGAAGCGGGCCTGTCCTCGGCTGCCAAGCTCAAGCCCCATAGGGCGCTTGAGGCCATGGGCGGCGTGGGCGGCTCGGTGGACCGCACGGTCGGCGACGAGCACAAGCAGCTCGCCCAGGCACCGCCGAACATGCAGCGCCCGGCAGGCGCGCCCCAGACCCTGGAAGGAAAGCCCAAGGCGGACGCCGCGGCGCAGTACTCCCAGGATCCGGCGAAGAAGTCCGACGCGCCCAAGGACGAGAAGGCCGAGGTCAAGGGCGAGAAGAAGCCCGAGGGCCAGATCGAGGCGGAGAAGGCGGAGGAGCCGGGCGGCTGGGACACCTTCAAGATGGCCCTCGGCTTCGGTGTCGGCTGGGTCGCGGAGAAGCTCGGCTTCAAGGTGGACAAGGAGGAGCTGGCCGCCAAGTTCGCGGGGCTGCCGACGAAGGACGAGGCCCTCAAGCAGGCCCAGGCGGGCAACGCGCCGGGCGTGAACATGCAGGGCGCCGCCGACGAGAAGGCCGGTGAGCAAGGCGAGGCGGTCGACGCCAAGGGCCAGGACGCCGTCACCACGGGCCGTGACGACGCCGGGCGCCCGATGGGCGAGAACCAGGTCTACCCCAATGCCCCCAAGGAGGAGCTGAAGGGCAAGGTGCCCAGCGGCGAGGGCGGCAAGGGCGGGGTGCGCACAGGGAAGGCGTCGACCGGCGCGGTCCCCGCGGAGGCGGCCTCGACCGTGGCCGAGCATGACCGGAAGCCGCAGTTCCAACAGGCTTTCAGCAAGGGCCACAAGGGGGTGTCCGAAGGTCGGCAGACCAAGGACAAGGGCTTCCGCGAGTCGCAGGCGAAGCACAAGCAGCAGGTCGCCGGCGAGGTGGCCAAGAACACCGCGGAGCAGACGGGCGAGCGCACGAAGGCCCAGTCGGAGGTCTCGTCGGAGCGCAGCGACTGGCGCAAGGAGCAGGACGAGGAGCTCAAGAAGCTCGGCACGAAAAAATCGGAGAAGCGCGACAAGGTCCGTAAGGACGTCAAGGACCGGGAAAAGAAGACCGACGACGACACGGAGAAGGAAAAGAAGGACAGCGACAAGAAAATAAAGGACAAGGGCGACAAGGCCGAGACGGACGCCAAGAAGAAGACCGACACCGCGGCCGACGACTCGGGCAACTGGCTCACGAAGGCCTTCGACTGGATCAAGGAAAAGGTCCGTGAGATCAAGAACGCGATCGTGCGGGTCATCCGGGATGCGCGTGACGCGGTCGTCAACTTCATCAAGAACTTCAAGGAGAACGTCGAGCGCTGGATCAACGAGGCGCGCAAGTTCATCGTCGACACGATCAAGACCCTGATCAATGACCTGATCGAGTTCGCGAAGAACATGGTCAAGGCGATCATCGAACTCGCCAACAGCATCAGGAAGTTCATCACGGACCTGATCGCGGCGGCGATCGCCCTGGTCACGAAGCTGGCGACTCTCCTCAAGAAAATCATCACCGACCTCCTCAACCGCATCGCCAAGCTCCTCAGCAACATCCTGAACGTCCTGAAGAAGATGCTCATGGACGTCATCAAGGCGGTCGTGGACGCGATCAGGACGGTTCTGGAGTACGCGTCCAAACTCCTGGGCGCGCTGGGTGAGTTCATGATGATCGCGGTCGACTTCATGGACGATCCGGGCGGCTGGCTGAGCGGCGCGAAGAACTCGGCGGTCGACGGCGCGAAGAACCACCTGTTCCGCGAGGTCAAGAACGCGGTCAAGGCATGGTTCCAGTCGAAGATCGAAGAGATCATCGGCATCCCGAAGGCGATCATCGACAAGCTCATCAAGGGTGGCTTCACCCTCGAGAAGATCGTGAAGGAGACCTGGGACGCGATCGTTCCCCAGCTCCCCTTCATCATCGGCGAGATCGTCATCACCAAGGTCATCGCGAAGCTGATCCCCGGCGCGGGCTGGGTGATGGCCGTGATCGACGCGATCCGCACGGCGATCGGCGCCCTGGGCGAGATCCTCCGCGCGATGGGCGCTGTCCTCGACTGGCTCAAGGCGGTTCGAAAGGGCGGCGCGGGCGTCCTCTTCGCGAAGGCGGTGGCGGCCGGCATCGTCGCCCTCCTGGAACTGGCCTACGAGGCCCTCCTCAACGGCATCGGCAAGTACGTCGCGAAGGTGGGCCGCCGCTTGAAGGCGGTGGCGGCGAAGCTCGGCAAGAAGGACAAGGGCGGGAAGGGCGACAAGAAGAAGGACGGCGCAGGGGACGACAAGGGCGGCAAGAAGGAACAGCCGAAGGCCGACAAGGAAGCCCCCCGCCCCACCTCCACCCTCCCGAAGCCGGGCAAGGGCACAGGCCCGGACACCAAGCCGAACGCCAAGCCGTCCCCGAAGGCCGACCCGAACAAGCCGACGACGAAGGCTCCCGACAAGGAGACGCGCCCAGGCAAGGACCAGGACGCCCCGGGCAAGCCCAAGTCCGACAAAAACGCTCCGGGCAGGCCCAAGGACCAGGACGGCCCCGGCAAGCCCGGCCGGTCGAAGACCGACAGGGACACCCCCGACAAGCAGGACACGCGCCCGACTCCGGCCCCGAAGCCCAAGCCCAAGGCGGAGCCCCAGCCGAAGCCGAAGCCCGACCCGGACGCGATGCCGAAGCCGAAGGACACGGACAGCAAGGCCCCGAACAAGACGAAGGGCGACCAGGACACGCCCGACACCACCAGGCCGAAGGACGACAAGGGCGGGCCGGGTAAACCCAAGGATCACGACCCCACGAAGCCGAAGGACCCGACCAAGCCGAAGGGCAAAGACGCCGAAGGCAAGAAGCCCCGGGACGGCAAGGACGACGACAGCAAGCGTCGACCGAGGCCGGACCGCGGCGACCCTCGCAAGCCCCGACCCAAGGACGGCAAGAAGGGCCCGGGGAGGCCCAGGCCTCGCCCCGACAAGCGCGGGCCGGGCAGGCCCAAATCCAAGCCGGACAAGGACAGGCAGAAAAAGGAGGAGGAATCCAAAGCCGAGCGGCTGGCGAAGATCATCGCCCGGATCCGACCCCTAATCCGTAAGCGGCTGGAGAAAGGGATGGAACCGGCCGCCCACCGGAACCTGCTCGCAGGACTACGTCGCTGGTACCAGCTCACTAGCCTCACCAAGTCCGGCAGCCCTAATTTCACCATTACTGCCAAGCTCAATCCACAGGCCCCGGTGACCCCCGGATACACAAAAGCCGAAGATCTCGATACGAACGACTACAAGGAACACACCGACTACCTCAAGAATGAACCGGACCCGGATCTGCCGTCCCCCCGCATACCCAATTTCACGAACGGCGTGCTCGCCAAGAACTTCAAAGCCGAATTCCTCAACGCGAAGTTCGCGAAAGCCAACGGCCAGAAGGCCCACTCCAGACTGGTTCATGAACCCATTGGCTTCCGTTACCTCAATAAGCACGACCTCAACACCGACGCCAGCACCCGGTGGGTGCGGATGCACCTACTGACCGAAAAGCTGGGAGGACCATTCCTCGGATCCAACCTTGTACCTGCCCGCAACGTCGTAAACAACCCGGCCTTCAAGCGGGGCATCGAGCGGTTCCCCGAGGATGAAATGCAGCGCAAGGATGATACACGGGACGACAAATTGCGCATGGTCTGGTACAAGATGGATTTGACGTGGCACACCGGGCCGGTAAAGGGGTTTCCGCATTCGATCTCAGCCACCTGGGGCACCTACGAATACAATCGCAGCGCCGGAAAGTGGGGGGAGAAGCAGCCCGTCAATCGCGGACCTCTGGCCCTCTCCGTCGGGCCGCTCGAGAAGCCACCCCAGCCTCAAGGCCAACGCAGTTTGGTCCGCATCAAGCGCGACACGGCCCGACGGATGATACGCATGCTCCATATCTCGCCCGCGTTCGCCGAAGCGGTCGAATACGTCCGTGGGCATCTGGGTGACGGAACACCGGTTACCGCCAAGCCAAGCAACACCACGGAACTTACCCAACGGCTCGACGGCTTGCCGACGGAACGCAAGCAGAAGATTCGTGACTTCGCCTCGGGGATGGTGGCACTTGCCGTAGCGGAGCAAGAGAATCGCCTGTCATACGACGACTAGCATGAGATAGAGAGTGAAATCTATGCGCACCCCAACAGGAATCGAACAGCGTCTCTTGCAGGCACAAATGGAGCTCCTCGACTGCCCCGAGTTCACAGTGGAGCGCTCAACAACAGGAGATCTCGGGGAAAAATTCAGTGAGGCGCCTGCACTGTTTTCCTATCTCCCGGATTGGCAGGGTGTGCAGCTCAGCGATCGACTCTGCGTGGGCAGCCCCCGCATCTCCGAGCTCGCCAACTTCTGGCACCACGGACAGGCGTCCGACACCGCCGGGCTCAGCGGCGAGTTCCGAGTGACTGATCTGTTCACCGCTCTTCTCAAGCACCCGCCTGACCTGGCGTGGCAAGGTTCCACGGAGGACGAGAGAGAGTTCTTCACACAGTGGCGCGTCATCGACGACACCCCGTTGTCAGCCTTGGGCCAACTCGCAGCTATCCGTATCCAACCCGAGGTCGATCCTCTGGAGATCTGGTACTACGACATGGAGCTGACCAGCGTCGAGACTCGGACCCGGCAGTACGTCCCCCTGGACCTCACCTACACCGACTACATGGAACAACTAGCCATCACCAAGGGAACCCTGGGATGGCAGTACCTCTTCACCCAAGGAATCACGATCGGACATCCAGACTTCGAAGATGTCAGGAATCAGTTGACAACAATGCTTCAGCTGTTCCCGCGCCTCTTCCCTGACTGGGACTACACGGAACTCACCCAGCGTCTGGAGGCCCGCCTGTGACCCGCTACGCCGACATCCCCAAGCCCATCCGTTCCGGCATAGTCATCGTCGACCCCGAGCGCGGCACCCCCCAGCGCATCATCGTGCTGCAGTTCAACCCGGACACGCTGGAGCGTTCCGTCGCGCCTCAAGCCGCCGGTGGAGAAGGTGGTGGTGGCGGAGGCGGGAGTGGTGGCGACCGTAACGAGGCTCTGCGGCTGAAGGGGCCGGCGCAGGAGTCGTGGAAGTTCACCGCCGAGATTGATGCGACAGACCAGCTCGATGTTGCCGCGCCTGACGGGATTCACCCTCAACTTGCCGTGCTGGAAATGCTCGTGCAGCCGACTACCGCTCAGTTGAGGGCCGCGTCCAAGTTGAGCAAGAAGGGGACCATCGAGATCAGTCCGATCGAGATGCCGTTGACGCTGTTCACCTGGGGGAGCAAGCGGGTGATGCCGGTCAGGCTCACAGAGCTGTCGGTGAACGAGTCGGCGTTCGATGTGAATCTCAATCCGATTCGGGCCTCGCTCAGTATCGGCATGAAGATTCTGACGGTCAGCGACCTGCCGGCCGGGCATCGGGGGGCCGAGTTGTATCTCGCCCACCTCGCGCAGAAGGAGCAGTTGGCTCGGCGGGCGCGGGGCGGGAGCCTGGCGCAGCTTGGGCTCGGGGGAGGGATCTGAGCGTGATCGAGCCGTATGAGAGTGCGTTGGACGATGTGCCGGGGGCGCATCCGTATCCGCGGAGCAGTCGGTATCACGATGTGGAGATCGGGGTGCATCGGGCGGCCGACGGCAGTGAAGTGAAGTACGCCAAGCGGAGGTTGTTGCCGCCGCTGGAGCACGGAGACGACGAGACCGTGCCGCACATCGTCAGTGACGGGGAGCGGGCCGATCATCTCGGGCAGCGGTATTTCGGGGACTCGGGGCAGTGGTGGCGGATCGCGGATGCCAACCCGGTGCTCGGGCCCCGGGAGTTGACCGATGAGCCGGGTGAGGAGATAGCCGTGCCGTTGCCCGGTGGGTTCCCCGGTGGCATGGGTGGGCCGGGGGTGCGGAATGGCTGATGATCTGCCCGTGGGCGGCGGGCCCATTCATGTGTCGCTCTACATGGGGCCCAAGTTGGCGCGGCTGGTGCCGCAGGAGGTGACGGAGGCGCTGCTGTCCGCCCAGATCACCAGTACTGCGGGTGAGCGGAGCGGGTTCCAGCTCGCGTTTGACCTGACGAAGAAGGGCGCGATTATTCAGCGGCTGCTGCCCGAGGGGTTCTTCGATCCCAAGACGCGGGTGATTCTCACCGTCGCGGTCAAGGGGACGCCCGTGGTGCTGCTGGACGGGCTGATCGTGCGGCAGGAGGTGGGGGCCAGTAATCAGCCCGGGCAGACCACTCTGACGGTCACGGGTGAGGATCTCAGTCTTCTCATGGACCTTGAGGAGCGGACCGACCGGTATCCGAATCTTGCGCCTTCGCAGCGTGTGGAGAGGGTTCTGTCGAAGTACGCGGATTACGGGATCGACGCCCGGATCATTCGGGAGCAGGTGCCGCAGCCTCCGCGGGAGCAATTGCGGGTGGACTACCAGACGGGGACCGATCTGCAGTATGTGAATGATTTGGCGAGGGCCAACGGCTACACCTTCTACCTCGACCCCGGGCCCGTTCCCGGACGGTCCACCGCGTTCTGGGGGCCGGAGCAGCGGCTCGGGCAGCGGCAGCACGCGCTGAACGTGAACATGGATGTGAATTCGACCGTTGATCAGCTCACCTTCGCCTACGACGGGACGGCCCGGGAGGAGCCGCAGGCTCGGGTGCAGGATCCCGTGACGCGGCGGGCCCCGCTCCTCGCGCAGCCTGACATCAGTCCCCTCAGGCCGCCGCTCGGGCGGCGGGCCTCCCCGGCATTGAAGCGGAGGACGCTCACGGGCACCGCGAAGAAGGATGAGGCCCTGGCGAAGGCGGAGGCGTTGGGGCGCGCGGCCACCAGTGCCGATGCGATCAGCGGGTCGGGGCAGCTGGACGTGAACCGGCACGGATACCTGCTGCGGCCGCGGGAGTTGGTCGGCGTGCGGGGCGCGGGGGTCACGTACGACGGCGATTACTACGTGAAGAGCGTGACGCACAATCTCCGGCCGGGGTCCTACCAGCAGAACTTCACGCTGTCGCGGGAGGGGCTGATCGCCCGGAGCGACCGCGTCCGGCCGTAGCCCCGTACCTCATCCTTTCCAGACCCCGCACCACGACCAGGAGCAGCCCGCATGGCGCCAGCATCGAACAATCGCTTCCTCGGCAAGTTCCGGGGCCGGGTGGCGAGCAACAACGATCCGATGCGGATCGGCCGGATCACCGCCTCTGTGCCCGATGTGCTCGGCGACGAGGTGTCCACCTGGGCCATGCCCTGCTTCCCGTTCACGGGCGCGCAGGCGGGCCAGTACGTGATCCCGAGCGAGGGCGCGGGCGTGTGGATCGAGTTCGAGCAGGGGGATCCCAGTTTCCCGGTGTGGACGGGCTGTTGGTACGGGGCCGAGGCCGAGCTGCCGGTGGACGCGCAGGCCGGGGCGCGGGCCGGTGCCGAGCCGGTGGTCATCGAGACGCAGGGGCATCACAAGATCGTGCTGTCCGATGTGCCGGAGGAAGGGATTCTGCTGCAGGCACCGGGCGGTGCGTACGTACGGATCAACGCGGCGGGCGTGCAGATCAACAACGGTGCAGGGGCGTCCATTTCACTGGTCGGCGACCAGGTCGACATCAACGAGGGCCGGTTGACCGTGCCCAAGAAGCGATAGCGAAGACGGGGGAGCAAGAGACGTGGTGACCGGGAATCTCGTCCACGGGGGTGCCGTGATCAGCTGCCCGCACGGCGGCCGCGCGGTGTCCACCGCGGCCGCCGGCACGGGCGTACGCGTCGACGGTGTGCCCGTGGCCACCGCCGCCGACCTCTTCACGGTCAGCGGCTGCCCACACTCCGTCGGCGGCCGGCCGCAGCCGTGCACCAGCGTGCGCTGGACGCCGGCCGGCGGCCGCGACGAGGTACGGATCGACGGGGTGCCGGTCCTGCTGGACACCTCGGCGGCGATGTGTTTCAGCGCCGGGCTGGTGCCGCAGGGCCCGCCGGTCGTGGCGCCCGTCCACCAGGGGGTGTCCAGCCGATGAGGGCTGCGAAGAAAATACGTACCGAAGTGGCGTTCCCGTTCCGGGTCGACCGGCGGGGACGGACCGCGCATGCGGATCACGATGAGCATGTGCGGGATCTGATCGAGCAGTTGCTGTTCACCAGTCCTGGTGAGCGTGTCATGCGGCCGGACTTCGGCTGCGGGCTGCTGGATCTGGTCTTCACGCCGAACAGTCCGGAGCTGGCGTCGGCCGTGGAGCTCTCCGTTCAGGCGTCGTTGCAGCGCTGGCTGGGGGACCTCATCGAGGTCGAGTCGCTGGACGTGGTGAGCGAGGACAACGTCGTACGGGTCCATCTGCGCTATGTGGTGCGCTCCACCGCGAGCCGGCGCGATGAAGTGTTCGAGGGACGGGGCGAGATATGAGTGAGCAGCAGCTCATCAGCGGTGAGCTGGTGTGCCGTACCGACCAGCGGCGTGGGCGCATCAGGGCCGCGCGGCTGAACGGCATCGACGCGGTCGAGGTCGCCGACGACGGGGTGACGCTGACCGTCACCTTCCTGGGCAAGGCGCCCCACGGGCTGTGCCCGGAGAACGTACGCATCGACGGCGGGCGGCGGATCACCGGCCTGGAGGCTCTGGAGGTGTCGGTCGAGCGGGAGGAGGATCCCGAGCTCGACGACCGGCTGCATGTGGTCCTCGACCGGACCGGCGATACCTCCACCTACCGTCTCTCCCTGGTCACCACCGACCCGTACGGGCGGCCGGGCACCGAGCCGTACGAGGGCTTCGACCAGCGGTATTCCGGTGCCGAGTTCCGTTTCCGGGCCGATTGCCCGAGCCCCTTCGACTGCGTCGACGAGACCGGCGCCGACTGCCCGGACACCTTCCGGCCCGCCCCGGTCATCGACTACACCGCGCGCGACTACGACACGCTGCGGCAACTGGTCCTGGACCGGATGCGGCTGACCACCCCCGACTGGGTCGAGCGCAATCCCGCCGACCTGGGGATGACGCTGGTCGAGATGCTGGCGTACACGGCCGACCAGATCAGTTACCAGCAGGACGCGGTGGCGACGGAGGCGTATCTCGACACCGCGCGCCGACGGGTGTCGGTACGCCGTCACGTACGGCTCATCGACTATCCGATGCATGACGGGTGCAGCGCGCGGGCCTTCGTCGCCGTCGAGGCCACCGAGGAACTGGATCTGCTGCCGGGCGAGTTCCGCTTCGCCGCCGTCGATGTCCGTACGTACGGGCCGCACGACCGGCCGGAGGTCGGCACCGTCATCGACGACCGGGATCTGGCCGTGCTGGACGAACGCGGCTCCGTCGCGGTCTTCGAGCCGGTCTGGGACGCACCGCTCCGCCTGCGCCCCGAGCACAACGTCATCCGGCTGTGGACCTGGGGCGACGAGGTGTGCGCGCTGCCGAAGGGCGCGACCTCGGCGACGTTGCGGGACGAGTGGACCGACGAGGCGTGCGAGGCTCGCTCGTTGCAGCTCTCCCCCGGTGACCTGCTGCTCTTCGAGGAAGTGAAGGGGCCGCGTACGGGTACGCCCGGCGACCAGGACCCGAGCCACCGCCAGGCCGTCCGGCTGACCTCCGTGACCCCTGCTGTCGACCAGCTCGACAACCAGCCGGTGCTGGAGGTGACCTGGGCGCCGGAGGACGCGCTGACATTCGCGCTGTGCCTGTCCACGCGGTGCGGCAGCGACTGCCGACCGGTGGAAGATGTGAGCGTCGCGCGCGGCAATGTGGCGCTCGTCGACCACGGGAGGTCGCTGACCTTCGGGGAGTGCCCGAAGGGCGTTCCGGAGACGCTGACCGTGCCGCCCGTGCCGGCTGTGGCCGGATCCTGCGAGCCGCCCGCCTACGGCTGCGACGACGTCAAGGACGGCGGCAACGCCACCGCTCGCACCATCAACGCGCTGCTGAAGAAGACCACTTGCCATCAGGCGCTGACCGCGGACGACGTCCGTGAGCTGTTCACGGTCGTCGGTGAGGCGGAGACCGTTCGGGCCGGGCTCGGCCTGGAGCTTGCCGGGCAGCGGCGCGAGAAGGTCGTACCGGGTACGGCCTACGCGCAGGCCGAGGCGTTGCGCACGCTGCTTGCGCAGTCCGTCTACCCCGGCATCACGCCACGCTTCCGCCCCGTCCTGCACCGCTCCCCCGTCGCCCAGACCGTTGCCTTCCCGCAGCCCGCGCAGGTCGCGGCCGGGCAGGCGACAAGGCTGGCCGGCATCCGGGAGCGGGTGCGGGCGCGGCTGGTGGAGCTGTGGCGCAGCGCCCGCGACCACGACGGGCTGTCGGATCAGGAGATCGCCGAGCTGACGGTGGTCTTCGGCCTCAAGGTCCTGGAACGGCTGGAGCTGCGCCACCACCCCGTGCGGGCGCTGCGTGAGCTGCTGCACCGCTGCGACCGGCTGCTGAGCACGAAGCTGCGCCGGCTGGACGTGCTGACCGCGCGGGCCCGCGCGGGTACGGTGCTGGACGGCCGGATCGCGTGGGAGATCACGCACACCTGGGGCCCCGCGTACGCGGTGGGGCTGCACCCGGACGAGCCGGTGCTGCACGGCCCGGCGTCCGCTCTGCTGCCCGATCCACGGGCCGCGCTCCCTGCCGTACGTCTGCGGGACGGGGAAGACACCTGGGTCCCGCGCCGTGACCTGCTCGGGAGCGACCCCCGCGACCGGCATTTCGTGGGCGAGCTGGAGGACGACGGCCGGATCGCGCTGCGCTTCGGTGACGGCAGGTACGGCGCCCGTCCGGTGCCCGGCAGCCGCCTGACGCTGCACTACCGGCTGGGTGGCGGCACGGCGGGCAACGTCGGCGCCGAGGCGATCAACCATCTGGTGCTCAGCCGTGCTCCACGGCTGTCGGACGCCGGCGAGCCGATGCCGGTGGCGGGCGTACGCAACCCGCTGCCCGCGACCGGCGGCGCCGAGCCGGAGCCGATCGAGCAGGTCCGCCAGCTCGCTCCGCTGGACCTCAAGCGGACGCGGCTGCGCGCGGTGACCGCGGCGGACTACGCCGAGCTCGCCTCGGTGCTGCCCGGGGTGCAGCGGGCCGCGGCGGAGATCCGCTGGACCGGCAGCTTCCAGGAGGCGCATGTCGCCGTCGACGCGACCGGGTCCGGCGAGCCGGGCCCGCAGCTGCTGGACTCCGTCGCATACGCGCTGGAGAGCTACCGGCGGATCGGACACGACCTGGTGGTCGAGCCGGCCCGCACGGTGCCGCTGGACATCGAGATCGAGGTGTGCGCCGCGCCCGGTCACCAACACGGCCAGATCCTGGCGGAGTTGACGCGGGTGCTGAGCAGCCGGCGGCTGTCCGGCGGCCGGCTCGGCTTCTTCCACCCGGACGCGCTGTCGTTCGGCGAGCCGGTGCGGCTGTCCCGGCTGGTCGCGGTGGCCGCGGCGGTGCCCGGCGTGCGGAGCGTACGGGTGACCCGGCTGCAGCGGCTCTTCTCCCAGGACCGCACGGACAACGCCGACCACATCGACAACAGAGCACTGGAGGACGGTGTGCTGCGGCTCGGCCCGCTGGAGATCGCCGTGTGTGACAACGACCCGGACCGGCCCGAGAACGGCCGGCTGGTCATCGAGCTCGGGGGTGCCCGATGAGCGCTACCTGCGGATGCGGCTGCGGGGGCGGCACGAGCGATGAGCGCCGCGCCCCCGACGCCCTCTACAACCCGCCGGGCCGCACGGCCCTGGAACACCGCGTCGGCGACTACGGCTCGTTCCTGGCCGGGATGCTGGACCGGCTCGCGTCGCCCGCCTACCCGGCGCTGCGCGGCCTGACCGTGCGTACCCCGGACGACCCGGCGATCGGCCTGCTCGACGCCTGGGCGGTCCTCGGTGACGTGCTGACGTTCCACTCCGAGCGGATCGCGGACGAGGGCTATCTGCGGACCGCCAACGAACACCGGTCACTGGCCCTGCTCGGCCGGCTGGTGGGCCACCGGCCGCGGCCGGGCGTCGCCGCCGACACGCACCTCGCGTACACCCTGGACAAGGACCCGCGCGCCGAGGACCTGCCGGTGGTCATCCCGCGGGGCGCGCGGAGCCACAGCGTGCCCGCCGCCACCGGCGAGGAGTCGCAGACCTTCGAGACGAGCGAGGACCTCACGGCCCGCTGGGCGTGGAACGAGCTGAAGGTGCGCAGGCGCCGGCCCGCTCTGATCACGGCCGAGGATCTGGCGAAGCGCTCGGAGCTGTACGTCTCCGGCACCTCCACTTCACTGCAGACCGGTGACCAGCTGCTCTTCGACTTCGGGAACAAGCAGCTGCTGCTGCCCGTCGCGAAGGTGCGCACGGACCGGGAGGAGGACATCACCGCCGTCGAGCTCCCGCAGTCCGCGCCGCCCACCCTGAAGGAGCTGGTGGTGGAGCTGCGGCAGTGGATCACCGAGCCGGAGGACGGCGGGGATCCCGACTACCCGGACGAGCCCGGGCCGCCCACCCCGCAGACGCCCAACCCGCGTCCGGTGAGCAAACTGATCGCCACCTTCGACGCGCAGGTACTGGCGCCGCTCCGCAAGGACCTCGACGGCATCAAGACGCCCGCGGCCCTCGCCGAGCGGCTCGTCGCCCCGCACGAGCGGCTGGTCGAGGCGCAGGTGCTGGCCGAGGCGTACGAAGAGGTGTCGGCCTGGTTCGAGCAGCTGGCGGCCGTGGTCGGTGAACTCCGCGAGCGTGCGCGGGACTTGGAACCCGTGCGGAGCGTACCGGCCAAGCCGAAGGCGGCGGGGGCGGAGCCCTCCCCCGCGCTGCGGGCGCTCGGTGCCGTACTGCCCGCGCTGCGCACCAGCGTGGTCCGTCCGCCGTCCGGCGCGCGGGCCGTCTCGCGTGACCCGGGCAGGCTGTTCGCGCCCGGCTCCGACCTGACCGCGCGGCTGCTGTCCGCGCTGGATCCGCGACTGGCCGACGGGATGTACGCGGCGTGGCGGCAGGCCGCGCCCGAGGTGCCCGCCGCGCTGCGCGCGCTGCTTGCGATGCGGGTGACGGCCGCCCCCTTCGGGTCGACCGCTCCGCTCAAGCCCGTGCAGGACGACAAGGGCCGCGTCATCCGGCAGTCCGACTGGCCGCTGACCGGGGGCATCCTGTCCAGCGTGCGAATCCTGTTCGACACGGCCGGCCGGGTGCCGGTGAAGGCGGAGTTCCAGCACACCGAGACCGGCAGTTCGGTACAGCGGACCGAGAACCTGCCGTCCGACGCCGCCTTCGACTTCGGCCCGGGGCGCGTGGAGCTGTCCACCCGCGTGGCCCAGGACCACGACCTGAGCTGGCTGGGCCGTCGTCCGACCGACTCGCAGGAGGCCGGGATCACCGCCCGGCTGCTCTCGGGCCTGCCCGAGCGCAGCCTGTTCGTGTCCCGGCCGGACGACGAAGGAAAGATCCAGGTCGCGATCCACAACGGCGAGACGAAGGAATGGCACCTCGCCCCGGGCGACAAGCAGCAGATCAGGCACGGCGAGTACGAGGTGACCGTGCGCCGCGCCCCGGGCAGCGAACCGCCGTCCGTCGAGATCGGCATCGCGACGGTCCCGGCGCCCGCCAACCGCTATGTGCTGGCCCTGGAGTCGGCCCAGGACGGCATCACGGTCGGCAGCTGGGTCGCCATCCAGCGCCCCCGCAAGGGCGCGGAGGGCCCGGACGGCATCCCGGGCGACAAGAAGCTGGCGTTCGTCACGACCCGCGTCAAGGCCGTGCGCACCGCCGCGTACACCAACTACGGCATCACCGGCCGCGGCACCGAACTGACCCTGGCCGACCCCTGGCTGGACGAGCACGACGTGACGCTCTCGGCGATCCGCGACACCACCGTGCACGCGGGCGGGCAGCCGCTGCGGATGGCGGACGAGCCGCTGGGCGAGGACGTGCACGGCAACGAACTCGAACTGGACCGTCTCCACGACGGGCTGCTGCCCGGCCGGCACCTCATCGTCTCCGGCGAGCGCACCGACATCCCGGGCTCGGCCGGGGTCCGGGGCACCGAACTTGCGGTGATCGCCGCCGTCGACCAGCGCCTCGATCCCGCACTGCCGGGCGATCACGTCCATACGACGCTCACCCTCACCGCCGACCTCGCCTACCGCTACCGCCGCGACACCGTCCGCGTCCAGGGCAACGTCGTGGCCGCCACCCACGGCGAGTTCCGTGACGAGCCACTGGGCAGCGGCGACGCGAACCGCGCGAACCAGACGTTTGCGCTGTGGCAGTCCCCGCTGACCTGGCTGCCCGCGGACAACGCTCTGGGCGCCACGCCCGAGCTGGAGATCCGGGTCGACGGGCTGCTGTGGCACCCGGTCGACAGCCTGGCAGGGCGCGGCCCGCGCGAGCGGGTGTACGTGCTCGGCGCAGCGGCCGGTGGCACCTCCCGGTCGAGCGGAGCCGAGAGCGGGGGAGGCCGTACGACGGTGACCTTCGGCGACGGCACGCACGGCGCCCGGCTGCCCACCGGACACGAGAACGTCCGTGCCCGCTACCGCTTCGGCACCGGGCACGCCGCCAACGTCAAGGCGCACCGCATTACCCAGGCCATCACCCGGCCGCTGGGCGTCACCGGCGTCACCAACCCGCAGCCGGCGACCGGCGGCGCGGACGCCGACGGCCCCGGCCTGACGCGCCGCACCGTCCCGCTCGCGGTCTCCGCGCTGGACCGGCTGGTCTCGCTGCGCGACTACGAGGACTTCGCGCGCTCCCGGGCGGGCATCGGCAGGGCCTCGGCACGTGAACTCCACGACGGGCGGCGCAAGGTCCTGCATCTGACCGTGGCCGGGGTGGACGACACCCCGCTCGGCGAGGACGCCGAGGTGCTGCGGGCGCTGCGCTCCTCGCTCGCGGAGTACGGCGACGCCCGGCTGCCGGTCCGGGTGGACGTACGCGAGCCGGTGCTGCTGCTCCTCATGGCGAAGATCAAGGTGACGGCGGACCACTCCTGGCCGCTGGTCGAACCACGGGTCCGACGGGCCCTGCTGACGGAACTCGGCTATTCGGGACGGGAGTTGGGCCAGCCGGCCCGCCTCTCCGAGGTATTGGCCACCGCGCAGGCGGTGCCCGGCGTCGACCATGTGGACGTCGATGTCTTCACCGGCGTCCCGGCCTCCGTCACTCCGGACGAACTGGCCGGGCTCGCGGACCGGTTCACCGAACCGCCCCCCACCACGGTGCCGTCCCGGCTCGCCACCTATGACGAACAGGTCCACGTGGTGACCGAGGACGACGGAGAGACCCTGTTCGCCGTCGCCGCGCGCCACGGCATCGCGCTGGCCGAACTCCTCCGCCTGAATCCCGACATCACCGACACCCGTCCGCTGGACAAGGGCCGCGCGGTCTGCGTCTTCCGCGGTATCCGCCCTGCCCAACTCGCCCTGTTCTCACCGCAGGTCGCGGACACGCTGATCCTCACGGAGGTAACCCGATGAGCGAACGTCATGAGTGGATCATCGGGAGGTGCACGCCTCGCGCATGCGGGGCCGAGCGAAGCGAGGTGGCGGCATGAGTGCGACGAGGGAGCCGGACGGACTCGCGGAGCTGCTGCCGCAGTGGCACCGGCTGCGCGACGCGGAGGCCGGGGAACCCCTGCGGGCACTGCTGGCGGTGATCGCCGAGCAGGTGGATCTGGTGCGCGACGGCGTCGCCCAGCAGTACGACGACTGGTTCGTGGAGAGCGCCGCCGAGTGGGTGCTGCCCTACCTCGGCGACCTGGTGGGCTACCGGCCGCTGCCCGGCTACGAACGGGTACTGGCGACCGGGCTGCGGGACGGCGGACTGCCGGACTCCTCGCGGCGGCGGCTCGCCGAGGCGCTGGCGCCGCGCCGGGACGTGGCGGCCACCGTCGGCAACCGCCGACGCAAGGGCACCCTCGCACTGTTGGAGGAGCTGTCCGAGGGCGTCGCGGGCTGGCCGGCCAGGGCCGTGGAGTTCTCCCGGCTGGTGGCACACCAGCAGCCGGTGAAGCTGTACGGGTCCGGCACCGAGGCCGGCAACGCGCGGCGGCGCGGGCGCGGGCGGCTGGTGGACCTGCGGGACAGCTCGGCGCTCGACCTGGCGGGCGGCCCGTTCGGGACCGTCGCCAGGTCGGTCGATGTGCGCAGCGTCAACTCCCGCCGTACGCAGGGCGGTTACACCCCGGCCGGCGTCGGTCTCTTCGTCTGGAGGCTGAAGCCGTACGCGGTGACGCACGCTCCCGCGTACTGCATCGACCGGGCCCGCCACCTCTACACCTTCTCGATCCTGGGCAACGACACCCCGCTGGTGACCCGGCCGGAGCCGGAGCCGTCCGCGACGCACATCGCGGCCATCGACAACGTGCCGGCCGCGATCCGGCGCCGCCAGCTGCACGACCGGCTCGCGGACTACTACGGCCCCGGCAAGAGCTTCACCATCCGGCGGGACGGCCACGACACCCCGATCCCGCTGTCCGACGTCGTCGTCGCCGACCTCAGCGACTGGCGCTACCGGCCCAAGCACGGCCAGGTCGCCGTCGACCCGGAGCTGGGTCGGATGGCCTTCGGCTCGCGGTCCGCGCCGCGGCAGGGCGTGTGGGTGGACTACCACTACGCGTTCGCGGACGACCTGGGCGGCGGCGAGTACCTTCGCGAGGACCGTGCGGACCGCGAACGCCACGCGCCGCCACCGGACACGGCGGTCTACCGCGTCGGGCCCGGCCAGACCTACCAGCGGATCATGGACGCGTACGGGGCGTGGCAGCACGACCGCCGGGCCGGGCGCTGCGGCCCCGACGGCCTCATCGAGATCACCCACAGCGGGGCCTACCAGGAGCAGCTGGACTTCGACCTGGACCCGGGCGACCGGCTGGAGCTGCGCGCCGCCGAAGGCACCAGGCCCGTCATCCGGCTCCTCGACTGGTACAGCAACCGGCCCGACGCGCTCAACATCCGTGCCAGGACGGCCGATTCGGCGGACGGCGACTGCCCGCCGGGCGAGCGGCCGCGGATGGTGCTCGACGGGCTGCTGGTCACCGGCCGGGGACTGCACGTCAGCGGGCCCATGGGCGCACTGGTGCTGCGGCACTGCACGCTGGTGCCGGGCTGGTCGCTGGAGCCCGAGTGCGACCCGGCGTCCCCCGAGGAGCCGAGCCTGGTCCTGGACCGCACCACCGCCTGCGTCGAGATCGACCGCAGCATCCTCGGCACCATCGAGGTGATCGGCGAGGAGGTGAGCACCGATCCGCTGCCGATCCACCTGCGCGACAGCATCCTGGACGCCACCGGGCACGACCGCGAGGCGCTGTCCGCGCCGGACTGCCGGCATTCGCACGCCGTGCTGCACGCGCACCGCAGCACCGTCATCGGAGAGGTGCACACCCACGCCGTGCAGATCGCCGAGAACAGCATCTTCACCGGGCGGATGCATGTCGCCCGGCGGGGCATCGGCTGCGTCCGGTTCTCCTACGTCCCGCCGGGCTCGCGCACCCCGCGCCGCTACCGCTGCCAACCCGACCTGGCGGGCCCGGATGGGGGTACCTCCCGCTCGGGCGGAGCCGAGAGTGGGGGAGCCGCCCGGGTGCGGCCGCTGCTGCGCAGCGAGCGCTACGGAACGCCGGAATACGCGCAGTTGGCGGACGGCTGCGCCGATGAGATCCGGCGCGGGGCGGAGGACGGCGCGGAGATGGGCGCCTGGCACGACCTCTACCAGCCACAACGCGAGGACAGCCTGCGGGCCAGGCTCGCCGAGTACACACCCGCCGGCACCGACGCCGGAATCGTGTTCGTGACGTGACGCACCGATTCGTTCGTGAGGTGAACTCCCCGCCCGGAGGACCCGATCCGCCCACCGCCCGCGACCACCCGACTCCCGACCTTCTGAGCATCCCGTACGAGGGGGACCCCTTCCATGCACGCCGATCTCTCCCGCATCACCCACCGGCCGGAGCGTCACTACTCCGCGGTCGTCGCCCAGCAGGGCCGCGTCCAGCTGGACGCGGACGCCAATGAGCAGACCGCGATCCAGCTGTTCCAGGCCAGGACCCTCGCCGCCGACCTGATCGGGCAGCACGGCGGGCCGCGCGGCGCCACCGGCTTCAAGATCGAGATGCAGGGCGGCAGCCGAGAGCTGGACGACTTGATCATCAGCGGCGGCCGCTACTACGTGGACGGCATCCTGTGCGACGCGACCCGCCCGGAGCCCGGCGTGCCGGTGCCCGCGGACGGCGCCGCCGAAGCGGGCGGCAAGGACGGCGCGGGCGCGGATGATGACGAGCCCGCCGCCACACCCGCCACCTGGACGTACTGGGACCAGCCCGACGGCTTCCGGGACCCCGAGAGGCCCGGTGACCGGCTGCCCACCCGGTTCCCGTACCTGGCCTACCTCAAGGTGTGGGAGCGCACCGTCACCGCTGCCGAGGACCCGGCGCTGCGCGAGGTCGCGCTGGGCTCGGCCATGCCGGACACCGCGGCCCGCACCAAGGTGGTGTGGCAGGTGCTGCCGCTGCCCGCCTCCGAGCTGGACCTGGAGGACGACAGCCCGCCGGTCGACGACGTGCGCGCGGCGTTCGCACGCTGGGCGAAGAAGGCCGGCACCCCGGCCTCCCGGCTCGCGGCGCGCAGCGAACGCCCCGACCAGGCCGACGACGAGCCGTGCCTGGTCATGCCGGACGCCCGCTACCGGGGGCCGGAGAACCAGCTCTACCGGGTCGAGGTGCACGAAGCGGGCACCTCGAAGGACGCCACCTTCAAATGGTCACGGGAGAACGGCTCGGTGACCTTCCCGGTCGACGCCCTGGACGGCACCTGGGTGGAACTGGCCACGCTGGGCAGCGACGACAAGCTGGACCTGAACGTCGGCGACCGGGTCGAGTTCGTGGACACCGCGTACACCAGCCGGGGCGAGGCGGAGCCGCTGCTGCGGGTGGAGGAGCTCGACCTCCCGGGGCGGCGGGTACGGCTCTCGGACGAGCCGGTACCGGGCGTCGGACGACGCCCCGAGCTGCACCCCTTCCTGCGCCGCTGGGACCACCACGAGAGCGCCCGCCGGACCAAGGACAGCTCGCGGACCGGCGGACTCCGGCACGGCGCGCTGCGCATCGAGGAGGGCCGCTGGCTGCCGCTGGAGGACGGCGTCGAGGTGTACTTCGCGGCCGGCGGCACCTACCGCACCGGCGACTTCTGGCTGATCCCGGCCCGTACCGCCACCGGCGGCGTCGAGTGGCCGACGGACCCGGCCCGCCGGCCGCTGCTGCAGGCACCCGCGGGCATCGAGGTGCACTACGCGCCGCTGGCGTGGGTACAAGGTGAACAGGCCGCCCCCGACCTGCGGCTGGCCTTCCGGCCGCTGTCCGCTGGCATTCCGGCCGCGGACGAGGCGGCGCTCGCCGCCGAGGCCGAGGCGCGGGCGGAGGAGACGGACGGCGCCCCGACGGCGACCGAGGCCGCGGGCCCCGCGGTCAGCAGGTCCCAGACGACCGCCGCCGCCGAGGCGGCGGCGGACGAGGGAGGTGCTGGCTGATGGCCACTCCGCTGACCGCGACCCGGCTGCTCAAGGCCCTGCGCGACGAGGGCCTGGTCGTGCACGAGGTCCGCAACTGGCGCACGCACAACCGCAACTCCAAGGGCCCGTGGGGCCCGGTGAACGGCGTGATGATCCACCACACCGTCACCTCGGGCACCGCCGGCTCGGTGGACCTCTGCTACGACGGGCACTCGAATCTGCCGGGCCCGCTGTGCCACGGCGTGATCGACAAGAAGGGCGAGATCCACCTCGTCGGCAACGGCCGCGCCAACCACGCGGGGCTCGGCGACCGCGATGTCCTGCGGGCGGTGATCAATGAGTCCGAGCTGCCGAACGACAACTCCGCCGACACCGACGGCAACCGCCATTTCTACGGCTTCGAGTGCATCAACCTCGGTGACGGAAAGGACCCGTGGCCGGAGGCGCAGAAGCTCGCGATCGAGAAGGTCTCGGCAGCGATCTGCCGGGCGCACGACTGGACCGAGCGCTCGGTGATCGGCCACAAGGAGTGGCAGCCGGGGAAGGTCGACCCGCGCGGCTTCACCATGGACTCGATGCGTGGGCGCATCAAGAAGCGGTTGGCAAAGGCCGCGGAAGGCAGCGCCGATCCGGGCGGCAAGGGCGAGGACACCGCAGGCTCCCCGCCGCCGCCGAAGCCGCAGCACCCGCCGTACGAGCCGTTCCCCGGCAGCGGCTTCTTCCACGCGGGCGCACGCAGCGCGGTGATCACGGCCATGGGCAAGCGGCTGGTCGCGGAGGACTGCGGTCATTACAGGAGCGGCCCCGGCCCTGAGTGGACCGAGGCGGACCGCAAGTCGTACGCGGCCTGGCAGCGCAAGCTCGGTTTCTCCGGCCGGGACGCGGACGGGGTACCGGGCAGGGTCAGTTGGGACCGGCTGCAGGTGCCGCACTCCTAGCGGGCACCGGCGGACCGGGAGGACGAGCCGGACCGGTCGGACCAGCCGATCGGGCCGCTCGGGGGGGGACCAGCCGGGTCGGGCGGACCTCCGCGGGGGAGCCCTGCCCGTCCCGGCCGGTCCCGGCCCCGGCTCCGGCTCCGGCTCCGGCTCCGGGAAAACACAAGGCCGGGCGGTCCTCCCCCACAGAGGACCGCCCGGCTGTTCATGGGTGTACGGCATGACCGGACTCCGCGGGACTCCGCATCGAAGCGTGAGCGTCCCGGATGGCTGCCGCCGCAGCCGGTCGGCCGGCCCCGCGTGGGGTCGGCCCGACCTGGAGCGTTCCGGTACTGCCGGTGGTACGGCCGGGGCTCGCCGGACGGAAGGTGACCGCCCGAGGAGCTACGGCTGATGGAAGGTCACCGTCCGGGGCGCCACGGCTGACAGCCGCGCCCTACCCGACCGGTGCCCGCGGGCTCGGTCTCAGACGCCCTGGACCGGGAGGGCCGGCAGGGTCGGCAGGGCCGGACGGCTCGGGACGGCCGGGAGGACCGGGAGAGCCGGGATGTTGGCGGCGTCGGTCAGGTCGGCGGGCACGGCCGGGAGAGCCACCAGGTGGGCCGGGACGGCGGGGGCCGCGGGCACGGCCGGGAGGGCCGGGGTGGCCGGGAGGGCGGTGACGTCGGTCAGGTTGGCCGGGACGGCGGGCGTGGCGGGCACGGCCGGGAGGGCGGTGAGGTCGGTCAGGTGCGCGGGCACCTGAGCAGGCGCCAGGTCCTGCGCGCCGGTGGCAGCGGTGGCGGCGACGCCCTGCGCGTCGGTCACCACAACGGTGACCAGCCCCTGTGCGAAGGGAGCGGCATCAGCGGCGACACCCTGCGCGAACGGGGCGGCATCCGCAGCCACGCCCTGCACGAACGGAACCGCATCCGCAGCCACACCCTGCACGTACGGAGTGGCATCCGCCGTCACACCCTGCACGAACACCTGCGCGCGGCCACCGACGGTGGTCACGAAGGGGGTGGTGTGGGCAGCGGCGTCACCGACGAGCTGACCTGCACCACCGACGGTCCCCTGGGCGACGGGCACCACCTTGACGACGACACGGCGGGCGACGGGCGGCAGCACATCGGCGGCCGCCTTGTCGACAGCCGGACGGACGGTGCTCAGGCCACCCTGGGCCGGGCCCGTCAGCTGCTCGGGGCGGACACCGGCACCGGCGAGACCGGCGAGCAGGTTCTCGACCGAGCCGGGAGCCTTCGGCAGCGCGGGAGCCTTGGGCACCTCAGGCGTCGCGGGCAGCTTCGGGGCGGCGGGCAGACCGGCGGACGGCAGGCCCGGGGTGGCGGGCAGCGACGGGACGGCGGGCAGCTTGCCGTCCGTCAGCTTGCCGGCCCGCTTCAGGGCGGCCTTCGCCGCCTTCTCGGCCTTGGCGGCCTTGGCAGCGTGCTTGGCCTTCTTCAGGTCGGCGGCCTTCCGCAGGTCCTGCGCACCGGCCGGCGCGCCGGTCAGGGAGCCGAGGCGGTCGGCCGAGGGCAGCTGCGGGGCGGCGGGCAGTGCGCCGGTGGGCAGAGCGTCCGTCGACGCGCCGTCGACGGCACCGGTCGCCTTGTCGGCGGCCCCGCCCACGGTCTCCTCCGCGGTACCGGCCAGGTCACCGGCGGGCAGCCGCTTCGCGGCGTCCGTCACCGTGTCGGTGGCCGACAGATCCGGGCTGACGGGCAGCTCGGCCGCGTTCGCGGTGACGGAACCCAGGGCCCACAGACCCGTGGCAGCGGCGGCGACAACGATGGAACGGCGAATGTTGGTGCGCATGATGAGGAAGTCCTTCGAATTCAGAGGGTGTTGACGGGCAGACCTGTCCCGCCCCCGCGCGGCAGGTCGGTTACAGACGCGGAGCGGTCTGCCCTAGCCCGGGAATTCGAGGATTTCTTCGGCACGCCGACGCGTCGGAGCGCCATCGGCCGTGCGCACGCCACCCGGCAGCAGCCGGAAGCGCGGGGAATCCGCCGTCGATACGGCGTTCTGGTCCCCACCACGGGGACTGTGGCCATCGCCCGCGGTGTGCGGGGACGGCGCCACGGGGCTCTGCGGGAGCTGCCCCGGCAGGCCGTGGGGCCCCTGGTCCCGCTGTTCCTGCACGGCGGGACGGGCCTGATCAGCCGGGGTGCGCAGGCCGTGGGCCGCATCGGCGTACGCCTGCGCGGCGGAACCGGCTACCCCATCGGCCCGCGAACCGGCCGACTGCTCGCCGTACGGGGCGCTGCCCTGGCCGGGGTTACCGACACCGCCGGGCTGACCGGGGGTTTCGCAGGTCGGAAGCTGAACGGGCAGCTCCGGATCGGCCGTTTCCCGCAGCTCGCCCACGACACCGGCCACCGGCGCGGCGACCGGGTCGGTGGCCCGGGCGGCCTGCTCGGCGGCGGGCCGCACGGCTTCGGCGAGCGCGCCGTCCGCGGCGTCCTTGTGCGCCGCCACCTCCGTCCGGGCGGTCTCGCGGTGCTGCGCGAACTCGGTCTCGGAGCGGGACAGTCGGTCCGTCGCCCCGCCCCGGGTGGCGGCCCGGGCCGGGGTGGACGTCTCGCCCGTGGCAGGAGCCCCGGTCGAGAGGGATGCGCTCTCATCGACGGCCCGGCCCTCGACCGGGGCTGTAGCCCCGGGGAGGTCCCGCGTCGCCGTGCGGTCTTCGGCGTGGGCGCCGGGGCCGAAGGCGAAGCCGAGGGCGACGAAGCCCACCAGGAAGAGCCCCGCGAGCAGTGCGCGCCGCACGGCCACCGAGCGCGGCAAGCGCACGGCGGCAGGCAGCACGGACACAGCGGACACGGAGGGGACCTTCCCAGTCGGACGGGGACACTCGGGCGTACGGCCTCGGTGTCACTCGCGTCACGGGCGATCAAGCGATGGATCGAGCGATGGTGCTGATACTTGCACGACGAGCCAGGTGCCGCGCAAGTCCTGCCGGCGTTCCTGTCACCGTTGCTCCGCCATGTCCGGTATGGGCAGCGGCCGTTTCTCCAGCGCGGCCGCCATCACCTCCGGAAAGAGGTCGGGTGTGCACGCGAACGCAGGTGCGCCCAGGGCACCGAGGGCCGCGGCGTGGTCACGGTCGTAGGCGGGCGCTCCCTCGTCGGAGAGTGCGAGCAGCGTCACGAACTGCACCCCGGACGCCTTCATCGCGGCGACGCGCTTGAGCATCTCGTTGCGGATACCGCCCTCGTAGAGGTCGCTGATGAGCACGACGACGGTCTCGGCGGGCCGGGTGATCCGGGACTGGCAGTAGGCGAGCGCGCGGTTGATGTCCGTGCCTCCGCCGAGCTGGGTGCCGAAGAGGACATCGACGGGGTCGTCGATCTGGTCCGTCAGATCGACCACCGCGGTGTCGAAGACGACCAGGCGGGTGTCGATGGCCCGCAAGGAGGCCAACACCGCGCCGAAGACCGAGGCGTAGACGACGGAGGCGGCCATCGAGCCGGACTGGTCGATGCAGAGCACCACTTCCTTCTTCACCGACTGCGCGGCCCGGCCGTATCCGATCAACCGCTCGGGCACGACGGTGCGGTACTCGGGGAGGTAGTTCTTCAGGTTGGCCCGGATCGTGCGGTCCCAGTCGATGTCACGGTGGCGTGGCCGGCTGATCCGTGCGGAACGGTCCAGCGCGCCGGTGAGGGTGGCCCGGGTGCGGGTCGCGAGCCGTTTCTCCAGTTGCTCGACGACCTTGCGGACGACGGCGCGAGCGGTCTCCTTGGTCGTCTCCGGCATGACCTTGTTGAGCGAGAGCAGGGTGCCCACCAGGTGCACATCCGCCTCTACGGCCTCCAGCATCTCCGGCTCCAGCAGCAGCGCGGACAGGCCGAGCCGGTCGATCGCGTCCCGCTGCATGACCTGCACGACGGAGGAGGGGAAGTACGTACGGATGTCCCCGAGCCAGCGCGCCACCGCGGGCGCCGACGCCCCGAGCCCCGCCGAACGCTGCCTGCCGCCCGCCCCTTGCTCGCCCTTGCCGCGTCCGTAGAGCGAGGCGAGCGCACCATCCATCTCGACGTCCCGTCCCTGCAACGCGCACCCCGTACCGTCCGCCTCTCCCCCACCGAGCACCAACCGCCAACGCCGCAACCGCTCCTCCTCTGAGAGGACGACACCGGAGGCGGGGGGCTCGGAGGCGTCGGGGGCCGCGGTCGCGGCGGGCTCCGTCGATCCGGCCGCGGTCGCCGTCGTTCCGGCCGCCGTCGCGACGGTCTCCGTCGATCCGGGCGCCGTCGTTCCGGCCGCCGTCGTTCCGGCCGCCGTCGTGTGGGTCTTGCTAGTCGTCATCCGGCCGCCCCCGCGTGCTCGTTGTCTCGTCTGCCGAATGCTGCGTGTGCCGTGCCGGTCGGTCCGCCTGTCGGTCCTGCCGTGCTTGTCGCAGCTGTCGGTCCGGCCGTGCTTGCCCTTCCTCCCGTGCCTGCCGTGCTCGCTGCGTCCGCCGGCTGTGGCTCGTCCGGGTTGCGGTCATTGCCTGTACCGCGCTGTTCCCACGACCCTTCACCGAACGCACTCCCACCGCTCCCCGGCCAGAAGCCGTGCCGGTCGAGCTCCGCCCCGCCGAGGCCCGGCTCGCTGGTGCCCGGCTCGCCAAGGCCCGGCTCACCGAAGCCCGGTTCCTCGAGGCCCAGCAGCAGGCGCAGGGTGGGGAGGACGGCCGCGGCGCGGTCACGGTCCAGGCCGGGGCCGAAGCCCGGGGCCGCCGCCTCCTCGCCGGTGTCGGCAGGACGGCGGGGGCCGGTTGTGGGACCACGCCGGACCAGCTCACCGAGCGTGCGGCGGACCCCCGCTTCGTACTCAGCGAACGTCCTCCGCAGCAGCGGCAGTACGTCCGTGAAGGCGGCACCCGGCACCCGCTTCAGCCACCCGTCCACCAGCGCGAGCAGCCGTTCGTCGTGGACCAGGAGCATGCCGCCGTCCCCGCCACCGACGAAGCCTTCGATCCACCCCGCGGCGTCCGCGGGCGGAGTACCGGGCGACAGAGCCAAGCCCATAAGCTGCTCCGCGCCGCCCTCGCCCAACTGACCCTCGTCGAGCAGCAGTCGGGCCGCTCGCCCCCGGATCAGCCCGGGAACGGCGTCCCGCCCCGATACCGCCCGCAGCACCCCTGCCCACCGCGCCCGCAGCCCCGTGCCCCCGACCGCGCCGGTCGCCGAGCCCTGCCCGCCCCCGCCTGGAGCGGGGCCGGCCGGCGCAGTGCCGGTCGGCGCGGACCCGGCCGGTGCAGTCACGGTCGACCCACGGTCCGGTTGCGAGGCTGGTCCGCCTGCCGTTACGGAAGCCGGCCCAGGATCGGGGGAGGAAGCCCCTCCGGGACCCTCCCCTGAGGTCGGTCCAGGAACCGACCCGGAAGCCGGTCCCGAGCCCCGGCCGGTGGCGGGCTCGGGTATCGAGCCCGTCGCCGACCCGGCAGCCCGTTCTGCAGTCCGTTCGGCAGCTGCGTCCGTCGCCGACCCGGCAGCCGCATCGGAAGCCGGGGCGGCATCGGCCTCGAATCGGCCGAGGAGGGCGACGGCCCGCTGGGTGGCGTCGAGATGGCCGCGCATTTCCGACGCTCCGTCCGCGTCCAGCCCCGCGCACGCCGGAGGCAGTCCGACGAAGACGCGCTCGGCCAGGCCCATGGCCACCTCACGGAGCGCCGCACCGTCCGTGCCGCGCACGTCGCCGTACCGCACCGACCGCACGAGGGCGGGCAGCGCCTGGGCGAGATGGCCGACGTCCGCATCCAGGGCGGCACGGTCCGAGAGGACCCGCATCACCACCGGCAGGGCGTCGGGGAGTTCGGCGAGCAGGCACTGCTCGGCCAGCGCCGTCACCGCGGCCAGATCGCCGGCGCCCACCGCGTCGGACGCGGCCCTGGCGGTGGCGGCGGAGAGCACGGTCGTGCCCCAGATGCCGGCCTCGGCGACCCGCACGGACAGCTCGGGCTCCCAACGAAGCCGCCAGGTCTCCCGGAAGGTGCCGGTGCTGCCGCGGGAGCGGATCGGCTCACCCCAGGGGATGCCGAGCAACCGCAGCCGGTGCAGCAGCCGGCTGCGCCCGGCGTCCGTCTCCTTCCGCAGATCCAGCTCCATCTCCCGCTCCAGCGCCTCCGGCTTGAGGCGCAGCGCCCGCCGGATGCGGGCGATGTCCCGTTCCAGCGGGACGGCGGGTGCGTCCTCCGGCACCTCGCCGAGCACGTCACCGACCACCAGCCGGTCGTGGATGAGGGAGGACGGCGCCTCGGAGCCGTCGCCCATGACGGCCCGGATCGCGTCGTCCGTCTCGGCCAGCCCCGCCAGCGGCCGACCGCGCACCGTGGCCAGTCCCTCGGCGAGCCGTACGGCCTCGATGACATGCGCGGAGGAGACGGCGTAGTCCTCCTCCCGCAGCAGGCCCGCGACCTTGGTCATCCAGCGCTCGATGGGGCGGTCGGGGGCATTGAAGAGGTGGCCGTACCAACCGGGCGAGGCGATACCGGCGCCGTAGCCGCTGCGGCGGGAGAGCCGCCGGTGTGTCCACGGCACCCAGGTCAGCGCCGCCTTGGCCTTCGGCAGGCCCTTGAGCAGTGCCCGGTCGGCGGTCACGGTGCTGCGGCGTGCCAGCGCCGGTACGTGCCAAGCCCCGCACACCACGGCGATGTCGTCCCCGAACTCCTTGCGCGCGGCCCGCAGCCGGAGCCGCATATGGGCTTCGCGCACCGGGTCGCGGTCGTGCCCGCCGTCGCCGTACACCTCGCGGAGCGCGGCCATCGCCTCGGCCAGTGCGTGGAAGGGCGCGAGCGCGTCGGCCTCCGGCCCGCTCGTCCCGCGGTGCTCGACGACGTCCTCCCACCAGCGCTCGGGGTCGTCGTAGCCCGCGGCCCTGGCCAGCACACGGAGCGGATCGACGCGTACGTCGGCGGGGCTGTCCGGATCGCTGTCGTCCGGCTCGGGCGCTCCCGGGCGCCCCGGAGCCTCTCCTGGGCGCCCGTCCTTCGCCGCCGCTTCCGCCTTCGCCGGCTCTTCGGGCCTCCCCGGTCCCTCCGGCGCCCCGGGCCTCCCGTGCCCCTCAGCCCTCTCGCCCTCTTCGGGGCGCTCTTCCTCGGCCATGGCCAGGGAGTGCGCCGCCGGCAGGTCGATGAAGCGGACCGGGACGCCGTGCTCCAGGGCCCAACGCAGTGCCACCCACTCCGGGGAGAACTCGGCCAGCGGCCAGAACGCCGCCCGGCCCGGATCGTCCAGCACATGGGCGAGCAGCGCGACGGGCGGCCGCATACCGTCCTGCGCCGCAAGCGGCACCAACTCGTCTGCCTCGGGCGGCCCTTCGATCAGTACGGCGCGGGGCGCGCACTGCTCCAGTGCCGCCCGCACGGCCCGCGCGGAGCCCGGGCCGTGGTGCCGCACCCCGAGCAGCACCGGCTCACCGCCGGACGAGGGCTTCTCGGCCGCCCGCTCCGGGGCGGCCTCGCGTCCCCCGGTCATGCGCTCGCCTCACGGCAGGCGCGGTAGAAGTCCTTCCAGCCGTCGCGCTCGCGCACGACCGCCTCCAGGTACTCCTGCCAGACGACGCGGTCCGCTGCCGGATCACGGACGACCGCGCCCAGGATGCCGGCGGCCACATCTCCGGAACGCAGCACGCCGTCCCCGAAGTGAGCCGCCAGGGCCAGACCGTTGGTCACCACCGAGATGGCCTCGGCCGTGGACAGGGTGCCGGAGGGCGACTTGAGCTTGGTGCGGCCGTCGGCGGTGATGCCGTCGCGCAGCTCACGGAAGACCGTCACGACCCGGCGGATCTCGTCCATGCCCTCGGGCGCGGCCGGCAGGTCCAGCGAGCGGCCGATCTGCTCGACCCGGCGCGAGACGATGTCCACCTCTTCGTCCGGCGTCGCGGGCAGGGGCAGGACGACGGTGTTGAAGCGGCGGCGGAGCGCGCTGGAGAGCTCATTGACGCCGCGGTCGCGGTCGTTGGCGGTGGCGATCAGGTTGAAGCCGCGGACGGCCTGCACCTCTTGCCCCAGCTCGGGGATGGGCAGGGTCTTCTCCGACAGGACGGTGATGAGTGTGTCCTGGACGTCGGCCGGGATGCGGGTCAGCTCCTCGACCCGCGCGGTCATGCCCTGCGCCATCGCGCGCATCACCGGGCTGGGCACCAGCGCCTCACGGCTGGGGCCGTTGGCGAGCAGCTGGGCGTAGTTCCAGCCGTAGCGGATCGCCTCTTCGGGGGTGCCCGCGGTGCCCTGCACGAGCAGGGTGGAATCGCCGCTGACGGCCGCCGCCAGATGCTCGGAGACCCAGGTCTTCGCCGTGCCGGGCACCCCGAGCAGCAGCAGGGCGCGGTCCGTCGCGAGGGTCGTCACGGCGACCTCGACGATCCGGCGCGGGCCGACGTACTTCGGTGTGATGAGAGTGCCGTCGGCGAGCGTGCCGCCGAGCAGGTAGGTCGCGACCGCCCAGGGCGAGAGTCGCCAGCGCTCCGGCCGTGGCCGGTCGTCGGCCGCCGCGAGGGCCTTCAGTTCCGCCGCGAAAGTGTCCTCCGCGTGCGGCCGCAGCGCCTCTCCGGGACCTGCCGTCGCTGCCGTGTCATCCGTCGTCCCTGCGCTGTTCGCGTACATCGCTCCCCCTCGTCGCAAGATGTGCGGCCGGCACCCCGAAATCCCGTCGGCCGCTTGCAGAACCAAGCCTGCACCACCCCACTGACAACGCCCGAAATACCGCCTGTGACCTGCCACTTCACCTCGACTTGCGGTCGTTGTCAGTGGGGGGTCGTAGCTTCGAGGACATGAATTCGCAGGGGGAACGCTGGACGGCGGATCAGGTGCTCGCACTGGCACCTGACGAGGCATCACGCAAGGCGGGCGGCAAGCTCGCGGCGCCCGGTCCGTGGTCGGAGGCGGGGGCGGCCGGGGGCGCGGTGTGGGGGCAGTGCAAGGGCAGTGGAAAGAAGCCCTACGAAGCGGTCATCGACATCACAGGGCCGGCCTTCAAGTGCAGCTGCCCGAGTCGCAAGTTCCCGTGCAAGCACGCGTTGGGGCTGCTGCTGCTCTGGGCCGGCGGTGACGACGTGGTGGCGGTCGGGGATCCGCCGCAGTGGGCGGATGAATGGCTGGCCGGGCGGCGGGCGCGCGCCGAGCGGTCCGCCGAGGCACGCGGCGAAGGCGGCGGTGCCTCGCGTGCACCGGCCGATCCGGAGGCCGCCAGGCGGCGCGCCGAGCGCCGGCTGCAGCGGATCGGCGCCGGCGCCTCGGAGCTGGAGCAGCGACTGGAGGACCTGCTGCATACCGGCCTGGCCGCGGCCGACCGTGCCGGCTACGGCTCCTGGGACGAGACGGCCGCCCGCATGGTGGACGCCCAGGCGCCCGGACTCGCCGCTCGGGTGCGCGAGTTGGGGTCGGTCGCGGCCTCCGGCCCCGACTGGCCCGCCCGGCTGCTGGAGGAGTGTGCGCTGCTCCACCTCCTCGACCGGAGCTTCCTGGGGATCGAGCGACTGCCCGCCCCGCTCGCGGCGACGGTGCGCTCCCGCGTCGGACTGACCACGGAAGCGGCGGACCTGCTGACCGGCCCCGACGCGACCACGGTCCGCGACCGCTGGCTGGTGCTGGCCCAACAGGACTCCGACGACGGCAAGCTGGTCGCCCGCCGGATCTTCCTGCGTGGCGAGCGCACCGGACGCATGGCCCTGCACCTCTCCTTCGGCGGCGCTCACCGGCCCCTGGAAACGGCCCTCCCGCCCGGCCTCGTCCTCGACGCCGAGCTGGCCTACTACCCGGGCGCCCGCCCGCTGCGCGCCACCCTGGGTGAACGGCTCGCCCCGGCGACGCCAGGCCCGGTCCCACCGGGCAACGGCATCGACGCCGCCCTCGCCTCGTACGGCGACGCGCTGCGCGACGACCCCTGGCTCGACTCCTGGCCGGTGGTGCTCGCGGACGTCACCCCGATACCGGGGCGCGAGGGCTCCGGCTGGCAACTGGCCGACGCAGATGGCGAGTCGGCGCTCCCGCTCGACCCGCGCTTCGTGGGCCGTACGGGCCTGTGGCAGCTGGCCTCCCTGTCCGGTGGCGCTCCGATCACCGTCTTCGGGGAATGCGGGCACCGCGGTTTCCTGCCGCTCACCGCCTGGGGCACGGCCACCGACGGGGACACGTCCCCGGTGTCCCTGTGACCGTGCCCCCCATGACCGTGCCCGTGCGCCCCGTCCCGGCCCTGCCGTGACGCCGCCTTCTCCCGCGCGCCGCCCCACCCCTGGAGGAACGCCATGCCAAGCACCCGCAGCCCCCTGACCACCACACCGTCCGGTGCGACCGGCGACGCCCGCGCGCAACCGACCAACGGCCCGTCGCCCGAGCATCTGGGCGCACCTGAGGGAGCGACCGGGACCGCCTCCCCCGCCGGGGCCTCCCACGCCGCCTGGTCCGACTTGGTCAGCGCCGCGCTGCTCGGTACGGAGCGGCGCGACCCCCCGGTTGCCATACGGCCCGGCCAGGGAAGTGCCACCGCTCTGCTCGACGCCGCCGCGGTGAGCACGGTGCGCCGCCGCGCCGCGCTGCGCCCCGCACCGGCCGGTGAGCGACCCGTCCCGGCCCCCGCCGACCCCCGCCCCCCACTGCCGACCGCCGCCCGGCGCAGGCTCTCCCTGCTGCTCGCCGACCGCGGCGGCGCAGGCGGCAGTCGGCGCGGCCCGGCGCCCGATCTCACCGAACTGCTGCCCCAGTGGCTCGCCGCAGCAGGCGAGCTCGGCTACCGCGCCCCCGAGGCGCTGCTGCCCGCGCTGCTCGACGCCGCCCGCGCCCGGACGGATCTGCGGTCCGCCGCCCTCTCCCTGGCCGGGCCGCGCGCCCTGTGGCTGGCGCGGTTCAACGACGACTGGAAGTACGCCCTCCGCGGCATCGGCGGCCCCGCGTTGCCCGGCGCCGAGGACCCGGAGAGCGTCCGGGCACTGTGGGAAGAGGGCCTGTTCGCGGAGCGGGTCGCGGTGCTGACGGCGCTGCGCCGCCGCGACCCGCAGGCGGGTCTCGACCTGCTCGCCTCGACCTGGGGCACCGAGCGGGCCGAGGACCGGCTGATGTTCCTGGACTCCTTGCGCGAGGGCCTTTCGGCGGGCGACGAGCCGTTCCTTGAACAAGCGCTGTCCGACCGCAGCCGTAACGTTCGTGCGACGGCCGCCGAGTTGCTGTCCGCGCTGCCCGGCTCCGCACTGGCGGCCCGGATGGCACAGCGCGCCCGCACCTGCGTCAGCCTGGACCGGCTGGCAGCCCCGGCCGGAACTCCCAGCCCTCCTACGGGCACCACGCCGGAACCGGTCGGCCCGGCCATCCACGTCGAGGCTCCGCACGAGTGCGACGCCGGCATGCAGCGGGACGGCGTGGCCGCCAAACCGCCGTCCGGGCGCGGCGAACGCTCCTGGTGGCTGGGCCAGTTGGTGGAGGCGGCGCCCCTCGACGGCTGGCGCGAACGCTTCGGCGGCCTGGACCCGGCGGCGGTAGTCGCGCTGCCGGTGGCCGACGACTGGCGTACGGAGCTGCACGACGCGTGGTGCCGCGCCGCCGTGCGCCAGCGGAACGCCGACTGGGCGCGGGCGCTGCTGGGCGCCCCCGCGGCTCCGTCGCAGGCCGCCGAGGTCTCACCGAGCGGCTCTTCCCGCGATCTGGCGAAGCTGCTCACCGTGCTGCCGGAGGACGAACGCGCCGGCTGGGTGGCGGAGTTCATCGCGGCACACGGCCTCTCGGAGGCGTTCCGGCTGCTCGGCGTGTGCGGGGTGCCCTGGTCCGAGCCGTTGGGCCGGTCGGTCGTGGACGCGCTGGACATCGCCCGGGACGCGGGCAGCTACCCCTGGAGCTTCAGCGGGGTGATGGGCCTGGCGGAACGCTGCCTGGACCCGGCGGCTGCGGACCACCTCGACAAGCTCACCGCGCTCACGGACGAGCCGGAAGGCGCCTCGCCCGGCTCCGGGGGCTACTGGTCCGAGGCGTTCCAGCGCTTGGTAGGAACCCTGCGCCTGCGCGCCACCATGCACGCGGAACTCCGCCACCCCACCGCCCCTGTGCACCCCCAGCAGCCACCCAACACCCACGCCCCACTCACGGAACACACCGACTAGGCCGACCCAACACGCGCGGCCGACGCCGCCACGTCGTCGCGATCGCTGCCCCGGCAGACGCGACCGCGCCAGCCGCCATCACCGACAGGTCAGACGCCCCGGACGGGCCGGCATCACACGCCCCGGGCACGCGCCACCCCACGCCGAGCCCAGGCACGCCGTATCCATCCGCGCCGCAGCCCAGGGATCGGGGCCGGGACCAGGATCGAGATCGGGGTGGGGTGGGGATCGGGGTGGGGTGGGGTGGGGATCGAGGTGGGGGTGGGGATCGAGGTAGGGGCTGGGGTCGGAATCGCGAGGCCGGGATCGAGCCCGGCCCGAAGGGCCCCACCGCGCCCCCACCGCGCCCACACCGCGCCCACACCGCCCCCACCGCTGCATCGAGGCGATGAGGTCACCGACAGAGGCGAAGCCCTGGCTCACCCACCTGCTCCAGGACTGCGCCCGCCTCGGCCGAGTGACCCGGCCGTCGCGAAAGGTCTTCCCAGGCCCCTGGGCTGAGTCCGAGCGGCCCGGGGCTGAGGAGCACGGGTACTGAGACCGAGCGGCCTGGGCGCGAGCACGGGTCTGAGACCGAGCGGCCTGAGCGCAGGCGCACCTGTCTGGGGAGTACGGGTCCGAAGCTCGGCAGCTGCGGGGCCGCAGAGGCTGAAGCTCGGACGGAGGGATTTAGGGACAAGCGCTGAACCCGGAGGCTGAAGCCGCCGTGCCTGAGCAGCCGACGTGGCTGAGGCCGAGGCCTGAGCGTCTTCCGGGGCTCCGGAGTCGCTGATCGGCGCGGGGCCGAGGTCTGGCGTTGACGCCTGGCAGCTGGCGGCTGGCGCCTGGCAGCTGGGGTGGAAGCCCGGGTCGGGACCCGGGATCCAGGATCGGGCCGCGCCTCCGGCAGCAGGCCCACGCGCCACCTCCGACCGCAGGCCAGGCCCCGGTTGCACGCAGGCCAGACCCCGGCCGCACGCAGGACCGCTCGGCCCGCCGCCGCGCCGCCGCGCAGCCCCCTCCGCTCGGGCCGGCGGCCCACTCCACTGCCCCTCAGCCTCAGAGCCCCGCTCAGCGTCAGAGCCCCGCTCAACCTCAGAGGCCCCTCAGCGCCAGAAGCCCCATCAGCTTCAGGACCGGACTCAGGCTCTGAGACCCCTCTGCCTCAGAGACCCCTAAGCCTCAGAGTCCGGACTCGGGCTCGGGCTCGGAGATCCCTCTGCCTCAGACCGCCAGCGATCGGACGTTCGCGTTGACCCACTCCACGATGGAGGCGGTCGTCGCGCCCGGCGTGAAGATTTCCGCGACGCCCTGTTCCTTCAGAGGCGCGATGTCCGCCTCGGGGATGATGCCGCCCCCGAAGACCTTGATGTCCGCCGCGTCGCGCTCCTCCAGCAGGGCGATCACCTTCGCGAAGAGGGTGTTGTGGGCGCCCGAGAGGATGGACAGCCCGATCGCGTCGGCGTCCTCCTGGATGGCCGTGTCGACGATCTGCTCAGGGGTCTGGTGCAGACCGGTGTAGATGACCTCCATACCGGCGTCGCGCAGCGCCCGCGCGATGACCTTGGCACCCCGGTCGTGGCCGTCCAACCCCGGCTTGGCCACCACCACCCGGATCGGCCCCGACCTGCCCGTCGCGCTCGGGCTCTTCGCCTGCGCTCCGTCTTGCCGCGCCACACCCATCACTGCCTCCAAGCCATGCACGGCACGCGCTGTAGCGATGCCGCAGAGCCGACAATCGATCGCGCGACCGCGATCCGGCGGCCACGAGTGTGAACGAACGTTATCGCCAGCATCCCGTACCCAGCTGTTTCGTGACATGCAGGGAGGGGGAAATCACACATGGGACACGTTCGCTAAGCGTCGCGTCCCGCGTGTCGCACCGTCGCGGCCCAGTGGCGGGAGTCGCCGCGCGGGCCCGGCGCATGGGGAGCCGCAGCCGGGCCTCCACGCCGCAGGGCGCGCGCCAAGGCCGGAGCAGCACGCTCCAGGCCGACTACGGCTTCCCACGAGGGCGACCGGGAGTCAGAGACGCCTCCCGGATGCCGTTCGGGAGGTCCGCCATGTCGGCCATGCCCCTTCTCTCCGCAGCCGCTCTTCTCGCGCACCTCCGCTTCGCGCCGCTCGAATGCACGCGCATGCTCTCCACGCGCGTCTCCTCGCTGCTCCCGCTCAGCATGTTCATGGACCTCGCGGTCCTCGCCGGGCATCTGATCCTCTACCCGACGGGCATCTCCCAGGAGCAGCCCGCACCGGGCCACGCTCCCCGTCGCGCGGGGCAGGAGACCGGCACCGCCACCGACCCCGACGCGCCCGCGGTGCTGCCGACGGAAGGGCGCGCCCATCCGCCCGTTCTCATGCTGCACGGCTTCATCGACAACCGCTCCGTCTTCGTGCTGCTTCGCCGATCGCTGCGGCGGCACGGCTGGCGCCATGTCGAGGCGCTCAACTACTCCCCGCTGACCTGCGACCTCCGAAAGGCCGCCGATTTGCTGGGCAAGCATGTGGAAGAGGTGTGCCTGCGGACCGGGCACACCCGAGTGGACATCGTCGGGCACAGTCTCGGCGGGCTGATCGCGCGGTATTACGTACAGCGACTGGGTGGTGACTCCCGGGTGCGCACGGTAATCACTCTCGGCACACCGCACTCCGGCACGAGAGTGGCGCCGCTGATGTCGGCGCACCCCGTCATCCGGCAGATGCGGCCGGATTCCGATGTGATCGCCGAGTTGGCACTTCCGGCCCCGCATTGCCGGACGCATTTCGTCGCGTTCTGGAGCGAGGACGACCAGGTGATGGCGCCACCCCGGACGGCCTGCGTCGAACACCCCGATTTGAGTGCGCACAACGTGCATGTCACCGGTGTCGGACATCTCGCGCTACCGGTCAACGGCACGGTCGCGGCGGGCATCCGCGAGGCACTCACCTCGGTCGAGGAGGCGGAAGGGACAGGGCGCGCCTTTTCGGTGGCTTGAACCGATCCCTCACCGCGTCGCATTGCCCCCGCATTCGCGACGCGATCATGGCTCGACATCGAACAAACATCGAACGTGGCGCCAATATCTCGCATGTGGATTGGCGAAAGGCGGCCAAATGCCCGGTCTCGTCGAGCCTGAAACCTGTGGAAGATTGTCGCCGTCGCGTACCGCCGGGTACAGTCGCCGCTAATTCTCCTGCTGCCGAGGCGAAAGAGAAGTTGGTGAACGACCGTCACCCATCGGGGGCTCCGCTTCCGACAGGCCCCGCTTCCGACGCCTCGCATGCGCACTATCCGGGCTACGACGTCTACGCCCCGCAGCACTCCCAGGATGCCGTGGCCGAGTACGGCGGCGGCGACCCCCTCTTCGGTTCGCTTCCCGGCTCGTACGAAACGGGCCAGTACGACACCGGCGCGTATGCCACGGACCCTTATGCCACCGGGACTTACGACACCGGCATGTACGACACCGGCGCATACGGGCAGGCCGGCTACGGCCAGGGCGGGTACGACGCCAGTGGCCATCCCGACGCCTTCGTCCCGGGCCAGTACGACTCCGGCGGCCACGAGACCGGCGCCTACGACGTCGGCGCCTACGCCTCCTACGGCACGCAGCAGCAGGCCGCGGAACACGACCCGTACGCACACACCTCCTACGGGGCTCCCGCGTACGACACCGCCGGGCACGACCTGGCGCAGGACACCGGCGCCTACGGCCACCCCGGGTACGACACCGGCTACGGGGTCCCCGCACAGTCCGACGGCGGGTGGGACACCGGCAGCTACCCCACCGGCGCCTACGACAGCGGGAGTTACCCCACCAGCGGCTACGACCCCGCCGGCTATCACGCCGACGCGCTCCAGGAGACCGGCAGCTTCGACGCCACCGCCGTCTGGTCGACCGAGGACCAGGGCCTGATCGCGAGCATCCCGGCCCAGGCAGGGCCCCCGCCGCCCGACACCGGCCAGTGGGACACCACCACCTGGGGCGAGGCGACGGGCTACGGGACCGGCCAGTTCGAGGCCGCCCAGTTCGAGGCCGGGCAGTCCGGGGCCGGACACTACGACTCCGATCCCTACGCGACCGGCCAGTTCGAGACGACGTCCCACGAGGGCGCCCTTTACGGGGCGGCCCCCGACGCCACCCCCGGGCTCGACGCTCTCGGGCACGAGACCTTCGGGCACGACGCAGCCCCGGAGACCCCGGGCCACGAGTTCACCGCGCAGGCGCACGAGACGTACGAGCCGGAGGCCGGCGCCCACACCGCGTCGACGTCCGTCTCCCAGGACGCCGCGGCCGTCGCCGACGCGATGACGCAGGCCATGCCCGTCACCCCTCCGGTCGCCACCCGCGTCGTCGGCCGGGAGGCCGGCAAGTCGGTACGCGGCCGTGGCCGCCGACGGCCGGTGAAGCGGTCGGCCCTGCTGACCGTCGCCGTCCCCTCGGTCGCCGCCATGGGAGTCTGCGCCGTGGCCGCCGCGTCCGTCAGCGGCTTCACGGGCGACGACAAGGAAGAGGCGACCGCGCAGGCCGCGCCGGACACCGGCGGCATCAAACCGGCCCTGGCCAACAGCAAGCTCGACACCCAGCTCGAAGGACTCAGCAGGGGCGCCGACGACTTCCGCGACCGGGCCAGCCGTACCCAGGAGCGCATCGACCTCAAGGAGCGCCAGGCCCTGGAGCGCAAGCGCGCCGCGGAGGAGGCGGCCCGCAAGGAGGCCGCCCGTCCCAAGTTCCTGCTGCCGGTCAAGCAGCACGGACTGAGCGCGCTCTACGGCCAGGCCGGCGTCAACTGGATGTCCGTGCACAGCGGCATCGACTTCCCGGTCAGCTACGGCACTTCCGTCATGGCCGCCACCGACGGCACCGTGCGCACCCAGTGGAACTCCGCGTACGGCAACATGGCGATCGTGACGGCGCCCGACGGCACCGAGACCTGGTACTGCCACCTCAGCAGCACCAAGATCCGCTCCGGTTCGGTCAAGGCCGGTGACCAGATCGCCTACTCGGGCAACTCCGGTAACTCCACCGGGCCGCATCTGCACTTCGAGGTGCGCCCCGGCGGCGGCGAGGCGGTCGACCCGCTGCCGTGGCTGCGCAGCCACGGCCTCGACCCCAACTGACCGGATCCCGGCCCGTCGGAGGGCCGAGGGCGGCGCCCCCGGCCCGATGACTCCGACGTCTCCGCCGCCCCCGCCGCTACAGCTTCTGCACCGGCGCGTACCGCAGCAGCAGCCGCTTGGGCTTCTCGCCGCCGAAATCAATCGTCGCCTCGGCGTTGTCGCCACTGCCCTTGACGCCCACGACGGTGCCGAGCCCGAAGCTGTCGTGGGTGACACGGTCGCCGATGGTCAGCGCGACCACCGTGCGGTCCTTCGACCGGCGGGTCGCGAAGCCGCTCGGGCCCTTCGCCCGCGCCGATGACGACAGCGCGGAGCCGATGCCGCTCCCGAAACCGCCGCCCGACGAGAGCCCGCCCATCGAGGCGGACGGCGTCGCGGGCCCGGTCCGCTTCCATTCGACGTAGTCGTCCGGGATCTCTTCCAGGAACCGGGAGGCGGGGTTGTACGACGGCTGGCCCCAGGCGCTGCGCATCGTCGAGCGGGTGAGGTAGAGCCGCTCACGGGCGCGGGTGATGCCCACATACGCCAGCCGGCGCTCCTCCTCCAGCTCCTTGGTCTGGCCCAGCGAGCGCATGTGCGGGAAGACGCCGTCCTCCATGCCGGTGAGGAAGACCACCGGGAATTCCAGGCCCTTGGCGGTGTGCAGGGTCATGAGGGTGATGACGCCGCTGCCGTCCTCGTCCTCGTCCGGGATCTGGTCGGAGTCGGCGACCAGCGCGACCTGCTCCAGGAAGTCGGAGAGGGTGCCGGGGTTCTCCTCGCCGCGGTCCTGCTCGAACTCCAGGGCCACCGCGGCGAGTTCCTGGAGGTTTTCGATCCGGGTCTCGTCCTGCGGGTCGGTTGAGGCCTGGAGTTCGGCGAGGTAGCCGGTGCGTTCCAGGACCGCCTCCAGGACGGTCGCCGGGCCGGCGCCGGACTCGACGATGGTGCGCAGCTCCTCCATGAGGACGTTGAACCGGCGGACGGCGTTGGCGGAGCGGGCGGCCATGCCGTACGCCTCGTCGACCCGGCGCAGCGCCTGCGGGAAGGTGATCTTCTCGCGGAGGGACAGGGCGTCGATCATCGCCTCGGCGCGGTCGCCGATGCCGCGCTTGGGGACGTTCAGGATCCGGCGCAGCGGGACGGTGTCCTCGGGGTTGGCGAGCACCCGCAGATACGCGAGGACGTCGCGGACCTCCTTGCGCTCGTAGAAGCGCACGCCGCCGACGACCTTGTAGGGGAGCCCCACCCGGATGAAGATCTCTTCGAAGACACGGGACTGTGCGTTGGTGCGGTAGAAGATCGCGACGTCGCCGGCCTTGGCGTCGCCCGCGTCGGTGAGCCGGTCGATCTCGTCGGCGACGAACTGGGCCTCGTCGTGCTCGGTGTCGGCGACATAGCCGGTGATCTTGGGGCCGGCTCCGGCGTCCGTCCAGAGGTTCTTGGGGCGGCGGTTCTCGTTGCGCTCGATGACGGCGTTGGCGGCGCTGAGGATCGTCTGACTCGAGCGGTAGTTCTGCTCCAGCAGGATCGTCGTGGCGTCCGGGTAGTCCTCCTCGAACTGGAGGATGTTGCGGATCGTGGCGCCGCGGAAGGCGTAGATGGACTGGTCGGCGTCGCCGACGACGCACAGTTCGCCGGCGTCCTCCGCGGGGCCGACCAGTTCGCGTACGAGGGTGTACTGGGCGTGGTTGGTGTCCTGGTACTCGTCGACCAGCACGTGCCGGAAGCGGCGGCGGTAGTGGTCGGAGACATCCGGGAAGGCCTGGAGGAGGTTGACCGTCGTCATGATGATGTCGTCGAAGTCGAGGGCGTTGGCCTCGCGCAGGCGTGCTTGATACATCGAGTACGCCTCGGCGACGGACTTCTCGAACCCGTCGGCAGCCTGCTGGGCGAAGGTCTCCTCGTCGATGAGCTCGTTCTTGAGGTTGGAGACCTTGGCGCTGAAGGACTTGGGCGGGAAGCGCTTGGGGTCGAGATCGAGGTCCCGGCACACCAGCGCCATCAGCCGCTTGGAGTCGGCCGCGTCGTAGATCGAGAAGGAGGACGTGAAGCCCAGCTTCTTGCTCTCCCGGCGCAGGATCCGGACGCAGGCGCTGTGGAAGGTGGAGACCCACATGGCGTGGGCACGCGGGCCGACCAGCTCCTCGACGCGCTCCTTCATCTCGCCCGCGGCCTTGTTGGTGAAGGTGATGGCGAGGATCTGGCCCGGGTGCACACCGCGCGCGCCGAGCAGATGCGCGATGCGGTGCGTCAGGACGCGGGTCTTGCCGGAACCGGCGCCCGCGACGATCAGCAGCGGTCCGCCGGTGTGCGCCACGGCGGCCTTCTGCTGGTCGTTGAGTCCCTCCAGGAGGGCGTCCGGATCGACCGCGGGGCGCGCGGCGCCGTCGCGGTAGTAGAGGTCGCGCCCCGGGCCGATGGCGTGCGGGATCCCGCCGGGCACGTCGAAGCGGCCACCGAACAGGTCGGCGGGGATCTCCTCCTGTGCGGGACCGTCCTCGTCCTCGGGAGGCGGCGGGGGTTCCTCGCCCTTCGGGCCGAGGTCCGCCAGGAAGCTGTCGTCAAAGAGGCTGCTCATCGCCCACCGAGTCTAGGCGGCCCCACCGACAGCCCGCCCCGGAGTAGCCGATAGTGGGGTCCGAATCGGCCCGGGCGGCGCCGGAGGAGACCGGGAAGCGGCTGAACGGGAGCCGGTGACGGGTCGCGCAGGGGCCGAAATGGGACGGGCGGGGCCGTGGGGCGCCGAAACCGGGAGCCGGCGGGCGACGGGGACGGCGCCGGTTGTCGACGACGGGGCACCTCGGCCCGTTTCGTCACCGTCGTGCACCGGATCGTCACAGCCCGGAGCCATGGAGCGGGCCCTCGCCACCAGCACGAAGCCGACATCTGTCGCAACAACGCCTGGCACACGTTCAGGTCACGAAAAGGTTTCGGGCAAATCGAACATCAGCCTTCACAGGAGCCACACGAGTTGGCTACCGTGCTCGCTCGGGCAGCCCGCATCCCCGCAGACGACAGCGTCAGCACGGGCCGCCTCCGCCGAGTCCGGCCCTGCCACGAAGGCATCCGGAGCCGGGGACCCACCAGCACCACCGGGGTGAATCGATCGGCGCGGCCGCCCGAGGCGGACGCGGCGACCGTAGGGCAAGCCTTCCGTCAGCGACACCCGCCCGAACCCGACAGCTAACCCGGTAGGCGGTCCACGGAAGGAGTCGCCGGCCTTGGCGTCGCATCGCAAGCCGCGCACCCGCGTGCTCAGTTCGCCCGGAAGCCGCCGCACGGCAGCCGGGCTCACCACCGCCGCCCTCGCCTCGGTCACGCTGCTCTCGCAGTCCGCCGAAGCGGCGCCCCGGGCGCCCAAGCCCACCATCGAAGAGGTCAAGCAGAAGGTCGACGGCCTCTACCGCCAGGCCGAGGTCGCCACCCAGAAGTACAACGCCGCCAAGGAGAAGGCGGAGGAGCAGCGCGAGACCGTCGACAAGCTCCTCGACGCCGCCGCCAAGCGCGCGGAGCGGATGAACGAGTCCCGGCGCACGCTGGGCACGTTCGCGTCGGCCCAGTACCGCACCGGCGGCATGAACCCGACCGCGCAGCTGATGCTCGCGAAGGACCCGCAGCAGTTCGTCGACCGCAGCCACCTCATGGAGCGGCTGACCGGCCGGCAGAAGCAGGCGGTCACCGACTACCAGGAGCAGCAGGCCGAGGCCACCCGGCAGCGCGCGGAGGCGACCCGCAGTCTGGAGCGGCTGCAGGAGTCCCAGACGTCACTGAAGGAGTCCAAGCAGTCGGTCCAGGGCAAGCTGGCCGAGGCCCGGCAACTGCTGTCCCGGCTGACCGCCCAGGAGAAGGCGCGGCTGGCCGAGCTGGAGCGGAAGCGGGAGGCAGCGGCCGAGCGCAAGGCCGAGGAGCTGGCACGCAAGCAGGCGGAGGAGGAGCGCCGGCAGCGCGAGGAGCAGAAGCAGCCCGGCGACGGCACCTCGGACGGCTCGACCGGCGGCGGCAGCGACACCGGCGGTTCGTACTCGACCAAGGCCGACAAGGCGCTCGCCTTCGCCCGCGCACAGATGGGCAAGCCGTACGTCTGGGGCGCGACCGGCCCCACGTCCTACGACTGCTCGGGGCTGACCCAGGCGGCGTGGAAGGCGGCCGGGGTCGACCTGCCGCGCACGACCTGGGACCAGGTGAAGGTGGGCGAGCGGGTGGCCACCAAGGATCTTCAACCCGGTGACCTGGTCTTCTTCTACGACGACATCAGCCACGTCGGGATGTACATAGGCGGCGGCAAGATGATCCACGCACCGAAACCGGGCGCCAACGTCCGCGAGGAGTCGATCTACTACATGCCGATCTACGGGAGCGTCCGCCCGGCCTGACGCCGGCGCCGCTCTTCCAAGGCCACCCCCCACGGCCACCCCCCACACGCCACCGCGCGGTCACCGCCCCGGAAGTCCGAACCGGACTCCGGAGGCGGGGACCGCGCGGTGAGCCGTCTGCTGGGCCGTCCGCCGGACCTTGCGCGGATGACGCCGTGAGCGCGCGAGCGGCGTACGGGGCCGGATCAGGTCCAGAGCACCGCGATGAAGATGTTGGCGACCGTGAGCAGGCCGACCGCGCCGAACAGCGGCTTGGCGACGGTCTCCTCGTCCCTCTTGACGTAGACCAGCGCCAGGATCACCACCAGGACGGCCATCTTGATGCCGATCTTGATGTTGTTGAGGTCCTGGTCCTGCGCCTGGTTCAGGCCGACCAGCACGATGCCGGTGACCAGCATCGTCAGCGCGCCGTGCAGCATGGCCGGCACGAACCGGGCCCCGCCTGCGCTCATCGCCTTCATCTGGGTCAGGAAGCCGCCCAGCAGGGAGGCGATGCCGATGATGTGCAGGCCGACGAAGATATTGATTACTACGTCCATAGTGCTGGATCGTATCCGCCGCATAGCACGCGCCTTCGGGCAGGGCACCCCCGATCGCCGCATCGGTCAGGGCAGGCAGGCAGCCGACCGCAGCCACGGCGACCGGGCGGTCAGCTACGGACAATCGGCGGTCGAAAGCGAGCAATGCCGGGCAAGCGGGCTCGCCCCGGGGAGGCGCAGGTTTAGCGTCCTCCTCCAGGCGGTCGACTCCCCGCTGTCGCCGGTCTCCGCCCCGGCGACGCGTCGACCGCCCCGCCCGAAGGAATGGCGGCGGCCCGCTCCCCCTCTTCACGGGCCGCCGCCTGACCCACCGGATCCCGCCCGGACCACCCGGGCCACGCACGGCCCGAAGGGAAGGAAGTGACGGCCACAGTGGCGTCGCACCGCAGGACCAGGCACCACCCGCTCGCCCCGCTCGCCCTCACCGGCAGCACGGCGCGCGGCGCGCGCACCGCCCGTACGGCCACCGTTCTGGCCCTCGCCGGAGCCGCCACCGCCACCGCCTTCGACGGCACCGGCCAGGCCGCACCCGAACTCACCCCCGCCCAGGTGCAGGACCGGGTCGACACGCTGTACCAGGAGGCAGAGGTGGCGACACAGAAGTACAACGGCGCGAAGGAGCAGGCCGACGCCGCGCGCGAGGAACTGAGCGAACTCCAGGACGAGGCCGCGCGCAGGACGTTGAAACTGAACGCCGCGAAGGCCGGCCTGGGAACCATGGCCGCCGGCCAGTACCGCTCCGGTGGGATCGACCCCACCGTCCGCCTGCTGCTGTCCGCGGACCCCCAGCGCTACCTCGACGGCGCCACCGTCCTGGAGCGCGCCGGCAGCCACCAGGCGAACGCGGTGGCCGGTTACGCGCGCCGGCTCGGCAGCATCCGACAGGTCCGCGAGCGGGCGGAGGAAACCGCGGAACGGCTGGCCGACACCGAGGCCGCGCTGAAGAAGCACCGGGTGACGGTGGTGCGGAAGCTGGACTCCGCGGAGCGCCTGCTCGACCGGCTGACCGAGGAGCAGCGGCAGCGGATGGCGAACGAGGACGGCTCCGGCGGGAGCGGCGCCGCCGCCTCAGGTGGGGAGGCGGCCTCCCAGGCGCCCAACCCCCGTGCGGCGCAGGCAGTTTCGTATGCGTATACCGCACTGGGAAAGCCCTACGTCTGGGGCGCGACCGGCCCCTCCGCGTACGACTGCTCGGGCCTGACGCAGGCCGCGTGGCAGGCCGGCGGGATCTCCCTGCCCCGTACGACCTACACCCAGATCAACGCGGGCTCCCGGATCGAGCGGTCCCAACTCGCCCCTGGTGACCTGGTGTTCTTCTACTCCGGGATCAGCCACGTCGGTCTCTACATCGGCGACGGCAAGATGATCCACGCCCCGCATCCCGGTGCGCCGGTGCGCATCGCACCGATCGACCAGATGCCGTTCGCTGGAGCCGCCCGCCCTGCCTGACCTGCATGTCGAGGTCAGGCGGAGAGGTGCTCGAGGCCGGGCGGGCGCCTTTGGGGTTCCGGCGACCACCTGTGGGAGTCCCACGGGGCGCCCCCGGCCCGGTGCGCTCCACGACCACCGACCGTCAGCTGCGCTCCCCCGTCACGGCGGTGCTCATGGGCTGAGAGTTCCGTTCGAAGCGGTGATCTGACGGCCCAACCACGCGAAGGTGACCGGCACTTGCTGCTTCCACACCGCCGTGGAGTGCCCGCCCGCGCCCGCCGGGATCTGCTGGACGGTCACCGTCGTCGGCTTCCTCGCGATCTGCTGGAGCCCGAGGCCCGCCTGGTAGCCGTCGCCCGACGCCCCCGAGACGTACAGGGCCGTACGCGGCGGCTTACCCGCCGCGTTGGCCGACCTCAGGATGTTCATCGGGTTGGATTCGACGCGCAGCTTCGGGTCCTTGCCGGCCAGCGAATCACGCTCGATCGCCGGGTCGTTGTAGCCGGACATGGCAACCGCGGCGCGGTAGCGGTCCGGGTGGGCCAGCGCGAGCTTCGTGGCGCAGTGAGCCCCCGCCGAATACCCCGCGAGCCCCCACGCGTCCGGGGTGTCACCGGCCCGGAAGTTGTCGATGACCATCTGCCGCACGTCGACGGTCAGCCAGCTGTCGGCGTTGACCTTGCCGGGAATGTTGACGCACCCGGTGTCGGCGGTACCCAGCACGTTGGTACGCGGCGCGACCAGGATGAAGGGCTTGATCTCGCCGCGCTCCATGAGGGGCCGCAGCTGCTCCCCCGCGCGCAGCGAGCCCAGCCAGGACTTGGACGAGCCGGGGTAGCCGGGCAGCACCTCGACCACCGGGAACTTCGTGTTCCGGTAGGCGGGGTCGTCGTACTGCGGCGGCAGCCAGACATAGACCTCGCCGTTCACACCCGAGATGGTCCCCTTGAGATCCGTCATCTGCACGCCGCTGCCGACCACCGGGTCGTCGGCCGGCCGGAACTGCTGGAGCCGCTTGGGCCGGTTGTTGATCTGCTTGCCGCCCGTGCCGTCCGGGCCGAGGTCCCTCGCCTCCTCGACATGGCCGGCGGTTCCGAGCAGATCGCCCCAGGTGTCGTAGAGGTTGTTCGCGTCATTGACCACGACGAAGACCAGGGTGATGGCGGTGACCTGCGCGAACACCAGCATCACCAGCCGGGCGAGGCCGCGCACCAGGCGCGGCCCGACTATCCGGCTCCACAGGGCGAGCGGCAGCACGAGGGCGACGATCAGCAGCGCGATCGAGGTGAGGAAGAAGGGCGTGCCCGTCAGGCTCATCGGGATCTCGCTTCCAGGGCAGGTAGGTGAAGGACCGGGGTGGTGACGGCCCCGCCTTCGGCAGCGAGCCTCTCCGCGCCCTTAGATGGCGATCCGCGCGGTCCTGGTTGCTCGCCGTGCGTCCCTCTTTGCCCACACTTCAGCCCGACGCCTGCCGGGCATCGTTCCTGGTCGGTACCGGGCCAGTTTCGGGGCCCGGACCGAGCCCTCTCCTGCTCATGAGCCCGGGCCGAGACCCTCCTGGGCCAGTGCCCGGTGCCGTTGGGCGGGCGGCGGACCGCTACGGAGCGGAGGGCTGAGAGGCGATCGGCGCCGCCGTCGTGTGCGGTGTGCAGCCGCCCGGTGTGCAGCCTTGTCCCGCACCCGGCCGGGCCGCGTTCCGTGTTCCCCCGTGCGGCCGGGGCCTCAGACCAGTCGGCGGGCCGTCGCCCAGCGCGTCAGCTCATGGCGGTTGGAGAGCTGGAGCTTCCTGAGCACCGCCGAGACATGCGATTCGACCGTCTTGACGGAGATGAACAGCTGCTTGGCGATCTCCTTGTACGCGTATCCGCGGGCGATCAGGCGCAGGACCTCGCGCTCGCGCTGGGTGAGGCGGTCCATGTCCTCGTCGACGGGCGGGGCGTCGGTGGAGGCGAAGGCGTCCAGCACGAAGCCGGCCAGTCGGGGGGAGAACACCGCGTCTCCGTCGGCCACCCGGAAGACGGCGTTGACCAGGTCCGTACCGGTGATCGTCTTGGTGACGTAGCCGCGGGCGCCGCCCCGGATGACGCCGATGACGTCCTCGGCGGCGTCGGAGACGGAGAGGGCGAGAAAACGGACCGGGCGGTCGGCGTCGGCCATCATCGCGGCGCAGCGGCGCAGCACCTCGACACCGCCGCCGCCGGGCAGATGGACGTCCAGCAGAACGACCTCCGGGCGGGTGGCCGTGATGACCGTGACCGCCTGGTCGACGTCGGCGGCCTCGCCGACCACCTCGACACCGGTGCGTTCGGTCTCCCCGATCTCGGCCTGGACGCCCGCGCGGAACATCCGGTGGTCGTCGACGAGGACGACCCGTACGGTCCGGCCCTCGGCCGCCCCGATGCCGGGCTCGCCCTGCTGTGCGCCGTCGCTGCTCATCTCGTCCGCCCGTCCCTCGGTGTCTGCTCCGCCATCATCCCTCGCCCCGTCCCCCGCGCGCTGCCCCGCCCGGTTGCGCTTGTGCCGCGCCCGTCCGCCGGTGCCGTCCACGCGCTCATTCCGTGCGCTCCATTTCCAGCTCGACCACGGTGCCGCCGTCGGGGGCGGAGCGCAGCCGGGCCGTGCCGCCGTTGCGTTCCATCCGGCCGATGATGGATTCGCGGACGCCCATCCGGTCCTCGGGGACGGCGTCCAGATCGAAGCCCGGGCCGTGGTCGCGCACCGAAACGAAGACCGACCGGCCCTCCACCTCGGCGAACACCTGCACCGGGCCTCCCTCGCCACCGTACTTGGCGGCGTTGACCATCGCTTCGCGCGCGGCCTGCATCTGGGCGCTCACGGCCTCGTCGAGCGGGCAGTCGCCGACTACCACGACCTCGATCGGTACGCCGTGGTGGTCCTCCACCTCGGCGGCGGCCGTACGCACCGCCTCGGCGAGGGTCGTCGGCTCCTCGTCCTCCTCCTTGCCGCGGCCCTCGGGTTTGTACAGCCACGCGCGCAGTTCGCGCTCCTGGGCGCGCGCCAGCCGCGCCACCTCCCGGGGGTCGTCGGCACTGCGCTGGATCAGGGTGAGGGTGTGCAGCACGGAGTCGTGGACATGGGCGGCGACCTCGGCGCGCTCCTGCGCCCGGATGCGCATCAGCCGTTCCTCGGAGAGGTCCTGCATCATCCGCACGAGGTAGGGGCCCGCCAGCAGAGCGATGCCGACGACGACGGCGAGCGCGGCCTGCAGCACCGAGCCGAGATGCCGGACCGACCCCTGGAGCACGACGATGCCGGTCACGCCGATGCCAACCAGCAGCACTCCGGCCGCGCCGCGCAGCACCGGCAGCAGGCCCTTGCGCCGGCCGAGCTCCAGCCACTGGGCGCGCCGGGAGTTGTCCGCCTGACGCCACACCAGGGCGACACCGGCGCCGATCAGCAGCACCGGCCAGAGGTAGCCGTTGGCCCGGGCCAGCTCGAACCTGGACGCGACGACGGATGCGCCGATCAGCAGCGCGATCAGCGCGAAGACCTGGCCCTTGTCGGGTCTGCGGCCGCGCAGCAGGCGCCTGTCGTCGGCCTTGCGGGACCGCCGGCTCCTGGCCTCCACACCGCCGACGCCCAGGGGCACGAAGAACCAGAACGCGGCGTAGAGCAGTGCGCCCATGCCGTCCGCGAGGAACAGCGCCACGAACACGACCCGCACCCACGAGACCGGCAGCCCCAGATGCCCGGCCAGCCCCCGCGCGACCCCGCCGAGCAGCCGGCCGTCGGCGCTGCGGTAGAGCTTGCGCACGGGCGGTTCGTCGGGGGCCGGCGTCGGGGCGTGGAGGGTCCCGGCACGGGGCGGGGCGGTGGTCATGTCCCCGATCGTCACACGGTGTCGGGCCGCGGGGCATCAGGGAGGACCCTGAGGCGACCCCTGACGTTGCACCGGCCGGACATCGGGCCCGGAGCGTGCAGACGGCCGTTCCCGCCACGCCTCGGCCGGCCGCGGCTCACCTCCGACGCGCCATCGGGACCGGCCGATGCCCCGGGCACGCTGCCGTGACACCCGGCCTGGGCCCGCCCCGGTCCGCCCCGTTGCCGCCGCCGTCCCTGGCCGCGTCGCCCCTCAGCTGTCGGGGGTGTCCTTACGGAAACCGTCCTTCACGTGGGAGAAGACCTTTTCGTACTTCGGCCAGTTCGCGCTCGGCGCGGAGACATAGATGGCGTACTCCTTGCCACCCTCTCGGCCGAAGCCCAGGTCGATCCCCCGGTACTCACGGACCCGGCCCATGAAGGAGAACTCCCAGATGGCGGCGGGGTCGCCCTGGAAGACGGTGTCCTGGAGCCGCAGTCGCTTGTACGTCGGGTACTCCACCTTGAGGTCCGCCTCGACGTCCTCGAAGTGCTGCACCTGGTCCGCCGAGGAGAAGTCCAGGACGTTGACCGTCAGCGCCGCCAGCTCGGACGAGGACGCGTAGTTGACCTGCCGGCCGCCGTCCTTGACCTCGCGCTTCCAGCCGTCGGGCACCGGGAAGGAGATGCCCATCGCGGGCTCCTTGACTCGGTGGAAACCCGCGGGCAGGGGCGGCGGCGGGCCGACGCTGCTCTCCGGGACGCTGGGCTGCACGGGTGTGGTCTTGTTCCCGGTCGCCTGGGAGGCGTCGGAGACATTGCTGTGGACGAAGTACCAGGCCGCGCCGGCACCACCGCCGACGATCAGCACCCCCGCGGCGCACCAGGCCACGACCCGGCCGCGCTTACCGGGCAGCGGGACCGTGGCGTGCACGTTCGTGGTGGGGACGTCGGTGGCTGCGAGGTGGCCCGCCCCCGCCGGAGCCGCCACTCCGTTCGCCGCGGGCGCCGTGCCCTCGCCCGTACCGGTGCCACCAAGGGCGCCCGTGCCGGTACCGGTGCCCGTACGGGTACCGGTGGCCGGCGTGGGCAGGTGGCCGGCCGCGTGCACCGGGCGGGTGGGTGCCTCGGCCGACGCGGTCGAGGCGGTCGGTCCTGTCGGTCCTGTCGGTCCTGTCGAGTCGAACGAGTCGGACGGGTCGGGGAATGCCGTCCGGCTGCGGTCGACCGTTCCGAGCGCCAGCGTCGGCCAGCCGATCAGCGCGGTGTCCGCCTCGCCCTCGGCGGCGCGCAGCGCCTGCTCGACGACCTCGGCGGTGGGCCGGTCCGCCGGTTCCTTGGCGAGCAGTGCCTCGATGAGCGGGGTCAGCGGACCGGCATTTTGTGGGGGCACCAGCGGGTCCACTGCGATGGCGTACGCCGTCTCGATCGCGGTGTTCTTACGGAACGGGGGCCGCCCCTCGACCGCCTGATAGAGCGTCGCACCCAGTGCCCACAGGTCGGAGGCGGGCCCCGGGGTGCCGCCCTTGACCCGCTCGGGCGCCAAGTAGTCGATGGAGCCGACCAGCTCACCGGTCTTGGTGAGCGTGGAGGTTCCGCTGGCGACGGCGATCCCGAAGTCGGTGAGGACGACCCGGCCGCCCTCACCGAGCAGGACGTTGCCCGGCTTGACGTCGCGGTGCAGCACACCGGCGGAGTGCGCGGCCCGGAGCGCGGCGATCATGCCGCGTCCGATGCGGGCGGCCTCCCTGGGCGTCACCGAACGGTCGGCGCGGGCGGCCTCCTTGATGGCGTCGCCGAGGGTCGAGGACGGGACGTACTCCATGACGATGCAGGGCAGCCCGGCGTCGTCCACGACGTCGTGGACCCCCACCACGTTCGGGTGATTGATCCGGGCCGCGGCCTGCGCCTCACGGGTCGTGCGCTCATGACGGGTGGCGAGTTCGTCGGCCTCCAACTGGGGCGAGACATGCAGCCGCTTGACCGCGACCTGGCGCCCGAGGACCTCGTCCCGGGCACGCCAGACGGTGCCCATGCCGCCCTGGCCTATCCGTTCGACCAGGCGGTATCGCCCGGCGACCAGTCGCCCCTCGTCCACCGACGCCGCCTCCGTCACCGCACGCCCCTCCGGAAACCCGTACGTATCCGGGGCGCAACGATAGTCCCCGGGGCCGAAGGATCGGGCTTCGGCCACCGGCTGTTCGCCCCTGGAGCTGCCGTCGGACCGCGGGCCCGGGCGATATGCGAACTCCCGGGCGATATCAGGGCCACACCCGGACGGCGGGCTTCCCACGGCGCGCGATGCCGGCGTTCGGCGTCCATCGCTCGGGGTCCGGGCCCGTGCGCCCCGCGCCGTGCATCCCCGCATGCTCGCGGTGGGGATCGTGACGGTGACGCCGTGACCGGCGCGGTCTCCGGGCCGATCTCAGGGATCAGCCAGGGTTCCCACGGATGTCGGGACCTCGCCGCGGTTGTCACCATGGGTCCATGAACGATGCAGCCCCCGCTGAGGAGCCGGCGCCCTCCGACGTCGCCGGTCCCACCCCGCCCCATGCCCCGCTGCGCCGCAGCCGGCGGCACAAGGTCGTGGGCGGGGTCTGCGGCGGGCTGGGCAGGCACTGGGATCTCGACCCGGTGATCTTCCGCATCGTGCTGGCGGTGCTGTCGCTCTCCGGCGGCCTCGGGCTGATCGCCTACGGCTTCGCCTGGCTGCTCATCCCGCTCGACGGCGAGGAGGAGAACGAGGGTCGCCGGCTGCTCTCCGGCCGCGTCGAGGGCTCCGCGCTGACGGCCCTGCTCTTCGCGCTGGTCGGCTGCGGACTGTTCCTGACGACGCTCGGCAAGGGCAGCGTCATGTCCTTCGCCATCATGCTGACGCTGGTGGTGGCCGGCTCCGCCTACTGGTCGCGGCAGCGCCGGCGGGCGGAAGCGGCGGGGGTCGCGTCGATGGACGCCGCGACCGCCCAGACCGTCGCCGACGCACCACCCGAGACCAAGGCTCCCCCCGCGCCGAACACCCCTTCCTGGTGGCGTGATCCGCGCTCCGGGGAACCGGCGGCGGGCGGGGGCTATCTCTGGGGCCCCGAGAGCCTGCCCCTGGATGTGACGTACGAGTTCGAGCACGGTGCGGGTGCGGCGGGCGGGCGGCGTGGTGCCGGACCGGGTCAGGACCGGCAATGGCCCGCCGAGCCGAGCCGGCCCCCACGGCGCGGAACTCCCCGCGCCGCCCGCTCGATCGGGGGGTGGACCTTTCTGCTGGCGATGCTCGCCGGCGCCGGCACGACCCTGTCCGTCTCCGCGTACGACGACCTCACACCGTCCTTGCAGGCGGGCCTCGCCGCGGCGTTGGTCGTCCTCGGCCTGGGGCTGGTGCTCAGCGCGTGGTGCGGCAGGACCGGCGGCGGCACCGTCTTCATGGTCGTCCTGACCGCGGTCCTGCTGGCCGGCGCCACGGCGCTGCCCGACAAGCTCACCACCAACTGGCAGCACCGCACCTGGTCCCCCACCACCGTCGCCGCGGTGCGGCAGCACTACGAACTCGGCTCCGGCGAAGGCATCCTGGACCTCCGAGGACTGCCGCTGAAAGCCGACGACAAGGTCCGCACCAGCGCGGAGGTGGGCGCCGGACGCCTGCAGGTCACCCTGCCTCGAGGCGTCCCCGTCACCCTCCACATCTCTCTCGGGCTGGGGGACATCCAGCTGCCCGGCGACGCCCCTGACGACGTGGATCTCTCCGCCGGCGATCGGCAGCGAACGGTCACGCTCCCCGCCGAAGGTCTCAGGAAGGGCGAGAAGCCGCGCGGCTCCCTGGAGCTGGACCTCAAGGTCGGCGCCGGCCAGGTGGACGTCCAGCCCTACACCCCGGCCACCCCACCGACAGCTCCGACGGCTCCGTCCGCCCCGACGGCTCCGTCTGCCCCGACCGCCCCGTCCGCCCCGTCCGCCCCGTCCAACGCATCCGTCCCACCAAGCCCGACCGGCCGCTCGTCCGAGGCGCCCGAGGCGCCCGCAGCCGGCGCGCAGGCCCTTGTCGCACCGTCGCACCGGATCTCCGAGGGAGCCCTCTCGTGATGCGCCACCCCTTCGAACCGGCCCGCCTGATCGCCGGCGTCACCGCCCTCACGGTCGGCACGGGTTACGGCCTCGACGCCCTCGGCTCCTGGGACGCCCCCGGCCCCTGGCTCTTCTTCGCCCTCCCCTTCGGACTTGTCCTCTCCGGCATCACCGCAGCCATCTGGGCCCCGGTCCGCCGACGCCGCCAGTCGCCACACCAGCCGTAGCAACAGCCGAACCAGCAACAGCAGCAGCAACCGCAGCCGTGCCTGGAGCCGCGGCAGCGATGACGAGCCGGGCGCCTCCGGGCTGCGGCAGATCCTTCCTGCTCGGCCGAGCAGGAAGCCGAACATCCGGCCATACCCTCGGCCGCGCCCTCAGCCGAACAGTTGCCGCCCCTGCCGGGCACGGCGGTTCGCCAGCGCCGCGTCCAGCGAGAATCTCGGAGTACCCGCCAACACCAGCGGGATCCAGGCCATCAGGTAGGCCAGGTCATTGCCGTAGTAGTAGGGCGACGTCGCCCAGCTCACGGTGAGCCACAGCGTCAGCGAGATCAGCGCTCCGCCGACCGCCGCGAGCCGCCCCAGCAGGCCGACCAGTATCCCGACGCCGACCAGCAGTTCACCGACCGCGATTGCGTAGCCGAAGCCCACCGGGCTGCGCTGCGCCAGCTCCACCAATTGCGGCAGCGCCGCCGAGTCATGGACCTGCTCCAGCAGAGCGCCGAGCGATCCGTTGCCGTCGGCCGCCAGGAAGGCCCGGTCCGTCAGCTTGTCGACACCTGCGTAGACAAAGGTGCCGCCCAGGAAGATGCGCAAGGGGAGAAGCGCGTGGCGCGCCGCCCGCGCCCGCCCTCCGGTGCCGGCAGCGCCGACCCCCGCCCCTTTCAGGTCTGCGCTGATCGTACGGTCCGCGTGAGCCATGACGTCCGCCTCTCCGTTGCCACCGGGCGCAGACGATTGTGCCCGCGACCGCGCCTCCTGGGGAGATACGGACGCGTGTGCGTACAACGTTCAACCGTCCGATGCACGTCAGAGGGGTGCGTCTGGCAAAATCACCGCGCCGCCGACCGGCCGCGCCGCCGGACACCAGGACCGACCGGCCGCCCGGGCGGTCGCACAGCGGCCACCGACCGCTGTTCACGACCACCGATCATCAGGCCCACCGATCACGAGGGCACTCGCACCCGCCCGTCGTGCCCGGGCCCCGGCCCCGCCCCGCCGGTACCCCTCAGTCCTGCACATCGATCGCGTAACCGCCGGTCTCCGCCCCCGCCGCCGTCACGACGCGGACCTCGACCCGGCCCGGTTCGACATCGACCGGTACCGGCACGGTCAGAACGTCGTCCGTCGGGTTGGCGAAGCCGCCGGCGACCGGGATCAGCGGGACAGGGACGTGCACCGTGCCGATCCGTACGACGGTGCGGGCGAGCCGGTCGGGCGTTCCTGCGCCCGGCGGGACGAAGCCGGTGCCACGGATCTCGATGTCATCGCCGGTACGGATCGGCGAGGCGAGGTCACCCAGCTCCCGGGACCGGACGACCGAGAGGATGACCGGGCGGCCGCCCGCCGTCGACCTGCCGGCCAGGTACGTGGCCCCGGAGAGCACCACCAGGACCGCCACACCCCATGGGAGGCGGGGCAGTTGGTCGGGGCGGACCGCCAGGCACACCGCGGCGTAAGCCACCGCGACCGCGTTCACCAGCGCGTACTGCGCGTCCGGGAAGCTCCCGCGGCCCGCGTCGTCCGTCAGCAGATCGACGGCACGCGGCCGGGCGGCGGGGACCTTCTGCACGCGCCCGGTCCTTACTCGCGCGGACACCAGGCCGTACGCGAGCAGGGCCACGGCGCAGACGACGCCGAGCACGGTCAGCAAGGGCGCGGAGAGGGCCAGTTCGATGCCGACGCGCAGCTTCCGGCGCTCGCGGGGCCCGCCCGCCGCGGCCAGTTGTACGGCCGCCATCACGACCGCGTACAGCGCCACGGCCACCCAGGCAGCCGCGACCGTGCGGGAGGTGGACAGCCGGCGGTCGGCACCGATGAGCGGGGCCAGCGCCCCGCCGTGCGCGCCGTGCCTCCAGGCCGCCACGGTCAGCCCCATGGCCGGTACGACCGCCGCGACCAGCCCTGCCGTACGCGTCACCGTCCAGCCTGAGCCGATAGCGGTCAGGGCCTGGCCGATGAGCAGCGCGGCGACCAGGGCCCAGGCGATCAGCGGGGTGCGTCGCCCCGCTGCCGCCAGCCGCGCGGCGCCTTCGGCGGCGGCACGCTCGGCCAATGTCCGTGCCGACAGCGAGAGTTCATCGGACACCCACTGACGTGCCGCGCCCGCGGAACGCGCGAGTCCGGCCGGTACGCCCCGGCCGGCGGCGAAGTCCTCCCGCAGCGCGACGAAGGCGGCCACCGCCTGCCGGTGCCCCTCGCGGGCGCCGTGCGGGCACTTCCCGCACCGGCACGTACCGCCGTCACCGCGCTGCGCGCCGCCTCCCGGCTCAACCGTTCCGGCCACTCTGCCCGCCGCATCAACCGACACGTCCGCTACCGCCCCGCCACTACTCGTCGCCAACTTCTCATCCGTGAGCGGGAATTGTGCCCTACCTGACGGGCCCGCCGGTGAACCGTCCAGTTGGTGGCCGATGGCCGGGTGGCGCGGGCGGTCGACCCCGGCCTGCGGGTTCTCGATACGCACAGATGGTCGGCGCACGCCCGCGCAAGAACCGACCTTCCCCCGTTCGGGCGAACCGGTGGACCGGCAGGGCTGAGCCGACCTCGCGCTGCGCAAGCTCTCGGCGTGTACGCACCGCACGGACTTCACGGACCATATGGACCACATGCAATATCTCGGGCGAGACGAGGCCTCGCGACGGCCGCGCTCCTGTTACTGACCGGGGGCGCCGCGGCACTGGGCACGGCGCCCGCGGCAGCTGCTCACGGCAGCCGCGTCGAAGGCCGCGTCGCGGTGGCCGTCTCGGGCGACAACTGCGCGTTCGCCGGAACGAGTCCGCCCATCGATGTGCCGACCGGGTTCCCCATGCCCGACGACTGGCATTTCCCCTGCACCAAGCCCGCACCCACCCCGCCGCGCCCGCCGAAGCCCCGGCCGCCGCGAATTCCCGCGCCCGCACCGCCCCCGGCTCCCCGGCCGACGGTGCGCCCGACGCCGCCGGCCCCGCCGCCGGTACAGCGAAGCCGTCCACCGGCGCCACGTCCTTCGCCCACACCCCGGCTGCGCATGCCCGCGCCCTCACCCGAGCCACTGCGCAACTACGCGGCGGTGTCCCAAAAGCCGCGTGACAGCCGCTCCATGGTGACCAGGACCTTGCTGATCACCGCGCCCGCCGTCCTGGCGGCCGCAGCTCTCCGTCCCCGTTCGAGCTCTCCGTCCGGCTCGTCCGGGCGCCGTTCCTCGTAGGAGGTTCCATGTCGCAATGGCTGGTACTGACCATCGCCATGGTCGCTGCCTGCGGCGTCGTCCTGGCCATCACGGTGCTGCGCCAGCGCCGGATCGGCGACGACGACGACCCGACCGAGACACCGGACGTCATCGAATACATGACCATGATGGTGGGCGTGGTCTACGCGATCGTCCTGGGCCTGGCCATCGCCGGCGTCTGGGAGGCCCGGGGCGCCGCCGAGGACACCGTACGGACCGAGGCTCAGGCCCTGCACGAAGTCAGTGCGCGAGCGCGGGCGTACGCCCCGCCGGAGCGGGACCGCATCCGAGCGGACGTCGAGGCGTATGTCAGCCACGTGGTGAAGAAGGAGTGGCCGGTCATGAGTGACCGGGGCGAGCTTACCCAGCGCGGTGCGGACCTGCTGCAAAAGGTCCGGGCGGACGTCACCGACTACCACCCCCGCAACAGTTTCGAGGAGCAGTCCTACCAACCCATCGTCGACCAGGTTGCGGTGGCCGACGGAGCCAGAAACGCCCGCGCCGACGCGGCCGAGTCCACCCTGCCGTCCGTGGTGTGGTTCGGTCTCATCGCAGGTGGCGCCGTCACCATCGGCGTCATCTTCACCCTGCAGATCAGGCGGTCGGGACGCGAGTTGCTGATGGCGGGACTCTTCAGCATGCTGATCGCGTTCCTGCTCTTCCTGGTCTGGGACTTCGACGCGCCGTTCAGCCGCGGCATCTCGGCCGGAGTCGACCCCTTCACCGAACTGCTCTCCCAACGGTGACCGGACGTCCTGCGGGCCGCCCGCCGGCCCGCAGGACACCGCCCGCCCTCAGCTCTCCGGCTCGGTTGCCGGGGCGAAGGCCTGCGCGACGGCGAGGCTGTCCTCGTAGACGTGGTGCCGGGTGACCAGCCCGTTCTCGACGGTGAGGTGCAGGGCGAAGCGCGCGCGGTACGCCCGCCCGGTGGACCGGGCGGTCTGACGGATCTCCCCGAGCACGACCGCGTCATCGCCGTCGACGAGGAGACGTTCGATCTCGGTGGCCGCCTTTCCCGGCACATGGTGCTCGGACAACTCGCGGTAGTGGGCGGCGGCGTCGGCGCGGGTGACGCGATGCCGGATCCACGGGGTGGCACTGCGGCCGTGCTCGGCCTCGGGCCAGTCCAGCTTCCAGTCCCCGCGGTCGGCGTACAGCGCGGCGATCCGCTCGGGATCGCCCTCACCGATCCTGCGCAGCAGTTCCTCCACCACGGCGCGCGTGCTCATGGGCGTGGCTGCGGACATGGCTCTTCCCTCCGGTGGCTCACCCGCCGCGCACGTGCGCGACGGGACCACCACTCTCCCGGCAGCGGCCGTCGACCGCGATGACCTCCGAGGTAAGCACCGCCCGCACCGCCCCTCCTCAATCGAAGAGGTCCGGTTCGCTGCGCGCGATCTGCTGGTAGAGCGGCTGGTAGTTGATCCATGCGACCAGGTCGTTGCCGAGTTGCTCGCGGGTGTGGAGGGCGTTGTGGTGGTCGATCAGGACCGGCTTGCCGGCGGCCTTGGCGGTCAGCTGCACCTGGCAGGACCGCTCCATGGTGATGAACCACCACGCCGCCGCGTCCACCGAGTCGCCCACCGTCAGCAGCCCGTGGTTGCGCAGGATCACCGCCTTGTGCGGCCCTAGGGCGGTCGCGATCCTGCGGCCCTCCTCCGCGTCGACGACGACGCCCGTGTACTCGTCGTAGAGCGCATGGGATTCGTAGAACGCGCACACGTCCTGGGTTATCGGCTCCAGCAGCTCGCCCAGGGAGGACAGCGCCCGCCCGTAGGTGGAGTGGCTGTGGGCCGCCGCGACGACGTCGGGACGGGCGCGGTGGACCTGCGAGTGGATCGCGAACGCGGCCTGGTTGACGTGGTAGCGGCCCTCGACGACCTTGCCCTCGTGGTTGACGAGGATCAGGTCGCTCACCGTGATGAGCTTGAAGGACATCCCGAAGGGGTTGACCCAGAAGCAGTCGGTGAACTCCGGGTCGCGCGCGGTGATGTGGCCCGCGACGCCCTCCTCGAAGCCGAAGCGGCCGAACAACCGCAGCGCCGCCACCAGGCGCTCCTTTCGGTAGCGGCGCTCGTCCTCGACGGTGTCGTGCGTCGGCGGCATCGCGAAATGCAGCTGCTCGGTGGGGATCGGCGTGGGCTCGGGCATCGCGGCTCTCCTCCTGGCACGTGGTTCTCCGCACTCGGGGCGGAAGCTACCCTCCGGTACTTCAGGAGGCCAGGGCTGTGACGATCCCACCTGCCCGAACCTGCATGATGAGGGCCCGCGGACGCAGGCCGGCGGCCACCGCAGGCGACCGCACATCGGCCCGTACCGCCGCATCGGCAACAGGGCCGTGGGGCAGCAGAGGGGACACCATGAGAGCCATATCGGTCAGCAAGGACATCGGCGCGACGCCCGGGCAACTCTTCGCCGTCCTCCGGACGCCGGCCCGGCACGCGGAGCTGGACGGATCGGGCATGCTGCGAGGCCGGCCCGCTGGCCCGGACGTGCTGGGCCCCGGCGACCGGTTCAGCATGGCGATGCGGCAGGGCGGCCTGCCGTACCGCTCGGTGAACGTGGTGGTCGAGTACGAACAGGACCGGCTGATCACCTGGCAGACCTGGGGCGAGTTCGGCGGCCGGCGGCTCGTCGGGGGCCAGTGCTGGCGGTACGAGCTGACCGCTTCCGACACCGCCGGCACCACACGGGTCACCCACACCTACGACTGGTCGGGCGCCCGACTGCCGCGCCTCGTCGTCGAACTCCCCGGCTACCCCAAGCGGATGGGTCCGGCGATGGCCGCCACCCTGGAGCGCCTGGCGAGGGCCGTGACCTCCTGAGGGCCTGGGGCGTGTCCGCAAAGTTCCGTCGCGGGACCTTGCGGACACGCGCTAGTCCCGCTCGCAGCCGCTCAGGCGCTCCACACCGCGAAGGAGCGCCGAGTGGTCGAGGTCGCCGTCGCCGCGGGCCACGGCGGAGCCGATGAGCTGGGCGGCGACCGCACCGACCGGGAGGGTGGCGCCGACGCTGCGGGCGGCGTCGGTGACGATGCCCATGTCCTTGTGGTGCAGTTCCAGCTTGAAGCCGGGGGTGAAGTCGCGGGCCAGGACGGCGTCCTTCTTGCGGGTCAGGACGGTGGAGCCGGCCAGCCCGCCGTTGAGGACGGCCAGCGCGGCGGCGAGGTCGACGCCGGACTTCTCCAGGAAGACCACGGCCTCCGCCACGGCCTGCAGATTCACCGCGACGATCAGCTGGTTGGCGGCCTTGACGGTCTGACCGGAGCCGTGCGGGCCGCAGCGCACCACGGTCCTGCCGACCACCTCGAAGACCGGGCGGGCGGCGTCGAAGTCGGCCTGATCGCCGCCAACCATGATCGACAGCACGCCCTCGACGGCGCCCGCCTCACCGCCGGAGACGGGGGCGTCCAGCACCCGGATGCCCTTGTCGCCTGCCGCCTTCGCCAGCTCGACGGAGGTCTGCGGGGTGATGGAGGAGTGGTCGATCAGCAGGGTGCCCGGCCTGGCGTTCTCCAGAATGCCGTCGGGGCCGTACGCGACCGCCTCGACCTGCGGGGACGCCGGGACCATGGTGATGACGACGTCCGCGTCGCGGACCGCCTCCGCGATCGACGCCGCCTCCTTGCCACCCGCCGCGACCAGTGCGTCGGCGCGGCCGGGGCTGCGGTTCCAGCCGACCACGGTGTGCCCGGCCTTCGCGAGGTTCACCGCCATCGGGCTGCCCATGATGCCGAGGCCGATGAATCCGATCGTGCTCATTGCGTCACACTCCCCATCACTTCCGCATGCTGGACTTCTCCCCCCACCATACGGAATTTGTCGGGGGTCGTCGCGTCCGCGTCCCCGACACCCTGCCGGATGGGCGCCCCACCCACCCGTGCGGCCCGCCGCCCGCCCACCGGCCACCGCAAAACGCCGACGCCGCCACTCGGAAGCTGAGCGGCGGCGTCGGTGTCAGGCAGCGGGGAGGGCCCGTGGGGTCACTCCCACTCGATGGTGCCCGGCGGCTTGCTGGTGACGTCGAGGACGACGCGGTTGACGTCGGCGACCTCGTTGGTGATGCGGGTGGAGATGCGCGCCAGCACGTCGTACGGCAGGCGCGTCCAGTCCGCCGTCATCGCGTCCTCGGACGAGACCGGGCGCAGCACGATCGGGTGACCGTAGGAGCGACCGTCGCCCTGGACGCCCACCGAGCGGACATCGGCGAGCAGCACGACCGGGCACTGCCAGATCTCGCGGTCCAGTCCGGCCGCGGTCAGCTCCTCGCGAGCGATGGCGTCGGCCTCGCGGAGCAGGTCGAGCCGCTCCTTGGTGACCTCGCCGACGATCCGGATGCCCAGACCGGGGCCGGGGAACGGCTGGCGCTGGACGATCTCGTCCGGCAGGCCCAGCTCGGTGCCGACCATCCGGACCTCGTCCTTGAAGAGCTGCCGCAGCGGCTCGACGAGCTCGAACTCGATGTCGTCGGGCAGGCCGCCGACATTGTGGTGGGACTTGATGTTGGCCGTGCCCGTGCCGCCGCCGGACTCGACGATGTCCGGGTAGAGCGTGCCCTGGACGAGGAAGGCCACGTCCTCGCCGTGGGCGCCGGCCTCGGCGACCAGCTCGGCCTGCGCCTGCTCGAAGACGCGGATGAACTCGCGTCCGATGATCTTGCGCTTCTGCTCGGGGTCGGTGACACCGGCCAGCGCGGCCAGGAAGCGATCCTCGGCGTCCACGACCTTCAGCTGCACGCCGGTGGCGGCCACGAAGTCCTTCTCGACCTGCTCGGACTCGCCCTTGCGCTGCAGACCGTGGTCGACGTAGACGCAGGTCAGCTGGTCGCCGATGGCCTTCTGCACGATGGCCGCTGCCACCCCGGAGTCGACGCCGCCGGACAGCCCGCAGATGGCGCGCTTGTTGCCGATCTGCGCGCGGATCGCGGCGACCTGCTCGTCCACCACGCTGGTGGTGGTCCAGCTCGGCTCGATGCCCGCACCGCGGTAGAGGAAGTGCTCCAGCACCTGCTGGCCGTGCGTGGAGTGCATCACCTCGGGGTGGTACTGCACGCCGTACAGCTTCTTCTCGTCGTTCTCGAAGGCGGCGACCGGTACGACGTCCGTGGACGCGGTGACGGTGAAGCCCTCGGGGGCGGCGGAGCAGGCGTCGCCGTGCGACATCCACACCGACTGCTCGGCGGGGGTGCCCTCGAAGAGGGTCGAGCCGGGGCGGGAGACCGTCAGCGGGGTACGGCCGTACTCACGCGCACCGGTGTTGTCGACGGTGCCGCCGAGGGTGGTGGCCATGAGCTGGAAGCCGTAGCACATGCCGAAGACCGGGACACCGGCCTCGAAGAGCGCACGGTCCAGGCGGGGGGCATGCTCGGCGTAGACCGACGAGGGCCCGCCGGAGAGGATGATCGCCTTCGGGTTCTTGGCGAGCATCTCGGCCACCGGCATGGTGGACGGAACGATCTCGCTGTAGACCCGGGCCTCGCGGACGCGGCGGGCGATGAGCTGGGCGTACTGCGCGCCGAAGTCGACTACGAGGACGACGTCCGGGGCGGCGGCAGGGGGTCCTGATGGCACTTCGGCGGCCTTCCGGCGGTGTGGAGCAGGGGTTGGACTTTCGATTCTAACGGGCTCATACTGAGCCCCATGTCCAAGCAGCTGACCTTCGTCTTTACCTATGGCACCGGCCCTTCCGGCTGCCATGGTCGTGCTGCTTGATCAACTGACGAGCAACTTCCCAGGCGCCCCGGGCCGACAAGGTCCGGGGCGCCTGCGTCTGTTCGGACCCGATCATCGGCTCCGGGGCCACACCACCCCAGGAGAGACGGACATGAGCACCGAGACCACCGCAGCCCCCGCCGCGACCGCGACCGCCCACGACGCCCCGGACACCGGCGCCCGCACCCCGGAGGCGGCCGGCCTGATCACCGACGCGCGGGGCCGGATCGACGATCTGGACGGGCGGATCATCGGCCTCGTACAGGAACGGATCGCCGTCTCGGCCGTCATCCAGCGCGAGCGCATCGGCTCGGGCGGGCGCCGGGTCAACCTCTCCCGCGAGATGGAGATCCTGGCCCACTTCCGCGACCAGCTGGGCAAGCCCGGCACCGCGCTGGCGATGACGCTGCTGGAGCTGTCGCGGGGCCGCATCTGAGGTGTGGCCGGATCCGCACCCTTTTCGGGGGCTCTGCACGGCGCACGGGCACCGGCGCGTGCGCCCGAAGCGACAGCCGCATCTGAGTTCGGTCGACCTCTCACCCGTACGGCGCGTGACCGGCCGCCGCCGGGCTTCGTTGTTCCCGGTGCCACGCCAGCCAGGCGCGGCCTGCAGGACTACGCGTAGACGCCGCCCCGCGGGCGGAAAGAACCGGAGCGATGAGACGCCGGCCGCTGACAGCGGCCCGTGTCGTGGGACCTCGTTCCGGTGCCGTGGCCGGTCAGCAGGGGACAGCAGCCCGGTCACATCCGATGGGGTGGTCGGTCCTGGGGACGCCCGGGGCCGACCGCATCCGGTCGAAACGGTTGCGCCGGGTGAGGCGCATCCAGGACGATGCTTGACGCACCACCCGCCGCGCCCGGCCGGTACCTCCGCACCGTCATTGGTCCCACCACCGCGCGGTTCGCACGACCCAGCACCACCCCACAGCCAGCGGCGCTACCCCCCCCCAGCGCCGCCCCTCGGTGCCGGCGCTGCCCTGACGCCGGCACCGAAAGCGAAGGGCCCCGTGGCCGTCCGCACCCCCCTCGCGGACGGCGCTCCGGGGCCCTTCGCTGTGTCTGCGCTGTGCACGCACTGTGCGTCCGCTTTTCGGCGGCTGTGCGGAAGTTGTCAGGCTGCTGTCCGATTGCTGTGGACGGGCTCCGTGGTCCCTGTGTGGCTGCTGTGACGAACGTGACGGGCATCACGCGACCCGATCTGTCCTGCCAGGGCAACCTTTTTCGGCCATCGCCGGTCATGTACCTGCAATCGCACGGCCATACCGCGCCCCACCGCGACGGCCCGCCACCAACGTGTGCCTCCCTAACGGCACTTTGGACCCGAGAGGTCTTCTCGATGAAGCTTCGCCGTGCCCTGACGGCTGCCGCCGCGACGGCCGTCATAGCCCCCGCCGCCCTCATGGCGGCCCCCGCCGCGTACGCGACGACCGGTCCCGAGACCGAGTCCACCGCGAGCGCCGACCCGACGCCGGGCGTCCCCGACCCCGAGGAGACCGACGACGCCACCGCGCCGTCCGAGACCCCCGGCACCGGCGAGACCCCGGGCGACGACACCGACCCCGGTGCGGAGCCCGGCGACGAGGAGGGCGAGCCGACCGGCACCGCCACCCCCGGCGACGACACCGAGCCCACCGGCTCGGCCGAGCCGAGCACCACCGCCACGCCCACCGAGAAGCCGACCGACGAGCCCACCGACGAGCCGGTCTGCGAGGAGGAGTCGGACGAGGCCGCGATCAGCACCGAGCTGCGCGGGCTGCCCAGCAAGATCGTCGCCGGCTCCGGCTGGAAGAACTTCACCTTCCGCGCCACCAACACCTCCGACAAGTCGATGAAGTCGGTCGACGCCTTCGTCGCGCTGGCCGGCATCAGCACCGACGACTTCGACGACATCTCCAAGCTCCTGACGGTGCAGTGGTACGACGAGAAGTCCGGCAGCTGGAAGGCGATCTCCGACGAGGAGGGCTACTTCGCCTCCACCTCGAACCTCAAGCCCGGTGAGTACGCCGACGCCAAGCTGCGCCTGAAGGTCGACGCCAAGACCCCGGGCAGCTACGGCTTCGCGTTCACCATCGGCGCGTACCACAACGAGGACGACGTCTGCGGCTACTCCGAGGTCTCGGAGTACGACTTCGACATCCTGGTCGCCGGCAGCAAGCCGGGCACCGTGCCGCCGGCCACCGGCAAGCCGGGCGAGAGCAAGCCCAACAAGCCCGCCCCGCAGGGCGGTCTGGAGAAGCTCCCGGTCACCGGCAAGCTCGCCGAGACCGGTTCGTCCTCCGCGCTGCCGACCCTCGCCCTCGTGGGCGGGGTCGCGATGGTCGTGGGTGCCGGTGCGATCTTCGTCGTCCGCCGCCGCAAGAGCGAAGGCGCCGCCGCCGCGTAACGGCGACCGTGAACGACAGTGGGGCCGCACCCGCCGGGTGCGGCCCCTTCGTCATGTCCCGCCCGCGTCAGGCGGTGTCGGTCGCCCCCGCCGGCTCCGAGCCCGCCGCGGACGCCTTCGGCGGGACCGGCGGGACCGCCAGGAACGGCAGGTTCAGCGCCCCGAACGCCTTCTCCGGGACCGCGGGGCTGACCGGCTCGACCGGCGCAAGCCGCCGGTACGCCAGGCCCTGAGCGGGCCGCGGGTCCTCCTCGCCCTTGTTCGGCCAGAACGACATCGCCCGCTCGGCCTGCGCGGTGATCGTCAGCGACGGATTGACGCCCAGGTTGGCGGAGACCGCTGCGCCGTCCACCACCGAGATGCCCGGGTGGCCGTAGAGCCGGTGGTAGGGGTCGATGACGCCGTGGTCGGCGTCCTCACCGATCGGGCAGCCGCCCAGGAAGTGCGCCGTCAGCGGCGTCCCCATCAGCTCGCCGACATTGCTGCCCGCGAAGCCGTTGATCTCCTTCGCGAGGAGGGTGGCCGCCTCCGCCGCCTCCGGGATCTGGTCCGGGTTGGGCGCGCCGTGACCCTGGCGCGCGGTGAGCAGGCCCTTTCCGATGCCGCTCGGCTTGCGGTACGTCGTCAGGGAGTTGTCCAGTGACTGCATCACCAGGCCGATGATGGTGCGTTCGGACCAGCGGCGGTTGGACAGCGAGCGCAGCAGCAGCAGCGGGTGCCGGACGCAGTTGGCGGCGAACGCGGCGGCGCGCGAGCCGCGGCCGGACCGGAGCGGCACCTGGAGGATGGACAGGCCGCCCATCGCGTTGGATCCCTTGCCGTAACGGACCGGTTCGATATGGGTGTTGGCGTTGGGATGGATGGACGAGGTGATCGCGACACCCCGGGTGAAGTCGGCGTCCTCGCCGTGCACCTTGCGGTAGCGGCGGTTGTCCGTCTGCGACCCGACGAGCGCCTCGGAGTTGGTCCGGGTCAGCTCACCCAGCTTGCCAGAGATCCCCGGCAGCAGGCCGCTGTCCTTCATCTTGTGCAGCAGGCTCTGGGTGCCGTAGGTGCCGGCGGCGATGACGACCCGGCGGGCGGTGAAGGTCCGGCCCCGTCCCTTGCGCTTCTTGTCGGTGGGGAGGGTGGCGACGGCGAATCCGCCCTGCGAGTCCTCGGTGACGGTGACGACGGAGGTCATCGGGTGGATGACGGCGCCGGCCTGCTCGGCGAGGTGGAGGTAGTTCTCGTTCAGCGTGTTCTTGGCGCCGTGCCGGCAGCCGGTCATGCACTCGCCGCACTCCGTGCACGCCTTGCGGGACGGGCCCTTGCCGCCGAAGTACGGGTCGGGGACCTCGGTACCCGGCGCGACCTTCGAGGAGCCCGTGTCCTGCCCGTTCACGGCGTCGCGGCCGTCGCCGAAGAACACACCCACCGGCGCGAGATGGAACGAATCGCCCACGCCCATCTTCTCGGCGGCGTCCTTGAGGTGGATGTCGGAGGGCGTCATCGTGGGGTTCAGGCGCACCCCCAGCATCCGCTTCGCCTGGTCGTAGTACGGCGCCAACTCCGCGTTCCAGTCGGTGATGTGCCCCCACTGCTGGTCCTCGAAGAACTGCGGCGGCGGGACGTAGAGGGTGTTGGCGTAGTTGAGCGAGCCGCCGCCGACACCGGCGCCCGCGAGCACCATGACGTTGCCGAGCAGATGCACCCGCTGGATGCCGTAGCAGCCGAGGGCCGGTGCCCACAGGTAGTCGCGGACGTGCCAGGAGTTCTTGGGCAGGGTCTCCCGGGTGAAGCGCCGGCCGGCTTCCAGGACGCCGACGCGGTAGCCCTTCTCGCTCAACCGCAGGGCGGAGACGGCGCCGCCGAAGCCGGAGCCCACGACGACGACGTCGTAGTCGTACTCGGGGTGGTCTTTCGGGCCCTTGCCCGGGCCGTCCTGGGCCCGGTCCGGTCCCTGGGGCGCGTCCTGATCGCGGGCAGAGTTCTCCTGGGACACTGGCTCTCCTGGATTTTTTTGGTTGGCGAGGAACCGACGGGGCCCGCCGGGCGGGCCCCGTGACTCAACCGTCTAGCGAAGACGGAGTGCCTTCATCGCGCGCAGGCTGCGGGTCATGAACTGTGCGTACTTCTCGTCCGTCATCCCGAAGGACGGCGCAAGCGGCATCACCCGCTGATGGGCGACGGTCTGCGCCTCGGTGTACTTGAGGATGCCCTCGGAGCCGTGCCGGCGGCCCAGGCCCGAGTCGCCCATCCCGCCCATCGGCGCCTGCACGCTGCCGTAGCCCGCGGCGTACGCCTCGTTGACGTTGACCGTGCCGGTGCGCATCCGGGCGGCGACCGCGCGGCCGCGCCGGCCGTCCTTGGTCCAGACGCTGGAATTCAGCCCGTACGGCGTGGCGTTGGCGAGCGCGATCGCCTCGTCCTCGTCGCCGAAGCGGTAGACGGACACGACCGGCCCGAAGGTCTCCTCGCCGCAGACGGCCATCGGCGCCTGCACGCCGTCGAGGATGGTCGGCTCGTAGAAGAGCGGGCCGATGTCGGGGCGCGGACGGCCGCCGGCGACGAGCTTCGCCCCCTTGGCGACGGCCTCCTCGACATGCCGGGTGACGGTCTCCAGCTGACGCTCGCCGACCAGCGAGCCCATGTCGGCGCCGTAGGCCAGGGCGTTGCCGAGCCGCATCGCCCTGGTGCGGGCGGCGAAGCGCTGCAGGAAGTCGTCGGCGATGGACTCGTGGACGTAGAGCCGCTCGATGGAGATGCACAGCTGGCCGGCGGAGGAGAAGCAGCCGCGGATCGCGCCGGCGGCGGCCTTCTCCACGTCGGCGTCGTGCAGCACCAGCATGGCGTTCTTGCCGCCGAGTTCGAGGGAGACGCCGACCAGGCGGGCGGCGGCGCCCCGGGCGACCTCGCGGCCCGTCGGGGTCGAGCCGGTGAACGAGACGTAGTCGGCGTGCTCGACGACGGCCGGTCCGACGACCGGGCCCGCACCGATCACGACCTGCCATACGTCCTCCGGCAGCCCGGCCTCGATCAGCTGCTCACGGGCCCACAGCGCGGTCAGCGCGGTCTCCGTGTCGGGCTTCATCACGACGGCGTTGCCCGCGACGAAGGCCGGCAGGGCATCGCCCACGGACAGTTCGAGGGGGTAGTTCCAGGGGGCTATCTGCCCGACGACGCCGCGCGGCTGGCGCAGCTCGGTGACCTTGGTGAGGGTCGGTACGACGCCGGTGTGGCCCTTGGGCTTGAGGTAGGAGGCGGCCTTGCGGCCGTAGTGGCGGGCCGCGACGGCGACCGCCTGCACCTCCTCATGGGCGTGCAGCCGGGCCTTGCCGGTCTCCAGCTGGATCAGGTCGAGCACCTCGGCCTGGCGGCGCAGCACCAGGTCGTGGAAGCGGAGCAGGACGGCGGCGCGCTGCTTGACCGGGACCTTCGCCCAGCGCTCCTGCGCGGCTCGGGCCCGCTCGAAGGCGGTGGCGACGTCCTCGGGGGTGGACTCCGGCAGGTCGGCCAGCTTCTCCCCGGTGAACGGGGTGTGGTTGGCCGTGCGGCCTCCCCCGCTGACGACACCCCGGGTGAGGCGGGCGGCCACCTCGGGGGTGACCACGTCCGCGGCGGTCCGGGTGCCGGCCGCGGCGGGCACGACCGGGTTGCCGTCGGCGGCGGGGTCGGGAGTACGGGGCGGCGCCGTGGTCGCGGCAGCCGTGGTCGCGGCGGCCTCGTCGGCGGTGGAGCTGGGGGTACCTCCCGCGCGAGCGGAGTCGAGCGCGGGGGATGTTCCGGTGTCCTGCGAGTCCGTCATGTCGGCGAGCGTATTCCTCCCCGGGCGCTTTGTGTACCCGGCAGTAACGAGTTTTCACGCCGCACACACAATCGCGCCAGTAATCGCTGGCCACAAGGGGTCTGGTCAGCGAGGACCCGACGATCGCATCCGGGCGGGGCAGCCTGGCCCGGCTCGCGCCCGCAGGCCGGCGCCCCGCCGGACGCTCAGGGCTTCGCGCTCCGCCGGGTCAGCTGGAAGGTGTCGAGCGCGGTGTCGAAGTGCCGCTTGGCCTCCGTACGCGAGCCGAGCGGCGAGGAGATCCACACGTCCATCATCCGTCCGCCCTCGTTCCAGCTGAGGTCGTAGGTGTAGCGCGGACCGGCGTCCTCGGTGGCGCCGTCCCAGGCGAACTCCCAGAGCCCGGCCTGGAATCCGTTGTGCGTGGTCTCGGTGACCTGGCCCTCACGGTAGCCCGGGTACTCGGTGGGGCCCTTGGCGTGGGCCGCCCGCATCGCGCCGAGCGGGCCCTCCGGCGACAGCTTCTGGAGGTGGATGCCGATCCGGAACCGCTTGTTCTCGGAGTAGTAGTAGACCCGCGGGGCCTCGTAGGAGCGCGTGAAGCCGTCCGGTACGGCGAGGGCGAAACCGAGCGGGTCGCGCACGATGCCGTACCCGGCAGGGGCCTTGGCCGTGACGTCCGGGACCGGCGAGGAGGTGACCGTGACGGTCGGGCGCGGCGTCCCGCCCGTCGGACCGGCGTCCGGTGTGCCCTGGGGGCCCGACGCCTGCTGGGACCGGCCGGCGCCGCCGTCCTTGCCGTTCGTGCCGTCGTCGCCGTTCTGGCTCATGACCAGGGCCGCGACTCCGGCGCCCGCACCGCCGAGCACGACGACCGCCAGCGCGATGAGCAGGCCGACGCGGGTACGGCCGGTGTGCGGGCGGGCGGCGGCGGCCAGCGCCCGGTCGTCGAGCGCGTCCGGGATCGGCATCCCGGGGGTGCGCCCGCCGCGCCCGCCGGGCGTACGGCTGTGGGTGCGGTCGGCGGGGGTGGGCGCGAGCGGCGTGGGGTCCGGGGCGGGGTGCACGGCCGGCTCGTCGGCCGGGTGCTCACCGGCCCGGCCGCCTCCGGGACCGTCGTTAAGTTGCGCGTGCCCACCGGCGCCCGGGTCGCCGGCTGCCGGTGCCACGGGCCCGCGCGGAGCGTTCGCCCCTGCCACGGCCTCGGCGCCGACCGCGCCGCCCGCCGGATGGGGGCCGCGTCCGGGCCCGCCCGGCCCGCGCTCGGGCGCGCGGCCCGAATGCAGATAGCCACGCAGCAGCCGCTCGGTCTCGGCGACGTCCAGCCGCTGCGCGGGGTCGCGCTCCAGCAGCCCGGTGACGACGGCGAGCAGCGGGCGCGCGGCCTCCGGCAGGGCGATCTCGTCGTAGACGACCGCGTGCAGCACGCCGCCCAGCGAGTCGCGGTGGAAGGGCGATTCGCCGCTCAGTGCGGCACACAGCAGCACGCCCAGGGACCACAGGTCCGACTCGGGTCCGGTGCCCCGGCCCGCCATCCGCTCGGGGGCGGTGTACTCGGGCGAGCCGACGAACCCACCGGTCTCGGTGAGCGTCGTGACGCCGGGGACCTGGGCGATGCCGAAGTCGGTGAGCACCACCCGTCCGGTGCCCGCCTCCATCAGGACGTTGGCGGGCTTGAGGTCACGGTGCAGCACTCCGCGGGCGTGCGCGGCCCGCAGTGCGCCCAGCAGCGCGATAGCGATCCTGGCCGCCTCACGCGGCGCGACCGGTCCGCCGCCGGCCAGCCGGTCGGCGAGCGACGGGCCCTCTACCAGCTCCATCACGATCCACGGCCGGCCGCCCTGCTCGACGACGTCATGCACGACGATCACGTTCGGGTGCTTGATCTGGGCGACGGTCCGCGCCTCGCGCACCGCGCGCTCACGCTGCCCACGCGCCTCGGACTCGACGGTCATCTCGTCCAGATGCAGCTGCTTCACGGCCACTTGGCGGCCCAACAACTCGTCGGTGGCACGCCAGACCGTGCCCATTCCGCCACGGCCAAGCCGTATGCCCAGGCGGTACCGGCCCGCGATCAGTCGGTCATCGCCCCCGAAGCTCCCCATGGGGCCATCTTGCCGCACGGCCCCCGCGCCGCAGGGGTCGGCACCCACCGCACCTGCCGCGGCGACCGGTTCCTGGCCGATGACCTGCGGTTAACGGCACTTTCGCAGCGGCACCGGGCCACGGGGTGATCCACTGGGCGCATGGAGGCAGTTGTTGCGAGCATCGTCGCCGTCGTCGGCACCCTGCTGGGTTCCGGCGTCACCCACGTCTTCCAGCGGCGGGCCACCGACCGCAGCGAGCGGTTCGCGCGCGAGGAGCGACTGCGGCAGGAGCGCATCGATGCCTACTGCGCCTACGCGGGCGCACTCCTCGACTACCGGAGGGTGCTGGTCTACCGCTGGTTCGTCCTCCACGAGGAGGGCCGCGAAGAAGAGGACACACCGGCACTGCGGGAGGAGCTCTACAAGAACCGCTATGCGGCCCAAGAGGCCATGTTCCGGGCGCAGATGGTGACCGGCGACCCGCGGATACTCTCCCTCTCCGAAGAAGTGATGACACACGTCACGGAACTCCACCGGGCCCAGGACCTGGAGACGCTCACCGCGCTGCGGGCCGTCACCCGTCAGGGGATTCGCGACTTCGTGGCGGCCACCGCCCCGCAGGTTCGCTGACGCCCGGCGGCCCCACGGGAGCCCGCATCGGTGTGCGAACCCCCCGACACGGGTGGAACCTCCACCGCCACTCCCGCCGTCCTTGACACAGTGAGGCTGCTGTACGGGACCAGCCGGTACGGCGGCTGCTTCGGGTGGATCGGGGGTCGGCCATGGTGATGCAGGACGGCGGAGCGGTGGACGTCCGCCCCGGCCCCGGCCCCGGACGCGCCGCACCGGAGCACAGCGGCGCCTATCTCGCGTCCGGCCTGTGCCTCGCGCTCTACGCGGGCGCGCTGATCGCCTGGACCGTCCACGGCATCTCCGGGAGCGACGCCGGCCTCGGGGGCTTCGTCGAGGGCCTGTTCAACCCGGGCGCCTCCCCCGCCTCGCAGGAGGTGGGCCCCTACGAGTGGGCATTCGCCGTCGCGTTCCTGGTCATCGCGGCGCTGGCTCTGGCGCAACGCCGGATCGCGCGCCCCGCCGCCCTGCTGTCCGCCTTCCTGCTGCTTGCCGTCTCCGCGCGCGAGGGCGTGGGCCTGCTGGACGCGGCCTATCGGGACCAGTACGGCAACGACGAGCTGGGCGGCTGGGCTCTCGCCACACGTGGCCTCGGACTGCTGGCGGCGCTGGTCATCCTGACCATGCTCTCCCCCGCCACCGAGCGCCGTGGCGGGGAGGCCGCGGACCGGCGGGCCGCGGGCGGGGCTCCCGAGGAGCTCGACGCCCGGTGGCGACGCCTGTCCCGGGTCTGCGGAGTGCTGTTCCTGGTGATGGGCGCGGCCCGCCTCGGCTGGGTGCTGCGGGGCCTCGCGGCGCCGGAGGTGGACACCGGCCGCTACCTGCGCGGCGTGCTCGACGCCTCCGAGCCGGGCCCGCTGCGGCTGGCCGTCACCGCCGAGTTCACCACCGTCGGCTCGGTGCTCGTGCTGCTGGTCCTCGGCGTACTCGCCGTACGGGGGCGGCGGGACGTCCGGGGTGCGCTGCTGGTGTTCGCGGCGGTGGAGCTGTACCTGACCGTCCGGACGGTGGTGTGGCTGACCGTGACGGACTTCTTCAACCAGTCCTTCGAGACGACCGAGGGCACGCTGTCCGCGGTGACGACGGCCTACAGCCTCGCGGCGATGACCTCGGTGGTACTCCTGGCGACGGGCCGCGGCTTCGTCCCCTACGGCAGCCCGCGCCCGGAACCCCTCCGCACGGCCTTGGACGGGCGGTACGGGGGGCGGTAGGCGGGGGCTCGTTCGTGCCACGCGTACCGCGTGAGCGTGCGCCGCTCACCATGGGCATCCGCCTGCCAGCGGGACGCGGTGGGGCCGGCTCGGCGCCGGGGCGAGACGCGGGACGACGCGCGCCCGGCCGGATGGTGCCGGTCTGCGCCGGATAATGCCTGGTCGTGGGGGGGGGGGGGCCCCCCGGCCCCCCCCCCCCCCCCCCCCCCCCCCCCCCCCCCCCCCCCACGACTGCCCTCCCATACGCCAAAGACGGCCGTCGCGTGTGGGGGTCGCGGCGGCCGCCAATGTGAACTGCAACGCGTATGGGGCTTGTGGCCTCTTCAGTGGTGCAGCATGTGAACCACTCTGCCCGCGGGTACCTCCCCGCGGCATCCTCCACAGGTCGCGGGCTCACCCCCGCCAGGTGGCGGGGGTGCGGGACCGCCTCGGGGCGGACCCGGTGGGCGGCGGGCGGAGTCGCGCGGGACCGGCGGTTCCGCGGCCTGGAACGGGTGCGACGGAGAAAGGGGCGGCCGGTGATCCGTGTCGCTGTGGTGGACGACGAGCGGCTCGTCAGATCGGGACTGCGGATGATTCTGGGGACCGCCCCGGACATCGAGATGGTCGCTGACTGCAGCGGGGCCGAGGCCGTGGACACCGTGCTGGAGAGCGCGGCGGAGGTCGTACTCCTCGACATCCGCATGCCGGACGTGGACGGGCTGACCGTCCTGCGGCGGCTGCGCGCCGTCCCGAAGCCACCGACCGTGGCGATGCTGACCACCTTCGACGCCCAGGAATACCTGACCGCGGCGCTGCGGGCGGGCGCGGCCGGCTTCCTGCTCAAGGACTCCGACCCCGAACAGCTCCTGCGCGCCGTACGGACCCTCGCGGCCGGCGGCAGCGTGCTGGACCCGGGCGTCACCCGGGCGGTCATCGGCGGCTACCTCACCGCGGAGGACCAGGCGGCCGCCACCCGCGCCGTCGACGGGCTGACACCGCGCGAGTCCGAGGTGCTCGCACTGCTCGGCGAGGGCCTGGGCAACGCCCAGATAGCCGACCGGATGGGACTCGCCCCCAGCACGGTCAAGGACCATGTCCGTGCCCTGCTGGCCAAATTGGGCGGTATCAACCGCATCCAGGCCGCCATCGTCGCCGACCGCGCGGGCCTGGTCACGGGCACGCCCCGAGGGACGTGGTGAGCGTGATCGCGGCGGCCCGCGGCCCGGTGGGTCGAGCAGCGCGCCGGATCGCCCCGGTCGTGGTCCCGGTGCTGCTCGCCGTCGCCGACGCGCTGCTCGTCAACGGTGTCGAACTCGCCCTGGAGCTGTGGGTGTCGGTGGTGGCCGCTGCGGCCCTGCTGATGCGCCGGCGCTTCCCGCTCCTCGTCTTCCTCTTCACCCTCCCGGGCCTCTACATCGGCTACATCTGGTTCGCGCCGATGATCGCCCTCTACACCCTCTCCGCGCGACGGCCGGGCCGGGCCAGACTCGGCATCTGCGCGCTGCTGCTGATCGCCGCGCACTTCTTCCCGTATCCCATCTCCGACCTCGATCTGTCCGAACACCGCGAGAACACCCTCGTGTTGATCGACGCCTGCGTCACCTCGGCGGCGCCGATCACCCTGGGCCTGCTGGTCCGCACCCGCCGCGAACTGGCCGTCCGGGTGGAGGATCTGACCCGCAGCCTGCGCCGTGAGGACCGGCTGCTGGCCGACCGGGTGAAGACGACCGAACGCGCCCGGCTCGCCCGGGAGATGCACGACGTCGTCGCCCATCAGGTCAGTCTGATCAGCCTGCAGGCGGGAGCCGTGCAGGTCAGCACGGAGGACGAGGCGGCCCGCACGGGCGCCAAGACGATCCGGGACCTGTCGATACGCACGCTGGAGGAGCTGCGGCACATGGTCGGCGTGCTGCGTGCGGCCGGCGGCGACGCGGAGGAGGCCCGCGGCCTCGCGCCCCAACCCGACCTGGACGAACTGCCGCGGCTGATCGAGATGAGCGCGCTGGACGTCACGTACGAGGGCGGGGTGGTGGCCGGCGCGAGCGGCGCGAAGACGGTGGAGCGGGCCGCCTTCCGCACGGTCCAGGAAGCGCTCACCAACGTCCGCAAGCATGCGCCGGGCGCGCGGGTCAGGGTTCGTGTGGATCCGGTGGACACGATCCGCACGACGCACCCGACGGGCGGGGACGGCACGGCCGTGGCGGACGCGGCGCGGGCGGCGGACACACGGTCCGCGGATGCGGCGGACGAGGGGACCCAGGGGCTGCGGGTCGAGATACGCAACGGTCCGCCGGACGCCACGGCGACCGCGCTTGCGCTTCCCGGGGGCGGGCACGGGCTTGTGGGACTGCGGGAGCGGGCCCAGAGCCTCGGCGGGACGCTGGAAGCGCGTCCCACGTCAGACGGCGGTTTCGTCGTACGGGCGGAGTTTCCGTACGGGGCGGGGTGAAGGGGGCGGCGGCAGGCCGAGAGGCCGGCCGCTTCGGGCCGGGCGGGTCGCTCCGTTGCGCGGGACGGAGCGTGGGGTAACGGCGTCGAGGCCGAGGGGGCTGAGCTGGGCGGTGCTGCTCGGTGCGGCCGGGTGTTCCGGGTGCTCCGTACGGCTCAGGCGGAGAGCGGCGCCGCGGCCTCGTCAACGGCCGTGTGCAGGTCGGGGTAGACCTCGAAGAGCCGGCGGACACCCAGTGCCGCCAGCACCCTGTTGACGTGCGAGCCGTCCACGGCCCCCTGCGCCGGCAGGATCAGCCGCAGCCGCCCCTGGCAGGAGCGCATCAGCCGGCGCGCGGCGATGAGCACGCCGACGCCGCTGGAATCGCAGAATCGCACCTCGGAGAGATCGAGCACGAGACTTCGCCGGCCGTCCGCCACCGCGTCGTGCACATGCTGGCGCACCGCAGGCGACGTGACCAGGTCCATTTCCCCGGACACCTGTAGTACGGCCCATTGGCCCTGTTCGCCCTCTGCCACCTTCAACGACACGCGCTCGAAGCCTTTCGCTCGCTTTCGGAACGGACGAGCCCCGGAGAGATCCGGAACGAATCCTTCCCCGGCTCGACTGCCCGGCCTCTCTCCCCTGAAACTCTTACGAATCCTTGGCGCAACAGGCCGCTCCCGCCCAAGGCTATGCCCCGCGGGCGACCACTTCGCCCCGCTGCCTGGTCACGCACGGATAACACATCCGTCGATACGGGCACGAACGATCCGCATCGGTCGGCCGTGATCAGGAATTTCCCGCTCAAAGTAGTGACTCCTTTACCATCCGCATCGGCCGTCCGGCTCGGTTTGTCGCAAACGAGCGTGCGTTGTCATACCCGCGCACTAGATTCGACGACAGGCCGGAGTGTGATCGTGGGCACAAATGTGGGCATGGGGTGGGCAGTGGTGCCGTAGAGGCGTCAGGAGGAATGACGGGGAGACGTCGACAGCGGTGTCGGTAGAGGTGTGAACTCGGCGGCGACGGACAGGTATGGGGGTCCGATGGGAAACGACGCACATCCGCGGTGGGACAGGCGGATGCAACAGCGGCTGGCCCGCGGCGAGGCCGCCGCGCTCGGCGAGCTGTACGACCGCTTCGCCTCCCTCGTGCACAGCCTCGCCCACCGCGTCCTCGACGACGAGGACGCCGCGGACCGCATCACCCGCGAGGTGTTCGCTTTCATCTGGGAGCACCCTGACTCCTACGACCCCAAGGAGGGCTCGCTGCGCTCCTGGGTCGCCGGGGTCACCCGCCACCAGGCCGTCCAGCGGCTGCGGCAGACCGAAGCCGCCTCGGCGCGCGACTGCGGCGCGGACGCCCCCGAACCCGCCGAGATAGAGCAGAAGATCCGCGACGCCTCCGCCGCCGCCCGCGCCGACTACATCGTCACGTCCATGCCCGCACCACTGCGGGCCGCCCTGGAACTGGCCTACTTCCAGCGGCGGGACTACCGCCAGACCGCCGCCGACCTCGGCGTCACCGAGGACGAGGCACGGCGCCGGCTCCGCCTCGGTCTTCAGCTGCTGTCCACCGCCCACAACCACCAGGCCCTGCCGCCCGCGGCGCCCCGCTCGTCCCACGCATCGCACGCCGCACCCTCATCGCCCGTGGCGTCCCACGCTCCCCAGCCACCGCACGCGCCCCGCAAACCGTGCCCACCCCATGCGCAGCGCGCGCTTCCGGGTTCCGTCCATCCACCCGGCCAGGGCCGCGGACGGTCCCTGTGAGCGGCCCCGACGAGTGGGACGGCCACCGCCCCGACGATCCGCACGAGCACCCCGGCCGGTCCGAACGCCACGGACCGCCGTCCGGCTCCCCTGACCCGCAAGGTTCACAGGGCCGCGCGCTTCCCGGCCGTCCGCGGATACCGTCACCGCGCAGCGCGGCCGAGGACTTCGGACCGCTGCCCGACGCCACCCCGCCGACGCGCGCACCGGAAAACGAGCGCGACGGTGCCGACTCCGCTCCCGGACGCGGTCCCGGGGCGGAATCCGGGGGCGATCCCGGGGCGCGATCCGTCCCGGAATCCGGGTCGGATCCGGGGCCGAGATCCGAGAGCGAGCCCCTCACCGTGCCCATCGCACCACCCGTGCCGACGGCTCCCGCCGCCCCGCCGCACAGGGTCCTCAAATCGCTGCTGGGCGCCTGGGCGCTGGCCGCGTGTTCCACCGAGGAGACGGCCTCCGTCGAGGCGCATCTGACGGACTGTGCCGCCTGCGCGGACGAGGCACTGCGGCTGCGCGACGCCGTCGGCCTGCTGCACCCTGCCGACAGCCTCGACCTCGACCCCCTGCTGCGCTCCCGCGTCCTGGAAGGCTGCCTGGGCCGCCGCCCGGCCCGTATCCCCGTCCCGGAGTGGGCGATGCCCTACGACGCGGAGACCGCCAAACTCGACGCGCTGCTGCGGGACATGGGCGAGGCGGAGTGGCGCGCGCCGGTGCAGCTGCGCTGGTTCGAGCACGAGCGCCCCGTCGAGCGGGAGACCACCGTCGCCGGCGTCATCGGCCATCTGATGGCGGTGGACGGCCTGCTGGCGACGGCTCTCGGCCTGCCCGACCCGCTCGGCACCGCTCCGCCGGGCGCCCCGTCGGGGCCCGCAGGCCGTACGGAGAGCTACTGGCAGGCGATGAGCGAGGAGCAGACCCCGCTGACCGCCCACGGACCGTGGCGCGACCAGAGCCACGCGCTGATCAGGACCGTCTCCTTCACCGGCCGCGGGGTGTCCGAGGTCGCCGTTCCCTACGGCGGGTTCAAGCTGCCGCTGCGCGACTCGTTCCTGGACCGCGCCTTCGAGTGCTGGGTGCACGCCGGCGACATCGCCGAAGCGGTGGACTACCCGTACGAACCGCCGGCCGCCGGCCATGTCCACCGGCTGGTCGACCTCGCCGCCCGGCTGCTGCCCGTCGCCCTGGCCGACCGCCGCCGGGCCGGGCTCGCCGCGCCGCCGCAGCGGCTCGTCGAGGCGGGCGCCCCCGGCCGCACCCTGCATCTGGAAGTGGAGGGCAACGGCGGCGGCCACTGGTACATAGCGCTGGACTCGCCCGCTGCGCTCGGCACCCCGGACCACACGGTCGCCCATATCGCCCTGGACAGCTCGGAGTTCTGTCAGCTGGCCGCCGGCCATGTCTCCCCCGAGGAGGCCGCGGCGGGCCAGCACGGCGAACGCGACGCCATCCGAGAGGTCCTGTTCGCGACCGCTTCGCTCTCCCGCCTCTGAGCGCACCCGTCTCTGAACGCTCCCGTCGGCCTGCCCGCTCCGGCACTCCGGCCGGACGGGCGACGGGACTCCCGGAGCGGGTGGGTGCCCCGGGAGAGTCGGAGGGGCGCGCTAGGCGAAGACGACGGTGCGGCTGCCGTTGAGCAGCACGCGGCGCTCGCTGTGCCACTTCACGGCACGGGCCAGGGCCTGGCACTCGACGTCCCGGCCGATGGCGACCAGCTGGTCGGGCGTGACCTCGTGGCCGACGCGCTCGACCTCCTGCTCGATGATCGGGCCCTCGTCGAGGTCCGCCGTGACGTAGTGGGCGGTGGCCCCGATGAGCTTCACCCCGCGGGCGTGCGCCTGGTGGTAGGGCTTGGCGCCCTTGAAGCTCGGGAGGAAGGAGTGGTGGATGTTGATGATCCGGCCGGACAGCGCCTTGCACAGATCGTCGGAGAGCACCTGCATGTAGCGGGCGAGTACCACCAGCTCGACGCTCTCGGCGCGCACCAGCTCCAGCAGCTGCGCCTCGGCCTCCGCCTTGTTGTCCCGGGTGACCGGCAGGTGGTGGAAGGGGAGGTCGTACGAGCCGACCAGCTCGGCGAAGTCCGTGTGGTTGGAGACCACGGCCGCGATCTCGATCGGCAGGGCGCCGATCCGGGAGCGGAAGAGCAGGTCGTTGAGGCAGTGCCCGAACTTGGACACCATCAGGATGACGCGCATCTTCTCGTCGGCCCGGTGGATCTGCCAGTCCATACCGAAGGAGTCGCCCACCGCGGCGAAGCTGGCCCGCAGCTTCTCGAGGCTCACCGAGGCGTCCGCACTGAAGTGGACGCGCATGAAGAACAGCCCGGTGTCGTGGTCGCCGAACTGCTGACTGTCCTCGATGTTGCAGCCGGTGATGAAGAGGTAACTGGACACCGCATGCACGATCCCCTGCTTGTCCGGGCAGGACAGCGTCAGGACGTACTGCTCGGACCGGTCGGGCCGGCCGGTCTGGGTGGGCTGGGTCTCGCTCATGACCTCATAGGGTCGCACACCTGCCGCGATGGTCAGGCAGGGGCGTCCAGGGCTCCGGTCATGATGGCCAGCACCTCCAGCGAGCGCGGCGGGACATCCGGGTCCTCGCCGTCCGCCGCCGACAGCTGCACATGCGCCTCGCGGGCCGCCTGGACCGCCTCCGGCCAGCCCTGATGCTGCATGTACGCGGCGACGGGGGCGTCCGCGCCGACCTGGTGCATGATCCTCAGCACCCGCAGCACGGCGGCGTCGACCAGGGCCGCCTCCTGGGCGTCCCGGAAGATCGTGCCGATGTACTTGTCCGCCGACCAGTTGTCGAGCCAGGTGTCCTCGACGAGCCGGTAGACGGCATCGGTGACGTCGCCGTACCCGGGGAGGCCGGCCAGCCAGGTCCCCTGCTGGAAGACGGGGTCGGAAAGCATGTGCAGCGCGGAGCGCACATTGCTGCGCCAGCGCCACCACGGCATGTCGTTGAGTGGCATGCCGCCCATGGTGGTGGAGCGGCGGCCGCGACGGGAAGACTTCTCCGAACCTTGCACAGTATTCGATCGTACGTTCCGCCCCGATGATCTCCCGCGGCCCCCCGGAGTTCACTCCGAGGTCACCATCCGTTGCCCTGACGTCACTCACCCGTTCCTGGTGGGGCGGAAGGGTTACTGCACATGACCGGACGGCGACGTTCCCTCCCGCGCCCCTTCTCCTCCGCTCCCGCGGTCGCGATCGCTTCGGCGGTGGCGTGTACGGCGGTCCTCGCGTCCCTGCTCTCGGCCTGCGGCACCCTCCCCGGCTCCTGGCAGGAAACCGGGGAGAAGGAGCCGATCACGGTGATGACCTGGGCCCCTCAGGGCACCAAGGCGACCAATATGCCGGGTATGCCGGCGATGGCCCAGGCCTACGCCCGCTGGGTCAACGCCCACGGCGGCCTCAGCGGCCACCGCCTCAGGGTCCTCACCTGCAACGACCACAACGACTCGGTGGCCGCCGCGCAGTGCGGCCAGCGCGCGGCGGACAAGGGCGCGGTCGCCGTGGTCGGCTCGTACAGCCAGTTCGGCCGTTCCTTCATGTCGCCCCTTGAGGTCAAGGGCATCCCCTTCATCGGCGGTTACGGCGCCTCCGACGAGGAGTTCGCCAGCCCGCTCTCCTACCCCGTCAACGGCGGCCAGGCGTCCCTCCTGGCCGGCAACGGGCGGCAGTTGGCGCGCAGTTGCGAGCGGGTCGCGCTGATCCGGCCGGACACCATCCAGGGCGACCAGATGCCGTCCCTGCTCAACTCCGGCCTGGAGAGCGGAAGTCGCCGCCCGGCACAGGACATCCGCGCCCCCGAGGACGGCACCGACTACTCGGGCGAGGTGTCCCGGGCGCTGGACGGCGTGGGCGCGGACCCGGGGGTCTACGGCACGGCGGCGGCCGGGGGGAAGGCGCACGGCGGGTGTGTGACCGCCTCGCTGGGCGACCACACCGACGCGTTCTTCGACTCCTTCCGGCGCCTCCAGCAGGACAGCCCCAAGGTGCGGATCGCCTCCGTCCTCGGCAGCGTCGGCCAGTCGCTGGTGAACCGCACTGGCGGCGGTTCCGGACCGTTGGAGGGCGCCTACCTCACCGGCTGGTACCCGGTCGCGAGCGACGCCCGCTGGGAGCCGATGCGCCGGGTCATCCACGACCACGCCTTCGGCGACAACCGCATCGACCCCGCCGACCAGGGCGTCCAGACGACGTGGATCGCCTACACCGTGCTGCGCGCCCTGGTGCGGCAGCTCGATGAGGAGGGCGTGAAGGACATCACCTCGCACGCCCTGCAGAAGGGGCTGGACCGCGGCGACCGGGCCATCGACACCGGCGGCCTGACGCCCAAGCTGCGCTGGCGGTCGGACGACATGCTCGCCGTCCAGGACTTCCCGCGCATCGTGAACGGCCAGGTGACCTACCAGGCGGTGCGGGACGGACAGCTGGTCGCCGTGAAGAACGGCTTCGTGAACGTCGCCAAGACGCTGGAGCGGCGGCGCACGGACAGCTGAGCGGCCGCCCGGCAGGGGCGAGACGCGACCGCGGCCAGGGGGCGGGTCCGCGCCGTCCGGTCGCCGCCGGCCTCGTCCGCCCGGAGTGCTCGGGCGGCGTTCAGGGCTGTCGGGCCGAGCTCAGAGCTGCTCGGGGCGGCGCTCCGTCAGGCTGTACTTCTGAGCGAGCGGGTTCCAGATCTTCGCCGCCTGCTGCTTGGCCTTCGTCGCCTCACCGCTGGCCACATTGCCCTCGGCGGCCTGCTTGGTGCCGCGGGCCCTGCCCTTGTGGCAGCCCTTCTTGCCTGCGACCTGGCCCGCCCAGGCGGCATAGTGGTTGTCCGCGGAGGCGGAGGACTGCCACGCCGTGGTGAGCGCCGCGGTCAGCGCGGCGTTGTCGGGGATCTTGTCGACGGGCAGCTGCCGCAGCCGCTGCACCAGGGCGTTGCGCTGTCCGGCCGCGGCCCGCAGGTCCTTGGCGGCCTTCCCCAGGTTGTCGCAGGTCTTGATGCTGTTGACGGCGTTGATCACGGAGGAGCGGCTGTTGTTGCTGTCCCCGAGGAGCGCGTCCAGCCCCTTGGCCTGTGCCTCGGCGGGGTCGGCGGACGGCTCCGCGGAAGGCTCCTTCGTCGCCGTCTTCTCCGTACTGCTGCCGGGGGACTGCTTCTTCGTTTCGTCGTCGCTGCCACCGCTCAGGGCCCAGCCGACACCGAGGCCGGCGCCCGCGAGCGCGAGCACGACGACACCGACGATGACGGCCGGGGCCAGCCGCCGGCGCGGTGCGCCGTGGCCGTCGTCGTAGGGCTGCCGGTCGGGGCCGCCGCCCTGCGGCGGGAACTGCCCGTGGCCCGGCCCGCCGTACGACGGGCGGCCCGGGTCCTCGAAGCGCGGCAGTTGCGCGGTGGCATCCGGCGCGGCCGCTCCCGGCGTACCGGAGTCGTTGCGGAAGAGCCCGTCGAACTCGGCGGGCGTCGGGCGGTCCCCCGGCGCACCCGGGCGTATCCCGTACGGCGCGCGCGGCGGTGGCGCGGGCACACCCGCACCCACCGGGGGGATCAGCGCAGTGGCCTCGGAGTCCGCGGGTCCGGCGCCGGGCATCGGCTGGGACTGCTGCGGCATCGGCTGCGCCTGGCGCCCCGCGCCTCCGTCCTGCGGCTTCACCCGGCGCAGCATCTGGGTGGACTCACCGGCCGTCTCGGGGCGCGAGGGCGCTTCGGGCGGCAGCGGCGCGACCCCGGGGCCCCCCTGCTGCGCGCCGACCGGCGGGATCAGCGCGGTCGCCTCGGCGTCTCCCGCGGCGGGCGGCAGGGGCGCTCCGGTCTGCGGGGACGCCGGGACGAGCTGCCCGGACGTGGCCTGGGGCTGCTGAGGCTGCGGCTGCTGAGGGTGCTGCCCGCCGTACTGCTCCTGCTGCTGCGGGCCGCCGTACTGCTGGGGCTGTTGGGGCTGCTGCTGTCCGTATTGCTGCGGAGGCTGCTGGCCGTACGCCTGCTGCTGGGGTTGCTGGGCGGCGTGCCCGCCGTAGCCCTGCTGCTGAGCCTCGCCGTACGCCGGTCCCTCGGGCGGCAGCGCGCCGCCCTGGCCGCCCTGCGCACCGTACGGCGGCATGAACGCCGTCGCCTCGGCGCCCGCGGCGGCCGGCAGCTGCGCGGGGGGCTGCTGCGGCATCGAAGGAGGCAGCGGCGGCAGCGGCGGCTGCCCCTGGGGCTGCTGCGGGTAACCCTCGCCCTGGGGCGGCAGCGCCTGCTGCGGCGCCGGGGCCTGCTGCTGCCCGTACGCGGGCGGCTGGGACTGGCCATAGCCCTGCTGCGGGGCGGATGCCTGTCCCTGGGGGTCTGTCTGTCCGTACGCCTGCTGCGCGGCGGGCGCCTGCCCCTGGGCGGGTGCCTGTCCGTACGTCTGCGGCCCGGCCTGCTGGTCGGGTCCCCAGGGCTGGCCCCACGGCTGTCCGGCCGGCGGCGCGGCCTGCTGGTCGGGGACCCACGGCTCACCGTTGGCGGGCAGCACAATGCCCTCTCGCGCGGGACCGGCCGCAGAATTCTGCGGGTCGTGACCCTGTCCGCTCTGCGTCACCGGGGGCTCCTACCATCGTGCAGACCTACGGAATCGTCGGCTCACGCTACCGGTTCGCAGCAACGTTCGACCACGTCCCCTGGTCACCACCCCCGCCGGCCCACGGGCGCGGTGACCGCGGACCCCCGGCGCACCGGGCGGACCGGAATCCCCGGCCCGCCCGGCGTCCCGCGAAACGCCCGTGACCGCCGCCCGCCCTTACGCCGCCACGGTCCGCAGCTCCATCCGGGCGCTGAACTCCCGCACGACCGGTTCGTCCCGATACGGCTCCAGGCGCAGCTGCAGGTCCTCCAGATACTCGGCGCCGCGGTTCGAACGCAGCGTGCTCAGCAGCTCCACCGCCTGGGAGCCCGTGTGGCAGGCCTGCTCGATCTCGCGCTGCTGCACCTGGGCACCGGCCAGCAGCACCAGCCCGATGGCACGACGCCGGGCCCGGCTCTCCGGGTGCTTGTCCAGCGCCTCCCTGGCCCGCTCCTCGGCGGGCCCCGGCTGCCCCAGGTCGCGGTGGCAGTGGGCCAGTTCATCGGCGAGGTACGCCTCGTCGAAGTGACTGATCCAGACCGGGTCGTCGCCCGCGTCGGCGGCGGCATCGGCGCGCTCCATCGCGGCGAGCGCCCGGCCCGCCACGGCCTGGAACGCCCGGCCGTCCCCCATCAGGGCGTGTCCGCGCGCCTCCGCCGCACAGAACATCGCCTCCGCACGCGGCGTGACATGCCCGCGGGCGCCCTCCTGCGCGGCCCGGGCCAGCTGGGCGATCTCCCTCGGATTGCCGAGCGAGGCGGCGAGGTGGCTCATGCTCGCGGCGAGTACGTAGCCGCCGTAACCGCGGTCACCGGCCGCCTGCGCCAGACGCAGCGCCTGGATGTAGTAGCGCTGCGCGAGCCCGGGCTGACCGGTGTCGACGGCCATGTAGCCGCCCAGCTCCGTCAGGCGGGCGACCGCCGCGAACAGCTCCCGTCCGACGGATTCGCGGTAGGAGCCGGCGAGCAGCCCGGAGACGACGCTGTTGAGGTAGTGCACGACGACCGGCCGGACGTGTCCGGCGCCGAACCGGTGGTCCAGCTCGCTCAGCGCCGAGGTCATCGCACGGACCGCCTCGACATCCGCCATGCCGACCCGGGAGCCGGCGCTGCGGGCGACCTGGCTGTCAGCGCCGGTGATCAGCCAGTCCCGGCTGGGCTCCACCAGCGCGGAGGCCGCGACCGTCGAGCCGCTGAGGAAGTCGCGCCGCCCGACGTCGCTGCGCCACAGCTCGCAGACCTGCTCGATCGCCCCGAGGACGGTCGGCGAGAACTGCAGCCCCACCCCGGACGCGAGGTTCTTGCCGTCGGCCATCCCGATCTCGTCGATGGTGACCGTGCGCCCCAGCTTCCGGCCGAGCGCCTCCGCGATGACGGCCGGAGCGCGGCCCCGCGGCTGCTGGCCACGCAGCCAGCGGGCCACCGAGGTCTTGTCGTACCGCAGGTCGAGACCGTGTTCCGCGCCGCACATGTTGACGCGGCGGGCCAGCCCCGCGTTGGAGCATGCGGCTTCCTGGATCAGCGCTTGCAGCCGTTCGTTGGGCTGCCGCGCGACGAGTGGCCTTGCGGCCATGCTGTACCCCCTGTTGCTGCTGCGCGTTCACCGTCGAACGCCGTTCCCCGCGATCAATTCCCCAGGAATATGCCGGATATCCGAGACTTCCGGGATACGAGCGATACACCTCTTCGGCGCTTTGTGGCAGATGCGTTGAATACGGGCTTCCGGTCGTCGCCCGTGGCGCCGTCGTGCGAAGCGTGACCGCCGGGCCTGGTGCGGCCCGGGAGTTGACCTGCGAGAAGGAACTGACGCGCGGTGCCCGAGCTGGGATCACGGCGCCGCTGTGCCCGGGCTCCCCCTCCTGCGCACCACGGCCGCCGCCGGGCGGCCTCTCCGCCCGTCAGGCAGGTGGCTACCCGTTCCTCGGGCCCCGGCCCCACACGCGCCCCCGCCGATGCACCCATGCGCCCCGCGTGCCGGAACGATGCGCCGGGGTGCGCCGCGTGTCGGCCGTAACCCTTGGTGACAAGGGAAGTTGTCCTCTGCGTGGAAGAGACCATCGGAGTCACAGGAGCCTCGCAGATCCCCAAGCAGCGCGGCGAGCAGCTGCTCGACACTGCGGTGCGTTACGCGGAAGAACGGCATTGGGACGTGTTCCCCGGCGCATGGCTGGAGCACGACGGCCGGACGCCGCGCTGCTCGTGCGGCGCCGCCGACTGCCCCGCGCCCGGCGCGCACCCCACCGCTCCGGGGTGGGCCGGTCAGGCCAGCGGCAGCGGGACGGCGGTCCGGCGCATGTGGACCAAGCAGCCGCACGCCTCCATCCTGCTCCCGACGGGCCGGACGTTCGAGGCGCTCGATGTGCCCGAGACCGCGGGCTGTCTGGCGCTGGCCCGTATGGAGCGGATGGAACTGCCGCTCGGCCCGGTGACCCGCACCCCCGACCGCCGGATGCTCTTCCTCGTCCTCCCCGGCGCCGCGGTGAAGGTGCCGGCCCTCGTACGCAGCCTGGGGTGGCCGCCCGCCGCCCTGGACCTGGTGTGCCGCGGCGAGGGCGAATACATCGCCGCCCCGCCGACCAGGGTGGGGACCCACGGCTCGGTGCAGTGGGCACGCCGCCCCACGGCCAGCAACCGCTGGCTGCCGGACGCGGAGGAGCTGATCAGCCCGCTGGGGTACGCCTGCGCCCGCGACGCGGCGGCGGCCAGGGGCCACTGAGCCCGGTCCACCGCGACGCTTCCGGCCCGTCCCTGCCCCTCCGTCCCCGTTGCCGCTGCGCCCGTCACCGATCCGGCCGCGCAGCCGGCCCGCCCGTATCGTGGGGCGCCGACGGGGGCAGGACCGGCCCCTGCGGGGACGTCGAAGGGCAGGACCGGTGGCCAACGAACCGGAACACAGCAAGGAGCGGGCCGCGACGGCTCCGCAGCAGACCGCACCGGACACCGGATCCGGCGGGCCGACCTCGGCGGACGGTGCGGCAGCCGGCGCGCCCGCCGTGCGCATCCAGGGCCTGTGGAAGCGCTTCGGCGATCAAGTCGCCGTCTCCGGCATCGACTTGACGCTGCCGGCGGGCCGCTTCATCGGCCTCGTCGGTCCCAACGGCGCGGGCAAGACGACCACGCTGTCCATGGTGACGGGCCTGCTGCGACCGGACTCCGGACAGGTCGAGATCGGCGGCCACGACGTCTGGCAGGACCCGGTCGCCGTGAAGTCCCGGATCGGCGTACTGCCCGAGGGGCTGCGGCTCTTCGAGCGACTGTCCGGCCGGGAACTCCTCGGCTACATCGGCCGGTTGCGCGGACTGCCCGGCGACGAGGTCGACAAGCGGGCCGGGCAGCTGCTGGACGTGCTGGACCTCTCCGGCTCCCAGCACAAGCTCGTCGTGGACTACTCGACCGGTATGCGCAAGAAGATCGGGCTGGCCGCTGCGCTGCTGCACAACCCCGAGATCCTGTTCCTCGACGAGCCCTTCGAGGGCGTCGACCCGGTGTCCGCGCAGACCATCCGCGGTGTCCTGGAGCGCTACACCGCATCCGGCGCCACCGTGATCTTCTCCAGCCACGTCATGGAACTCGTCGAGTCGCTGTGCGACTGGGTCGCGGTGATGGCCGCCGGGCGGATCCGCGCGGACGGCCCGATCGCGCAGGTGCGCGGCGCGGCGCCCTCGCTGCAGGACGCCTTCCTCGAACTCGTCGGCGCAGGTGACCGCGGGGCGGGTCAGAACCTGGACTGGCTGGGCGGTGGCGGCGCCCGATGAGCACCGAATCCGCCGTCGCTGTCGTCCGGCCGGCCGCCGCTCCCTCCCTGACCACCGTCTTCGTCCGGCTGAAGCTGACGCTGCTGCGCAACGGGCTGCGCCAGTCGACGGGGCGGACCCTGGCGTATGTCACCTCGATCATCGTCGGCCTGCTGTTCGCGGCCGGGGCGGTGCTGGGGCTCGTCGCGCTGCGGGGCAACGACCATGTCGGCGCACTGGTCGTGCTGCTCACCGGGATCCTCACCCTCGGCTGGGCGGTGATGCCGCTGTTCTTCCCCACCGGCGACGAGACCCTCGATCCCACGCGTCTGGTCATGCTGCCGCTGCGGCCGCGCCCGCTGATCGTCTCGCTGCTGGCCGCCTCGCTCGTCGGCATCGGCCCTGTCTTCACCCTCGCCCTGATGGTCGGCTCGGTGATCGCGGTCGCGGACGGGCCGGTAGCCGGCGCCGTCGGCGTCCTGGCCGTCGTCCTGGTGGTGTTGGTGTGCGTGTCCCTGGCGCGAGCCGTCGCCACCGCCTCGGTGCGGCTGCTGACCAGCCGCCGCGGCCGCGATCTGGCCGTCCTGAGCGGCCTGTTCATCGCCGTCGGCGCCCAGGGCGTCAACATCGCCGCCCAGAAGCTCGGCCGTCCCGACGGCCTGTCCGTGCTGGAGCCGCTCGGCGACGTACTGCGCTGGGTGCCGCCGGCTTCCGCGATGAGCGCCGTGGAGGACGCGGGCCACGGGGCGTACGGGCGGGCCGCGGCCGGCCTGGCGCTGACGGCGCTCGCCCTGGTCCTGTTGCTGTGGTGGTGGCAGCGGACCCTGACCACGCTGATGACGTCCCCGGACTCGTCCACGCTCCAGGCCGTGGAGAAGGACAGCGCCCGCAGGACCGGTACCGGCGAGCGTGGCCTCGCCCGGATGCTGCCGGACGGTCGTACCGGCACGGTCATGCTGCGGGCGCTGCGCTACGCATGGCGCGACCCCAAGACGAAGATGTCGTGGGCGACGTCGCTCGCCGTCGGCCTGCTGGTGCCGTTCGTCTCGTCCGTGCAGGGCAGGGGCAGCATCTACACCGCGTTCTCGGCGTCCGCGCTGCTCGGCATGCAGATGTACAACCAGTTCGGGCAGGACACCTCGGCGTTCTGGATGGTCGCCTCGACGATCTGCACCCCGCGGGACGCGTACCAGGAACTGCGGGCCCGTGCGCTGACGCTGGCTTTGGTGGCGGTCCCGTACGTGACGCTGGTCGTCATCGGCACCGCCGCCCTCATCGGGCCGTGGTCCTCCTTCATCGAGGTGTACGGGCTGTCGCTGGCCCTGCTGGGTGCGCTGCTGGCCACCGGGGCGCTGTCCTCGGCTCTCTTCCCGTACTCGATCCCGTCGGAAGGCAACAAGAACGTCGCCCCGGGGCAGGGTTCCATCGCCTGGTTCAGCCTCTTCGGCGGCCTGCTGATCGGCGCGGTGCTGAGCGCCCCGCTGCTCGGGCTGACGCTCTGGCTGCATATCGCGGGCATGCACGACCTGTTGTGGGTGCTGCTGCCGGTGGGCGCCCTCTACGCCGTGGGCATCGCGGAACTGGGCCTCCGGCTGGCCGCCCCACGGGTGGCCCGTCGACTGCCGGAAATCCTGACGGCGGTCAGCAAGGGGTAGGAGCCGGGCCCGCGGGCCATCGGTCATGAGGAGGGTCGGCCTTGCGGGGCCGGCCCTCCGGCGGTTGGCAGGGGCTCGTTGGCGCTCGTTGGGGCTCGTTGGGGCCCGCCTCCGGGCCCGGGGGGGGCTCGCTGCGGGCCTCTGAGGGCCTTGACTGCCACGTACGGGCTTGGTGCGGGCCTGTGGGCCTTGCCCCCGCTCGGTGGGCACGCTCGGGCGTCCTGGCCGGGCTCGTGGCCGGGCGCCTTGACCGGGCCCGACCTCCTGGCCGCATCGTCCCGGCCGGACTCCCCTCGTCGGAGGCTTTCGGCCGAGGCTCTTCGCGCGCTTGTGGTTCGCCGGATGCCCGGAGGGGCGGGCGGTCAGGTCGAGGGGAGGGACTCGGCCAGGAAGGGGTCGACGGCTCGGCGCCAGGCGTCGGGTTGTTCCCAGGGCAGGAGATGGCCGGTGTCGGCTATTTCTGCGTAGACACCGCCCGGGAGGACACGGACCATTTCCTGGGCCTCGGCGCGGCCCAGCTCGCCGTCGAGGCCGCGGACCACGAGCGTCGGGCAGCGCACCAGGGCGAGCTCCTCCCAGTGGGCGTCGTGCACCCAGGTCGCCCGGGCCGTGAGCATCTGGCGGCGGGAGAAGACGGGGCGCCAGCCGTCCGCGCGCTCGGCCATCACCTCGGCGAAGAACTCGCCGCGGGCCGGCCGGGGCCGCTCCAGCGTCGGGTCGTCCTCGCCGAACCACTTGCGGACATCGGCGAGGGTGGCGAACGGCACCGGCCAGGAGCGGAACCACTCGGTCCAATCCTGCTGCGACGCCGCCCCGAGCGCCGAGGCACGCATATCGCAAATCACCAGCGCGCTCACCAGATCCGGTCGGCGGGCCGCCAACTGCCACGCCGTCAGGGCCCCCATGGAGTGCCCGATCAGGGCGACGGGGGCCAGCCCGAGCTGCTCGATGGCGGCAATGGCGTCGTCGACATACGCGTCGCGGTCGTACGGGCCGTCAGCGGGCTTGTCGCTGCGGCCGTGGCCGCGCTGATCGAGGCCGACCGGGCGGTAGCGCGCGCTCAACCATCGCGCGGTATCGGCCCAGTGTGCCGCGCGGCCCATCAGTCCGTGCAGAAGCAGGACACCCGGCCCGCGCTCGGCCTCCCCCGCGCCGCCGATCTTGGGCCGCTCGGTGAATTCCCAGGCGGCGAGCCGCACGCCACCGGTCCCGGTCACGTCGATGCGTCGCACCATGCGCCTTGGCACCCCCAGTCGTCCCTCGATCAGCCCCACACTATCGAACCTCTATTCGAACGTACGGCATTCGCGCCCAAGACCCCTCGTTCGGGTGACCACGCTCAAGGATTGGCCGCGAGCGCCACGGGGAGAAATGTGGCGGGAGGCGGGCCCTACCGGGAAGGGGGCCCGCGGGAGTAGAAGACCCTGGGAGCTCGGGGCTCCGGGTCTTGGCGGGGGGACATGGGGAGGCGGGGCCTCGGCTGCTCGCAGCGCCGGGGCCCCGACTGTCTTCAGGAGGAGCAGGCCACGGGAGCGGCGGCCGCACCGCGTGCATCGCGTGCGCCTCGCGCGGCAGATGTGAGCGGCCGATCGGACTCCAGGGACGCATCCGAGCCCCCTCCCCGGCCCGAGAAGCCGACGGCGGGCGCCCTGTCCGCGTGGGCGTTCAGCCGCGCAGCCGCCCGGTCCCATCCAGGTCTTACGGCAATACGTCTCGTGGCGACGTATGCCTATGCGTCAGCGCCAGCGTGGCACGAGACCGGCTGAATCGCACGGATTCGCACAAGCCCGTTCAACCGGCAAGCAGCTGCCGAGCCCGTGGAACACCGCGTCCTCGCAGCTCAAACGACTCCCGCGGCCCGGTGGCCGTGCGGAGATTTTCCGGGCCCCGGTCCGGTGAGGACGTGCCCCCTCCGACGGCGCCCCGGCGCCCCGGAGGTGGGCTCCTGCTCGGTCAGCGCTTGGCGACGAAGACGTGGGAGGCGATGCCGGCGTCCAGCTCGGCGGCCTCACCGCTGCTGCCGACCAGCACTCCGCCCGGAGACTCCGTCACGCTCACCACAGCGCCCGGCTGCACGCCGGCCCTGCGCAGGGTGTACATGAGCTGGGCGTCGGCCTGGATGGGCTCGCCGATGCGGCGCACCACGACCGTCTTGCCGTCGGTCCCGGCGTCCAGGTCCGTCAGGCTCACCATGCCGGCGTCCAGGAACGGGTCGCCCCCGGCCGTCTCACCGAGCTCCTCCAGCCCCGGGATCGGGTTGCCGTAGGGCGACTCGGTCGGATGCCGCAGCAGCTCCACGACGCGGCGCTCGACCGCCTCGCTCATCACATGCTCCCAACGACACGCCTCGGCGTGGACCTGCTCCCACTCCAGCCCGATGACGTCGACGAGCAGGCACTCGGCGAGGCGGTGCTTGCGCATCACCCGGGTCGCCAGTCGCCGGCCCTCTTCCGTCAGCTCCAGGTGCCGGTCACCCGCGACCGTCAGCAGGCCGTCTCGCTCCATGCGCGCCACCGTCTGGCTGACCGTCGGGCCGCTCTGTTCGAGCCGCTCCGCGATCCGGGCGCGCATGGGGACCACACCTTCCTCTTCCAGTTCGAGGATGGTGCGGAGATACATCTCCGTGGTGTCGATCAGTCCGGACATGCGTGCCCCTCGATGTGTGGTGCGGTGGCCCTGGACTCAATTCTGACGCATCCCGCTGACAACAGTGCCTCCTCGTCCGCGCAGCGGACGTCGCGTCCGTATTGACAGGGCACTGGTCCAGACCGCAACGTGATCCGCGCCACGCTTGCCTCCCGGGCGAAAAGCCCGTCGGGGACAGGCTCGCGCAGTGGTGCGCGGTGGTGTGCGCGAGGCAGGGATGCCGGTGCGACGCTTCGACGAGACTCTACGAGAGGGGCCCGCGGCAATGGCTGAGAGCGACCGGAGCGACCGGCTGGGCGATCAGTTCTTCGAAGCCGCGATCGGCCTGCTGCGGCAGGTCCGTGACCAGGAGGGCGACCGGATCGCCGCGGCCGGGCAGCTGATCGCCGACACCGTCGCTGCCGGCGGCCGGGTCTTCTCCTTCGGCGCCGGGCACTCCTCGCTGCCGGCCCAGGACACGGTCTACCGCGCGGGCGGCCTGGCCATCATGAACCTGCTGTCCGTCCCCGGTGTCGTGGGCGTCGACGTACGGCCCGCGACGCTCGGCAGCGCCCTGGAGCGGGTCGACGGGCTGGCCGGCGCGGTGCTGGACACCAGCGCGCTGGAGGCGGGCGACGTGCTGGTGGTCATCTCGCTCTCCGGGCGCAACGCGCTGCCGGTGGAGATGGCGATGAACGCACGGGCGCTCGGCATCAAGGTCATCGGCCTCACCTCGGTGGCGTACACCGCGGAGACGAAGCCCCGGCACGCGTCCGGGACCTACCTCAAGGACCACTGCGACATCGTCCTGGACAGCCGCATCCCGGTCGGCGACGCGGAGTTGACGCTGCCGGGCATCGAGGCGCCCTTCGCCCCCGCCTCCACGGTCGTCACCAGCGCGATCATGCAGGCCGTGGTCGCGACGGCGGCCGGCGAGCTGGCGGAACGCGGCATCGACCCGCCGCTGCTGCGCTCGGGGAACGTCGACGGCGGTCACGAGTGGAACGGCCGGGTGATGAGCGAGTACGCCGACCGGATCTTCTACCGGCAGTGACCTCACCCCCGCGAGGGGAGCGCACGCCGCGGCCCCCCGGCCGGGCCCGTCCCTCTCAGAGCCCCGCGGCGCCCGCGAGGTCCAGTGCGGCGGCGATGCGGGCCGCGACGTCCTCGGCGTAGTCCGCGTCGGCGCGGTCGAACGGGCGGCGGGCCGGGGTGCGCAGAAACGTGACGACGCCGAGCGTGCGACCGCGGCTGCGCAGCACCACGCACAGGCCGTGCACCGTGCCGTCCGGCCATCTGCGGGCGGCCGCCCAGCCCTCGGACGCGTCGGGTCCGGCGCTGGTGCGCACCGAACCGCGGCGTTCGTACGCCTGGGCCGCCGGATGGCCCGGCGCGTACGCCACCGGAATGCCCGTCGGGGGAACCGCCTGGGAGGGGCCGGGGGAACCGGCCGGGGAGGCCAGGGTCCGCACCAGCCGCGGTGGGTCGCCCCACCGCGGGCGCCCGCCGGCCCCGGCCCGCTCGTCGGTCCCCTCCTCGGCCGGGCTCATGTCGGCGCTCCATTCCGCGTCCTCGCCGACCGGCCCGTACGGCGCCGGGGCGGGGGTGGTGGCGAGGTCGACCAGGCCGTGGTCGGCGAAGCCCGCCAGGGCGAAGTCGAGGTGGACGGCGGCGGCCTCGGCCGGGTCCGGGCACTCGGCGGCCGCACGGCCCGCGCGGTGCAGCTGCTGAGCCCGGAAGCGCAGCAGGGAGTTCTCCTGCTCGGCCCGCTTGGCCTCGGTGACGTCCTGGAAGAGCCAGGCCACGCCCAGCGGCACCGGTTCCTCGGCGAGCGGGGAGGCGAGCCGGACGAAGCCGCTGCGCCAGCACCGGCGCGGCAGGTCGGCCTCCTCCGAGCGCAGCGTCACCCACAGCTCGGCGGCGGCCGGTGGCGCGCCCTCGGCGAGGACGTGCTGCAGCGCGCTTTCCAGCTCCTCCACGCCCTGGGCGAGCAGGTCGCCCAGGGGACGGCCCAGCAGGGCGGTGCGCCCCACGCCCAGTACGCGGGCGGCGTGGGCGTTGACGGCGGCCGGCCGCAGATCGGCGTCCACCAGCACCACGCCCCAGGACGCGTCCTCGAAGAGGGCCTCGCTGAGGGCGATGGACCGCTCCAGGTCGATCTGGGTGTGCACCTCGCTGAAGGCGCAGTACACGCCGGCGACCCGGCCGTCGCCGCCGCGGACCGCCGAGGACTGGGTGCGCACGAGGACGCGGTGGCCGTCCTTGGTGAGCAGCGCGAATTCGTGTACCTGACGGCCGCGGGTGCGCATCGCGGTCGCGAGGACCGCGTCGATCTCGTCGCTGTCCTCCCGGCGGACGGCCCAGCCGGACAGACCGGGGCGGCCGACCGCCTCCTGGGTCGTCCAGCCCAGGATCCGCTCGGCCTCCTGATTCCAGTGGGTGACCGTGCCGTCGGCCGCGAAGGCGACCAGGGCCGCGTCCATGCCGTCCAGGAGGGCCGCGAGCAGTCCGGAGTCGTCGTTGCGCGGTGACCGGCCGGCATCGCCGGCGGGACCGGTGGGCGAGAGGGCCCCCTCCGTGCCCGGGGCCTGCGGCCCGTTCGCGGGACCGGACGACGCGGCGTCGGCGCGGTGATCGGACGACGAGGCTGACGAAGCAGTCACTGGCACCCCTTACGAACGCGGCCGCACGTGCTGCACCTGGGTCATTCAACTGGAACGTGACTCAGCACACACCCCATTCCCGGAAATCGTTGCTTCCGGGAAATTCGGTTGTGCGCGCCAGGAGCGGTTCCTAATGTGTGGAGCACACGAGAAGGGAGGTGGTTCGGCCAATGATTTCGCACCGGACGCGTGAGGTGGCTGCGGGCTAGCGGCCCGTCGCTTCACCATTGCAGCGCCGGACCAGCGCATACTGCAGATGCGCAGCCGGCCAATCCCAAGCAGTCACCCGACCCGCGGGCTGCCGGTTCGTCCGACCGGCCCTTCGCGCCACAGAGCGCGAGGGAGGCAGCCCGCGGGTCGTCTGCGTGTGGGGGCGATCACCGCGCGGACGCGGTCAGGGCGCCAACCGCTCCATACGCCAGGACCATGCCCCGGCGCCGCCCTCGGACGGCTCGTGTACGTACCGCAGCCGGTCGTGCAGCCGGTTGTGCCGGCCCTGCCAGAATTCCGCCGTTTCGGCGGTGACGCGAAAGCCGCCCCAGTGCGGCGGCGCCGGTACCTGTTCGCCTTCCGGATAACGCGCCGCCAATTGCTCGTAGGACCGCTCCAGTTCGGCGCGCGAGGCCACCGGCGAGGACTGGTCGCTTGCCCAGGCGCCCAACTGGGAGCCGTGCGGGCGGGTCCGGAAGTAGGCGGCGGTCTCGTCCCGGCCGATGCGTTCCGCGGTGCCGTTCACGATGACCTGGCGGGCGAGCGCGTGCCAGGGGAACAGCAGCGAGACATGGGGATTTTCGGCCAAGTCGCGGCCTTTGCGGCTCGTGTAGTTCGTGAAGAAGACGAAGCCGCGCTCGTCGAATGCCTTCAGCAGGACCGTGCGCGAACTCGGGCGGCCCGTGCCGTCCGCGGTCGAGACGACCATCGCGTTGGGTTCGTGCAGGCCGGCGGCGGTCGCTTCCTTGAACCAGTACGCGAATTGCTCGTACGGACTGGCTGCGAGGTCGGACTCGGCGAGTCCCTCGGCGCGGTAGTGCGCGCGCATGGACGAGGGATCGGGGTTCAGGGGAGAGGGCGTGTCGGCGGAGTGCACGGCCTCATCTTGCAGCATTCGACCTGCCCCGGTCAGCCGGGAAGGGTGGAAGTCTGCCCCTCGTCGACGGGCCGTAACCCTCCCGTCGGCGAATCGACCGGTGTGCCGGATCTCACCCTCCCCCGCAGGTGACGAACCCGCCAAAATCGTCGGTCGAGCCACTGTGGCCTTCGAACATCGCGAGCTATCGTGTCCGGCCTGAAGGGACTTACCGCTGCCCTGAAGAGACCACGCCGGAAACGTGATGCACCGGACCAGCGTTCCCGGCGCGCACGACCCACCGCAACGCACCGCACACACCCGTAACGCACCACCTCGCACGTGGCCGCCCGCGGCCCGACCCACCGCCGGCGGAACCGTCGCGTGACCTCTGCCCTGGCGGGGCATCACCGGGGTGACCGGAACGGACCGCGAGCTGCCCGGCGCAGCCGCGTAACCGCCCGGCACCGCGCACCAGACTCGACCGCACGGCATCGGTCACGGACCGTATGCCGTCCCCATCTTGAGGAGCCGCCTGATGTCCGACTTCGTACCCGGACTCGAGGGAGTCGTCGCGTTCGAGACGGAGATCGCCGAACCGGATAAGGAAGGCGGCGCGCTCCGCTACCGCGGGGTCGACATCGAAGATCTCGTCGGGCACGTGTCCTTCGGGAACGTCTGGGGGCTGCTGGTCGACGGGGCGTTCAACCCCGGTCTGCCGCCCGCCGAGCCGTTCCCGATCCCGGTGCATTCCGGTGACATCCGGGTCGATGTCCAGTCCGCGCTCGCGATGCTCGCGCCCGTGTGGGGCCTGAAACCGCTGCTGGACATCGACGAGCGGACCGCCCGCGACAACCTGGCGCGCGCCGCCGTCATGGCGCTGTCGTACGTCGCCCAGTCGGCGCGCGGGCAGGGCCTGCCGATGGTGCCGCAGCGGGAGATCGACAAGGCCGACACCGTCGTGGAGCGCTTCATGAAGCGCTGGCGCGGGGAGCCCGACCCCAAGCACGTCAAGGCGGTCGACGCCTACTGGACCTCGGCGGCCGAGCACGGCATGAACGCCTCGACCTTCACCGCCCGCGTCATCGCCTCCACCGGCGCCGATGTGTCGGCCGCGCTGTCCGGTGCGGTGGGCGCGATGTCCGGCCCGCTGCACGGCGGCGCCCCGTCCCGCGTCCTCGGCATGATCGAGGAGATCGAGCGGACCGGCGACGCGGACGCGTACGTCCGGCAGGCCCTGGACAAGGGCGAGCGGCTGATGGGCTTCGGTCACCGGGTCTACCGCGCCGAGGACCCGCGGGCGCGCGTGCTGCGGCGGACCGCCAAGGAACTGGACGCGCCGCGCTTCGAGGTCGCCGCTGCGCTGGAGAAGGCCGCGCTGGACGAGCTGCACAGCCGCCGCCCCGACCGGGTGCTCGCCACCAACGTCGAGTTCTGGGCGGCCATCGTGCTGGACTTCGCGGAGGTCCCGGCGCACATGTTCACCTCGATGTTCACCTGCGCCCGTACGGCCGGCTGGAGCGCGCACATCCTGGAGCAGAAGCGGACCGGCCGGCTGGTGCGGCCGTCGGCCCGCTACGTGGGGCCCGCCGGGCGCAGCCCGCGGGAGATCGTCGGCTTCGACGACATCGCTCGCTGAGCCGTCCCGCCCGGCTCCTCGCGGCGTTCGCGGCGGTCCCGGCACCGGCCGGGGCCGCCTGCCCGCCGCCCCGGCCTGCTAGCCGGCCGGGTTCAACGCCTCGTCGATGATCTTCGCCCACTGCGCCACGACGCGGTCGCGGCGGGCAGCGTCGTCCGTCAGGAGGTTGGCGAGGCCCAGGCCGCGCGCCATGTCCAGCAGGCCCTGCACCGTCTCGCGGACCCCGGGGACCGATTCGTCGGCCTCCAGCAGCGCCACCGCCGTGCGGTGCGCCTCGCGGCCCACCCGGGCCTCCAGCGCCGTGACCCGCTCGCGCAGCTGGTCCTCGTCGGATGCCGCGACCCACAGGTGGAGCGCGGCACGGAACAGCGGACCGGTGTAGAGGCCGACGATCTCCTCGACGATGATCCAGGTGCGGGCCACCGAACCGGCCGGCGGCAGATTGTGCGCCACGGCCTTCAGGGCACCCTGGCGCTTCTCCGCGACATGTTCCACGGCCGCCGTGAAGAGGTCCTCGCGGGTGCGGAAGTGGTGCTGCGCTGCGCCCCGGGAGACGCCCGCGCGCTCGGCGACGACGGAGACCGTGCTGCCGCTCCAGCCGCGCTCCGCCAGACAGGAGACGGCGGCCTCCAGCAGCTTGAGGCGGGTGGCGCGGCTGCGCTCCTGCTGGGGCTCCTTGGCGCCGCGGGCCGGCGTCACGGCGCCCATACCGGGGCCCTTCGCTCCAGGAAGGCCGTCATGCCCTCGCGCGCCTCGGCGGAGCCGAAGAGCCGCGCGGAGGTCTCGGCGAGGGCGTCGGTGTCACGGTCGAAGGCACGCAGCACCTCCGCCGTGACCAGCTTCTTGGACTCGGCCAGCCCCTGGGGGGAGCCCTTGCGCAGCCCTTCGAGGACGGGCGCGAGGCCGGCGTCCACGTCGTCCGCCGCCAGGGTGACCAGTCCGATCCGGGCAGCCTCGGCCGCGTCGAACTTCTCGCCGGTCAGGTAGTAGCGGCCGGCCGCGCGCGCGTCCAGGCGGGGCAGCAGGGGCAGGGAGATGACGGCGGGGGCGAGGCCGAGCCGTGCCTCGGTGAAGGCGAAGGTGGCCTCGGGGCCGGCCACCGAGATGTCGCAGGCACCGAGCAGCCCGAGGCCGCCGGCCCGGACGTGGCCGGTGACCCGGGCGACGACCGGTTTGGGCAGCTCGACGAGGGTGCGCAGCAGCCCGGCGAGGCCGAGCGGGCCGGCCGTCGGGGCATCGGTGGCGGTGGCCTCGGTGAGGTCGGCGCCCGCGCAGAAGGTGGTGCCGGTGTGGCGCAGGAGCACCGCGCGGATGGCGCCGGAAGCGGCCGCTTCGGCCAGCGCGGCCCGCAGCTCGGCGACCAGCCGGGCGGAGAGCGCGTTGCGGTTGTGCGGCGAGTCCAGGGTGAGGGTGGCGATGCCGCGCTCGTGCGCGACCCGTACGAGGGGCTCGGGCGGGGCAGCGGCGCCGTGCCCCGTGTCCGTGGTGGCGTCGGTCATCGGGCCGTCGAACTCCTTTCCCTGGCGCGCAGTTCGCGCCGCAGGATCTTGCCGGTGGCTGCGCGCGGCACGCTGTCGAGGAACTCCACGCGGCGTACCTTCTTGTACGGGGCGACCTGACCGGCAACGTACGCGATGACGTCGTCCTCACTCAGTTCGACCCCCTGCTGCCTGACGACGAACGCCTTGGGCACCTCGTTGCCGTCGTCGTCGAGGACTCCGATGACGGCCGCGTCGGCGATGGCGTCATGGGTGAGCAGCAGGGCTTCGAGGTCGGCGGGGGCGACCTGGTAGCCCTTGTATTTGATCAGCTCCTTGACCCGGTCGACGACGTACAGCCAGCCGTCGTCGTCCACCCGCCCGACGTCGCCGGTGCGCAGCCACCCGTCGGGGTCGATCATCGCGTCGGTCTCGGCGGGCCGCCCCAGGTAGCCCTTCATCACCTGCGGGCCGCGGATGAGGATCTCGCCACTGGCGCCCGCCCGGAGGTCGTCGCCGGTCTCCAGGGAGACGATGCGCATCTCGGTGCCGGGGACGAGCTTGCCGACGGCCCCCGCTGGAGGCCGGTGCGCGTCCAGGGGTACGACGTGCGTGCCCGGCGAGAGTTCCGTCATCCCGTACGCCTGCATGACGGGCGGCAGCCCCAGCCGCCGGGAGCACGCCGCCGCGAGTTCGGCGTCCAGGGGCGCCGCGGCGCTCACGAGGTACCGGAGGGAGGACAGGTCGTATCGGGCGACGAGGGGGTGCTTGGCGAGCGCGAGCACGATCGGCGGTGCGACGTACACGGCGGTGATGCGGTGTTCGGCGATCGCGGCGAGGAACTGCTGGAGGTCGAAGCGGGGCAGCACGACGACGGTGGAGCCGTTGCGCAGTGGTGCGTTCATCAGGGCGGTGAGCCCGTAGATGTGGAAGAACGGCAGTACGGCCAGCACCCGGTCGTCGGGTCCGCTGCTGATCAGCGGGTCGAGCTGGGCGAGGTTGGTGGCGATGCTGCGGTGGGTGAGCATCACGCCCTTGGGTGCGCCGGTGGTGCCGGAGGAGTACGGGAGCACGGCCAGGTCCTCGGCCGGGTCGAGGACGACGGACGGCTCGGGGGCGGTGGAGGCCAGCAGGTCCACGACCGACCTGTGGCCCTCGGCGCGGTCGCAGACGAAGATCTCCGCGACGCCGCCCGCCCGGCGTGCGGCGCCGCGCGCGGTGTCCAGCAGCGCAGAGACGGTGACGATCCAGCGGGCGCCGCTGTCGCGCAGCTGGGTGGTGAACTCGCCCTCGGTGGCGAGCGGATGGACGGTGGTGACCGCCGCCCCACAGCGCGAGGCGGCGTGGAAGACGGCCGGGAAGACCACGGTGTTCGGGCTGTGCAGGGCCAGCACGTCGCCCTTGCGGACACCGGCGTCGGCGAGGCCTGCCGCGATCCGACGGGTGGCGTGGTCGAGCTGCGCGTGGCTGAAGGTGGTGCCGTCGACTCCGTCGATCAGCGCGGGGTGGTCGCCGTACACCGCGGCCCGCCCGAGGACGGCTTCGTGGATCGGCAGCTCGACGGGCGCGATGTCGGCGTATGTGCTGTGGAAGACGTGGAACACCATGACCGGTCCTTCCGTGCGACGGTGGGCTGCGGTGCGACGGTGCGGGTGGGACGGCGGTTCGGGTGCGGGCCGCGCTCGGGGTGCCGCGCCGGGCTCAGTAGGACTTGGGCAGGCCGAGCGACTGGTGCGAGACGAAGTTGAGAATCATCTCGCGGCTGACCGGCGCGATCCTGGCCACCCGCGCGGCGGTGACCATCGAGGCGAGGCCGTACTCCTGGGTGAGGCCGTTGCCGCCGAGGGTGTGCACGGCCTGGTCGACGGCACGCACCGCGGCCTCGGCCGCCGCGTACTTCGCCATGTTGGCGGCCTCGCCCGCGCCCATGTCGTCACCCGTGTCGTAGAGATGCGCGGCCTTCTGCATCATCAGCCGGGCCAGTTCCAGTTCGATATGGGCCTGTGCGAGCGGGTGCGCCACGGCCTGGTGGGCGCCTATGGGCTCCTTCCAGACCTGGCGGGTGCGGGCGTAGTCGACGGCCCGGTCGAGGGCGTAGCGGCCCATGCCGACGGCGAACGCGGCGGTCATGATGCGCTCGGGGTTGAGGCCGGCGAACAGTTGCAGCAGCCCGGCGTCCTCGTCGCCGACCAGCGCGTCGGCGGGCAGCCGCACCTCGTCCAGCGTCAGCTCGAACTGCTTCTCCGGGGCGGCCAGTTCCATCGGGATGGGGCTGCGCCCGAAGCCGGGGGTGTCGCGCGGAACGATGAACAGGCACGGTTTGAGGCGGCCGGTCCTGGCGTCCTCGGTGCGGCCGACGATCAGGGTCGCGTCGGCGATGTCCACTCCGGAGACGAAGACCTTGCGTCCGTTGAGTACCCACTCCGCACCGTCCCGGCGGGCGGTGGTGGTGATGCGGTGCGAGTTGGAGCCGGCGTCCGGTTCGGTGATGCCGAAGGCCATCTTGCGGGTGCCGTCGGCCAGGCCGGGCAGCCAGGTCCGCTTCTGCTCCTCGGTGCCGAAGCGGGCGATGACCGTGCCGCAGATGGCGGGTGACACCACGAGCATCAGCAGCGGGCAGCCGGCCGCGCCCAATTCCTCCAGCACGAGGGAGAGTTCGGCTATGCCGCCGCCTCCGCCGCCGTACTCCTCGGGGAGGTTGACGCCGAGGTAGCCGACCTTGGCGGCCTCAGCCCACAGGTCGTCGGTGTGCTTTCCGTCGGCGACGACCTGCGCGAAGTACGCCCGGCCGTAGCGCTTGCCGAGCGCGGCGACGGCGTCCCGCAGGGCGCGTTGTTCCTCGGTCTCGATCACAGGGTTGCTCATGACGGCTCCTTGTGCGGTGGGTGAGGGTCGTGCGGGGCGGGGCGCGCGGACGCGCGCTCGTGGCGGTTCAGTCGGTGACGACGGCGAGCAGTGCGCCCACCTCGACCTGCTGGCCGGTGCGGACCGGCAGCGCCGTGAGGGTGCCGGCGGCCGGCGCGGTGATCTTGTGCTCCATCTTCATCGCCTCCAGCCACAGCAAGGGCTGGCCCGCGGTGACGCGATCGCCCTCGGAGATGCCGGGCGCGAGGCGCACGACCGTGCCGGGCATCGGGGCGAGCAGCGAGCCGGGCTCGGTGCGGGCGGCGGGGTCGAGGAAGCGGGGCAGGGCGGTGAGGGCGTGCGCGCCGAGCGGGGAGTCGACGTGGACCCGGTCGCCGTAGCGGGAGACGGTGAACTCCCGTCGCAGCCCGTCGACTTCGAGAACGACTCGGTCCGGGGCGAGGGTGTACAGCCGTACGCCGGGGAAGTCCTCGGCCCGCAGTCCGTCGCGGCCCAGGCGGTAGCGGACCTCGTGGGTGGCACTGTCGCCGCCCACGCCCTGGTAGGTCTTCGTCTGCTGCTGCGAGGGGACGTTGCGGAAGCCGCCGAAGCGGGAGCGGCCGTGCGCGTCGGCGAGGGCCGCGGCCAGCGCCGAGAGCCCCTCCCGGGAGTGCCGGGTGGCGTCATGCGCGGTCAGCTCGGCGAGGTGGCGGTCGTAGAAGCCGGTATCGAGGCGGGCGGCCACGAAGTCCGGGTGGCGCAGCGAGCCGACGAGCAGGTCGCGGTTGGTGACAGGGCCGTGGATACGGGCCCGCTCCAGGGCGTGCGCGAGGCGGCGGACGGCCTCGGCTCGGGTGGGCGCCCAGGCGATGACCTTGGCCAGCATCGGGTCGTAGTGGACGCCGATGGTGTCGCCGTCGGTGACCCCGGAGTCGAGCCGGACGTCGCCGGGGACGCGGAAGTGGTGCAGCGTTCCGGTCTGCGGCTGCCAGTCGTGCGCGGGGTCCTCCGCGTACAGCCGGGCCTCGACCGCATGGCCGCTGGGTTCCGGGGGCCGCGGCTCCAGGGCCTGTCCTTCGGCGACGCGGAGCTGGAGGGCGACCAGGTCGACCCCGTGGACCGCCTCGGTGACGGGGTGTTCGACCTGGAGGCGGGTGTTCATCTCCAGGAAGTACGGCTGCCCGTCGCCCGAGAGCAGGAACTCGACGGTGCCGGCGCCCCGATAGCCGATCGCGCGGGCCGCTTCGGTGGCCGAGTCGTGCAGGGTGCGGCGCAGTGCGTCGTCCAGGCCGGGGGCCGGGGCCTCCTCGATGACCTTCTGGTGGCGGCGCTGGAGGGAGCAGTCGCGGGTGCCCAGCGCCCAGACGGTGCCGTGCGCGTCGGCGAGGATCTGGACCTCGACGTGCCGGCCCTCGACGACGTACGGCTCCAGGAAGACCTCGCCGTCGCCGAAGGCGGATGCCGCTTCCGCGGCGGCCGCGGTCAGTGCGTCCGGCAGTTCGCCGGGTGTGCGCACGATGCGCATGCCGCGCCCGCCGCCGCCCGCGGCGGCCTTGATCAGCAGCGGCAGGTCGGCCGCGGTGACGGCGGCGGGGTCGAGGGGTGCGAGCAGCGGCACCCCGGCCCCGGCCATCAGCTCCTTGGCCCGGGTCTTGGAGGCCATGGCCTCGATCGCGGCGGGTGGCGGCCCGATCCACCGCAGCCCGGCGTCGATGACCGCAGCGGCGAACCCGGCGTTCTCGGAGAGGAACCCGTAGCCGGGGTGGACGGCGTCCGCGCCGGCCGCGAGCGCGGCCTTCACGATGAGGTCGCCGCGCAGGTAGGTGTCGGCGGGCGCGTCGCCCGGCAGGCGTACGGCCGCGTCGGCCTCACGGACGTGCGGGGCGTCGGTGTCCGCGTCGGAGTGCACGGCGACCGTCGCGATGCCCAGTTCGCGGCAGGTCCGAAAGACCCGGCGGGCGATTTCGCCGCGGTTGGCGACAAGTACCGAAGAGATCATTCCTGCCTCACATCCGGAAGATGCCGAAGCCGCCGCGCGCGCCCTCGACCGGGGCGGTGTGCACGGCGGACAGGCACAGGCCGAGGACGGTGCGGGTGTCGCGGGGGTCGATGACGCCGTCGTCGTAGAGCCGCCCGGACAGGAACATCGGCAGCGACTCGGACTCGATCTGCTGCTCGACCATGGCCCGCAGCCCGGCGTCCGCCTCGTCGTCGTAGGGCTGCCCCTTGGCGGCGGCCGAGGCGCGGGCGACGATCGACAGCACACCGGCGAGCTGCTGCGGTCCCATGACGGCGGATTTGGCGCTCGGCCAGGCGAAGAGGAAGCGCGGGTCGTAGGCCCTGCCGCACATGCCGTAGTGGCCCGCGCCGTAGGAGGCGCCCATCAGGACGCTCAGGTGCGGCACCTTCGAGTTCGACACCGCGTTGATCATCATCGCGCCGTGTTTGATGATGCCGCCCTGCTCGTACTCCTTGCCGACCATGTAGCCGGTGGTGTTGTGCAGGAACAGCAGCGGGATGTCCCGCTGGTTCGCCAACTGGATGAACTGGGCGGCCTTCTGCGACTCCTCGCTGAACAGCACGCCCTGGGCGTTGGCGAGGATGCCGACCGGGTAGCCGTGCAGCTCCGCCCAGCCGGTGGTCAGGCTCGGCCCGTACAGCGGCTTGAACTCGTCGAAGTCCGAGTTGTCGACGATCCGGGCGATGACCTCGCGCGGGTCGAACGGCGCCTTGAGGTCACCGGGCACGATGCCGAGCAGCTCCTCCTCGTCGTACTTCGGCGGTGCCGCGGGGGCCGGATCGGCGTGCGCCTTGCGCCAGTTGAGGCGGGCGACGACGCGGCGGGCCTGCCGCAGCGCGTCCGGTTCGTCGGTCGCGAAGTAGTCCGCGAGGCCGGAGGTGCGGGCGTGCATCTCGGCGCCGCCCAGCGACTCGTCGTCGCTCTCCTCGCCCGTCGCCATCTTCACCAGCGGCGGCCCGCCGAGGAAGACCTTGGCGCGCTCCTTGACCATGATGACGTGGTCGGACATCCCGGGAACGTACGCGCCGCCCGCGGTGGAGTTGCCGAAGACCACCGCGACGGTCGGGATGCCGGCCGCCGACAGCCGGGTGAGGTCCTTGAACAGCGCCCCGCCCGGGATGAAGATCTCCTTCTGGCTGGGCAGGTCGGCGCCACCGGACTCGACGAGGGAGACGACCGGGAGGCGGTTGGCGTACGCGATCTCGTTGGCCCGCAGCGCCTTCTTCAGCGTCCAGGGGTTGCTGGCGCCGCCCCGCACCGTCGGATCGTTGGCGGTGATCAGGCACTCCACGCCTTCGATCACGCCGATCCCGGTGACCAGCGACGCGCCCACGGTGTACTCGGGCGAGGCGCCCCAGGCCGCGAGCGGCGACAGCTCCAGGAACGGGGTGTCGGGGTCGAGCAGCAGCTCCACCCGCTCACGGGCCGGCAGCTTGCCGCGGCTCCGGTGACGGGCGAGGTACTTCTCGCCGCCGCCCGCCAGAGCCTTGCCGTGCGCGGCCTCGACCTCCGCCAGCTTCTCGAGCATCGCCGTACGACGCTCCGCGTACTCGGCACCAGCCGGGTCGACCCCGGTCGGGAGCACGGTCACAACAACACCTCCGGTATCTCCATGTGCCGCGCGCGCAGCCACTCCCCCACGGCCTTGGCCTGGGGATCGAAGCGGGCCCGCGAAGCGACGCCCTCACCCAGCAGGCCCTCGACGACGAAGTTCAGCGCCCGCAGACAGGGCAGCAGGTGCCGGTCCACGGGCAGTCCGGCGGTCTCCGGCAGAAGGTGACGGAAGCGGTCGACGGTCAGCTCGTGGGCAAGCCAGCGCCATGCCTCGTCGGTCCTGGCCCACACCCCGACGTTCGCCGCGCCGCCCTTGTCCCCGCTGCGCGCGCCGACCACCAGGCCGAGCGGCGCCCGGCGGGTCGGCAGCGTCGCATCGAGCGGTTCGGGAAGCGGCGGGTCCGCCAGGCGTTCGCACTCCCTCGTGCGTTCCGCGGGCGGGACGGCGACCCGGGTGCCGTCCGGCAGCACCGCGGTGTGCGGCACGTCGGCCGGGTCCACGCTCACCGCCTCGAAGACGCCGTACGGCTCTCCCTTGCCGGGTGGGGCGGTGACATGGAAGCCGGGGTAGCTGGCCAGCGCCAGTTCGACCGCGGCGCCGCTGACGACCCGGCCCACCGCCGCCTGGTCGGGGTCGCGCACCACCATCCGCAACAGCGCGCTCGCCTCCTCCTGCACGTCGGCGTCCTCGCGGTCGGTGCGGGCCAGCGTCCAGCGCACCTCGGCCGGGCGCCGGACCGCGGCGTCGAGGGCGGCGTCCATCTGGCCGCGGACGAGTTCGGCCTTGGCCTCGATGTCCAGGCCGGTCAGCACGAACGTGACCTCGTTGCGCCAGCCGCCCAGGCGGGTCAGTCCGGCCTTCAGCGTCGGCGGCGGCGCCTCGCCCCGTACTCCCTCGATACGGACCCGGTCCTGTCCCTCGTCCACGAGCCGCAGGGTGTCCAGCCGCGCCGTGACATCCGGCCCCGCGTAGCGCGCTCCCTGGGTCTCGTACAGCAGTTGGGCGGTGACCGTGCCGGCCGTGACGGCGCCCCCGGTGCCCGGGTGCTTGGTGATCACCGAGCTGCCGTCGGCGGCGATCTCGGCGAGCGGGAAGCCGGGCCGCAGCAGGTCGTGGGCACCGAAGAAGGAGTAGTTGCCGCCGGTGGCCTGGGTGCCGCACTCCAGGACGTGCCCGGCGACGACGGCCCCGGCCAGCCGGTCCAGGTCCTGCGCGTGCCAGCCGAAGTGCGCCGCGGCGGCGCCACTGACCAGGGCGGCGTCGGTGACCCTGCCGGTCACCACCACCTCGGCGCCGGCCCGCAGGCAGGCCGCGATCCCGCCCCCGCCGAGGTAGGCGTTGGCGGTCAGCACGCCGTCGCCCCGGTCCGCCCCAAGGGCTTCCGACGGGCTCCGGTCCAGGGGGGACCCCGCCGGCGCCAGCAGGTCGTCGCCCTCGACATGCGCGACCCGTACGGGCACGCCGACCTTCAGCGCCAACTCCCGCACCGCGTCGGCGAGTCCGGCCGGATTCAGCCCGCCCGCGTTGGTGACGATCCGCACCCCGCGCTCGGCGGCCAGGGCCAGGGTCTCCTCCAGCTGCCGCAGAAAGGTCCTGGCGTAGCCGCGCGCGGGATCCTTCAGCCGCTCCCGGCCGAGGATCAGCATGGTCAGTTCGGCGAGATAGTCGCCGGTCAGGACGTCCAGCGGGCCGCCGGTGAGCATCTCGCGGACGGCGTCGAACCGGTCGCCGTAGAAGCCGGAGGCATTGCCGATCCGCAGCACGCCCGGGTCGGCACCGAGCGGCGTCCCGGGGCTCACGCGCCGCTCCCGCCGGCTCCCGTGGCCGCGGGGCCGGACGGCGCGCGGCCCTTCCCGGGTGGTCCGGCGAACGCCTGGGCGATGCCCAACCAGCGCTCCGCCTCGGCCCCTTGGGCACGCACGCCGGGTACGTCGTCGCGGTGCGCCCGCTGCGTCACCAGCAGGCAGAACTCCAGCGCGTCCCCGGTCACCCGCTCGGCGGCGTCCGGCGGGCCGTAGTCCCAGACCGCGCCGTCCGGCGCTCGCAGCTCGACCCGGAAGTCTTCCTCTGGCGGCGTGAGTCCGTGGGCGGCGTAGGAGAAGTTGCGGGCCCGCACGCCGATCCGGGCGACATGCCGCAGCCGGGTGGTGGGAGCACGCCGCACACCCAGCGCGTCGGCGATGTCCTGGCCGTGCGCCCAGGTCTCCATCAGCCGCCCCGTGGCCATCGACGCGACGCTCATCGGCGGGCCGTACCACGGCAGTTTCTCGCCGGCCGGGCGCTCGGCGAGTGCCGTCGCCAGCGCCTCGCGGCCCGCCCGCCAGTCCGCGAGCAGCTCCGCGGGCGACGCCTGCGCCCCGGCCTCCGCGGCGTCGTCGACGAAGGTCAGCGGCGCGGCGAGCGCCTCCTGCGCGGCCCGGAGGAAACCGTCGGGGTCGGTGGCCGAGCGCAGGGCCTGCCGGTCGGTCCAGGCCAGATGGGCGATCTGGTGGGCGACGGTCCAGCCCTCCGCGGGAGTGGGGGCGGCCCACCGCCCCGCGGGGAGCGCGCCGACGACGGCGTCCAGCTCCTCGCTCTCGGCCTTGAGATCCGCCAGTACGGCGCCGGGACCGGACACGCGGCACTCCCCTCCTCGGCCCGACTGCCTTGACGGCGGGGCACGTTGGCATGCGTCGCGGGCCGCGGCGGAGTGCCGCGGCCGTACGGGTGCGGTGTGGTGCGGTGCGCTCCGAGCGTGGCAGCGTCGACAGAAACAATCAAGCACGCCTGCATGATTTTCTCCCCGGACACCACCGCCAAGTCGGTGAATAAGGCGCGCCGACCGGTGAGCGGCGGCGCAGCCGGTCAGACCTATCAGGGACCGCTCTCCCACCCCTCGACCTCGTTCGCCCCTTCTCACCCCTCACCCCCTCATCTCGCGCCCCCTCGCTCCCCTCTCGCTTAGGTTGTGTGTTCCACGGAAGGACGGCCCGAGCCGCGATGCGCTCCACCGCACTGACCCTCTCCACAGCCACCGTCACCGCCCTGCTCGTCTGCGGCGCGCCCCCAGCCGCCGGCGCCACGGCGCACCCCGCACCCGCCCCGCACCGCGCCCTGCGGCTGCTCGACCCGCCGCGGATCGTCACGGTGCAGGGCGAGCTGAACCGCCTGACCGCGAGATGCCCGGACGGCTCCTACGTGATCAGCGGCGGCTTCGAGATCTCCGGCTACGAGATCGAGCAGACCGTCACCGCGTCGCACCCAACGGCCGCGGGCGATGGCTGGGTGGTCAGCGCCGACTCGATCAACCCGGAACTGCTCAAGCAGCTGGAGGTCATCCAGGCCAAGCAGGACGCCGTGGACAACGCCACCACCGACGCCCAACGCGAGGCGGCACAGAAGGAGTTGGAGGAGGCGCAGCGGATCGCCTACAACATGCCGCAGCGCGCCCCCGTCAACGGCGCGGTCCACGCGGTCTGCTCCACCGGAGCCTGATCCGGCGCGCCGGAACACCCGGGGGCGGGACCGGGTGCGACCGTGCGCGCCACCGGGCTCCCGCCGCTTCCCGTGCCGCCCCGTCACCCGGTGCGTTGCCGGTGGCCCGCCGCCCCGTCGTGGTAGACGGGGGGAGGCGGCACCTGGCAGCCGCCCGGGGCCGGTTCCGGCCGCCGCGGAATGCTTCGCACCTGCCTGGAGGGGCCATGTCCGTGTCGCCGTCCGTGCCGCAGTCCGTGCCGCTGCACCGCGTCGCCGGGCCGCGGGGACTGCCGTGGCTCGGGAATCTCCCGGAGTTCGGCAGCGACCCGCTGGCTTTCCTGGTCCGTCTGCGGGAGGACTTCGGGGACACCGTGACCTGGTCGCTGGGCCCGCGGCGCAGTCTGTTCCTCGCCCACCCGCAGCACATCGCGGAGATGCTGGCCGCCCGGGAGCAGACCTTCGAAATCCTGGAGATCGGCTGGGCGTTCAAGCAGCTGCTGGGCCGCAGCGTCATCCGCAGCCGGGGCGCCGACTGGCGTCGCAAACGCTCCCTGGTGCAGCCGACCGTCCGGCCCCGGCAGGTCCGCGGGTACGCCACGACCATGGTCGACTGCGCCCGGCTCGCGGCCGAGACATGGCGCGACGGCGACCGGCTCGATGTGCGCCGGGCGATGGCGCTCATCACCCAGCGGGTCGTGCTGCGCACCCTGTTCGGCAACGACCTCGCGGCGGGAACCCGCGCGATCGGCGACGCGATGGCCCTGGCCGAGCAGGTGGTCGGCGACGAACTCCGGGGCGTCAACCTCTTCCTGCCCGCCTGGGTTCGTACCCCCTCCCGGCGGCGGCTGCTCGGCGCCGTCGCCACCATCGACGCGGAGGTGCACCGGCTGATCGGCGCGCGCCGGGCGGCCGGAGGAACCCTCGACGACCGTGACGATCTGCTGAGCAGGCTGCTCGCGGCGCGCGACGAGGAGGGCAGGCCGCTTTCGCCCGTGGAGGTCAGGGACGAGGCGGTCACGCTCTGGGCGGCCGGCCACGAAACCACCTCCACCGCGCTGACCTGGGCCTGGTATCTGCTGTCCGGCGCCCCGGAGGTCCGGGCACGGCTGGACGACGAGCTGGCGCGGGTGCTCGGCGGACGGCTGCCCGGTATCGACGACTACGAGCGGCTGTCCTACACCGGCCAGATCGTCAAGGAAACCCTGCGGCTGTACCCCCCGGCCTGGCTGATTCCCGCCGTGGCCGGGGAGGGCGCCATGCTGGGGGGCCGGGGCATCCGGGCCGGGACGACCGTGTGGTGCAGCCAGTGGACCACCCACCGCGACCCCCGGTGGTTCCCCGATCCCACGGAGTTCCGGCCGGAGCGGTGGGCGCCCGACGCGCGGGACGCCGTACCCGACCACGCCTGGTTTCCGTTCGGCGGCGGTACGCGCGCCTGTCTCGGCGCGCGCTTCGCCCAGGTCGAGGCGGTACTGCTGCTGGCGACGCTGGCGCAGCGCTTTCATCTGGACGTCACCCCACGAGAGGTGCGCCCCGAGGTCGGCCTGCTGCTCCTGCCGGCCACGCGGCTGCACGCCACCCTGCGCAGCACCGGCTGACGCGGGAGGCGCGGGCGGCGGCGGAGCCACGGCCCCGGCGCCGTGCGGGATCAGCTGTGCGAGGACGCCCCCGCGCTGCGTACCGCGCCCACGCTCGCGACGACGACCAGGCCGATCGCCAACACCTCGACCCAGCCCAGCGCCTGGTGCAGGACCAGGAATCCGGCGGTGGCCGCGGCGGCCGGCTCCAGGCTCATCATGACCGCGAAGCCCGAGGCGGGCAGCTTGCGCAGGGCGAGCAGTTCCAGCGTGTAGGGCAGCACCGACGACATCAGGGCGACGGCGGCGCCCAGGCCCAGGGTGACCGGGTCGAGCAGCGCGGCGCCCGCGCTCGCGACGCCGAGCGGGAGGCTGAGCACCGCGGCCACGGTCATGGCCAGCGCGAGCCCGTCCGCCTGGGGGAAGCGCTGGCCGGTACGGGCCGAGAGCAGGATGTACGCGGCCCACAGTCCACCGGCCGCCAGGGCGAAGCCGGCGCCGGCGAGGTTCAGGCCGTCGAAGCCCTCGCGGCCCAGCAGCACCACACCCCCGAGCGCCAGCGCCGCCCACAGCATGCTCAGCGCCCGCCGTGAGGTGGCCACCGACAGGATCAGCGGACCGAGGAACTCCAGCGTGACCGCGGCACCCAGCGGAATGCGGTCGATCGCCTGGTAGAAGAGCGAGTTCATACCGGCCAGGGCCACGCCGAAGGCGACCACCGTGGCCCAGTCTCCGCGGCTGTGCCCGCGCAGCTTGGGGCGGCAGACGATCAGCAGCACCAGCGAGGCGACGACGAGGCGGAGGGTGACGACGCCCAGCGCTCCGGCGCGCGGGAAGAGCAGCACCGCCACGGACGACCCGAACTGGAGCGAGACGATGCCGCCGATGACCAGCGCCACCGACACCAGCCGCCCGCGCGCCCCCGCGGGGCCCGCCGCACCGGCCGCCGCCTCCGCCGTCATGACCTCCGGCGAGGCGGGCACCGGGTGGTGTATCGACCCGTCGTGGGCCGGGTCACCGGAGGCCGGGCCGGCCGAACCGGAAGCGGTCGCGGCCCGAGCGGCGGTGGCGCCGGACGAGGCGCCGCGAGACGGCGTGGCGGAGGGCTCGGAGGGGGCGGAAGTGGCGGCTATGGGGCCATCGGAGCCGGCGGGGGAAGAATTCACACCCCCACGCTAAAGGCCACCCTTCCGGTCCGTGAAATGCCGTTTCCCCTGTTGTTATGCTCCACACGCATGACCATCGAGCTGCGTCATTTCCGCTGCTTCCTCGCGATCGCCGACACCCTCAGCGTCACCCGCGCCGCCGAGCGGCTCCACCTGACCCAGCCGGCCGTCTCCCGCACCCTGCGGCAGCTGGAAGTGGAACTGGGCGTCCGCCTCGTCGACCGCTCCACCCACCACCTCGCGCTCACACCGGAGGGCACCAGCTTCCGGGATCGGGCCGCCATCGCGGTGACCGCCTTCGACCGGGCGCTGGGGCACCCGCACCGGGGCTGGCCGCTGCGGCTCGGCCACGCCTGGTCGGCGGCCGGCCGGTACACCACCGTGCTGCTCCGGCGCTGGCGCGAACGGCACCCCGACACCCCGCTCGAACTGCTGCGGGTGGACGACCGCACGGCCGGGCTCGCCCGCGGCGACGTCGACGCGGCCCTGCTGCGCGGTGAGGTCAGCTCCCCCGGTCTGGTCACCGAGCAGCTGACCACCGAGCCCAGGGTGGCCGGGCTGCCGGCCGACGACCCGCTCGCCGGCCGCGCCACCCTTGCGCTCACCGATCTGGCCGACCGCACCCTCGCGCTGAACACCGTCTCCGGCACCACCACCCTGGACCTGTGGCCCGCGGGGAACCGTCCGGCCTCGACCATCACCATCGGCAACACCGATGACTGGCTGGCGGCCATCACCGGCGGCCGGGCGGTCGGCGTCACCACCTCCGCCACCGCCGGGATGCACCCCCACCCCGCGATGGCGTACGTCCCGCTGACCGACGCCCCGCCCGTGCCCGTGGTGCTGGCCTGGCGCGACAGCCCCGGCCACCCGCTCATCCCGGACCTGATCGCGCTGGCCCACGAGGTCATCGGCGAGACGGGCGGCGCCTGAGCCGGCGCGGTCACGGCCGGTGGCGGCGATCGGCCTCACCCGCTCGCCGTCCCGCTTTCCTCCCTCAGCGCCTGGGCGAGCACCTCGGCCAGATGGCGACCGGGGCGTCCGGCGAGCTGGTCGAGCTGGGTGCGGCAGGAGAAGCCGTCCGCGAGGACCTCGGCGTCGGCGGCGGACTCCCGTACGGCGGGCAGCAGTCGGTCCTCCGCGCAGGCGACGGAGACGTCGTAGTGCCCGGACTCGAATCCGAAGTTGCCGGCAAGACCACAGCAGCCGCCGCTCAACTCCCCTGTCAGACCGGCGCGTTCGCGCAGTCGTCGCTCCGCCGCATCGCCGAGGACGGCGTGCTGGTGGCAGTGCGTCTGGCCGACCACGGGACGGTCGAGTCGCGGCGGCTCCCAGTCGGGGGCCAGCTCCTCCAGGGCCTGCGCGAAGGTCCGCACGGACGCGGCGATCCCGGCGGCCCGCGGATCGTCCGACAGCAGCTCGGGCAGGTCCGTGCGCAGCGCCGCCGCGCAGCTCGGTTCGAGGACGACCAGCGGACGGCCGTCCCGCAGCAGCGGGTCCAGCGCCTCGACGGTCCGCCGCATGACGGCTCGCGCCTGGTCGAGCTGGCCGGTCGAGACGTAGGTCAGCCCGCAGCACAGCGGGCGGTGTCGGCGCGGCCGGGGCGCGCGGCCGGCCGGATGGTTGGGCAGGGTGGGCGGCAGCAGGGGCCGCAGACCGGCGGCCTCCAGGACCTCCACGGCGGCCCGGCCGACCTCCGGAGAGAGGAAGTTGGTGAAGGTATCGGCCCACAGGACGACCGTGCGGGCGGCCTCGGCGGCCGGGACGTCCGCTGCCTTCCTCCGGCGCCACCACCACCGGGTGAACGGCTCGGTCGCCAGCCGCGGGATCGGACGCTCGGCGGCGATTCCCGCGAGCCGTTTGCCCACGGCGGCGAGCGGGCTGCGGGCGAGGACGTTGAGCAGCGGCGCGGCCGGCGCCGCCGCCCGCAGCCACTGCGGCAGCCGCCCCATCGCGTAATGCGCGGCGGGCCGCAGGCGGCCCTCGTAGTGGTGGTGCAGGAACTCCGCCTTGTAGGTGGCCATGTCCACACCGACCGGGCAGTCGCTGCGGCACCCCTTGCAGGACAGGCACAGGTCGAGGGCGTCGCGCACCTCCTCCGACCGCCAGCCGTCGGTCACCACCTCGCCGGCGAGCATCTCGTGCAGCAGCCGGGCCCGGCCGCGGGTGGAGTGCGCCTCTTCCCCGGTGGCCCGGAAGGACGGGCACATCACGTCGGACGAGCCCGCGTTGGCGGTGAGCTGGCGGCACTTGGCGACGCCCACACAGCGCCGCACCGCCGCGGAGAAGTCCCCGTCGTCGTGCGGATAGCCGAACTCCACCGGCACCGGCCGCTTCGGCAGCACCTCGAAGCGGAGGTTGTCGTCCAGGCGGTCGGGGCGTACGAGCATGCCGGGGTTGAGTCCTGCAGCCGGGTCCCACAGGTCCTTGAAGCGGTTGAACAGCCCGACCAGCTCCGGCCCGTACATCTTGGGCAGCAACTCGGCGCGAGCCTGTCCGTCGCCGTGCTCGCCGGACAGCGAACCTCCGTGTGCCACCACCAGATCGCCCAGGTCGTAGGAGAATTCACGGAAGGTGCGGATGCCGGGCGCGGTCAGCAGATCGAAGTCGATCCGGACGTGGATGCAGCCGTCCCCGAAGTGGCCGTAGGGCGTGCCGCGCAGGCCGTGCTGGGCCAGCAGAGCGCGGAATTCGCGCAGATAGGGGCCGAGTCGGGCGGGCGGCACGGCGCAGTCCTCCCAGCCGGGCCACGCCTCGCTCCCGTCGGGCATCCGCGTCGCGGTCCCCGACGCGTCCTCGCGCACCCGCCACAGAGCCCGCTGCCCGGCCGGGTCGGAGACGACTGCGTGGTCGGTGAGGCCGTCGGCCGCCGCCCGGCACAGCGCCTCGGCCGCGGCCGTCGCCTCGGCGCGGCTCGCGCCGCCCGTCTCCACGAACAGCCAGGCGCCGCCCTTCGGCAGCCCGTCGGCGTTGCCGACCAGGTCGGCGGCCATCCCCTCGACGGTCAGCGGGCCGTGCGGCAGCAGGGTGTGCGCGGCCTCCGCCGCCGCGCTCTCGTCCGGGTAGCCGAGCACCGCGAGCGCCCGCGCCGCCGGGGTCCGTACCAGCCGCACGGTGGCCTCGGTGAGCACGCCGAGGGTGCCCTCGCTGCCGGTGAGGGCGCGTGCCAGGTCGGTGTCCGCCTCCGGCAGCAGGGCGTCAAGCGCATAGCCCGAGATCCGGCGCGGCAGCTCGGGGTAGCCGGTGCGCAGCAGCGCCAGCTCCCCGTCCACCAAGGACTTCACCCCGTCCCGCAGCCGCGGCGGCAGACCGGTGGGCGCGCCGTCCGCGTCGGTGCCGCGCCCGGCCCGCACCCGCTCCCCGCCGTACGTCAGCAGCTCCAGCTCGTGCACGCTGTCGGCGGTGGTTCCCCAGGCCACCGAGTGCGAGCCGCAGGAGTTGTTGCCGATCATGCCGCCGAGGGTGCAGCGACTGTGCGTGGACGGGTCCGGGCCGAACGTCAGGCCGTGCGGTGCGGCCGCGGCCCGCAGGTCGTCCAGGATCACGCCGGGCTGGACGACGGCCGTCCGGGCGTCCGCGTCCAGGGACACGATCCGCCGCATGTGCCGCGTGAAGTCCAGGACGACTCCGACTCCGGTGGCCTGGCCCGCGATGCTCGTCCCCGCGCCGCGCGCGACCACGGGCACGCCGTGGTCGCGGCACACCCGCAGCGCCGCCGCGACGTCCTCGGCGTCCCGTGGCGCGACGACCCCGCGGGGCACCCGCCGGTAGTTGGAAGCGTCCATCGTCATCAGCGCCCGGTCGGCCGTGGTGAAGGAGACCTCCCCTCGTACCGCGGCCGCCAACTCCTTCTCCAGTTCCCGCTTCTCGTTCTCCGTACGATCAGCCATGCCTCCAGCCTGCCCACTCGGCCCGGTTCATGGCGCCTCGGCATGCCCGCCTCCGGCGACGGATGTGGGCGAGGGGGCGGCAGCGGCGTCCTCGGCGGGCCCGGCGGCGGCGAGCGGGTGAAAGCGGAAGAGGCCGGCCGGGTCGTGGGCGGCCTTGAGCGCGGCCGGCCTGCGGTGCAGGTCGTCGCCGCGCGCTGCGGGCGACCTCCGCCGCGTCGGGCCGTTGGCCGCGCTAACCTGACAGCTGCCGTCATATATAAAAGCGGGCGTGAAGTCCGACCGCCTCCTGTCGCTCCTGCTGCTCCTCCAGACCCGCGGCACGGTCCCCGCCTCGGAGCTCGCCGAGCGGCTGGAGGTCTCCACCCGCACCGTCTACCGCGACGTCGAGTCCCTCTCGGCAGCCGGTGTCCCGGTCTACGCCGAGCGCGGCCGGCACGGCGGAATCGCTCTGCTGCCGGGATTCCGCACCGACGTGACGGGCCTGACCGCCGACGAGTCCCGCGCGCTGTTCGTACTGGCCGCCCAGGGCGCGCACACCGCCCTCGGCCTCGACGACGCCCTCGGCTCTGCGCTGCGCAAGGTGATGGCGGCGCTGCCGGCCCCGCACCGCCCGGCCGCGGAGCTCACCAGCCGGCGCATCCTCGTCGACCCCGACCGCTGGATGGCCCGGCCCACCCACCCCACCGTGGACGTCGACGAGCTGAACACCGCGGTCTTCACCGACCGCCGGCTGCGTCTGCGCTACCGCCACAGCGGCGCGACGACGCCGCGGACGTACACCGTCGACCCGTACGGCCTGGTGGCCAAGGCCGGCATCTGGTACCTCGTCGCCGACCGGCGTGGCAGACCACGTCTCCTGCGCACCGACCGGATCCTCGCCGCCACCGTCACCGATGCCCCGGTCCGCCGCCGGCCCGGCGTGGAACTCGCGGATGTGTGGGGGCTGCTGCGGCGGCAGGTGGAGGAGCGCTCGGTGCCGGTGCGGGTGACCGCCCGGATCCGGCGCGAGCGGCTGGACCTCGCCGTCCGCATCCTCGGCACGGCACTGACCGGACCGCCACGAACGGGTGACACCGCGGAGGGGGCGACGGGCGGCACCGGGACCGCCGGAGAAGCAGCCGACGACACCTGGGTCACCGTCGAGCTGGCGTACCCGGTGCTGCGCGCCGTCCGCCAGCTGCTGCAGTTCGGCGACTCGCTGGAGGTGCTCGACCCGCCCGAGGCCCGGCAGGTCCTGGCCCACGCCGCGGCCGAGGTCACCGCTCTGTACGCCGCGCACGACGCGAGCCCGGTGCCCGGCGTGGCGCCGGAGGACTGAGCCGCCGTCTCACCAGGAGACCAGTCGCCATCTCATCCGGTGGACGCGCCGCCAAGGCCCCGGGCACGACGGATTAGGCTTCCTCTGTGGCTGATATCCAGATCCCCGCTGACATCAAGCCCGCCGACGGACGCTTCGGCGCGGGCCCCTCCAAGGTGCGTACGGAGGCGCTCGGCGCCCTCGCCGCCACCGGAACCTCCCTTCTCGGTACGTCCCACCGCCAGGCCCCGGTCAAGAACCTCGTGGGCAAGGTGCGCGACGGTGTACGCGACCTCTTCCAGCTCCCCGAGGGCTACGAGGTCGTGCTCGGCAACGGCGGCTCGACCGCGTTCTGGGACATCGCGACCCACGGTCTGATCGAGCGCAAGTCCCAGCACCTCTCCTTCGGTGAGTTCTCCTCCAAGTTCGCCAAGGCCGCCAAGCTCGCGCCCTGGCTGGAGGAGCCCACCGTCATCTCCGCCGACCCGGGCTCGCACCCCTCGCCGGCCGCGGAGCAGGGCGTGGACGTCTACGCCTACACCCACAACGAGACCTCCACCGGTGTCGCGGCCCCGATCAAGCGCGTCGAGGGCGCGGACGAGGGCTCCCTGGTCCTGGTCGACGCGACCTCCGGCGCCGGCGGTCTCCCGGTGGACATCACCGAGACCGACGTCTACTACTTCGCCCCGCAGAAGTCCTTCGCCTCCGACGGCGGCCTGTGGCTGGCGGCGTTCTCCCCGGCCGCCCTGGAGCGTGCCCGCAGCATCCACGCGTCCGGCCGCCACGTCCCGGAGTTCTTCTCGCTCCCCACGGCGATCGACAACTCGCTGAAGAACCAGACGTACAACACCCCGGCGCTGTCCACCCTCTTCCTGCTCAACGAGCAGCTGGAGTGGATCAACGGCCAGGGCGGCCTGGACTGGGCGGTCCGCCGCACCGCCGCCTCCGCGCAGAACCTCTACGGGTGGGCCGAGGACTCCAAGCACGCCACCCCGTTCGTCACCGACGCCGCCAAGCGCTCGCAGGTCATCGGCACGATCGACTTCACCGACGAGATCGACGCGGCGGCGGTCGCCAAGGCCCTGCGGGCCAACGGCATCGTCGACACCGAGCCCTACCGCAAGCTCGGCCGCAACCAGCTGCGCGTCGCGATGTTCCCGGCGATCGACCCGGCGGACGTCCAGGCCCTGACGGCCTGCATCGACTACGTCATCGAGAAGCTCTAGCGCTCAGCTCGACCAGCGCGTCCCCGTGCCCCCGGCGTTCCCGCGCCGGGGGCACGGCGTTTTCGCGGCCCGCCTCACCACGGGCATCCACCCCAACGGCCGTACCAGCGCATGACGAACCGGCCCGTCTGTGCCTGTATGGAGGGCATGACGACTCCTGCGGAGCCCGGCCTCTCGCCCTTCGTACGCCAGGCGGTCGTGCGGCTCACCACGTACAAGCGGGACGGGACGGGCGTCGGCACCGCCGTCAGCATCGCCGTGGACGGTGACCACGCCTATGTCCGCACCTACAGCAGCTCGGGCAAAGCCAAGCGGCTGCGCAACTTCCCGGAGGCGGAGTTCTGCGCCGCCACCTGGCGCGGTCGTCCCATCGGCCCCACCCAACCCGCCCGCCTGCGCCTGCTCGACCCCGCCTCCCGGGAGTACCGCCGCGCCGAGCGTGCGCTGACCCGCAAGTACCCGCTTCTGCACGGCCTCGTGGTGCCGCTGACCCACCGCCTGAAGAAGGAGCGGACGCTGCACTACGAGCTGCGGCTGATCGAGAGCGAGGCGGCCGGCGGCCCGGCGGCGAGCCGGGGTGACAGCACGGACGTCGCCTCCTGACGGCTGCCGCCCCTTGGCGGCCGGTGGCCTATCGGCGTCGCCGAAGCAGCCTGCGGAGCGCGACGACCAGCACCGTCGCCGCCACGAAGACCAGGGCGCCCTTGCCGAAGCTCGGGTTCAGCTGCGAACCGTTCTCGTCCTGCCCGCCGTCGGCGCCCGATCCGGCGGCCCCGGCCGTCTCCTTGCTCGCCGACTCCGGCAGCTGATCGCCGCTCAGGCCGACCGGCCGGACCTCGCTGCCGCCGCCCTCGGAGCCGTACATCAGCGTCCGGCCGTCCGCGGTGAAGGTGACCGACTCGCCCTGCTGCTGGATCGGCACACCCACACTGCCGATGTCCTTGGGGCGGCCGTCCTGCCAGCGGTAGATCCGGGCCCCGAAGTAACTGCGCATCACCAGCCGGGTGCCGTCGGGCGAGAAGGCCCCGTCGGTCACCCACAGATCGATCGGCGCCACCTTGCGGAAGGTGTTGGTGCCGGACGTGGTGAGATGCGCAGGGCCCTCGTAGAGCGCGCCCCCGCCGCCCTCCTTCTTGCTGGCGAGGTAGACGCGGCCGGTCTTCGGATGCACCATCAGCGCCTCGGCGTCCCGGGGCCCGTCGGCGTATTTCACGGTGAACTGCGCCGCGGTGACCGTGGCGCTGCGCAGCTGCTTCGGCTCGGGGAAGCGGTAGATCCAGACGTGGTTCCAGGAGCCGCCGAGGTTGTCCCCGACGTCCCCGACGTAGACGTTGCCGTCCGCGCCGACCGAGATGGCCTCCACGTCCCGCGGGTCGCCGACCCCGCGCAACGTGATGGTGGCGAGCGTCTTGCCGGACGCGCCGTCGACGGCGTAGACGAACGGCCCGTCGTCACTGTCGTTGTGGGTCCAGTAGACGCCCGGGTGCACGCGGCTGGCGGCCAGCCCGCTGGACTCGGTGATCCTGGGATCGGTGAGGGTGAAGCCGTCGGACTCGTCGGCCGCGGCCGGCGCTACCGCCGCACACAGCACGATCCCCGCGGCACCGGCCGCGCACAGAAGCGAACGCATGGGCACAGACTGCCATCCGCGGCGACACGGCGCGTACGGCGTGTCCAGCGTCACGTACCAGGCAGTAGGGATTGTCGGCCATCATGGCCGGATGAGGATCATGTTCGTCGGTGACTCGATGACGGTCGGGCACACCGGCGATTTCACCTGGCGCTACCGCATGTGGCAGCACCTGAACGCGAGTTTCGGCGGCCCCTACCGCATCGTCGGACCGCGCTGCGCGCTCCATGACACCCTCCGCGACGCTCCCACCTCGCACGACTACGGCGATCCCGGCTTCCCCGAACCCGCCCGCCGTCATCTCGCCGGCTGGGGCGAGGGCTGGCTGCACATGGCGCCGCTGATCGGTGACGCCGTCCGCCACCACGGCGCCGACACGCTGCTGGTCTCGCTCGGCCTGATAGACCTCGGCTTCTACACGAACGCCGAGCAGACCGCCGAGAATGTGCGGCGGTTCGTGGCGGAGGCCCGCGAGGCCGCCCCGCACATCCGGGCGGTACTGATGCCCGTGATACCGAATGTGCGGGCGGTGACCGACGGCCCGTTCGGCGCGGAGTGCGTGCGCTTCAACGAGCTGCTGGGCAAGGCCGTTGCCGACCTCTCGACACCCGCCTCCCCGCTGCTGCTGGCCTCCGAGCCGGCCGGTTGGGAGATCCCGCGCGCCACGTACGACGGGACGCACCCCTCGCCCGAGGGCGAGCACCTCCTGGCGGGCGCGTTCGCCGATGCGATGCACCAGGCGTGGGGAGTGGGAGCACCGTACGAGGCTCAAGGGGTCCACAGGGCACGCGAGGTACACGAGGTACCCGCCGGCTGAGCGGGGCGACCGGGGCCCGACACCGCTTTCCGCCCACGACGCGCCCTGCGGCCCTTGATTCGAGCGCACTCGAAGGCGTTGGCTGAGCAGCTATGGAGTACACGCAGCTCGGACGCACCGGACTCAAGGTCAGTCGACTCGTCCTCGGGACGATGAACTTCGGGCCTCAGACCGACGAGGCCGCAAGCCACACCATCATGGACGCCGCACTCGGCGCCGGCGTCAACTTCTTCGACACCGCCAACGTCTACGGATGGGGCGCGAACAAGGGCCGTACGGAGGAGATCGTCGGCTCGTGGTTCGCCAAGGGCGGCGGCAGGCGCGACAAGACCGTGCTGGCCACCAAGGTCTACGGCAACATGGCGACCGACGGCGAGCCGGTCTGGCCCAACCACGACAAGCTCTCCGCCCTCAACATCCGGCGCGCGGTCGACGCCAGCCTCAAGCGCCTGGGCACCAACCACATCGACCTCTACCAGTTCCACCACGTCGACCGGGACACGCCCTGGGACGAGATCTGGCAGGCCATGGACGTCCTGGTCCAGCAGGGCAAGATCCTCTACGTCGGCTCGTCCAACCACGCCGGCTGGCACATCGCCCGCGCCAACGAGACGGCCGCGCGCCGCGGTTCGCTCGGCCTGGTCAGCGAGCAGTGCCTCTACAACCTCGCCGAACGGCGCGCCGAGATGGAGGTCATCCCGGCCGCCGAGGGCTACGGCATGGGCGTCATCCCGTGGTCGCCACTGCACGGCGGACTGCTCGGCGGAGCCATCCGCAAGGAGCGGGAGGGCGGCTCGGCACGGTCGGCGTCCGGGCGCTCCGCGGACGCGCTGGCCAATTCCGCGATCCGGGCGCAGATCCAGTCCTACGAGGACCTGCTCGACAAGCACGGGCTGGAGCCGGGAGAGGTCGCGCTGGCCTGGCTGCTCACCCGCCCCGGGGTGACGGGGCCGATCGTGGGCCCGCGCACCACCGACCAGCTCGCCTCCGCGCTGCGCGCCGTCGAGCTGACCCTGCCGGACGATCTCCTCGCGTCCCTCGACGAGATCTTCCCCGGCCCCGGCCCCTCGCCTGAGTCCTTCGCCTGGTGAGTGACGCGCGCCCGGCGGCCCGGTGATGCCCGGCCGCCGGGTGCCGGCCGGGCTCGGCGGTCAGCGGAAGGCGGCCGCCACGATCACGACGACGAGCAGCACGGCGAAAAGACCGGACATGATCCGGTTACGGGTTTTGGGGTCCACCCCTTGAGCGTAACGGGGCGGGATCCGAACGCTTCAGCGACCCAGGGGCCAGGAGGCCACCGTCTCGTACCGGGGCTGCTTGCCCGCGACGCCGTCGACGGGCGGATGGCTGCGCACCAGGGCCAGCTCCCCGACGGTCCACGGCGTGCCCACGAAGCCGTCCAGGGCGCCCACGAACGGGGTGATGTCCAGGTCGTCGGTGCGGTTCCTGGCGAGCGTGAGGTGGGGGTGGTAGGCGCGGTGCTCGGCCATCGGCACCCCCGCGCGCCGCGCCCCGGCCGCCGCCGAGTCCGCCAGCTTCTGCATGACCGCCCGGTCACCCTCGGCCCCCGCCCACAGCACCCGGTCGGAGAAGCGTCCCCCGCCGGAGATCCGCAGCTCGTACGGTGCGTTGCGCCGCGCGGCCCGCGCCAGCCGCTCGTGCAGCTCGGGGAGCAGCTCCTCCGCCACCTCGCCGTAGAAGGCGAGGGTGAAGTGCCACCCTTCCCGTCCGGTCCAGCGCAGTCGGCCCGCCCCCGGGAGGGACTTCAACTTCTGTACCTCGTCGGCCAGTTCGTCGGCGGCGGAGGCGGGCGGCAGGACGGCGGCGAAGAGTCTCATGCGGCACAGTCTCACTCGTCGGGCGGCCGTCGCGCCCGGATTTCCGGGCGCCGGGGGGAGCGCGGCGACCCCACCCGCGCCCGTCGCCCGCACCCGCACGTCTCACCCCGGCAGCGGGATCTCGTAGTGCACGGTCCCGAATCCCGCCCCGTGCTCGCCGGTTTCCCGCGCGTCGCAGACCTCCTTGGCGAGACTGTCCCAGAAGGCGCGCGCGCCGGGGATGTCGACGTTGGTGTGCAGATAGACCGTGCGGTACCCGCCCTCGGCGGCGGCGAACTCACAGGCCCGCTCGACCATGGCGCGGGCGAGGCCATGCCGCCGGTGCCCGGGGGCGACATAGACACGTACGAGTTGAGCGGTGCTCCCGGAGGGGTAGCGCTCGGCGATCCACCGTGGGTGCGGCGGATGCGCGGGGCCGCGCGACAGCAGCCCGGCGGTCCCCACCACCTCGTCGCCCGCGACGGCGACGATCAGGCGGTGGCGCGGGTGGTCGAGATAGACCCCTTGGACGTCGATGACATCGGAGTGCCAGGCAGGCACGTATCCGTAGGAGAACTCGCGGTAGAAGGTGTCCAGCATGACCCGGCGCGCCCCGTCGCAGTCCTGCGGCAGAGCGGCCCGGATGGTGTACGGGCCGGCGCTTTGCGGCTCGCGTCGTCGGTCGTGCACAGCGGTCCCTGATGGTGTGGCGACTGGGACCGCCACACTAGCGGTTATTGACAATGACTTCCATTTCCAGAAGTCCTCCAGCGCGTCCTCCCCCTCCACGCGCCGCCTCCCAGAACCGCCCCAGGACAGCTCTGCGCCCCGCCGGCACGGCCGACGGGGCGCAATTCGGCGGTCGCGGCCGCGGGGAACTCAGGCCGCCGCCGTGAGGTGCTGCTCCGAGGACGACGAGGCCGTCCGGGGCACGAACGCCACGTGCTGGTGCCCGCGGCGCAGGTCTATCTTCAGCCGCAGCCCGCCCAGCCGGGCGAGGATCAGGCCGATCAGCGCCGCGGCCAGCGCCGAGATCACGCCGCCCGCCAGGAAGCCGATCCTGGCGCCCCAGGCGTCCGTGATCCAGCCGACCAGGGGCGCGCCGAGCGGTGTGCCGCCCATGAAGACCATCATGAACAGGCTCATCACCCGGCCCCGCATCAGCGGGTCGGTGGCCATCTGCACACTGGAATTCGCGGTGACGTTGATCGTCAGGCCGACCATGCCGATCGGGGCGAGCAGCGCCGCGAACATCCAGAACGACGGCGCGAGCGCGGCCGTCATCTCCAGGGCACCGAATACCAGCGCCGCGCCGACCAGCAGCCGCAGCCGGGAGGACGCACGGCGGGCCGCGAGCAGCGCGCCGATCAGGGATCCGGCCGCCATGAGGCCGTTGAACAGCGCGTAGGTGCCGGCGCCCTCATGGAAGACCTTGTACGTGAAGGCCGTCAGCCAGATCGGGAAGTTGAAGCCGAAGGTGCCGATGAAGCCGACCAGCACGATCGGCCATATCAGCTCGGGACGCCCCGACACATAGCGCAGGCCCTCGCGCAACTGCCCCTTGCTGCGCGGGACCCGCTCGACCTTGTGGAGTTCCGCGGTACGCATCATCAGCAGCCCGGCGAGCGGCGCGATGAACGACAGGCCGTTGAAAAGGAAGGCCCAGCCGCTGCCGAAGGCCGTGATCAGCACACCGGCGACGGCGGGCCCGATGAGCCGGGCGGACTGGAAGTTGGCGGAGTTGAGGCTGACGGCGTTGCGCAGGTCGTCCGGCCCGACCATCTCGACGACGAACGCCTGCCGGGAGGGGTTGTCGAGGACCGTGACCAGGCCGAGGACGAAGGCCACCAGGTAGACGTGCCAGACCTGCACATGGCCGCTGAGGGTGAGCACGGCGAGGGCGAGGCCGGTGAGACCCATGGCGGACTGGGTGATCAGCAGCAGCGTCCGCTTGGAGAAGCGGTCCGCGATGACGCCGCCGTAGAGCCCGAAGAGCAGCATCGGCAGGAACTGGAGCGCGGTGGTGATGCCGACGGCGGCGGAGGAGCCGGTCAGGCTGAGCACCAGCCAGTCCTGGGCGATGCGCTGCATCCACGTACCGGTGTTGGACACCACCTGGCCGGTGGCGAAAAGCCGGTAGTTCCGGATGCGAAGTGAACTGAACATGCCCCTGCGCGGCGGGGCGGCGGGGCCGGCGGCGGCACCCGGGGCGGTGCCCGGAGTGGTCGCGGTCGCGTCGCCGGAAACCGTGTCGTGGTGGGAGTTCGGTGCGGGGGCGGAGTCTGCTCCGGATCCCGTACTCAAAGTGGGTTCGCCTCCTCGGCGTGGGGTCCTTACAACTGTGCGAGTTTCTCCAGCACGGGCGCGGCGGCCCGGATCTTCGCCCACTCGTCATCGCCCAGCCCGGAGGCCAGCTCGGCGAGCCAGGCGTTGCGCTTGCGGCGGCTCTCCTCGAGCATCGCCTCGGCCTGTTCGGTCTGCGTGACGACCTTCTGCCGGCGGTCGTCGGGGTGGGGCTCCAGCCGGACCAGTCCCTTGGCCTCCAGCATGGCCACGATGCGCGTCATCGACGGCGGCTGCACATGCTCCTTGCGGGCCAGCTCGCCGGGCGTGGCGTGGCCGCACCGGGCGAGGGTGCCGAGCACCGACATCTCGGTGGGGCTCAGCGACTCGTCGACCCGCTGGTGCTTGAGTCGGCGGGACAGGCGCATCACGGCGGACCGCAGCGCGTTCACGGCGGCAGCGTCGTCGCCGCTGGACAGTTCCGGCATGTTCGTTAGCATAACTCATTACCCTTTCTAAGGAAAGTCGCGGGACGAGACCTCCCCTGGATCACCCATTCGGGTGAGGGTGCAGCCGAAAGCGACACGCCCGACCGGATCGCGCGGGGACGGTATTCATATGGGATCGAGAGTGCTCAGCCTGCGCGTCGACGGGGAGCTGCTGGAGCGCATCAAGCAGCACGCCGCAAAACGCGGAATGAGCGTCCAGGACTATGTGGTCCGGACGCTCATTCGCGATGACTTCGACGAACGCTTTCAGACGTCGGTCGACGAGACGGAGCGGCTGGGCGGCTGGGGGGCCGCCCCCGGCCCTGCACCGCACACGGCGCCGCCGCTCGGGACGCGGGTCACCTGACCCCGAGCAGCTGCTCGATCGGGTTCAGCAGGAAGTAGACGAGGAAGCACAGCCCGACGGCGTTCAGCAGCCACGGGATCTCCTTGAAGCGCCCGGTCGCCGTCCGCAGCAGGATGAAGGCGAGGACGCCCATGCCGATGCCGTTGGTGATGCTGTAGGTGAACGGCATCGAGACCATCGTCAGGAACGCCGGGATGCCGACGGTGAAGTCACCCCAGTCGATCTCCTTGACGTTCGAGGCCATGATCAGGAAACCGACGACGATCAGTGCGGGCGTCGCGGCCTGCGAGGGCACGACGGTCGCCAGTGGCGTGAAGACCAGCGCCAGCAGGAAGAGACCGCCGGTCATCACGTTCGCCAGGCCCGTGCGGGCACCCTCGCCGACGCCCGCCGTGGACTCCACGAAGCAGGTGTTGGCGGAGGCCGAGCAGGCGCCGCCGGCCGCGACCGCGATGCCGTCGACCATCAGGATCCGGCCCATGCCCGGCAGGTTGCCGTTCTCGTCGGTCAGTCCGGCCTCCTCGCCGACGCCGATGATCGTGCCCATCGCGTCGAAGAAGCCGGAGAGCAGAACGGTGAAGACGAACAGGCAGCCGGTGAGGAGCCCGACGTCCTTGAAGCCGCCGAAGAGGCTGATCTCGCCGATCAGACCGAAGTCCGGTGCGCCGACGATGCTGTCCGGGACGTTCGGGACCGCCAGGCCCCACTCCGCGTCCGGAATGGTGGCGATGGAATTGATGACGATCGCCACGACGGCCATGGTGACCATGCCGATGAGGATCGCGCCCTTGGTCTTCCGCACGACCAGCATGAACATCAGCACCAGGCCGACGACGAAGACCAGCACCGGCCAGCCCGTGAGCTGACCCCCCTGGCCGAGACCCATCGGCACGGTCGTCTGCGCGGCGTCCGGGTTACGGGTGACGAAGCCCGCGTCGACCAGACCGATCAGCGAGATGAACAGGCCGATGCCGATCGCGATGGCCCGGCGGAGCCCGTTCGGGATCGCGTCCATCACCCGCTGCCGCAGACCCGAGGCGACCAGGACCATCAGCACCAGACCGGCGAGCACGACCATGCCCATCGCGTCCGGCCAGCTCATCTTGGGGGCGAGCTGCAGCGAGACGACGGCGTTGATGCCCAGGCCGGCGGCGATGGCGATCGGGACGTTGCCGAGGACACCCATCAGGACCGTGCTCAGACCGGCCATCAGCGCGGTCGCGGTGACCAGCTGGGCGTTGTCCAGCTGGTGGCCGAACTTGTCGTGGCCGGCGCCGAGAATGATCGGGTTCAGCACGATGATGTAAGCCATCGCGAAGAACGTCGCGAGCCCGCCACGCAGCTCGCGGGAGACCGTCGACCCCCGCTCGGAGATCTTGAAGAAGCGGTCGAAGCCGTTCTTGGGGGGCTTGGGGCCGGGGTCGTGAAGAGCGTCGACCGGCGTGGTGGCCGAGGGCGGCATGCGGGGACCTCAGTCGGACAGGGCCTGGAGGCGGCACGGGGGCCCGGGGGCCCAGAACATGAACAACCGGATCAGATTGGATGAATCAACGAGCCAAACCAGTCAGATCCAGAAAGGTTCAGTATGAATAAACAATTCCGTGATCGCTATCTCCGCGCGTAGACCCTTGTGCCATATGGCCTCCTCGCGGCCTGCCGCTTTCCGGGCCGCCGCCCGGAACGGCCCTCCGGCCGCCCCGTAAGCTGGGCAGCATGTGGAAGAAGTCCGAACTGCGCGAGGCACCTGCGCCTCTTGAGGGGCCGGTCGTCGGCACGATCACCGGCGGCACGGTCATCTGGTTCGTGCTCTTCCTCGGCCAGCTCCCGTTCTACAGCTGGTACGCCGACCGCGACCTCACCTGGTGGGTGTGGACATGCCTGGCCGGCGGCGCCCTTGGCCTGCTCGGCATCTGGTACGTCCGCCGGCGCGACGCCGCGATCAAGCGCGCGGCGGAAGCCCCGGACGCCACCTGACCCACCCGGACGCCGCGTGATCCGATGCGGCCTCCCCCACCGCCGAACGCCCAGCCGGCGGGTGATTTGCCCCTTGCGCCCGTAACGTCGAGGGCATGACGCAGCGGGCGAGGACCGACGTCGAGGAGCCGGAGCCGGGCGGCAGGTCCGCTCCCGCTCCGGCGCACCGCGGACTGACCGCGGCCGAGGTCGCCGAACGGGTGGCCAGGGGCGAGGTCAACGACGTCCCCGTACGCTCCTCGCGCTCGGCCACCGAGATCGTCCGCTCCAACGTCTTCACCCGGTTCAACGCCATCATCGGCGTCCTCTTCGTGATCATCCTGATCGTCGGGCCGATCCAGGACGGGCTGTTCGGCTTCGTGATCGTCGCCAACACCGGCATCGGCATCGTGCAGGAGCTGCGCGCCAAGAAGACCCTGGACCACCTCGCCGTGATCGGCGAGGCCAGACCGACGGTGCGGCGCGACGGGGTGGCCGCCGACATCCCCACCTCCGAGGTGGTCCTCGGGGACGTGATCGAGCTGGGGCCGGGCGACAAGATCATCGTGGACGGCGAGGTGCTGGAGAGCGACGGCCTGGAGATCGACGAGTCGCTGCTGACCGGCGAGGCCGATCCCGTGTTGAAGAAGCCGGGCGAGCCGGTGATGTCCGGCAGCTTCGTCGTCGCGGGCGGTGGCGCGTTCACCGCGACGAAGGTCGGCCGGCAGGCGTACGCCGCGCAGCTCGCGGAGGAGGCCAGCCGGTTCACGCTGGTCCACTCCGAGCTGCGCACCGGCATCAGCCAGATCCTGAAGTACGTCACCTGGATGATGGTCCCGACCGCGATCGGCCTCATCCTCAGCCACCTCTACACCCTCAACCTGGCGGGCGACGAGGCCGTGCGGCGGATGGTCGCCGGGATCGTGCCGATGATCCCCGAGGGTCTGGTGCTGCTCACCTCCGTCGCCTTCGCCATCGGCGTGATCCGGCTCGGCCGCAAGCAGTGCCTGGTCCAGGAGCTGCCCGCCATCGAGGGCCTGGCCCGGGTGGACGTGGTCTGCCTGGACAAGACCGGCACGCTCACCGAAGGCGGCATGGACGTCAGCGCGCTGCGCCTGCTGGCGCCGGCCACCGGGGAGGGGGCGGCGCGCGGCGCGGACGCCGCGCGGAACGGGCCGGACGAGTCCTACGTCCGGCAGGTGCTCGGCGCCCTCGGCGAGTCCGATCCACGACCCAACGCCTCCCTGCAGGCGATCATCAACACCTACCCCGCGGCCCAGGGGTGGCGCTGCACGGAGTCACTGCCCTTCTCCTCCGCCCGCAAATACAGCGGGGCCTCCTTCAACGACCCGGACGGCGAGAGCAGTACGTGGCTGCTGGGCGCGCCCGATGTGCTGCTGCCCGCCGTCGATCCCGCACTCGGCGAGATCGACGACCTCAACGCCCAGGGCCTGCGGGTGCTGCTGCTGGCCCGCAGCGAGCGTGAGCTGGACGACTCCGCCGTCGCGCAGGACGTGGCGCCGACGGCGCTGGTCGTCCTGGAGCAGCGGCTGCGCCCGGATGCCACGGACACGCTGCGCTACTTCGCGGACCAGGACGTCCAGGCGAAGGTCATCTCCGGTGACAACGCGGTCTCGGTGGGCGCGGTGGCCGCGAAGCTCGCGCTGCCCGGTGCGCAGGAACCGGTGGATTCCCGGAAGCTGCCCGCCGAGAAGGACGCGATGGCTTCGGCGCTGGAGGAGGGTGCGGTGTTCGGCCGCGTCACCCCACGGCAGAAGCGGGACATGGTCGGTGCCCTGCAGGCGCGCGGCCACCATGTCGCGATGACGGGCGACGGTGTCAACGACGTGCTGGCGCTGAAGGACGCGGACATCGGTGTGGCGATGGGGTCCGGCTCCGAGGCCACCCGCGCGGTCGCGCAGATCGTGCTGCTCAACAACAGCTTCGCGACGCTGCCGTCGGTGGTCGCCGAGGGCCGCCGGGTGATCGGCAACATCACCCGCGTCGCCACCCTGTTCCTCACCAAGACCGTCTACTCGGTCCTGCTGGCGATCCTGGTGGCCTGCTGGCAGATTCCGTACCCGTATCTGCCGCGGCATCTGACGCTGCTGTCCACCCTGACCATCGGCGTCCCCGCCTTCTTCCTCGCGCTCGCGCCCAACACGGAGCGGGCGCGGCCGCATTTCGTACGGCGGGTGATGCGGTACGCCGTCCCGTCCGGCCTGATCACCGGTGTCGCGGCCTTCGTCACGTATCTGCTGGCCCGCAGCTTCTACAGCGGGCCGGACGCCCTCGCCGCCGAGACCAGTGCGGCGACCCTGACGCTCTTCCTCGCCGCGATGTGGGTGCTGGTGATCATCGCCCGGCCCTACACCTGGTGGCGCATCGGCCTGGTCCTGACAATGGGGGCGTGCTTCCTGGTCGTCCTGATCACACCGTGGTTGCAGCACTTCTTCGATCTGAAGCTGGTGGGGGCGACCATGCCGTGGGCGGCGGTGGGCATCGCGGTCGTGGCGGCGGTGCTGCTGGAGGCCGCCTGGCGGTGGGTGGGGCACCGGGCGCCGGAATGAGGCCGGTTTCGGCGAGGTCACGGATCCGGCCCGGTGATGGCGTCGGGCACCGACCACCCCCTAGGGTCCCTGCCCATGGCATTCCACAGGGGGGACCTCATGCACGAGCTGCTCGCGGGCTCGCACCGTCACTACCACCACTACACCTCGGGCGGCAGCTCCTCCGGGGGCGGCAGCACCGAGTGGTGGGTGTGGCTGGTGCTCGCCCTCTCCGCGATCGTGCTCATCTGGGGCATCGCCAAGAAGTTCAGCTCGGACTGATCCCGTACGGCGGCGCCGGGGACGGCAGCGCCGCCCGGTACACGTGAGCGGCCCCGCCGAACGACGGGGGCCGGCGTCACGTCGGTGAGCGGTGACGGCGCGAGCGCCGTCGCTCAGTCGAACCAGCGCGCCCGCGCCAGCTCGTCGCCCCGGTCGGGGTCCTCCAGCAGCGCCGCCACCTCGAACCGGCGCGGCCACTGCCCCGCTGCCCAGGCCAGCCCGGCCGCGACACCCTCCAGCGTCGCCGCGTGCAGGGTGCCGTCCGGCGCCCACCGCCAGTCCAGCTCGACCGTCGTGGCGCCGTCGTCGACCAGCAGCTCCTCGTGCTCGGTGTACGCCTCCGGGGTGCCGGCGCCGAGCAGCACCCGCACCGCCTCCGGGACCTCGTGCCGGGTGCCCTCGGAGCGCACCTCGGCGCCGACCGCCTCGCTCAGCCGCCGCACCTGGAGCAGCTCGGTCAGCTCGGCGGCCCGCGCGGGCCGCACCGGCAGCAGCGCGTGGCCCGCCGCCAGCGGCATCAGGTCCGGCGCGTCGGCGACCAGCGCGTCCGCCGCGTCCACCACGCGGACCTCGCCGTCCACCACCACCCGCAGCTCGTCCGGCAGCGTCACCTGTTCGGGGTCGAGGTCCGCCAACGCGCTGTAGAGGGAGTGCAGTTGGGTGGGGCCTACCGGCAGCTCGGGGTCGGCGAGCCGGCCGAGCAGCTCCGCCGCGCCGCCCGGCTCCTCCAGGAGCGCGGCCACCGAGGTGCGCACCCCGAGCGCGCGGAGCACCTGCGCATCGACGTCACCGGCGTCCGCAGACTCGTACAGCCCGGCCAGCAGCGGATCGCCGCCGGCCGACCGGAGCCCCGCGGGCCGCCGCCCGTCCAGCACCGGGTGCCCTCGCAGCCACCACGCGGTGTAGGGGCGCACGGACTCCGTGGTGCCGTCCGGCAGCAGCACCCGCACCGGTGCGGTGAGGGCGTCGCGCAGCGGCGGGCGGGAGAGCATCGCGAGGGCCTGCGGCCAGGCGTCGTCGTCGACCAGCTCCAGATCGCGCACGGCGACCAGCTCGGTCACCACCGGCGGCACGGGCGTCTCCGGCAGCCCGTCGAGGATGTCCTCGCACCAGACGTCCACCGCGTCCAGCAGCCCGGCGTCGTCCGGCTCGGCGAAATCGCTGTCCCTGGGTTCCAGTTCGTCCGGGTCGAGCACCACATCGGTGGCCCGTACGAGCGCGAAGCCGGCAAGCACGCCCACCGCGGTCAACGGCTGCTCGCCCCAGCGCTCCGCCAACTCCGCGTCACAGGCGGCGAGTTCGCCTTCCCGAATGACCTGCTCGAAGGCGCTCCCCGGGAACACCAGCTCCCCGGCGGGCGCCGGCTCCCCCTCCTCGTCGGGGAGGGCGAGCGCCGCCAGCCACGGTTCGTCGCCCGGCGAGAGGTTGGCGTCCCGGACCAGGCCGAGCACCGTCTCGGCCAGCGCGTCCGCGCCCAGCGGAGCGCCCGGGCCGTCCTCCATGTCGTCCGCGAAGACGTCGTAGGCGTCCTCGTCGGCGTCCAGCGAGTTCGCCACGGCCGCCCGGACCTGCGGGGTCGTCAGCACGGCACGCGGCGAGGCGGGAGTGGCGCCCAGCTTCTCCAGCAGCGGGTGCACCGCGTCCGGATGCGCGACCTTCAGGCCGAGCCTGGCGAGCGTCCGGTGCCGCGCCGCGGCCTCCTCGTCCGACCCGCCGGCCATCGGCAGCAGCACCTGGCGCGGCCCGATCGTCGTCCGTACGCCGCCCGCCCCGCCGGGCCGCTGCCCGGACGGGCCCGCCAGCGGCACCGGCAGTCCGCTCAGCCGGTCCGGGTCGGTGCCGGCCAGCGCGTCGTAGAGCCGCCACCACCAGCCCGGCGCCCGCTCGACGCCCGCGAGCCGGTCCACCATCTCCCCGAGCGGCACCCGGGCCACGCCCAACGCCCGCAGCTCGGGACGGCGTTCGAGGCCGGCCGGCAGCAGGCTCGGGAACAGCTCGGCCAGCACCCCGACCGTCGCCGCGCCCGCGCCCTCCACCAGCTCCGCGTCCACCGGACGCAGCACGAAGCGCTCCGCGCTCTCCTCGTCCCACTCCTCGGCGGGCGCCTCCGGCTCGTGCTTCTCCGGCGCCGTGTCACCGGGCGCGCCCGCGCTCGGCAGGAAGCGCACCCGTGGCAGCAGTTCGAGCACCTGCCGGCGCAGCTCACCGTCCAGGCCGCCCTTGCCCAGCGGGCCCGGGACCAGATCGAGGGTGCCGACCGAGACCGGCTGCCAGTCACGCAGCAGCGTCGTGTACGTCCCGGCGGCACGCTCCACGAGGAAGTCGGCGAGCGGCCCCGGCGCGACGTGCCGCCGGGTCGGCTCCAGCGGGAAGGACGCGATCAGCAGCGCGGGCAGCCCGAGCGGCTCGTCGGTCGGTGTCGGGGCGTGCACCACCGGTGCGGTACCGGGCCGTGCCGGGGCGCCTTCGGCGTCCACCGGGACCGCCCAGGTCACCGACCACACCGGCCGCAGCCGCTCCTCGACCGGGCGGTCGGCGAGCAGCGCGGGATCCAGCGGACCGCCGTCGCTCGCCACCCGCCAGCGGGTGGCGCCCCGCGCGCTGTCCTCGATGACGACGAGGTCGCCGTCCTGGCGCCGGCGAAGCTCCCGGACGCCTTCCGGGGTCTCGACCACGACGTCGGACAGCCCCGGCAGCGTCAGCAGCAGCGCCGCGTCGATGCCGTCGAGCAGCCGCTCGGCGAGATCCCGCGCGGCACCGTCCCGCAGCGGCAGCACCACCGCGGTGTCGTAGCCCTCGGGCGCGCCGCCCTCGGCGGGCAGCGGCAGCCGCAGCAGCGGCACATGGCCGTCCCGGCGGCGCAGCTCGCCCCCGAGGCCGGGGCTGTGCGCGGCCACCTCCTGCGCCAGCTCGCGGGCCTCGGCCAGGGACCAGCGGACACCGCCGGTGCGGCCCACCAGCGCCGGCTCGTCGCTGACGGACAGGACCGCGGCGAACCCGACGCCGAACCGGCCGACCGCACCGGCCGCGGCGCTCGGCTCACGCTTCGCCGAGGCGCGCAGGGTCGACAGCGACTCGACGCCGGTGGCGTCCAGCGGAGCGCCGGTGTTGGACGCGACGAGCACGGCGGGCTCGATGCCGTCGGACGGGTGCAGGGTCAGCCGCAGCCTGCCCGGTACACCGGCCCGGGCCGCCGCGTCCGCCGCGTTCTGGGCGAGCTCCACCACGAGACGGTCGCGGTAGCCGCCGAGCGCGAGGTCCTCCTCCGCGTTGGCGTCCTCGCGGAACCGGGCCGGCGAAGCGGCCCAGGCGTCCAGCACGCCGCGCCGCAGTCGCGCGGTCCCGAACGGGTCCGCCCCCTCGGCCGCGCCGCGCACCATCGCCGTACCGGTCACTGTCCGTCTCCCTCGACTTGGTCGGTGGCCCGACGGTATCGCCCCACGTTGCCGTGTGCCGCGCCGTGCCGCGCCTGCTGTGCATTTGTCCGCCGTTGCCGGAGGCGGGGGTTTGCGTGGGGCTGCCGCCGCCGGTTCGGACACGGTCGGTGACCGGCCTTCGGCAAGCGCCCGCGACCGCGCCACGGCCTACGACCACCCTCGGCCGCGGTCGTGAGGAACGGCAAGTGTTCCGGGGGCGGCCGGCGATGCCGTCGCGCGCGTGCCCGTCGCCGCACCGGGCGAGGGGATCAGCATCGGGACATGCGCCGCGGCACCCACGTCCCGCTGAAGGCGGTGACCGCGGGGCGGTGCGGGGCGTTCCGTCGCTCCGGGGCCGCGCCCCGGGGGTCAGCTGTGGCCCAGCTCCTCGGCGGGCCCGCCGTCCTCGACCGAGCCGCCGTCCCGCTCCGGGCGCAGCGACAGCGCGTCGACGATGGTCTCGTCGATCACCGGCTCGGCGGGCCGGGGCGGCTTCGGCATGACGGCGGCCTCGGAGTGCCCGCCGCAGCCGTAGGCGAGCGAGACGACCCGGCCGTCCGCCGGGGAGAACTCGTTGGCGCAGACGCCGAACGCCTGCCGCAGGGAGCCGGTGAGCGGGGTGAGGAAGCCGCAGGACACGCAGGAGGCGGGGGCGGCCTGCGCCATGGGCGTCTTCGCGCCGTACGCCTCCTCCCAGCGGTCGGCCGCGACATGCAGGCCGTAGCGGGAGAGCACCCGGGCTCGGCCCATGCCCAGCTCCTGGGCGACGGCCGCGGCGCTGCCCCGCGCGGGGGCCGGCTGGACCGCCGGGGAGCCGGTGGTGACATCGGCGTCCTCGGCCTCGGCGAGATCCTCGACGAGACCGGCGGGTGCCTTGTCGGCGACCACGGAGTTCGGCGGCGGGGCGTCCTCGCCGGAGTAGCCGGGCTCCAGGCGCAGGTCCTCGGCCTCGGTGGGCAGCAGATCGCCCGGACCCATGTCGCCCGGACGCAGCCGCTCGCTCCACGGCACCCACTCGGGTGCCAGCAGCGCGTCGGGGCCGGGCAGCAGCACGGACTCGTCGAGCGTGACGACCTTGGCGCGGGAGGCCCTGGCGACCGTCACCGCCCAGCGCCAGCCCCGGTAGCCGGGCTCCTTGCAGGCGAAGAGATGGGTGACGACCCGGTCTCCGTCGGCGACGGCGTCGATGTGCTCGCCGACCATGCCCGGCAGCGCGGCTTCCTCCGCCGCCGCCCGCGCAAGATCGACCGCCTCGGCGCACAGGCGGTCAGGGGTACGGCTTCGCATCGCAGCACTCACAAGAATCGATTCTCTCTTCCACGCCGTCTCACGAGTGCGCCAGCCGGAGCTGTCCTGTCCTGTCCGGACGACCGGCGGGGCCGGGGCGGGCGGAGCGGACCTGGGGACCGCGTCGACGTCCGCGCCCGATCGTTTCGGTCGAGCGCACCTATTACGAACCATTCTGCGGGATCGCGGTAAGGCGCGCGGCCAAAAACGACCGCCGGTGGCGCGCTACACACGCTACCCCTTCAATCGTGGACGACCCCTCGGCGGGAGCGCCAATTGTCCCCGACGGCCGCCGGGGGCCTTCGCGCCCCGCGCGGCAGACCGGAGAAAGTGCCATCTCCTGGGCGAGTTGGGGCAGTATGGCGTGGTGGCTGCCGCAAGGGCGTCGAAGGTGTCGAAGTCATCACGGGTGTCGCGCGCATCGACCAGGGGCGGAGAAGGCAACCGGGCTCGCCGGGCGGGCCGGGTCGTCGGCCGTGCCCTGCACCGACCGTTCACGGGCGCCGCCCGCGGCATACGGCGTGCCACCCACGCGCACGGCGCGGGCGAGTCGGGTCTGGGCAAACTGATCGAGCTGCACGCGGTGAACGCCGCGGGCGACATGATGATCACCGTCGCGCTGGCCTCGACGGTGTTCTTCTCGGTGCCGACGGACCAGGCGCGGGGCCGGGTGGCGCTGTATCTCGCGGTCACCATGGCGCCGTTCGCGCTGCTCGCCCCGGTCATCGGCCCGCTCCTCGACCGGGTGCCGCACGGCCGCCGGGCGGCGATGGCCGGCTCGATGCTGGCCCGCGCCCTGCTGGCGCTGACGATGGCGGGGGCGGTGGCCGGCGGCGGCCTGGAGCTGTATCCGGCGGCGCTGGGCGTGCTGGTGTCGTCCAAGGCGTACGGCGTGGTCAGGAGCGCGGTCGTGCCACGGCTGCTGCCGCCGCGGATCGCGCTGGTCAAGGCCAACTCCCGGGTGACCCTCGCCGGGCTGCTGGCCACCGGGCTGGCGGCGCCGATCGGCGGCGGGCTGCATCTGATCGGGCCGAGCTGGCCGCTGTACGGCGCCTTCGTGGTGTTCGTGACCGGCACCTTCCTGTCGTTCTCGCTGCCGCACAAGGTCGACTCGGCCAAGGGCGAGGTCCGAGCCCGGATGGCGTCCCGCGACGAGACGGCGGGTTCGGTGCTCTCCAAGCGGCGGCCCGGACTGCGGACGGTCGGCCCCTCGGTGCTGCACGGCCTGCAGGCCAACGCCTGCCTGCGCTCGCTCTCCGGGTTTTTGACGTTCTTCCTGGCCTTCCTGCTGCGCGAGCACCCACTGGGCGGGCTGGGGCCCGCGACCTCGCTCGGCCTGGTCGCGGTCGCCGCAGGCACCGGCAATGCCCTGGGCACCGCGATCGGCGCGTGGCTGAAGGCGCGCGGCCCGGAGCGGCTCATCGCCTCGATGCTGGCGCTCGCCCTGTCCGTGACGATCCTCGCCGCGGTCTTCTACAACGTGGTGGCGATCGTCGTGGTCACCGCGGCAGCGGCCACCGCGGGTCTGTGCCAGGCCCTGTCGAAGCTGTCACTGGACGCGATGATCCAGCGTGACGTGCCCGAGGGGGTGCGTACGTCCGCGTTCGCCCGCTCCGAGACGGCGCTGCAGATGTCGTGGGTGGTCGGCGGCGCCATCGGGATCTCGCTGCCGCTGATCGGCGTCGTGGGCATGTCGGTGGCCTCGGCGCTGGTGGCGACGGGACTGATCGCGGCGGGCAGCGGACTGCTGGGGGCCGCCCGGCGGGGCGGCGGCGCCGGCGCACGCGTGGCCTGAGTCGCGGCACGCCGCACCCGCGCGTGGCCAGAGCTGGGGCGCCCGATAGCCTGCCCGCATGACCGCTGCGTTGATCTCCTGGGGCAAGGGCCGCCGTGCCGCTGCCGCCATCGGTGCCGTGTCCCTGGGTCTCATCACCCTCTCCGCCTGCGAGAAGCCGACCGCCTTGGCGACGGTGACCGTCGGATCCACGACGGTGACGTCCGAGGCCACCGCCGGCTGCGACGGTGACGGCAAGGTTCTCGACAAGAAGACGATCGAGTCCTGCATCACCAAGAAGGGCGGCAAGACGATCACCGTGCGCCCGGGTGAGAAGGTGCGCGTCGGTGTCGAGCCGGACGTCGCCAAGTCCGGCTGGATCGTCATCGGTGGCGGACCCGTCATGCGTGAGCCCAGCAAGGAGACGTACCGCAGCTTCGACTCGGACGAGCTCTTCGCGCAGCAGAACCCGCAGACCGGCCAGACCTCGTACACCAAATCCGTCACGCTCCAGGTGGCCGAGCTCGGCGCCGGCCAGGGCCCCAAGACCATGTGGCACTTCACGCTGAAGCAGAAGGACTGAGTCCTCTGAGGGAGCACCGGCCGGGCGCCCCGAGGGCCGTCTGATGCGGGTACTGGCCGTCACCGCGGTGGCCGCGGAGCGCGACGCCGTGTGCGCCGCGGCGGGGCCCCACGACACCTCGCCGCTGCCCGGCGGATACGACCTGCGGCGCGCGGCCCGGCCGGCCGGCCCGCATCCCGCCGCGACGCTGGACGCACTGGCCGTCGGCGTCGGCCCGGCCGCCGCGGCCGCCGGTACGGCCACCGCGCTCACCGCCGCCGCGCTCGCCGGTGAGCCGTACGACCTGGTCGTCTCGGCCGGTATCGGCGGTGGCTTCGCACCGGGCGCGCCGTTGGGCAGCGTCGTCGTCGCGGACGCGATCGTCGCCGCCGACCTGGGCGCGGAGACACCCGAAGGGTTCGTACCGGTCACCGAACTGGGCTTCGGCACCGTGGCCCACCGCCCCGACCCCGCCCTGGTGAAGGCCGTCGCGTCGGCGTCCGGCGCCGCGACCGGCGCCGTACTGACCGTCTCGACGGTCACCGGCAGCGCCACGCGCGCCGCCGAGCTGGCTGCCCGTCACCCCGGTGCGCTCGCCGAGGCGATGGAGGGGTTCGGCGTCGCCGAGGCCGCCGCCGCGCACGGCGTGGCGGTGCTGGAGATCCGTGCGGTCTCCAACGGCGTCGGCCCCCGTGACCGCGCCTCCTGGCGGATCGGCGAGGCGCTCGCCGCCCTGACCGAGGTGTTCCGGACGCTGCTCGACGCGCTGCCGGCCGCGCCGCCCACCGGCTCCGGACCGGCTCCGGAACAGCCGACATCCCCGAGGAGGACCCCGTGACCCGGCCGCTGGACATCGCGTACTCGCCGTGCCCGAACGACACCTTCGTCTTCGACGCCCTGGCACACGGCCGGGTCCCCGGCGCACCGGAACTCGCGGTCACCTTCGCCGACATCGACCTCACCAACGGCATGGCGGAGCGCGGTGAGTTCGACGTGCTGAAGGTGTCCTACGCGGTGCTGCCGTGGGTGCTGGAGGAGTACGCCCTGCTGCCCTGCGGCGGCGCCCTGGGGCGTGGCTGCGGGCCGCTGGTGCTGACCCGCGAGGCGGGCCGGGCCGCCGACCTGGCGGGCCGGACCGTCGCGGTGCCCAGCGAGCGGTCGACCGCGTATCTGCTGTTCCGGCTGTGGGCCGCGGCCGAGGTGCCGGGCGGCGTCGGCGAGATCGTCGTGCTGCCGTTCCACGAGATCATGCCGGCCGTCCGCGACGGCAAGGTCGACGCGGGCCTGGTCATCCACGAGGCGCGCTTCACGTACCAGGACTACGGGTTGTCCTGCCTGGCCGACATGGGCGAGCACTGGGAGGTCACCACCGGGCTGCCGATCCCGCTCGGCGCGATCATCGCCAAGCGGTCGCTGGGCGCGGACGCGCTGCGTGAGCTCGCCGCGGCCATCCGCACCTCCGTCCGGATGGCCTGGGACGAACCGGAGGTCTCCCGGCCGTACGTGCTGGCGCACGCACAGGAGATGGATCCGGCCGTCGCCGACCAGCACATCGGGCTGTACGTCAACGAGTTCACCGCCGACCTCGGCGAGGACGGCTACGCCGCGGTCCGCGGGCTGCTCACCCGCGCAGCGGCCGAAGGGCTCGTACCGCCCCTCGGCCGCGATGCGCTGAACTTCGTCTGACGCCTTCACGGATCCTGCACGACTTCGCCCCGGCCGCGGTGAACGGCCGGGGCGAGGTGCGTTTCGGGCTGCCGGGTCAGACGTCCAACTGGTCGGCGACCGCGCGCAGCATGCCGGCGATCTTGGAGCCGTGGGCCTTGTCCGGGTAGCGGCCGCGCTCCAGTTGCTGGGTGACGTTCTCCAGCAGCGTGGTGAGGTCCTGCACGATCGAGGCGAGCTCGTCGGGCTTGCGGCGCTGCGCCGCCGCCACCGAGGGGGCGGGGTCGAGGAGGGTGACGGTCAGCGCCTGGTCACCGCGCTGGCCTGCTACGACGCCGAATTCGACGCGCTGGCCCGGCTTGAGTGCGTCCACGCCGTCGGGCAGCACCGACGAGTGCACGAAGACGTCGCCGCCGTCATCGCGGGAGAGAAAGCCGAAGCCCTTCTCGCTGTTGAACCACTTGACCTTGCCGGTAGGCACGTCTGTCCTCGTCCTCGTACTCGTGGGAAAAAAGCTGGCCGGATCACTTGCGGAAATGTGTGGGAAAACGGGTCTGGATAGCACTGCAGCGGGCCGCAGGGCCCGCCACGACACAAGGCTAATGGTCCGGTGCCCGGTGACAAGACGTCGCAGGGTGGTTCCTCTGTGCTTCTGGCCCGGACTTACCCTGGTCAGGTGTCTGACGAAACTCCCCAGGCCGGGGATCTGCTGGTCCGAATCGGCGCGATCATGTTCCTTGTTGGCGCGCTGGCCACTCTCGCCACGGTGACGCCGCTGTTCATCGGGACCGAGCCGCTGCCGTCCGCCTTCTACTGGGTCTGCATGCTGATGGGCGCCGGGTTCCTCGTCGCCGCGGCGGGCGTGATCCGGTCCGCCGTGGCCCAGCGCCGTCAGGCGGAGGCGGCGTCGGCGCCCTCGGTCACGTAACCGCCGTTTGCGATGTACCGCTCCAGCCAGGCCGGGAAGGCGATCAGGTCGTCGAGCACGACGTCGGCGCCGGCCGCGCGGAGCTCGGCAGCCGCGCAGGGGCCGGTGGCCACGGCCACGGACAGCGCGTCAGCGGCGCGTGCCCCGCGGACGTCACCGGTGTGGTCACCGACGTAGATCTGCGCGCCGTGCTCACGCAGGGCGTCCGCCTTGGCCTCCGCCCACAGCGAGCCGACGACGGCGTCCGGCTCGATGCCGAGGTGCTGCAGATGCAGCTTCGCGTTCGGTTCGAATTTCGCCGTGACGACCACGGCCCGGCCGCCCGCCGCGCGCACCGCGGCGATGGCCTCCGGGGCCCCCGACATGGCCGGCGATCCCGTGATGGCGTGCTCGGGGTACAGCGCGCGGTAGACCTCGCTGATCTCGGCCACCCGCTCCTCGGGGAACCAGTGGCGGATCTCCTGCTCCAGCGGCGGTCCCAGCCGGGTGACGGCCAGGTCGGCGTCGACGAAGGTGCCGGTCCGGGCGGACAGCGCCTGGAATGCCGCCTTGATGCCCGGGCGGGAGTCGATCAGCGTCATGTCGAGGTCGAATCCGACCGTCAGTGGGTGCGCAGCCATGCCCGCCATTGTGCCTGCCATGGCCAGCGCCCCGGAAACGCGTGGTGAGGCGTTCGTTGCGCCGCGGTGTGCATCGCGCGCACACCGGCGACGACGGGCCGGCGCCGGGCGCGGCCGGAGGGGCGTACGACCGAGGAGACCTGCGGCCGGTCCGGCTCACCGCGCGTCCGTCACCTCGGGGTCCGCCTCATCCGCCACACCAGGAACAGGGCGGAGGCGACAGCCGCGACCCGGGCCACCGCCGGAAGTCCGTCGGCGAGTTCCTGCCCGAGCCGGCCCTGCGCGATCGGATCGCCCCAGCGCCCGTCGAACCGCCCCCACAGCCACACCATCAGGCCGCCCGCGACGACCCCCGGCACACCGAGCGCCGCGAACTTCGCCTCCGTCCGGCTCAGCCGCCGAGAGACATACGCCAGCCCCCAGCCTCCGGCCAGCGCGAGCCAGGACCCCAGCAGGGCACCTGCGGCCAGCAGCAGGACCGCCAGCGACAGCACCGGGCTCAGCGGCGCCCGAGCGACCACCTCCGGGGCGGCCGTCTCGTCCGCGGTCTCCGCCTCGGGCTGGTCGGCCGCTGCCGCGCCGCGCCGTCGGCCGAGCGCTTTGCGCAGCATCCCGGGAAGGGCGCCCGCCCCACCGGCCGTCGCCTCGGCGTCCGGCGCGGCACCGTCATCCGTTCCGGCCTTCTTGAGGGAGAGCGGGTCCTCGCCCGGGGGCCGTTCCCAGATCTCCGGGATCTCGATGCCCCCGACGAATCCGGGCACGGTCTCCCCCGGCCCGAACGGCGACGCCTCCACCCGCCACCAGTCGGGCCCGCCGGTCGTGTCGCCCAGTTCGGCGGCGCTCGCCAGATGCGGCGGTGAGGCGGTCTGGCCCAGGTCGGGCAGCGGCGGCCGCTCGGGGCGGCCGGGCTTCTTCAGGAAGCCGAATCCGGAGGACGGGGCGAATCCGGACCCGGACCCCTCACGCGGCGCGGGCACTTTGCCGGTCAGGCCGGACAGCCCGCTGCGCCAGGCCAGGCCGCTGAGCTTCTGCCGCGGGGTGGACAAGGGCCGGCCTGCGGGCCGCGACGGCCGGGTGCCCGGCGAGGACTCCGGCGCCCCGGAGGAATCGGGTGCATCCGGGAGGAGCGGCACCGCGGGGCCCGCCGACGCGTCGTCCTCAGGAGCGCGGGGGCTCCCCACGGCCGGGCCCTCGCCCGATCCCGCGGCCGCCACCACCGCCTCCGGTGTCCCCAGCCGCGACAGAATCCGCCGCACACCCGGGACCGAGTCGGCCTTCTGTGCGTCTATCTCGGCCCGCAGCGTGGCCACCAGCCGCATGCGTGCGGCCGACGGCAGACCCCGCTGCTGGGCCAGGTCGCCCACCCGGCTCAGATAGTCAAAGACGAGCTGATCGCTCTCGATCCCCACGAAATCCCCTGCGGCATGCGCTGGTTGCTGTTTCGACGGTACCCCGTCGATCGGCGTGCGGGCCGCAGGTTCCCGGTGACGGCGCGGGCAGCGGCCCGGGCCGGGCGCGCGGCTCGGCAGCGGCGTACGACGGGCCGCGCGGCGCCGGACGGTGCCCCCGCCTCCCCCGCACCGCTAACGTAGGACGAATGACCGGTACACCCCGCACCCTCGCCGAGGAGCTCAGGACCCGCACCGACAGCGGGCTCGTCGGCCTGCTGCGGGCCCGGCCCGATCTGCTCAATCCGGTACCGGGCGATGTCACCCAGCTGGCCACCCGGGCCGGCACCCGGGCGTCGGTCGTGCGCGCCGTGGAGCGGCTCGACCGGTTCGTGCTGCAGGCCGCCGAGGCGCTGGCGGTGGCCCCCGACCCGTGCCCGTACGCCACCCTCGACGCCCTGATGGGCGGGGACGCGGGGGACGACGCGGTCGCCGCTGAGCTGCCGCGCGCGGTGGCCGAGCTGCGGGCTCAGGCGCTGGTGTGGGGCCCGGACGACCGGCTGCGGCTGGTGCGTACGGCCCGTGAGCTGCTCTCCCCGAGCGCCACCCATCCCTCACCGACGGGCCTGGGCCCGACGGTCGCCGAGGCCACCGCCGGGATGTCCCCCACGCGGCTGCAGGAGATCATCGCCGCGGTCGGGCTGCCCGCGACCCATGACCCGGTGAGCGCGGTCGCCGCCCTGACCGCCCTGTTCACCGACCGCACGCGGATGGCGGAGCTGCTGGACACCGCCCCCGCGGAGTCGGTCGCGGTGCTCGACAGGCTGCTGTGGGGGCCGCCCTACGGCGCGGTCACCGAGCGGCCTGCGCCGCATCTGACGTGGCTGCTCGACCGCGGTCTGCTGCTTCCCGCGGGGGCGCGCAATGTCGTGCTGCCCCGGGAGGCGGCGCTGCATCTGCGGGGCGGGCGCGCCCACCGCTCTCCGGAACCGATGCCGCCCCCGCTCGCCCCGGCGACGGAACGTGATCCACAGCTTGTGGACAACGCCGCCGCGAGCCAGGCGTTCACCGCGCTGGCGACCGTCGAGGAACTGCTGAAGGAATGGGACCTCGGCGGGCCGTCCGTGCTGCGCGCCGGCGGCCTGAGCGTGCGCGACCTCAAGCGGACCGCGGTCGCCCTGGACACCTCCGAGCAGCTCGCCGCCTTCTGGCTGGAACTGGCTTACGCGGCCGGGCTGGTGGCCTCCGACGGTGAGGCCGACGAGCGGTACGCCACCACGCCCGCCGCCGAGGAGTGGCTCGAACTGCCCGATCACGAGCGCTGGGCCGTGCTCGCGGCCGGCTGGCTCTCCGCCACCCGAACACCGGGTGTCGTCGGCACCGCCGACGCGAAGGGCCGGGCGCTCGCCGCGCTGGGCCCCCACCTCGACCGCTCCCCGGCCCCCGAGGTCCGCCGCCGCGCCCTCGCCCTGCTCGGCTCCCTCCCGCCCGGCACGTCCGTCCCGCCCACCGCCGTCCTGTCCCGGCTGCGCTGGGAGCGCCCCCTGCGGGGCGCGGGCACGGCACAGTCCGCCGGCCCGACGGCCGCCACGACGGGCGAAGGACCGGGCGCCGCGTCCTCCCCCGCCGACGACCTGCGCTCCCGCCTCGCCCAATGGGCACTGGCGGACGCCGAGTTGCTCGGGGTGACCGGTCGCGGCGCGCTCTCCGCGCACGGCCGCGCCCTGATCGACGCGGCGACCGCGTCGGCGCACCCGACCACCGCGGAGACCCGCGCCGCCGCGAACCGCGCCGCCTCGCTCCTCGCGCCCCTCCTCCCGGAACCGCTCGACCACGTCCTGCTCCAGGCGGATCTGACCGCGGTCGCCCCCGGCCCGCTGCGCCGCCCGCTCGCCGAGGCGCTCGGCGTGCTCGCCGACATCGAGTCCAAGGGCGGCGCGACGGTCTACCGCTTCACGCCGGGTTCCGTGCGGCGCGCCCTGGACGCCGGCCGCTCCGCCGCCGAACTCCAGGAGTTCCTCACCACCCACTCCAGGACGCCCGTACCCCAGCCGCTGGCCTACCTGATCGAGGACGTGGCCCGTAAGCACGGTCGGCTGCGGATCGGCGCGGCCGCCGCGTACGTCCGCTGTGACGACGACGCGCTGCTCTCCGAGATCCTCGCCGACCGCCGCGCCATCGCCCTGCGGCTGCGCCGCCTGGCCCCGACGGTGCTGGCCGCCCAGACCTCGCCCGACCAACTCCTCGACGGCCTGCGGTCGATGGGCTACGCCCCGGCCGCCGAGTCCGCCGAGGGCGACGTCCTGATCGCCCGCGCCGACTCCTACCGGACCGCGCCGCGCACGGCGCCCGCCCCGGTCCCCGACGGCCCGCCGTCCCCCGATCCCACCCTGCTCGACGCGGCCGTACGCGCGATCCGCGCCGGCGACCTCGCCGCGACCGCGGAGCGCAAGCCGGTGCACGCGCCCGCCCCCGCGTCCGGCGCGCTCCCCCGCACCACCTCGGCCGAGACCCTCGCCACGATGCAGGCCGCGGTCCTCACCAGCTCCGCCGTGTGGATCGGCTACGTCAACGCCGACGGCGCCGCCAGCCAACGCGTGATCGCGCCGGTGCGGGTGGAAGGCGGCTTCGTCACGGCCTACGACCACACCTCCGACGAGGTCCGCACCTACCCGCTGCACCGCATCACGGGCGTGGCTGAGCTGGCGGACGACTCGGTCTGAGAGCGGGCGGGGCCGCGAGAAGGCATGGATTCCCCCGGCGCATGCGCGGCTTTCCGTCGGTTTTCCGGGCGCCCGCGGGAATCCCCGTACCGCGGCGGAACGCTGAAGACAGTGGCGGCGGGGAGGTGCCCCGCCGGCCCGTCGTACGGGCGGTCCCGGCCGGGTGGGTTGCGGCGATGCGGCACACTGGACGTTTGGCCGTATCTGCGGCCGATGCCCGGGAAGCGAAAGGCGAGGCGCGTGAACGGACCTCTCATCGTCCAGAGCGACAAGACGCTGCTTCTGGAGGTGGACCACGAGCTGGCGGACGCGTGCCGGCGGGCCATCGCGCCCTTTGCCGAGCTCGAACGCGCCCCGGAGCACATCCACACCTACCGCGTCACACCCCTCGGGTTGTGGAACGCGCGGGCGGCCGGGCACGACGCCGAGCAGGTCGTCGACGCGCTGGTGCAGTACTCGCGATACCCCGTACCGCACGCTCTGCTGGTGGACATCGCGGAGACGATGTCCCGCTACGGGCGCCTCACCCTCACCAAGCACCCCGCACACGGTCTGGTGCTGACCACCACCGACCGCCCGGTACTGGAGGAGATCCTCCGGTCGAAGAAGGTACAGCCACTGGTCGGGGCCCGGCTGGACCCGGATTCCGTCGTGGTGCACCCCTCCGAGCGCGGCCAGATCAAGCAGACGCTGCTCAAGCTGGGCTGGCCGGCCGAGGACCTGGCGGGATACGTCGACGGCGAGGCCCACGACATCGCGCTCGCCGAGGACGGCTGGGCACTGCGGCCTTACCAGCAGCAGGCCGTGGAGGGGTTCTGGCACGGCGGCTCGGGCGTCGTGGTGCTGCCCTGCGGCGCGGGCAAGACGCTGGTCGGTGCGGGCGCGATGGCGCAGGCCAAGGCGACCACGCTGATCCTGGTGACGAACACCGTCTCGGCCCGGCAGTGGAAGCACGAGCTGGTGAAGCGGACGTCGCTGACCGAGGACGAGATCGGCGAGTACAGCGGCACGAAGAAGGAGATCCGGCCGGTCACCATCGCCACCTACCAGGTGCTGACGACCAAGCGGAAGGGCGTCTACCCGCACCTGGAGCTGTTCGATTCGCGGGACTGGGGGCTGATCATCTATGACGAGGTGCACCTCCTGCCCGCGCCCGTCTTCAAGTTCACCGCCGACCTCCAGGCCCGGCGGCGGCTGGGGCTGACCGCGACGCTGGTGCGTGAGGACGGCCGGGAGTCGGACGTCTTCTCGCTGATCGGCCCCAAGCGCTTCGACGCTCCGTGGAAGGAGATCGAGGCGCAGGGGTACATCGCGCCCGCGGACTGTGTCGAGGTGCGGGTCAATCTGACCGACTCCGAGCGCCTCGCGTACGCGACGGCCGAGACCGAGGAGAAGTACCGCTTCTGCGCGACCACCGCAAGCAAGCAGCGGGTGACCGAGGCGCTGGTCCGCAAGCACCAGGGCGAGCAGACGCTGGTCATCGGGCAGTACATCGACCAGCTGGACGAGCTGGGTGAGCATCTGGACGCCCCGGTGATCAAGGGCGAGACGAGCAACGCGCAGCGCGAGAAGCTGTTCGGGGCCTTCCGGGAGGGCGAGATCTCCGTCCTGGTGGTCTCGAAGGTCGCGAACTTCTCCATCGACCTGCCCGAGGCGACGGTCGCGATCCAGGTCTCCGGCACCTTCGGCTCGCGCCAGGAGGAGGCCCAGCGGCTGGGCCGGGTGCTGCGTCCGAAGGCGGACGGGCACGAGGCGCGGTTCTACTCGGTCGTCGCCCGCGACACCATCGACCAGGACTTCGCGGCCCACCGCCAGCGCTTCCTGGCCGAGCAGGGGTACGCGTACCGGATCGTCGACTCCCATGACCTGCTGTCGGCGGACGAGGACGTCTGAGGTCGCCCGGGACCGCGCGGGTGGCCTGCCGCCCGCTTGATCAGCAAGCGGTCGGGCTGCCCCCGGCGGGGCGAACGGCGCGACCTGCGCCAGAAGCCGAGCAGCATGCGGGTGCAGCCCGTCCGGCGCGCAGCCGGATCCGGGGCCGCTGCCGGGTGTTCAGCCCGCCCGGGACCGCGTGCTCAGGGGTTCGTGATCGGTGCGGGGCAGCGGGATGTGGCCGGGGCCGCCGAGGGGCGGCGACCCACCGCGCGTCCACCAGGCCATCGCCACCAGGAACGCCAGGCCGAACAAGGGGTAGGGCGCTGCGAGCAGCTGCTGCCACCAGGAGAAATACAGGTCGAGGTCGCCGGCGTGCGGCACCACCCACAGCGTGCGGGCGGTGAAGGCGAGGGTGACGACGGCCAGGAGGGCGCGGCGCCGTGGCATGCCGCGGGTGTGTGCCGCGAGCGCGGCGAGCAGCGGTACGCACCAGACCCAGTGGTGGGACCAGCTGATCGGCGAGACCAGCAGCGCCGTGACGGCCGTGATCAGCACGCCCCAGTTGTCGAGCCCCCGCCTCCGGTGGGCCCGGCGGGCGATGAAGAGCCCGGCGCCTGCCGTGAGCAGCGCCGGGACGGCCCACAGGATTCCGGGTTCGGGGTCGTGCAGCGCGCGGGCGATCAGCCCCTGGAGGGACTGGTTGTCGACGATCCACGCCTTGCCGACCCGGCCGGTCTCGAACATCCGCCGCGTCCAGAACTCGATGCTCGGGCCCGGCAGGACCAGCACGCCGACCAGGACCGAGCCGAGGAATCCGGCGAGGGCGGAGCACGCCGCCCGCACCCGGCCGGTGACGAGGAGGTATACCGCGAAGATCGCGGGCGTGAGCTTGATCCCGGCCGCGACGCCGACGGCGAAGCCCTTGAAACGGGCACCGTCCGGCCGGGAGAGGTCCCACAGGACCAGGCAGGCGAGGGCGAGGTTGATCTGCCCGAAGACGAACGTCTGGAAGACCGGTTCGAGCCAGAGGCCCAGGGCGGTCGCGGCGAGCAGGGTGGGCGCGGTGTGGGCGGCCTTGCGCAGGCCGGCCGCCTTGCAGGACAGGTGGATCAGCAGTGCGAGAAGCCCGGCGTTGACGAGGACACAGGCCACTTTGAGGGTGCCGAGCGAGATCCACGTCGTGGGGATGAACAGGAGGGCGGCGAAGGGCGGGTACGTGGCCGGTAGTGCCCACTTCGTGACCGTGAAGCCGTAGAGGTCACCGCCGGCCGCGGCGGCTTCCCCCTCCGCGCGGTAGACGACTATGTCGGACATCGGCAGCGGCTGGACCGTATAGAGCAGCCACAATCCGGCGAAGGAGGCCACCAGCAGGGCTGTCGCCAGGAGCAGCCTGCCGGGTCTCGCGACGCTCAGCGCCCAGGTGCGTCTCCACGTCCACGTTCGTCCCCCGTCGGCGGCAGACACCCGTTGTCCCCTTCTCGTCGCCCTGAGCGCGCTCTCTGCGGCGACGCTAGTGGATCGGAGCCGACCGTCCGTAACGGTTTCCGGTCATCCGGGTGTCTGCTCGGGGCCGGCTCTTGCGCGTGATTGTGCGCGGTGTGCGCGGCCTTGTCCGTGGGGCGCGCGGAGAGGTGCGTGTGCGCTCCGGACACGGGGCGCCGGGGTTTTTGCGCGGGCGGGGCGTTGCGGGGCGTTACGTGAGGGGTTTACGGCAGAAGGGCGGGCGGGCGGCGAGAGGTACCCGCGTGGTGCGGCGAGTCGGCGGGTCGGCGGGTCGGCGGGGCAAGGCGGCCGCGGAGAAGCGCCCCGTCCATCGTCAGGCGTCAATCGTCGGCATGATCGTCATGGCCGTACTCGCCCAGGACGGCGACGCTGAAGGCGGCCGCGACGAAGACCTTGACCGCGCGGAGCGCGTTGCCCAGCACATGGCGGTGGTGTCCGCCATGTGTGGGTGCGCCTCCCAGGGCCGTCGCGCCGGCGGCGCCACGCGGGGAGGTCGGGCTCACAGGGACTGGGTGAAAGGCTGCACTGCTCATGTCTCCATGATGGATTTCACGCGATTGCCGCACATCGGTCCATGGGTCCATCCCGAGAGGGCCGGACGTCAGACTCCCGGCCTATTCCCACCCCTACGGGACTACGAGGTGGCCTCGGGGTCTCCCGCGCGGTGCCGGACGCCGAATATCCGTTGGCGCCCGGAATGCCCGCTGACTACAATCGCGCGTCTGCCCTGCCTCCCGTCGAGGAGTGCCGCCGACCGGACGGAAACCGGCCGGTCCTTCGCTGCACGCTGATGACCCGCCCGACGCACCGCCCCGGCCGACCGTGCCCGCTTCCGTGGCGCGCGCCCGCCGCAGTACATCTCACCGGAGGCAACGCCGTGCCCTCGCACGCCCACCCGTCACCCGCCACCGACCCGACCGCGGCCACCCCGGCACCGCCCGAGACCGCTGCCGCCGACGGCGGAGCGCATCCGCTCGGGCCGGAAGCCCCCCGGGCCGAAGAGTCCGGCCCCCACGCCGACCCCCTGCAACGCGAGCGCGCCCATCTCGCCTCCTCCCGCGCCGCGCTCCGGGCCATGCGCGAGGACGCCGAGGCGCTGAACATCGCCGACGTCACCGCCAACTGGGTCAACGCCGAGGTGCTCCAGGGCGAGATCGACGCCCGGATCAAGGCGCTGGCCGATCTCTCGCACACCCCGCTCTTCTTCGGTCGGCTCGACTATCTGCACGCCCCGGGCATCGACCTCGCCGAGGGGGCGGCGGGCGAAGACTTCTACATCGGACGCCGCCATGTGCACGACGCCGACGGCGACCCGATGGTCATCGACTGGCGCGCGCCCGTCTCCCAGCCGTTCTACCGGGCCTCGAAGAAGAACCCGATGGACCTCGAACTGCGCCGCCGTTTCGGTTACACCGGCGGCGAGTTGACCGCGTACGAGGACGAGCACCTCACCGACCCGGCGGAGGCCGAGCAGAGCAGCAAGCTGCTGCAGACCGAGATCGAGCGGCCGCGCGTGGGCCCGATGCGCGACATCGTCGCGACCATCCAGCCGGAGCAGGACGAGATCGTGCGTGCCGGGCTCGGCGGCACCGTCTGCGTCCAGGGGGCACCGGGCACCGGCAAGACCGCGGTCGGCCTGCACCGTGTCGCCTATCTGCTGTACGCGCACCGCGAGCGGCTGGCCCGCTCCGGCACCCTCGTCATCGGCCCGAACCGCTCCTTCCTGCACTACATCGAGCAGGTGCTGCCGGCCCTGGGCGAGCTGGAGGTCAAGCAGGCCACCGTCGACGACCTGGTCGGGCATGTGGAGGTGCGCGGCTCGGACGACGCGACCGCGGCGACGATCAAGGGCGACGCCCGTATGGCCGAGGTGCTCCGGCGTGCCGTCCGCTCCCACATCACGATGCCGCAGGAACCCTGCATGGTCGTCCGCGGCTCCCGCCGCTGGCGCGTACCCGCCTATGAACTCGAAGAGATCGTGCGGGAGTTGATGGCACGCGACATTCGCTACGGCGCTGCCCGTGACGCGCTGCCGCAGCGGATCGCGCATGCCGTACTGGTCCGCATGGAGCAGGCCGGCGAGGCGCCGGACGACCGCGTGCAGGACGCGGTGGCCCGCAACGCCGCCGTGAAGGCCGCGGTCAAGGCGGTCTGGCCGCCGGTCGATCCGGCGAAGCTGGTGCTACGGCTGCTGGGGGACGCGGAGTTCCTGGCCGAGCAGGCCGAGGGCATCCTGACACCGGAGGAGCAGAAGGCGATCCTGTGGGCCAAGCCGGCCCGGAGCGTGAAGAGCGCCAAGTGGTCCGCAGCGGATGCGGTGTTGATCGACGAAACCATGGACGTGGTGGCGCGCACGCCGTCCCTGGGCCATGTGGTCCTCGACGAGGCGCAGGACCTCTCGCCCATGCAGTACCGCGCGGTGGGACGACGCTGCACGACGGGTTCGGCGACGGTCCTCGGCGACATCGCCCAGGGCACGACCCCGTGGGCGACGAACACCTGGGAGGACGCACTGGCCCACCTGGGCAAGCCGGGGTCGACGGTCGAGGAGCTGACCCAGGGCTTCCGGGTGCCGCGCGAGGTCATCGCGTACGCGTCCAGGCTGCTGCCGGCCATCGCCCCCGACCTGACGGAGGCGACCTCGATCCGTGAGTCCGCGGGCGACTTCGAGGTACGCACCGTAGCGCCCGAGGACCAGGACTCCGCCGTACTCGCCGCCTGCCACGAGTCCCTGGCGAAGGAGGGATCCATCGGCCTGATCGCCGCCGAGGCCCGGATCCCCGCACTGCGCGCCGACCTGGAGAAGGCCGGCGTGGCCTGCCTGGCGCCGGGCGAGGAGACCTCTGCCGAGTCCCGGCTGACGCTGGTGCCCGCCACGCTCGCCAAGGGCCTGGAGTACGACTACGTGGTGCTGGACGAACCGGCGGCGATCGTCGACGGCGAGCCGGACGAGCGCACCGGCCTGCGCCGGCTGTACGTCTGCCTGACCCGCCCGGTGTCCGGCCTGACCGTGGTGCACGCCGCGCCACTGCCCACGCAGTTGGGCGGCACGCTGCCACAGCAGCGGTAGGAGGAGAGGTGGGGGTTGACCCCACCCGGCCCCTGGCGCCGGCGCTCCGGCGCCGGGGCCGTTTTTCCGCGGCCTCCGCAGCCTCCGTGGCCGTTACGCCGGTGCTCCGTCCAGCACTCCGTCCAGCGCGTCGCGCCACTGCCGGACGGCAGCCACATCGACCGGGGCCGACCAGCCGGCGGGGCGGGCCGCGCCGCCGATGTGGAACGCGTCGATGCCGGCCGCGCGCAGTTCCGGCAGGTGGCCGAGCCCGAGGCCGCCGCCGACCAGGATGCGCGGCGCGTACCCGGATTCGCCCGCTGCCGTACGGCTCTGCTCGGCCAGGAGCGTCGGCAGCCCCGCGTCGACCCCTTGGGCAGCACCGGCCGTGAGGAACGTGTCGAGTCCCGTCGCCGTACCGGAGGAGCCGGACACCGCGCAGTGCGCCGCCAGCTCCTTGCGCAGCGCGTCGCGGTCCGCGGCCCGGTCGATGGCCCGGTGGAAGGTCCAGCGGCAGCCCTCGATCACCTCGGCCAGCGCCCGTACCGCGACGAGATCCGGCCGCCCGTCCGGGGTCAGGAAGCCGAGCACGAACTCCTCGGCGCCCTCCGCGCGCAGCGCCGCGGCCTCCTCGCACAGCGCCGCCACGTCACCGGCGGCGAAGCCGTCGGAGGACCGCAGCATCACCCGCAGCGGAATGTCGACGGCCGCCCGGATGGCCGCGAAGGTGCTCCGGGGCGGCGTCAGCCCGTCGGCCGCCATATCGGTGACCAGTTCGAGGCGGTCGGCTCCACCGGCCTGGGCGGCGACCGCGTCCTCCGGGCCGAGCGCGATCACCTCCAGGAGTGCGCGCTTGCTCATGTGACCCCAATCCTCCGACGACGACGTGACAAGCCATGACGTAACGAGACGAACAGACACCGGACGGGACGCGAGGCGCCACGAGGCCGAGTGGGCGACAGGTCTAGTCCAATATCCAGCGTAAGGGGTGGCCCGGACCGCCGGTGCCACATCGGCCGGGGACGCGGCGGAAACCACCGGTGTGTACCAAGCACGGGCCTGTCCCTCCGGGCCCGCGCGGGCCGGTTCGGCGGGACTGCCCGAGCTCGGGGGCGGACGTCCGGGACACCGTCGGCGACGCGCACCGGCGCGAGGCGGCGTGCCATGGACCGGACAGTTCGCGCCCCTCACCCGCCCCCGAGGCACAATTGCGGGCATGACTCCCGTGTCCCGAACGGCGCGCACCACCGACCTCGCGCCGGAGCTGCGCAGGCGCTGGGCCATGACCGTGGCAGAGGCCCGTGGCACCAAGGGGGCCGAGGACCCCGACCCCGACCCGTACGCGGAGAACCTCCTGGCCCGGTGGGACGAGCCGCAGCGGCGCTACCACACCAGCCATCACCTGGCCGACGTCCTGCATCACATCGACGAACTGTCCGACTGCGCCCTGGATTTGGCCACCGTCCAGTTGGCGGCCTGGTTCCACGACGCGGTCTACCGGCCGGACCGTTCCGAGAACGAGGAGCGCAGCGCGGCCCTCGCCGAACGCGCCCTGCCCGAGCTGGGCGTCGACGCGGCGCGGACGGCCGAGGTGGCCCGCCTGGTGCGCCTGACCAGCACCCACGATCCGGCGCCCGAAGACCTCGACGGCGCGGTGCTGTGCGACGCCGATCTCGCCGTGCTCGCCGGTTCACCCGAGGGGTACGCGGCCTATGCCGCCGCCGTCCGCGAGGAGTACGCGTTCGTGCCGGATCCCGACTTCGTTGTCGGCCGGTCCGCGGTGCTGCGTCAACTGCTCTCCCTGCCGCGCCTGTTCAGGACGCCGCTGGCGTACGACTGGTGGGAGCACATCGCCCGCCGCAACCTGGCCACCGAACTCGACCTGCTGAGCGGCTGAGCAGCTGAGCGGGAGCGTGCGGCGCCGATCTTCATGGGTCTCCTGGAGTGGCGCCGGCGCGGGCCGTGACGTCCCTGCGCATGGCGCTCTCATGACGGCCGTCACCGCGCGGCCATGAGTACGGGCGCGACATGGGCAAGGTCACCCGCTCCGGCAGCTCCGAGGGGGAATGTCAGCGGCTTCACCGCTGTTGGTTGCTGTCATGCCTGCTCCTTCCGAACGCGCCCGCATGCCCATAGCCGTCTACATCCTCGGCCTGTCCGTCTTCGCGCTCGGCACGAGCGAATTCATGCTCTCCGGGATCCTCCAGCCGCTCGCCCGTGACCTCGGGGTCTCCATCCCGCAGGCCGGACTGCTGGTCTCGGCGTTCGCGATCGGCATGGTGGTCGGCGCCCCCGTGCTGGCCGCCGCCACCCTGCGGCTGCCGCGCCGGACGACGCTGATCGCCCTGCTGGCGTTGTTCGGCCTCGGTCAGGTGGCGGGTGCGCTCGCCCCCTCGTACGGCGTGCTGTTCGCCTCGCGGGTGGTGAGCGCACTGGCCTGCGCCGGTTTCTGGGCCGTGGGCGCGGCGGTCGCCGTCTCGCTGGTGCCGGTGACCGCGCGGGCCCGCGCGATGGCCGTGATGGTCGGCGGCCTGAGCATCGCGAACATCGCCGGAGTCCCGGCCGGCGCGCTCCTCGGGCAGCACGCGGGCTGGCGGGCGGCGTTCTGGGCGGTCGCGGGACTCGCAGCGATCGCCCTGATCGGCGTGATCGCGCTGGTGCCGCGTACGGCCGTGCCCACGGGCGACGACCGGCCGCAGCTGCGCCGTGAACTGACCATCTACAAGGACAAGCAGGTCTGGCTCGCCCTGACCGCCACGGCCATGAACGGCGCTGCCGTCTTCGCGCTCTTCTCCTACCTCTCGCCGCTGCTCACCGACACCGCGGGGCTCGCCGAGAGCTGGGTCCCGACGGTGCTCGCGCTGTTCGGCGTCGGGGCGCTGATCGGTACGTTCACCGGGGGCCGGATCGCCGACGCGCATCTCTTCGGGACGCTGTTCGCCGGCATCTCCGCCTCCACGGTCGTCCTGGCCGTCCTGGGGCTGACCGCGCACAGCCCGGTCGCCGCGGTCCTGCTCGCCCTGCTGCTCGGTGTCACCGCGTTCGCCACGGCCCCGGCACTCAACGCCCGGATGTTCAACGTCGCGAATGCCGCGCCCACGCTGGCCGGCGCGACCACCACCGCCGCGTTCAACATCGGCAATACGCTCGGCCCCTGGCTCGGCGGCCTGACCATCGGCGCGGGCTGGGGATACCCGTCCGTCGCCTGGACCGGTGCGGCCCTGGCGGCGGTCGCCGTCGGCACCACCGCCATCGCCTACCGGCTGCACCGCTCGCCCCACCCCTCGCGCCTCGTCGCCTCCTCGGGGGTCGTCATCACCAAGCCCGAGAACGCCGACCGGCACTGACCGAAGCGGGCGGAAGGCGGCACTGACCGGCAGGGCCGGCACGGGCGGGCACCGGTCGACCCGTGCGGTCAGTTTCTCCTGACACCGACCGCATGGGGTGATGTCCACCAGGCACCGACCGCGCGAGGATCGGCGCTACCCGGTGACCCGGAGGACCTCCCCTGCTGGGGCGGGCACGGACCGGGTCGGCGCCGCACCCGCGCACCCCTGGTCGCTGTGTCGGCAGTCTCTGGGGCCTGCTGCGTGCGCCAGTGTCTTTCGGCGCAGCGCCTGCCCGTGTGACGCCGGCCGGCTGCCTCTGCGCCTGCGTCGAGGGGGCCGCTCCGCCAGCCCTTGCCGGCCCGGCGCTCCTCTGCCCCGCCCCCTCACCTCTGCCCGTCGAAGCTCCAGCGGGTCTGGCTGTAGGTCTCCCCGCGGCCGAAGCCGAAGGCCCGCACGGGCTCGACCCGGAAGACGTCGGCACGGTCGCCGGCGCCGTAGAACGCGCCGTCGCGCACGTCGAAGTGCCAGTCGCTGCCGTACTTGGCGGCGTACAGGTCAGCCAGCCCGCGCAGCGTGGTCTCGTCCTGGACCTGTACCGCCTCCCCTTCGATGATCACGTCGAGTCCGGCATGCAGGTCGTTGCCGCCGGCCGTGGAGGTGGTCAGCACGCACCGGGCGTTGGCCGTGAGGTTCTTGGCCTTGCGCTCGTCCGGGCCCGTGCAGAAGTGGAGGGCGTCGTCCGCCCAGACGGCGAGCAGCGGGGTGACGTGCGGGCGGCCGTCGGGCCGGACGGTGCTGAGCCAGAAGATCTCCGCCTCCGTCAGGCCGCCCACCGCCGTGGACCACGCGGTGGGGGTGGCGTCCTCGCTGCTGAACCTGGTGGTGAGCGTGGTGGCCGGTTCCCTGGCTGACATGGCTGTCCCTTTCGGTGCGGCGCACGAAACTGGCCCCATCGTGCGCGGGCTACCCGCCGCCCCGGCGGTGCGACGCGCCGCCAGTGGGCTCGTCGGGCACGCCCTCCCGCCCCGTGGCCGCCGGCCCAGGGCGGTGTTTGGGCCTGCGCAGCCCCGCGGCCGTCAGCAGGCGGACGAGCTCCTTGCTGCCGATCTCCACCGCCCCGGCGCGCACCGCGTCGGTGTACCGCTCCTCGGGCAGGTCGTAGTGATCGCGCTCGAACGCCCGCCTGGGCGCGCCGATGGCGGCCGCGAAGCTGTGCAGCTCCTCGAAGGAGGTGTCACTGACCAGGTGCGACCACATCCGTCCGTGGCCCGGCCACGTCGGCGGATCGATATAGATCGCCACGTCAGCTCTCCGGCCCGGTCATCGCGTCAGCCCTCGGTGGGGGTGCGCAGCCTGCCGACGCGGGCCACCGCGACCGCCGTCTTGGGGCAGACCCAGTGCGGATCGGGCCCCAACTCCGGCTCGACATCCAGCGCGTGAGGGTCCCCGGACTGGGTGCATACGGGGCACAGCGGCCAGCGGCCGTACCTCTCCAGCAACGCGTCCTGGACGTCCTGCGCTATCAGTCCCGCGACGAATCCGACACCTTCAGGCCACTGCTCGACCCACCATCGGCGGTGGACGACCGCGTCCTCGACGAGCGAGACGATGTCGGCGTCCGCGACGTCGTCCGCCATCAGGTCGGCGAGGACCAGCGCTCGCGCGGCATGCAATGCCTGTTCCAGCTCCATGCCGTCCATTGTCTCGCGGACCCGCGCCGCACCCCACCGTCATCCACAGGTCGATGCGCGCCACGCCGCTTGTCCACAGGTCTCACGGAGGGTATTGACGCACGACGTCTATGAAATTACTTTTCAGCTGTGAGCAGCAGCCTGAAGGAAACTTTCAAGGACGTGGCCACCGATACCCGGCCGGCCCCGGCCCCACCCGCCCCCGCGGCACTGGCCGCCAAGGTCCGTACCCTCGTCCCGACGATGACCCGCTCCATGCAGCGAGTCGCCGAAGCGGTCGCGGGTGACCCGGCCGGCTGTGCCGCCCTCACCGTCACCGGCCTCGCGGAACGCACCGGCACGAGCGAGGCCACCGTCGTGCGGACCTCGCGGCTGCTCGGCTACCCCGGCTACCGCGATCTGCGTCTGGCGCTCGCCGCACTCGCCGCGCAGCAGGCGGCCGGCGGCGCACCGGCCGTGACGGCCGACATAGCGGTCGACGACTCCCTGACCGACGTCGTCGCCAAGCTCGCCCAGGAAGAGCAGCAGTGCCTCGCCGACACCGCGGCCGGTCTGGACGTCACCCAGCTCGAAGCCGCCGTCGGCGTGCTCTCCGCGGCCCGCCGCATCGACGTCTACGGCATCGGCGCGTCCAACCTCGTCGGCCAGGACCTCGCCCAGAAGCTGCTGCGCATCGGCCTGATCGCGCATGCGCACTCCGACCCGCACCTCGCCGTGACGAACGCCGTGCAGCTGCGGACCGGCGATGTCGCCATCGCCATCACCCACTCCGGGCGCACCACCGACGTCATAGAGCCACTGCGGGTCGCCTTCGACCACGGCGCGACAACCATCGCGATCACCGGCCGCCCGGACAGTGAGATCGCCTCGTACGCCGACTACATCCTGACCACCTCCACCGCCCGCGAGAGCGAGCTGCGACCGGCCGCGATGTCCTCCAGGACGAGCCAACTCCTCGTCGTCGACTGCCTGTTCATAGGAGTGGCGCAGCGCACCTACGAGACCGCGGCGCCCGCCCTTTCCGCGTCCTACGAAGCTCTCGCGCACCGCCACTCCCCGCGCTCCCCTCGCTGAGCTTCAGCGACGGTCATCAGCGCCGGTTGTCAGCGCCGCCCCTCAGCGCTGCGCTCCCCTGCCCACTGCCGCCGAGCCCCGCACCCATCACGTCGTACTGAGCCGTACGAGCCCGGAAAGAGCCGACACCCATGACTTCCCCCGCCGAACACGCACAGCTGCGGGCCCAGCTGGACACCCTCACCACAGAGGCGTTCCGGCCCGAGCTCGCCGAGATCGACAGGTGCTCCACCCTGGAGATCGCCCGCACGATGAACGGTGAGGACGCTCAGGTCCCCGCCGCCGTCGCCGGGCAGCTCCCGCAGATCGCCGCCGCCATCGACGCCACCGCCGCGCGGATGGCCCAGGGCGGCCGGCTGATCTACGCCGGGGCCGGCACGGCCGGCCGGCTCGGGGTGCTGGACGCCAGCGAGTGCCCGCCGACGTTCAACACCGATCCCTCCGAGGTGCTCGGTCTGATCGCGGGCGGCCCGTCCGCGATGGTCACCGCCGTCGAGGGCGCCGAGGACAGCAAGAAGTTCGCCGCCGAGGATCTGTCCACGATCGGTCTGACGGACCTGGACACCGTCGTCGGCATCTCCGCCTCCGGCCGCACGCCGTACGCCATCGGGGCCGTCGAGCACGCCCGTTCGCTGGGCGCCCTGACCATCGGCCTGTCCTGCAACGCCGGCTCGGAGCTGGCCGCGTCCGCCGAGCACGGCATCGAGGTCGTCGTCGGCCCCGAACTGCTGACCGGCTCCACCCGGCTGAAGGCGGGCACGGCCCAGAAGCTGGTGCTCAACATGCTCTCGACGATCACCATGATCCGGCTGGGCAAGACCTACGGAAACCTGATGGTCGACGTCCGCGCCTCCAACGAAAAGCTGCGGGCCCGCTCCCGGCGCATCGTCGCGCTGGCCACCGGCGCCGGTGATCAGGAGATCGAGGCAGCGCTCGCCGCGACGGACGGCGAGGTGAAGAACGCCATCCTCACCCTCCTCGGCGAGGTCGACGGTCCGACGGCCGCCCGCCTTCTCCACGACTCCCGAGGCCATCTCCGCGCAGCCCTGCAGGCCACGCGGAACACCTGACCCGACCCCTGATTGCTCGCACAGCAAGGCACCGCACATGAGCGAAGACAAGAACCGCGCCACCGCCGCCGCGATCCTCCCCCTCGTCGGCGGCGCCGGGAACCTCTCCTCCATCGCCCACTGCATGACCAGGCTCCGCCTCGGCATCGTGGACCGCTCGCTGGTCCAGGACGACGCACTGCAGGCACTGCCCGCCGTGATGGGGGTGGTCGAGGACGACACCTACCAGATCGTGCTGGGCCCCGGCACGGTCGCCCGGGTCACTCCCGAGTTCGAGCGACTGGTCGAGGAGGCGCGCGCCACCACTCACGAACCGGCCACCGCCCCCGAACCGGCCACCGCCACACCCTCAGCCCCCGAGCCCGCCACCGCCGCCCCGGCACCGGAGTCCGACCCCGCTGCGTCGCACTCCACCACCGCGGATGAACTGGCCGCCCAGGGCGCAGCCCTCAAGGCCCGCCAGAAGGCGAAGAACGCCACCCCGGTCAAGCTCTTCCTGCGCCGGATCGCCAACATCTTCGTCCCGCTGATTCCGGCCCTGATCGGCTGCGGCATCGTCGCGGGCATCAACGGCCTGCTGACCAACCTCGGCTGGCTGCCCTCGGCCGTCCCGGCACTGGCCGCCATGGCCTCCGGATTCATGTCGCTGATCGCCGTGTTCGTCGGCTACAACACCGCCAAGGAGTTCGGCGGCACCCCCATCCTGGGCGGCGCGGTAGCCGCGATCATCGTCTTCCCGGGCGTCGCGAACATCACCGCCTTCGGGCAGAAGCTCTCCCCCGGCCAGGGCGGCGTCCTCGGCGCGCTGGCCGCTGCCCTGCTCGCCGTCCAGGTGGAGAAGTGGTGCCGCAAGTGGGTGCCCGAGGCGCTCGACGTCCTCGTCACCCCCACCCTCACGGTCCTCCTCACCGGCCTGGTCACCATCTTCGGCCTGATGTACGCCGCCGGGGAGGTCTCCACCGCCATCGGCAGCTTCGCCAACTGGCTGCTCGCACACGGCGGTGCCTTCGCCGGCTTCGTCCTCGGCGGGCTCTTCCTCCCCCTGGTCATGCTGGGCCTCCACCAGGCCCTGATCCCCATCCACACCACCCTCATCGAGCAGCAGGGCTACACCGTTCTGCTGCCCATCCTCGCCATGGCGGGCGCGGGCCAGGTCGGCGCCGCCCTCGCCGTCTACCTCCGCCTCCCGCGCAACGGCTCCCTGCGTACGACCATCAAGTCCGCCCTCCCGGCAGGCTTCCTGGGCGTCGGCGAGCCCCTGATCTACGGCGTGTCACTCCCGCTCGGCCGCCCCTTCATCACCGCCTGCGTCGGTGGAGCCTTCGGTGGCGGCTTCGTCGGTCTGTTCAACCAACTCGGCGACGCCGTCGGCTCCACCGCCATCGGCCCGTCCGGCTGGGCCCTCTTCCCCCTGGTCAAGGGCAACCAAGGCGTCGGCACCACGATCGCCGTCTACGCCATGGGCCTGGCCGTCGGCTACGTCGTCGGCTTCCTCGCCACCTACTTCTTCGGCTTCAGCAAGCAGATGCTCACAGACCTGAACGCCGACACCCGCACCGATGCCGACACCGGCGCCGCCCCCACCACCCCGACCGCCGTCCCGGACAGCGGCCGCGCTCCCGCCCCGACACCCGACCACCAGGACCCGGACGCCCAACCGGCGAACGTCTGACCCCTGCGCCACACCGTGCCCCCGAAACGGGCCCGCGCTTGACGTGTCCGTATGCCATGCCCGCTGGACAGCCGACATGGCATACGGACACGTCCGGCGCCCTCGGGGCTCACGCCGAAACCGACCGCCATGCCCGCCGTGCCCGCCGTCCCCGTCACGAGAAGCTCGACGGTCATGCTGTCGCCGGCATCCCCGTATAGCTCCTCATCGACCGCGACACGTGCACCGTCACGGTGTACAGCGAACCGAGGAACGGCAAGCATCCGATCCGGGTCTCGCACCCCTACGGAAGCCTCATCGAAATCCCCGGCCCATCGGTATCACCCTGAAGACGGAAAAGCTCAAGGACCACGCCCGCTGACCGACGGCGACGGCTGTAGCCACAGCACCGCGGCCCATGGAAACGCCGCAGGGGCGGCACCCTCCTGGAAGGAAGGTGCCGCCCCTGCGAACGTGAGGACAGTTGATCCGGGAGGATCAGAAGTCCATGTCACCGCCCGGCATGCCGCCGCCGGCCGGGGCAGCGCCCGCCTTCTCCGGCTTGTCGGCGATGACGGCCTCGGTGGTGAGGAACAGCGCCGCGATGGAGGCGGCGTTCTGCAGCGCGGAGCGCGTGACCTTGGCGGGGTCGATGATGCCTTCGGCGATCATGTCGACGTACTCGCCGGTCGCGGCGTTCAGGCCGTGGCCGACGGCCAGGTTGCGCACCTTCTCCACAACGACGCCACCCTCGAGGCCGCCGTTGACGGAGATCTGCTTCAGCGGGGCCCCCAGGGCCAGCTTCACCGCGTTGGCACCGGTGGCCTCGTCGCCCTCGAGCTCGAGCTTCTCGAAGACCGCGGAGGCCTGGAGCAGGGCCACGCCACCGCCGGCGACGATGCCCTCCTCGACGGCCGCCTTCGCGTTGCGAACGGCGTCCTCGATGCGGTGCTTGCGCTCCTTGAGCTCGACCTCGGTGGCGGCACCGGCCTTGATGACGGCCACGCCGCCGGCCAGCTTCGCCAGGCGCTCCTGGAGCTTCTCGCGGTCGTAGTCCGAGTCCGAGTTCTCGATCTCGGCGCGGATCTGGTTCACACGACCCTGAACCTGCTCGCTGTCACCGGCACCGTCGACGATGGTGGTCTCGTCCTTGGTGATGACGACCTTGCGGGCGCGGCCCAGCAGGTCGACGCCGGCGTTCTCCAGCTTGAGGCCGACCTCCTCGGAGATGACGGTGCCACCGGTGAGGATGGCGATGTCGCCGAGCATGGCCTTGCGGCGGTCACCGAAGCCCGGAGCCTTGACGGCAACGGACTTGAAGGTGCCACGGATCTTGTTGACGACCAGGGTCGACAGGGCCTCGCCCTCGACGTCCTCGGCGATGATCAGCAGCGGCTTGCCGGACTGCATGACCTTCTCCAGGAGCGGCAGCAGGTCCTTGACGTTGCCGATCTTGGAGTTGACGATCAGGATGTACGGGTCGTCGAGCGACGCCTCCATACGCTCCATGTCGGTGGCGAAGTACGCCGAGATGTAGCCCTTGTCGAAGCGCATACCCTCGGTGAGTTCCAGCTCCAGACCGAAGGTCTGGGACTCCTCGACGGTGATGACGCCTTCCTTGCCGACCTTGTCCATCGCCTCGGCGATGAGCTCGCCGATCTGGGTGTCGGCGGCGGAGATGGAGGCGGTGGAGGCGATCTGCTCCTTGGTCTCCACGTCCTTGGCCTGCTCGAGCAGGGCGGCGGAGACGGCCTCGACGGCCTTCTCGATGCCACGCTTGAGGGCCATCGGGTTGGCGCCGGCGGCTACGTTGCGCAGGCCCTCGCGGACCAGCGCCTGCGCCAGGACGGTCGCGGTCGTCGTGCCGTCACCGGCGACGTCGTCCGTCTTCTTCGCGACCTCCTTGACCAGCTCGGCGCCGATCTTCTCGTACGGGTCCTCGAGCTCGATCTCCTTGGCGATGGAAACACCATCGTTGGTGATCGTGGGGGCGCCCCACTTCTTCTCGAGGACGACGTTGCGGCCCTTGGGGCCGAGGGTGACCTTGACGGCGTCGGCGAGCTGGTTCATCCCGCGCTCGAGACCGCGCCGTGCCTCCTCGTCGAACGCGATGATCTTGGCCATGTGAAGTGGTCCTCCCGGACAGGGGTGGATTGCTCCGGACCGCGCTGGCGCCCGCGACGGACGGTCTGCGAGCCTGTGGTTCCTTGCCCCACCGGCCTGCCGACCTCACCGAGTCGGTCCTTAACTGTCACTCTCACTCGGAGAGTGCTAACGCAATGATTAGCACTCGGGGGGTGCGAGTGCAAGCGCCTCCCGCGATGGCCCACCCTCCGGACGCCCACCGGACACCCGCCGGACACGACGGCCACCGGACACACAGCAGAGGGCCCGCACCCCCTCAGGGATGCGGACCCTCATCACGCTGCAGTCGGTCGGCGCTTCAGCCGGCCACCCGGACCATGTCCGCCTGCGGCCCCTTCTGGCCCTGCGAGATCTCGAACTCGACCCGCTGACCCTCCTCAAGGGTGCGGTAGCCGTCCATCTGAATCGCGCTGTAGTGGACGAAAACATCCGCACCACCGTCGACCGCGATGAAGCCGTACCCCTTCTCCGCGTTGAACCACTTGACGGTGCCCTGAGCCATGCCTAACTCCCCTATTACTGGCCCTTGCACAGGACCGCACTCCGCGGACCCGGGTCAGACCTCACCCCCCGAAAGGCCCGCGGGGTGTGCGCCGGAACGCGTCGACCGCCGCTGAATGTATCTGCACCACTGCCCAGCGCAACAGGTCAATCGGACGAGAATTCTGGCGCCGGAGAATCGGCAATATGCGGTGAAACACCGCTTTCCCTGGGCAAGCCGGGCCGGGCATAACGCACCTGGGCGACAAATGCCGCACACACTTTGGGCACAACTCGCCGCGGTCTCATATGCGTTCGGCACGCGCGCGGAGAGGGATCATCGCCATGGTATCCCCTTTCACAGAACGGAATTGCCCCGTCCGCTTTTCGGCGGACGGGGCAATTCCAGTCAAGCGAGAGAAGAGATGGCGCGAATTAGCACCCGCCGGCCACTGCCGGAATGATCGAGACACCCGCCCCGTCCGGCGTCGGCGTCTCCAGGCCCTGCTCGAAACGCACGTCGTCGTCATTGACGTAGACGTTCACGAAACGGCGCAGCTTGCCCGCGTCGTCCAGCACCCGGGCCGCGATGCCCTGGTGGTTCTTCTCCAGGTCGGCGATCACCTCGGAGAGGGTCGCGCCGTCTGCCGCGACCTCGGCCTTGCCGTCGGTGTAGGTGCGAAGAATGGTGGGGATGCGGACGTTGACGCTCATGGGTTCTGCCTTCCAGCGACTTCGGAGTACAAGTTCGGGGCTGTGCGACTGCCTACGGCTGCGCTCGCCGGCCGTATGGCTGCGTACGGCGGCCGTATGGCTGCGTACGGCGGGTCAGCCGGCCAGACCGGCCGCGCGGAACGCGTCCAGGCTCGGGCGGATGGTCGCCGAGGGCCCCGTGGTCGGGGCGACGGCGTCAAGCGTCTTGAGGCCGTCGCCGGTGTTCAGGACGACCGTGGACAGGGACGGGTCGAGCAGACCGCTGTCGATGAGCTTCTTCGTCACGCCAACGGTCACACCGCCCGCGGTCTCCGCGAAGATCCCTTCCGTCCGGGCCAGCAGCTTGATCGCGTCGACGACCTGCTCGTCGTTGACATCCTCCACCGCACCGCCCGTACGGCGCGCGATGTCGAGCACGTACGGCCCGTCGGCCGGGTTGCCGATGGCCAGCGACTTGGCGATGGTGTTCGGCTTCTGCGGCCGCACCACGTCGTGGCCGGCCTTGAAGGCCGTCGAGACGGGCGAGCAGCCCTCGGCCTGCGCGCCGAAGATCTTGTACGGCTTGTCCTCGACGAGGCCGAGCGCGATGAGCTCCTTGAGGCCCTTGTCGATCTTCGTCAGCTGCGAGCCCGAGGCGATCGGGATGACGATCTGGTCCGGCAGCTGCCAGCCCAGCTGCTCGCAGATCTCGTACGCCAGTGTCTTGGAGCCCTCGCCGTAGTAGGGGCGGAGGTTGACGTTGACGAAGCCCCAGCCCTCACCCAGCGGGTCGCCGATGAGCTCCGAGCAGAAGCGATTGACGTCGTCGTAATTGCCCTCGATGCCGACCAGGTCGCCGCCGTAGACCGCGGCCATGACGACCTTGCCGGCCTCCAGGTCGTGCGGGATGAACACGCAGGAGCGGAAGCCCGCGCGGGCCGCCGCGGCACCGACCGCACCGGCGAGGTTGCCGGTGGAGGAGCAGGACAGGGTGGTGAAGCCGAAGGCGCGGGCCGCCTCGACGGCGATCGCCACGACGCGGTCCTTGAAGGAGTGCGTGGGGTTGCCGGAGTCGTCCTTGACGTACAGACCGCCGGTGACGCCCAGCTCACGGGCGAGGTTGTCGGCCTTGACCAGCTTGGTGAACCCCGGGTTCAGGTTCGGCTTGTCCGCGACGTCGGCGGGGACGGGCAGCAGCGGCGCGTAGCGCCAGATGTTGTCGGGGCCGGCCTCGATCTGCTTCCGCAGGGCCTCCGGGTCGCCGCTCGGCAGGTCGTACGCGACTTCGAGCGGCCCGAAACATTCCTGGCAGGCGAAGATCGGGCCGAGGTCGAAGCGCTGTCCGCACTCGCGGCAGGAGAGCGCGGCGGCGGGACCGAGAGCGACGGAGGGAGTGTTTTCGGTGACTTGCACAGCCATGGAGGCGAGGCCCTTTCTCCTCATCTTCCTCGCGGCGCATCTCGCCACGAGACGGATTTGGCACCTTCCCTAGCCGGGAGCCTCACGCGCGCGGGACATCAGCGTCCTGGCGGCAAGACCGGCTGGAGGGTTGCCGGGGCTTCAACGGGCCGTTTCCCTCTGCCCCTCTGGATGAGCGGTATGGCGCTGGGCCGAAACCCAGGCGTTTGTTCCGCGGCACCCCCGACATACGACGGTGATCCGCGTTGTTCAAGACTGTAACCGAAGGCAGTGAGGGTTGAGATAGTCGTCCGAACCGCGAGATGGATCACACGGTCGTCGTTCGACGGCCACCGAGGAGATCGTAGACGTGCTGGAAGAAGTGGAGCGCTGGCTGAGCAGCCGCTCCTGGTCCGCTGCCGACCGGCCGCTCGGCCGGCTCCTGGAGGCCAAGCGGCAGACGGGCCGGAAGGTCAGCGTCGTACTGCCCGCACTCGACGAGGAGGCGACGGTCGGCACGATCGTCGCGGCGATCCGCGGCGAGCTGATGACCGAGGCGGTGCCGCTGGTCGACGAGCTGGTGGTGCTCGACTCCGGATCCACCGACCGTACGGCCGAGGTCGCGGCGGCGGCCGGGGCGAGGGTGGTGCACCGCGACAGCGTCCTGCCGCGGCTGCCCGCGCTGCCCGGCAAGGGCGAGGTGCTGTGGCGCTCGCTGCTCGCCACCAGCGGCGACATCGTCTGCTTCGTCGACGCCGACCTGCGCGAGTTCTCGCCGTCGTTCGTCTCCGGGATCGTCGGCCCGCTGCTGACGGATCCGGACATCCAGTTCGTGAAGGCGATGTACGACCGGCCGCTGGAGACCGGCGTGGACGGCTCGGGCGCCGGTCAGGGCGGCCGGGTCACCGAGCTGGTGGCCCGCCCGCTGCTGAACCTGCACTGGCCGCAGCTGGCGGGCTTCGTCCAGCCACTGGGCGGTGAGTACGCGGCCCGACGCTCGCTGCTGGAGCGGCTGCCGTTCCCGGTCGGCTACGGCGTCGAGCTGGGCCTGCTCGTCGACGCCCTGCACACCGTCGGCCTGGACGCCCTGGCGCAGGTCGACGTGGGCGTCCGCAAGCACCGCCATCAGGACGGCCAGGCTCTCGGGAGGATGGCGGCGGCGATCTACCGAACCGCCCAACTGCGCCTCACCCGCGGCCACTTGATCCGGCCACGGCTGACGCAGTTCGATCGCGGCCAGGAGGGATTCGTGCCGCGCACGACGGACGTGGACACCGAGGAGCGGCCTCCGATGGCCGATGTCCCCGAATACGCCGAGCGGCGGGCGGCCTGACCGACTCCGTACGTTTGAGCGGATCTGTCGCGGGTTAGTCTCGCGGCATGGTCTCCGAGCGCAGTGGTGCCGAGGTTCTCGTCGCGTCCAATCGCGGTCCGGTCTCCTACACCCTGGGGGAGGACGGCGCGCTGAGCGCCAAGCGCGGCGGCGGCGGGCTCGTCTCGGGCCTGTCGGCCATCGGCCCGGACACCGACGCGGTGTGGGTGTGCGCCGCGCTCGGCGAGGGCGACCGGGAGGCGGTGCGGCGCACCGGCGGGCTGCTGTCCGCGGAGGACACCGGCGGACAGCGCGTCCGGATGCTGGACATCCCGGCGGAGGTGTACGCCGACGCCTACAACGGCATCGCGAACTCCGTCCTGTGGTTCGTCCACCACATGCTCTACCAGACGCCGCTGGAGCCCGCCTTCGATTCGGCCTTCCGTGCGCAGTGGGCGTCCTACGTGGCCTACAACGCCGCCTTCGCCGACGCGCTGGCCGAGCAGGCGGCACCCGGCGCGGCCGTCCTCGTCCAGGACTACCACCTGGCGCTGGTGCCCGGCCTGCTCCGCGACCGCCGCCCCGACCTGCGCATCGCCCACTTCTCGCACACACCGTGGGCCCCGGCGGAGTACTTCGCGATGCTGCCCGACGACATCCAGCGGCAGCTGGCCGCGGGCATCCTCGGCGCGGACCACGCGAACTTCCTGACCGAGCGGTGGGCGCGGGCCTTCATCGGCTGCTGCGAGACGGCGCTCGGCGCGGACTGCCAGGCGCGCCACCCCGGCGACGAGGCGCCTTACCTCCTGACGGCCCCCGCGGGAGGCAAGCCGCGCAAGACCTCGATCGGCGTGTACGGCCTCGGCGCGGACGCGGAGTTCCTGCGCGAGCGGGCGCACCGCCCCGACGTCGAGGAACGACTGACGGCGCTGCGCGGGCAGATCGGCGGGGTGGAGCGAAAGACCGTCGTCCGGGTCGACCGCACCGAGCTGTCCAAGAACATCGTGCGCGGGCTGCTCGCCTTTCGCCGGCTGCTGACCGACCGGCCCGAGTGGCGCGAGCGGGTCGTGCACGTCGCCTTCGCCTATCCCTCGCGCCAGGATCTGGCCGTCTACCGCGACTACACCGACCAGGTGGGCCGGCTGGCCGAGGAGATCAACGACGAGTTCGGCACGGCCGGCTGGCAGCCGGTCGTGCTGCACGTCAAGGACGACTTCGCGCGCTCGCTCGCCGCCTACCGGCTGGCGGACGTCGCCCTCGTCAACCCGATCCGGGACGGTATGAACCTGGTCGCCAAGGAGATCCCGGTGGTCTCCGACGGGGGCTGCGCCCTGGTGCTTTCGCGGGAGGCGGGAGCCCACGCCGAGCTGGGCGAGGACGCGCTGACCGTCAATCCGTACGACGTCAACGCCACCGCGGAGGCGCTGCACACGGCACTGTCGATGGACGGCGAGGAGCGGGCCGAGCGCACCCGGCGGCTTGCCGCTGCGGCCACGGCGCTGCCGCCGGCCCGGTGGTTCCTCGACCAGCTGCGGGCGCTCCAGGCGTAGGGCGCGCGGGGCTGCCCTGGCGGGTGCGCCCGCGCGCTCAGCCGGCGGCCAGCCGGTGCGCCAGCGCGTCGAGCAGCTCGACGACACCGGCCGGGCCGTCCACGACCAGATCGGCGCGCTCGGCCAACTCGGTGACCTCGTTGTTGCCGCTGCACACCAGCACGCCCGTGAGGCCCTCGGCGCGCAGCTTCTCCACTGCGGCGAAGGCGGCCAGGTCGCCGAGGTCGTCACCGGCGTACACAACTGTCTTTGCACCCGTCTCGCGGACCCAGTCGGCGAGCGCGACGCCCTTGTCCATGCCCGGCGGCCGTAGTTCCAGGACCAGTCGGCCGGGCTCCACGATCAGGCCGTGGCGTTCGGCGAGCGTGGTCAGTGGGCCGCGCAGCCGGTCGAGGACGGCCTGCGGGTCCGCGGCGCGGCGGGTGTGGACGGCGAGGGCCCGGCCACCCTTGAGCTCGACGGCGGTCTCGACCCAGGGGCCGTGCCAGACGCCGGTGCCCTCCAGGACGGCGGGGAGTTCGGCCTGTACGGCGGCGACGCCGGGGTGCGGGGGCGGGGCCTGGACGGCGCCGGAGGCGGCCTCCCAGCGCTCCGCGCCGTAGTGGCCGAGGACGACGAGGTGTTCCAGGCCGGGGGCGTGCGCGACGCCGCCGAGGCGGACCGCGACGCCGGCCGGGCGGCCGGTGATCACCGCGGCGGCGCGCAGCCGGGGCACCAGCCGGCCGAGGACGGCGGTGGCGCCGGGGTGGGCGCGGGCCTTCTCGGGGTCGGGGACGATGTCGGCGAGGGTGCCGTCGAAGTCGAGAGCGATGGCGGCGCGTTCGGGCCGGGCCAGCAGCGCGGCGATGCCTTCACGGCCCGCTGCGGTGGCCGGCGTCGGCACGGAGTGCGGCGTCGGTGAGGACTGTGGCGCGTCGTTCGAGAGGCTGCCCATGCCGACGACCCTACCGGCGGACCACCGGCGCACGCCGGGTGCACGGGGGCATCCGGGCGGCGGGCGGCGGTCAGCGGCGGGCGCGGCGGGCGTCCCGTACCCGGCGCAGCCGGTTGATGGTGACCGGGTCGTGCGCGAGGGCGCGCGGGTCGTCCAACAGGGCGTTCAGCAGCTGGTAGTAGCGGGTCGGGGAGATGCCGAGGCGCTCGCGTACGACGCGCTCCTTGGCGCCGGGGCCCGGCCAGGAGCGGCGCTCGACCGCGAGGACCGCCTCGTCCTGCGCGGAGAGGGGAGTTATGCCGGGCCCGTCGACGGCAGCGGCGTCCGCCCCGGCTGCGCTCCCGCCCGCCTCGGCCTCTCCGCCGGCGCCACGCCCCGCGCCGCCCGGTCCGCTCGTCATCACGATTCCACGATAAGCCCACCGTCCGACAGCTCCCGGTGGGCCGTCGCGACCGTCACTCGGCGGTGTTGTCCGCGGTGTCCGCGGTGTTCTGGATGTCGGTGAGGACACCTTCCGGGTTGCCCCTGGGGCCGACCGCACCTGCCACCTTGGCCTTGATGGTCTTGGAGACCAGCGGCCAGGAGGTCTTGTCGGCCGGGTAGAACTCGGCGTCGCCGAGCTGCTCGAGGAAGCCGTGCAGCTTGGCGTACCGGCGGTCGGCGAGCATGGCCTGCGACGCCGACTGGGTGACCGGCAGCAGGCCGTAGTCTCCGGAGAACCTCAGGACGTTCTTCTCGCTGTAGACGAAGTCCAGGAACTTGCCGATCTGCCGGCGGTGGCCGTTCTGCTTGAACGCCATCATCCAGTCGGCGACGCCCATGGTGGCCTTGGCCTTGCCGTTGATGCCGGGCAGTTCGACGGTGCCGTAGTCGACGCCCTTGGCTGCTGCCTGCTTCATCAGCGTGGGGTGGCCGTTGAGCATGCCGACCTCGCCGTCGGCGAAGCCCTGGAAGGCGTCGGCGCGGTTGAGTTCGGCGGGGTCGGTGCCGGTGAGCCCCTTGCCGACGAGGTCCTTCTGGAGCCACTGGAAGGTCTTGATGTTCTCCGGCGAGTCGATCGTGTACTTGCCGATGCTGTCGGTGTAGCCGCCGCCCCCGCTGAGCATCCACATCAGCGTCTCGGCCTGTGTCTCCTCCGGGCCGAGCGGCAGCGCGAACGGCATCTTCACGCCGTGCGCCTTCAGCAGCTCGGCGTCGTGGGCGATGTCGTCCCAGCTCTTGGGCGGAGCGGTGATGCCGGCCTCGGCGAAGAGCCTCTTGTTGTAGAACAGCCGCCGGGTGCTCGCGCCGAAGGGCATGCCGTACTGGATGCGCTCGTATTCGCCGGCCTCCGCGAGGGAGGGGGTGAAGTCGGCCTGAGTGGGGATGGAGAGCAGCTCGTCGGCGCTGTAGAGCTTGTGGTCGGCGGCGTAGTCGGCGTACGCGCCGATCTGCGCGAGGTCCGGGGCGTTGCCCGCCTCGACCATGTCGGCGACCTTCTTGTCGACGTCCGTCCAGGGATGGACCTCGACATCGATCTTGATGCCGGGATTCTTCTTCTCGAAGGCGCGGCCGAGCCGGTCCCAGTAGTGCTGGGAGCCGTTGGACCGCCTGTCGCCGTAGTCCGCCGCGACGAGCTTGAGGGTGACGTCGCCGTCGTCACCGGAGCTGCCGCAGCCGGTGAGAGTCAGTGTCATGGCGGTGGCTATCCCCGCCGCCGCCAGGCTCACATACCGCCGCTGCACTGCTACTACCGCCCTTTGTCCTGAAATTCCGTGCTGAACGGGAATGCCCCCGCGGCCTCGGGGATCGCCCTCGGCCGGCATGAACAGCGAGTGTCTCCCGCGTTCCGACACAAGGTCTACACCACTCATCTTTTCTTCTCACCGGCGCCCTTCCCCGGGCAGGCCGGTCCCTCTCGGCGCCGCACGGACAGGCGCCGGCGGTCATACCGTGCACAGAAACCAGAACGTACGGTGAGTGGACTAGACCTTTCATGTCGGATCGCGCGAAACTGTTCCCGTGAGACACGTCATCGCCCTTGATGTGGGCGGCACCGGGATGAAAGCCGCCCTCGTCGGGGCGGACGGCAGGCTGCTCCACGAGGCACGGCGGCCCACCGGCCGCGAGCGCGGCCCGGAGGAAGTCGTGGAGAGCGTCCTCGGCTTCGCCGCCGAGCTCCGCGACGTCGGCGCCGGACGCTTCGGCGCCCCCGCCGTGGCCGCGGGGGTCGCCGTGCCCGGCATCGTCGACGAGGCCGGCGGCATCGCCGTCTACGCCGCCAACCTCGGCTGGCGGGACGTCCCGATGCGGGCCCTGCTCTCCGAGCGCCTCGGCGGCATCCCCATCGCCCTCGGCCACGACGTCCGCACCGGCGGCCTGGCCGAAGGACGGATCGGCGCCGGCAAGGACGCCGACCGCTTCCTCTTCGTGCCCCTGGGCACCGGTATCGCCGGCGCCATCGGCATCGGCGGACGCATCGAGGCCGGCGCCCACGGCAGCGCGGGCGAGATCGGCCACATCGTCGTACGCCCCGGCGGGCGCGAGTGCGGCTGTGGTCAGCGCGGCTGCCTGGAGACGCTGGCCTCGGCCGCCGCGGTCGGCCGCGACTGGGCCGCCGCGTGCGGCGATCCGCAGGCCGGCGCCGCGGACGCCGCCAAGGCCGTGGCATCCGGCGACGCGCGCGCCCTGGCCGTCTGGCGGACGGCCGTGGACGCCCTCGCGGACGGCCTGGTCACCGGGCTCACCCTGCTCGATCCGCGGACGCTGATCATCGGCGGCGGACTCGCCGAGGCGGGTGACACGCTCTTCGAGCCTCTGCGGGAAGCGGTCCGCCGGCGCGTTACGTTCCAGCGGCTCCCCTCGATCGTTCCGGCGGCCCTTGGGGACGCCGCCGGGTGCCTGGGCGCAGGGCTCCTCGCCTGGGATCTTCTCTCCACGGAGGTAACCGCCTGATGGCACAGCAACAATCCGCGGGACGGCCCTCGGACGCCGGGCGCACCGTGCTGACCGGCGCCCGGATCGCGCGGCCGTCCGGCGTCGCCGACAACGGCCGGATCACCGTCGAGGGCAGCCGCATCGCCGACATCCGCAGCCGGGATGCCGACCGGGGCGGCAACCGGGGCGGGGACAGCCGAAGAAGAGGGGACGTCGCGCCGCCCGCTGCGGGCACCACCGTCGACCTGACGGGCCATCTCATCGTCCCCGGCTTCGTCGACGTGCACGTCCACGGCGGGGGCGGCGGCTCCTTCTCCTCGGCCGACCCCGAGGAATGCCTGAAGGTCGCCGCCACCCACCGCAGGCACGGCACCACCTCCATGGTCGCCTCCACCGTCACCGGCGACCTCTCCGAACTGGCGCGGCAGGCCGCGGTGCTCGCCGAACTCGTCCAGCAGGACGAGCTGGTCGGCATCCACTTCGAGGGCCCGTTCATCTCCCCGCACCGCTGCGGGGCCCATCAGCCGGAGCTGCTGCGCGACCCGGACCCGGCGGACGTCCGCAAGCTCGTCGACGCCGCCCACGGCGCCGCCCGGATGATGACCGTCGCCCCCGAACTGCCCGGCGGCCTTGACTCCGTACGGCTGCTCGCCGACGCCGGCGTGATCGCCGCCATCGGCCACACCGACTCCTCCTACGACGCCACCCGCGAGGCCATCGACGCGGGCGCCACCGTCGCCACCCACCTCTTCAACGCGATGCCGGGCCTCGGCCACCGGACCCCGGGCCCGATCGCCGCCCTGCTGGAGGACGAGCGGATCACCGTCGAGCTGATCAACGACGGCACCCATCTGCACCCCGCGATCCTGCAGATGGCCTTCCGCGACGCCGGCGCCGAGCGCGTCGCGTTCATCACCGACGCCATGGGCGCGGCCGGCATGACCGACGGGATGTACCCGCTCGGCCCGATGCGGGTCGAGGTCAGGGACGGCGTCGCGCGGATCAGCGAAGGCCCCACGGCGGGCTCCATCGCGGGCTCCACGCTCACCCTGGACCGCGCCTTCAAACGCGCCGTCACGGTGGACGGCCTGACGGTCGACCAAGCCGTCCAGGCGCTCTCCGCCAACCCCGCCCGGCTGCTCGGCATCGACGACCGGGCCGGCTCCCTCGCGCCCGGCAAGGACGCCGACCTGGTGGTGCTCGACGCCGCGTACGACCTGGTGGGCGTCATGCGCCGGGGCGAGTGGCTGGTCCGTCCGACAGGCGTCTGACAGCCCGCACGGGAACGTCCGGTGGCGAGCGGCCGGCCGCCCGGTGGCCGGCCGCTCATCGGAAGGTGACCGGCCCGGGTCTGGGCCAACGACGGTCGGCGATGGCATGATCGCTCGCGCACTTGTCCGCATGCCACCGCCGAGGGCGGTTGCGATACCAGCAGCCGTCCGACCGGCGGTTGCTCGGCCAACGACTGCCCGGCCAACGGCTGCTGTCCACCGGTAAGCCGTCCGAGCACGGCGCGGGAGGGGGAACCATGATCCTCACGGTCACGCTGAACGCCGCCCTGGACATCACCTATCGCGTCCCCGGGCTCCGACCGCACACCACCAATCGGGTCACCGAGGTCACCGAACGGCCCGGGGGCAAGGGCCTGAACGTCGCCCGGGTACTGGCCGCGCTCGGCCACCGCACCATCGCCACCGGCTTCGCCGGCGGCGGCACCGGCGACGCACTGCGCGCCCTGCTCACCCAGGAGAGCGACGTCACCGACGCCCTGGTCCCGGTGGGCGGCGCCACCCGCCGCACCGTCGCCGTCGTCGACGCGGCCTCCGGCGACACCACCCAGCTCAACGAACCGGGCCCGGTCGTCACCCCCGCCGAATGGGACACCTTCCTCGGCACCTACCGCGAACTGCTGGGCGACGCGCAGGCGGTGGCGCTGTGCGGCAGCCTCCCGCCGGGCGTCCCGGTCGATGTCTATGCCCGTCTCACCCGTGCCGCCCGCGGCGCCGGGGTGCCGGTCCTGCTGGACACCAGCGGCGAACCGCTGCGGCGCGGCCTCGCCGCCCGCCCCGACCTCGCCAAGCCCAACGCAGACGAACTCGCCGCCCTCACCGGCAGCACCGAACCGCTGCGCGCCGCCCGCGACGCCCGTCGACGCGGCGCCCACGCGGTGGCCGCGTCCCTGGGCCCCGACGGCATGCTCGTCGTCACGGCCGACGGCGCCTGGCAGGCCGCCCCGCCGCGCCGCATCGCCGGCAACCCGACCGGCGCAGGCGATTCGGCCGTGGCCGGTCTGCTGTCCGGGCTGGTCGAGGGGCTTGCCTGGCCGGAGCGCCTGACCCGCGCGGTGGCCCTTTCGGCCGCGACCGTACGGGCTCCGGCGGCAGGGGAGTTCGACACGGCGACCTACGAAGAGCTGCTGTCCCACGTCGCGGTGACGGAGCATCCGACGGCGGCGTGATCGTTCCCGGGCCGAAATGAGCGGCCCCCGACGCGAGCCGCGCCGGGGGGGGAGGGGCGGGCGCCCGCTGTCAGCGGACGCCGGGGCCTACTTGTCGGCCAGCCACACCTTGTCGAGGTTCACATCGCACTGGTTGCCGCTCTCGCAGGACAGCTTGATGCTGTTCGTGCCCTTGTTGAGCTGCACGTACGACCAGGTCTTGGTCCAGCCCTTGTCCCAGGCGCCCTCGTCGGCGCCGGCGAAGTTCTTCATGTTCACCGGACGGGCCGAGGCCGTGCCGTTCACGCCCAGTGTGAGGTTCGCGTCCTTGCCCGGGACGCCGTAGCCGACCCAGAGCTTGTACTGGCCGGCCTTGTCGACATCCACCGTCCACGTGGCCGAGGCGCCGGGGGCGTTCATCCCGGCGACGTAGGCGCCGCTGGACGAGCGCGCGCCCGGGACGTCCTTCGCGGTGCTCGCACCGCCGTCGAGCCGCAGTCCACCCGCGTCGATCTTGGGGAGTTCCCCCGCGCTGGGCTTGCTGGTGGGCTCCTTGCTGGGGGCCACCGACTCGCCGGCCGACGGACCGGCGCCGCCCGCGTTGTCGTCCGCGCTGTCCTTGCCGTTGGTGAGCATCGCGACGCCGATGCCTATGCAGACCACCGCGACCACCGCGACGGCACCGATCAGCAGGCCGTTGCGGTTGCGGCGGGGCTCCTGGCCGGCGCCGTACGCCGGGCCGGACCCGTTGCGCGCGCGGTCACCGCCGGGCAGCGTCTCCGGCGCGGCGTAGTGGGCGTTCTGCTGCCCGTACGCCTGCTGCGGAGCCTGCTGGGGGGCGCCGTACTGCCGCTGGCCGACCGCACGCACCTGGTTGTAGGACGTACGTGGAACTCCCGGCTGCCGCGCCGCCGCGCCGTCGCCCGACGGGCCCGCGCCACCCTCGCCGCCTTCCGAGCGGTAGAGATAGGCGAACGGGTCGTCGTTCTCCGGCGTGTCCGCGCCGTTGTTGCCGGCCGTCATTCCGTGTCACTCCCAAGCGATCTGTACGCGTGTGTACGCGTTCGCACGTAGATGCGCGAACTGTCTCTTTCGGGCCCCCGGCGGCACCGCGCCGCATCGGCGCAGCCTACCCCTTTCGGGCATTGCCACGCCGGGCCCGGACAGCCACAAGATCGCTACAAATCGATGAACGGGTGGTGCGGGGGTGCGGTGCGCGACGCGCGCGGCGAGCTGATGAGCTGGGACGACAGGCGCGCGGAAAGGGGTGCGGCGGGTCGCACCTTACGGCACCTCGGCGGGCGAACCGCAGCACCTGGTGGTGACCGGAGTCTCAGGCCGACGGGGCTCGGCCGGGCATCCGCGGCCGGGAGCGGGCCGGGGCCTCAGCCCGCCCGCCGGTTCGCCTTGGAACGGGACCGCTTCTCGACGTACATCCGCTGGTCAGCCGACGCGAGAACCTCCTCGGCGGTCATCCCGCAGCTCGCCCAGCCGATGCCGAAGCTGGCGCCGACGCGGACCGCCCGGCCGTCCACCCGGATCGGCGGAATGATCGCGTTCCGCAGGCGGACGGCGAGGTCCTGGGCGTCGGCGGTGCCCAGCCCGTCCGCGAGCACCACGAATTCGTCGCCGCCGAGCCGGGCGACCGTATCGCCGTCACGGACGCCGCTGGTCAGCCGGCGCGCGACCTCGATCAGCACCGCGTCACCGGTGTGGTGCCCGAACCTGTCGTTGATCGACTTGAAGCCGTCGAGGTCGCAGAAGAGCACCGCGAGCCCCTTGGACCCGTCGTCCGCGGCGCCGTCCGGGGGCGCGACGGTGTGCACATGGTGGTCGTACGGGGTCGGGCCCTTGCCCTCGAACCCGTCGACCCCCTCGAACGGCTCCTTGCCGTCCGCCCCGAAGCCGTGCGGGTCCCGCGGGTCCGCGAAGACGGTCGCCGAGGCGGCGTAGGAGTCGGCCAGCGAACTGGGCGGACGGGAGCACAACCGGGCACCGAGCCTGGAGCGCAGCTCCGCGCTGTTCGGCAGGCCGGTCAGCGAGTCATGGCTGGCACGGTGCGCGAGCTGCAGTTCATGCCGCTTGCGCTCCTCGATGTCCTCGACGTGGGTGAGCAGAAAACGCGGCCCGTCCGTGGTGTCGGCGACGACGGAGTTCCGCAGCGAGACCCAGACGTAGGTGCCGTCGCGGCGGGCCAGCCGCAGCTCGGCGCGGCCGCCCTCCGCGGAGGTGCGCAGCAGCGTGCCGATGTCCTCGGGGTGCACCAGGTCGGAGAAGGAGTACCGGCGCATCGCGGAGGCCGGGCGGCCCAGCAGCCGGCACAGCGCGTCGTTGGTGCGCAGCAGCCGGCCGTGCTGGTCGCCGCCCATCTCGGCGACCGCCATCCCGCTCGGCGCGTACTCGAAGGCCTGGCGGAAGCTTTCCTCACTGGCGCGCAGGGCCTGCTGATCGCGCTCCAGCCGGACCAGCGCACGCTGCATGTTCGCCCGCAGCCGGGCGTTGCTGATCGCGATCGCGGCCTGGAAGGCGTACATCTGCAGCGCCTCCTGGCCCCAGGGACCGGGGCGCCGGCCGTTGCGCGGCCGGTCGACGGAGATCACGCCGAGCAGCTCGCCACCGCCGTTGGCCGCCGCGTACATCGGCGCGAACAGGCGATCCATGGGGTGCCACTCGTCGGGGAAGCGGGGCGCGGGGCCCGCGGTGTGCCACTGCGGGACGTCGTCGTCGTCCAGCACCCAGCCCTCGGTGTGCGGAATGAAGCAGAGGTCGCCCCACCGCTCCCCCATGGCCAGCCGGCGCTCCCAGGAGGACCTGGAACCGACCCGCCCGGCCATCAACGCCTCGGCGCCCGCGCTGCCGGCCACCGCCGCCACGACGAGGTCGCCGTCGGGACGGACGAGATTGACCGCGGCCAGCTCATAGCCCAGCCCGGCGATCGCGCCGTCGGCGACTGTCTGCAACGTGTCCGCAAGGCTGCGTGCGGTGTTCAGCTCGGCGACCACTTGGTGCAGCTGCCGCAGGGTCGCAAGACGGACGTATGGCTCCGACTCGGTCTCCATCGCTCGCTCTCCCTGAGACCTCGACAGCAACTCCACGATTCTTGGTCGTCCGATTCCACGCTCACTGAATCACAGTGAGCTGTTCACTCGGTACACAGGGTCAACAATTAGCGCCGGCTGTGACTCAAGTCACAAGAGATGGGGAGTGGTTGGTGCTCCACCAGGGAACCTGGGTGGGAGCGCTCCTACACTTCCTGAACGCAAATCCGCCCTTGCGTACCCCTCAGTCGACAGACCTAGGACACACGTGGTCCCCGGGCCCGATGCGCGCAGTGGGGGGACGAAGTTAGCGTGCATGGCGTGTTCACGAAAACCGCCGCCGCAGACCGGCCCACCACCGCCGACCCCGCCGCCGCACCCACGGTCACACCCACGTCCGTGCCGGGCGGCCCGTCGATCCCGCATTCTGTGGGGGTGAGTGACGAGGAGTTCCGCGCCGCCCTGTCCCGACTCGCCGCCGGGGTCGTACTGATCACCGCGCATGACCCGGACGACGGGCCGCGCGGCGAGGACGTCGGCATGACCGCGACGGCTTTTTTGTCCGTATCGCTCGAACCGCCGTTGGTGATGGTGAGCGTTCGCAACGACTCCCGCATGGACGACCTCCTGGAGCAACAGCCGCTCTGGGCGGTTTCGGTGCTGTCGGCAGGCCAAAGCCACATTGCCGGACGTTTCGCGATGAAGAACCGCATCAGCGACCGGCTGCTCTTCGAGGGCATTGCGCACGAACGCGGCGAAGCGGCCGGAGCGCTGCTGATCGGCGGCGCCCTCGCCACCTTGGAATGCCGCACGGAACAGCGGGTCGTCGCCGGCGATCACACCCTCGTCATCGGCCGCGTCCTGACGGCCTCGGCCCTGGCGGACGACGACGGGCCGCTGACGTACTTCCGGGGGAAGTACCGACGGTTGGGCTGAGGCGGGCTCCCGGCTCCCGGCTCCCGGCTCCCGGCTCCCGGCTCCCGGCTCCCGCGCAGGATCGGCGTGGGAGCGGGGACGGCGGCCGGGGTGGCGACCGAAGCGATGGCGCCCGGGCGCCGGGACGGGTTGCTCAGGTCCAGTCGCGGCCGGAGCGTCCGCGCTTGGTGTCGCCGCGCTGCTTCTTCTCCCGCAGCCGTCGTTCGTTGATGCCGCGCGGAATGCGGGACTTGCGGCGCGGCTTGGGCGGGGGCGCGGTGGCCTGCGCCAGCAGCGCCGCCAGCCGGACGGCCGCGGTCTCGCGGTTGCGCCATTGGGAGCGGTGGTCGGAGGCCCGTACGGACAGCACGCCGTCGACCAGCCGGCCGTCCAGCCGCTCCAGGGCGCGCTCCTTCCACACAGGAGGCAGCGCCTGCGTCCTGCCGAGATCGAAGCGCAGTTCGACCTGGCTGTCGCTGGTGTTGACGTGCTGGCCGCCCGGACCTGAGGACCGCGAGAAACGCCATACGAGCTCGGCCTCTGGAAGGACGACCGAACCACGGATGACATAGGGCCCGGACATGCGTCCCATGATCCCGCCTTCGCGGGCGTCCCGTCACCCACTTTTCCCCGGGCACACCGCTGGGTAGGAGCGGAACCGCCGGTGGGGTGACCGGATGAGGCGGCCAACCTGAGGATTTCGCGGGACTCGGCATCAGGATTCGGCAAAGAAAGTAAAGGCAGCTGGAACCTCGTGGTCCCCTGACGGCGTTGAGGTGGATGACGGTAGCTTCGTCCGCAGTACGGAGCCCGACGAATTCGACGAGGAAAGGGCATCCCCATGGCTGTAAGCCTGTCCAAGGGCGGCAACGTCTCGCTCACCAAGGAGGCACCGGGCCTGACCGCCGTCACGGTCGGCCTCGGCTGGGACGTCCGGACCACCACCGGCACGGACTTCGACCTCGACGCGAGCGCCATCGCGGTCAACCCGAGCGGCAAGGTCTACTCCGACCAGCACTTCGTCTTCTTCAACAACAAGGCGACGCCGGACCAGTCCATCGAGCACACCGGCGACAACGTCACCGGCCAGGGCGAGGGCGACGACGAGCAGATCAAGGTCAACCTGGCGGGCCTGCCGGCCGACGTCGAGAAGATCGTCTTCCCGGTCTCCATCTACGACGCCGAGAACCGCAGCCAGAACTTCGGCCAGGTGCGGAACGCCTTCATCCGTATCGTCAACCAGGCCGGCGGCACCGAGATCGCCCGCTACGACCTCAGCGAGGACGCGGCGACCGAGACCGCCATGGTCTTCGGCGAGCTCTACCGCAACGGCGCCGAGTGGAAGTTCCGCGCCGTCGGCCAGGGCTACGCCTCCGGCCTCGTCGGCATCGCCCAGGACTTCGGCGTCAACGTCTGACGACACCCTGTTCCGTCGCGTTCAGCGCAGCCGAGGGCCGGCTCCCCATGGGGAGCCGGCCCTCGGCGCTTCGTACCCGGCAAGGGGCGGGACGATCGCGACGGGTTACTTCCCGAGCGCCTTCGCGCCCGCCTGGGCGAACTGCTCGTCGGCGGCACCACTCGGGGCGCCGGCCACACCGATGCCCGCGATCGGCGCACCCTGGGCCTGCACGGGGGCGCCGCCCGCCAGGAAGAGGGTGCCGGGGATGTCCTTGAGCGTGGGCGCCTGGTCGAGGCGCTTGACCAGCTCGGAGGTCGGGGCGTTCCAGGCGACGGCGGTGTAGGCCTTCTTGCTCGCCGACTCGAACGACTGCGGGCCGGCGCCGTCGCCACGCAGCTGCACGAGCGTGTTGCCGTCGCGGTCCACCACGGCGACCGAGACCTTCTGGCCCGCCTTCTCCGCGGCGTCCAGCGCGGCCTGCGCGCCCTTGGTGGCGGCGTCGATGGTGAGGTGCGTGGACCGGGTCAGGTTCTTGTCTCCGGCGTCGGCGGTGGCCGCGGCCGGCTGGGAGGCGGCCGGCGACGGTGCGGCCGTCGCGGAGACGGCGCCGAAGGTGCCCGCGCCCGCCAGGGCGACAGCGGCGGCACCGGTGACGACACGGGCGCGGAGGGAAAGCTTCTTCATGATCTCGGGCTCCTTGAGGTGACGCGGGGGGCGGGGTCGTGGGCTGAGGACGACGGCGAGGGATCGGACACGCCGGTTCCGGCCTGCCGAGTCGGACCTGCCGTGTCGGCCCACATCCATCCTCGGAGCGGGGTGGGGCCACTCGGGTCGACTTACCGGCTGGGGTGGCCGTGCATGATGGTGGATACGGGTGTCAGCCGATCGGTTGATGCGGGACGCTCCCCGGCCGGGTTACGACTACGGGGTAACGACCACCGGGCAAGGACCACCCAGGGCCACGGCCGCGCCAACGGTCATCGGCATTGCCACGGCCACGGCTATCGCCTTGGCTCCTGGTGCCCGAGCACCCCGCGGTCGGTACTCCCGAGGGCGGCGCTCGCACGGACCGGCGGGTCCGGCCGTACCAGCCGCTCCGGCGGGTTCCGGCGGCGTCCCCGGGTGACGATCACGGCAGCGCCCGGGCAAGGAGACCCACGTGCACACACCGCAGCAGCGCCCCTCCCCCTCCCCGGCGGAGGTTCTCCGTGACGCCGAACGACGCAGCGGCCGGGCCACCGTACGCAGCGACGACCGCTACGCCGGTCAGGACCCCCCTCCGGACGCGCGCCTCCTGGGGCCGGTCATGCACGTGGCGTTCTTCCTGCTGCTCGGAGCCTCGCTCGCCCGTTTCCTGATCCGGCACCCCGGCGAGCCACGCACCCCGTGGATCATCGTGCTCAGCCTCGCCCTCGCCCTGCTCTACGTCCTCGGGCCGGCGCTCGGGCCCCGTACGCACGACGAGCGGCGGCCCACCCCACGCAGGCTGATCTGGCTGGGCGCGGTCGTCGCGATCTGGGTCGTCCTGGTCCTCCTGGCGCCGAGTTTCGCCTGGTGCGCTGTGCCGCTCTTCTATACGGGCCTGCGCACCTTGCCCGCCGGCGCCGCGTCGCTGCTCGTCGGGGTGCTGACCGCGTTCGTGGTCGCCGCCCAACTACGGCTGTCGACCGGCTTCGACCCGAATCTGCTGCTTGCCCCGCCGGCGATCGCCGCGCTCGCCACCGCCGTCTTCGTCCACATGGAGCGGCAGGCCGCGCGCCAGCGTGCGCTGATCGACGACCTGATCCGGACGCGGCGCGAACTGGCCGCCACGGAACGGCGCGAAGGCACCCTCGCCGAGCGCCAGCGGCTGTCCATGGAGATCCACGACACGCTCGCCCAGGGCCTGTCCAGCCAGCAGATGCTGCTGCAGGCCGCCGACCGCACGTGGGACACGTCCCCGGAGACCGCTCGCGGCCACGTCCGTACGGCCACTGACATCACCGCCCGCAACCTCGCCGAAGCCCGCCGCTTCGTCCACGACCTCGCCCCCGCGGACCTCGCCGACGGCACGCCCCTGCCCGATGCCCTCCGCCAACTGGCCGCCCGGGCAAGCCGGTCGACGCCTGACGCCACGGGAGCGCTCGCCGTGCGTTTCCACCTCGACGGCACGCCCACGCCGTTGCCCGACCGGGTGCAGTCGGCACTGTTGCGCGTCGCCCAAGGAGCCCTGGCGAACGTCGATGAACACGCCTTCGCGAGCTCCGTCGCCCTGACCCTCAGCTACCTCGGCGACCAGGTCGTCCTGGACGTCGCCGACGACGGCCACGGCTTCGACCCCGCAGACGCGTCCGGCCGCGCCGGCCCGGAGCGACCCGCCGATCCCGCACCGGATCGAGGCCACGGTCTGCCCGCCATGCGGGCCCGGGTGCGGCAGCTCGGCGGCACCCTCACCATCGAGTCGGCACCCGGCGAAGGCACCGTCCTGTCCGCCGCAGTCCCCCTGGAGCCCACCCCATGAGCACCTCTCGCACCCCGTGGCCCGTGCCGACGTCACCGCCCCCGCCGGTCCGCGTCGTGCTCTGCGACGACCACGCCGTCGTACGCGCCGGGCTGCTCGCCCTGCTCAGCAGCGCGCCCGGCATCGAGGTCGTCGGGGAGGCCGGCAACGGCGAGGAGGCCGTGGCGATGGCCGCCAAGCTCCGACCCGATGTCGTGCTGATGGATCTGCAACTCGGCCCCGGCATCGACGGCATCGAGGCGACCCGCCGCATCACCGCTCCGCGGACAGCCCCCTCCGCGGGTTCTCCTGCCGCTCCCTCGGCCCCCCACGTCCTCGTCCTGACCACCTACGACACCGACGCCGACATCACCCGCGCCATCGAGGCCGGCGCCACCGGATACCTCCTCAAGGCCGAGCGCCCGGACGAACTCTTCTCCGCCATCCACGCCGCGGCACAGGGCCGCAGCGCCCTTTCCGAGCCGGTCGCCCACCGTGTCCTTGCCCGGATGCGCAGCCCACGCCCCACCCTCACCGACCGGGAACGCGACATCCTCGGCCAGCTCGCGCGGGGGCTGGGCAATCGGGAGATCGCCCGCGCGCTGTTCATCAGCGAGGCGACGGTCAAGACGCACCTCGGCCGCATCTACGACAAGCTCGGGGTGGACACCCGCTCGGGCGCGGTCTCCGTGGCCAAGGAGCAGCGCCTGCTGCCCTGACCGGAGCCGCGGCCGGGCCACGATCCGTGGGCACTCCCCCGCGTCCGACGCGGGCGAGGTCCCGTCCCACCGGCGTGACACCATCAAGAGGTGATCGACCTCGGCTACTCCCTCTCCCGGCGCTTTCCGGATCCCTCGCACATGGATTACCGGACCGCCGATGTGCGCACGCTGCGTCACGACCTCTTCTGCGGCGACGTCTACATCGCCGACACCAAGTCGGACCGCGAGCTGTCCACGGCATGGGGATGGGTTCCGGTCCTGGACTTCGCCTGGGCGCTGTGCGACATCGTCGAGCAGCTCGACACCGACCCGCGTGGCAACCGCTCCGCCCGCTCGATCCACGCCGAGCTGGACTTCACGGAATCCAGTGACCGGATGCTCTTCGAGCGCCGCTTCGGGTGGGTGGACGTCGAAGCCGACTGGATGCCGACCGACGAGCCCCCGCTCACCTTCAACCACTCGGCACTCCGCCGGGAGGCGCGCGACTTCCTGCACGACCTGATCGCCGACCTCACCGATATGCACGACGGCCTCGGCGACAACCCGATCATCTGGAACCTCCAGGCCCGCTTCCCCCGTATCTGACGACGTCCCCCTGACCTGGACGACGTCTCCCCCCGGCTGGCCCGTCACTCCCGAGGACGCCCGATCAGCCCCGGCCGCGCCCCGCCCGCCGTCGCCCCCACGGCCCCCTCACTCCACCCGGACTCCTATCTGCGCCGCGAACGCCGGCGCCAGATCGAGCAGTTGGGCAGGGCTGATCACCGCGCCCGACAGTCGGTCGATCCCGCGCGCGATGTCCACCGCGGCGGCACCCCGCAGATCCACGTCCTTCATCCGCACGTCCGTGAAATCCACCCGAGCAAGAGTGCAGTCGTCGAACGTCACCCGCTGCAGCTCCGCGCCCGCGAAGTCCGCCTCGACCAGGACGCACCCCTCGAAGACCACATCCCGCAGCTTGGCCTTGCGCAGATTGGGGAAGTCGATCTTCCCGCCGCGCACCACGACCCGCTCCAGCACCGCGCCGTGCAGCTGCGTCCCCCCGAGTCTGGCGTCCGTCAGCTCCACATCGCGCAGTGACGCCTCGGACAGGTCCGTCCCGACGCCGCGCACACAGCTGAGCACGCTGTCGATGATCCTGGCCCGGCTCAGCACCGTCTCGTCCAGCGCGCACCGGCGCACCGCGCAGTCCATGAAGCGGGCGCCGCGCGCCGCCTGACCCGCCCAGTCGGCCTCCGCGAACTCCAGGCCGTCGTAGTCCCCTTCGGGCTCCAGGTCGCCACCGTCGTGCTGTTGCAGCTCAGGCAACCGCACCTCGGCCCGCCGCACCGCGCGCACCGTCTCCTTGCCGCGTCCCGCCACGCGATCACCGCCTTCCCGCCACTCGCGTCCCGCCCTCGGCACACCAGCACTGCGCCAGGACGTGCCAAGGACCCGATCGACGGACCGCGCATCGGCCCGGTCCGCTTCTGCCCACCCATCGTGGACCACACCACTGACAACGCCGCGGACACGACCGCGAGCACGATCCCCCGCCACCCGCACGACCTGCGAAAACACCGGATCCGCGAAGCGCGCGACAGCCTGTGTCACATCCGACCCCCAGCCATCCGTCCAAGTCCACGACCGCACCCGCAACCCCGCCATCGACCACCGGCCGCCCCACACGCCCGACGAGGGCCGACGACGGCCGACCCACGAAGGAGCCCCCATGCCCCAGCAGATCACCGTGATCGGAGGCGGCTTCGCGGGCCTGACCGCGGCCATCTCGGCCGCGGAGGCCGGCGCCACCGTCACCCTCCACGAGGGACACCGGACCCTCGGCGGCCGCGCGCGCACCGCCGACGCGCCGTACCGCACCAACGAGGGCCCGCACGCCCTCTACAACGGCGGCCCGCACTGGTCCTGGCTCAAGCGGCGTGGCCTGCTCAAGCCGCTGGCCGCACCACCGCTGCGGGACCTCGCCGGGCTGCGCTTCTGCCACCACGGCAGCCTGCACCGGCTGCCGCCGCGCGGCCTCCTGAAGCTGCGCGGACGCAAGAACGCCCCCGTGGACCAGGACTTCTTCAGCTGGGCGAGCGGCCAGGTCGGCGAGTCGGCCGCGCGCGCGGCGGCGAACTACGTGGGCGTAGCGACCTTCCACCACGACCCCGGCCTCCTCTCCGCCGCGTTCGTGCAGGAACGGCTCCGCCGCACCACCAGCCTGCCGCCCGAGGCCCACTATCTCCGCGGTGGCTGGGGCGCACTGATCGCGCGGATGGCCGGCCACGCGCGCGGCCTCGGCGTACGCATCGAGACCGGCTCCCATGTCGACTCACTTCCGGAGGAGAATCCGGTCATCGTCGCCACGCACCTCGACGCCGCCCGCACCCTCCTGAAGGATGACGGCCTCCACTGGGACGGCGCACGGACGGTGCTGCTCGACATCGCCGTGCGGACCAGGCGCGGCGATCCGTTCGCGCTCTCGGGACTGGACTTCCCCGGCTGGATCGAGCGGTTCACCTCCCAGGACCCGGGCCTGGCCCCACGCGGCGAGCAGCTCCTCCAGGGCCAGATCGGCATCGCCCCGGACGAGCGGCGTGCCGACGGTGTCGCACGCGCCGAACGCCTCCTGGACGCGGGCTTCCCCGGGTGGCGCGAACGCACCACCTGGCGCCGCGAGTCGCTGGCCACCGGTCGTACGGGGGCGGTCGATCCGCCGGGCACCACGTGGTGCGACCGCCCGGCCGTGGACCGCGGATACGGCGTCTACCTGGCGGGCGATCAGGTCGCGGCCCCCGGAGTCCTGAGCGAGGTGTCGTTCAGCAGTGCCATCGAGGCGGTCTCGCTCGCCCTGGGAGCCGGCACGGCCCATCTCACCGGGGTTGACCTCAACCAGACGTGAGGCGGTGGAGTGGTGGGCACGGTCACCCGGAACGTCACCTCCTAGGAGGTACGCGGTTTCCTCCGAGCCGCGAGGTGACCCCCCGCCGCGATCGGGCGCTCACCCCGCCGGGCCCTACCCCACCACCGCCATCTCCCGCGCCGTGTCGTTCAGCCGGCGTCCGCCCGTCTGCGTACACGTCACGATGTCCTCGATCCGCACCCCGAACCGCCCCGGAAGATAGATCCCCGGTTCGATCGAGAAGCACATTCCCGGAACCAGCGGCAGATGCTCCCCCTCGACCATGTACGGCGGCTCGTGGGTGGTCACCCCGATGCCGTGCCCGGTCCGGTGGATGAAGTACTCGCCGTATCCGGCCGCCTTGATCACCTTCCTGGCCACCCGGTCGATCTCCTGACACGCCACCCCGGGCCGTACCGCCTCGAACGCCGCCTGCTGCGCCTCCCGCACGATGTCGTGCACCTTGCGCTCCTCGGCATTCGGCTCCCCGACATGCACGGTCCGCGTCGTGTCCGACCCGTAGCCGTCCTTCAGGCCGCCGAAGTCGAGCACCACCATGTCCCCGTCCTCGATCACCCGCTCCCCCGCCTCGTGGTGCGGGTCGGCGCCATTGGGCCCGGACCCCACCACCGTGAAGTCCACCTGGCTGTGCCCGTGCTCGGTCAGCAGCCGCGCGAGATCCATCGCCACCTCGCGCTCCCGGCGGCCCCCGAACGGAAAGCCCAGGATCTTCTCGTACGTGGCGTCCGCCGCCGCACCGGCCGCCGCGAGACGCTCCACTTCATGGGCGTCCTTGACGGCGCGCAGCATCGGCAGAACCTCGGTCAGGGCGCCGTACGCGCTCCCCGGCAGCGAGCGCTGAAGACCCAGCAGGTGCATCGCCCAGGTCGAGTCCGACACCCCGTAACGGCTGTCGCCGTCCATCCACTTGGCGACCTCCGCGTACGGGTTCGCACCGTCGCGCCACCCGGAGATCCGCATCGCCTTGGCGCCATCGGACCGCTTCGCGTCGGTCAGCTCCAGCGCGGGAACCAGCAACCGCGGCCGCTGCCCGGGCTGGAGGACCAGCGCGGTCAGCCGCTCGGTGGCGGCCGGCGGCCGGTAGCCGCACAGCCACTCCAGGTCCGGCCCAGGGGTCACGACGAGTCCGGCCAGCCCGGCATTGGCGGCCGCCTGCCCCGCTCGCTCCATGCGTCGCTCGTAGTCCTCGTGCGTCATCGAAGTCACCATGCCGGCGAATTTACGCCGCCGACAGCCCCGCCGTCCGTGCGGGAACGGGCGCGTCCCGGCCCTCTTCCCGGCGCCCGCGCGCACCTCTGTGAGGCACACATGCCGACGGCACATTCCACAGCGACGCGCCCTCGGCGAAGCCCCTGGAAGGTCCCGCCATCACCAGCCGGCTCACCCGCACTGCCCGCTCGACTCCGACCCACAGGGCACGCCCCGGCACGGCGGTCAGCGCTTCAGGGACCTGTACCGCTTGAGGAGAGCCGTGATCTTCACGTGGTCGGCGGCACCGTTCAGCTCCACGAGGAGATCATCAGGACACAGTTCGTAGTGGTCGCCCCACCAACGGCGCCCCTTGTTGTCCCAGATGCGATATCCGCCCGGAACCCCTCTGGCCACATACCGTCTTCGGCTCATGCCATGCCCCCCGGCGCCCGACGCAACCAACTCGCCTCCGCGCCGACCCGGTTGCAGCCGCGATCAAGCGAGCAGTAGGGCGCTTGCCTTGCGAGAAGAGTACGTCTCCGGTCAGCCGAATCCGTGGCCGGAGGACTCGTTCAATCCCGCGGTGGAACGAGCACCGTGCGGGGTCAACTCCACCCGCACCGCGCTCGTTCCACTCGACCGGACTCGCTGGGCGGCCACGCCACGGGAGGCGGTGGCTGCGCGCTCCGCGGTCTCCAGCCAGGTGATGAGGTCCGCGCGTGCGCGGGCGACGCGCGAGCGCACCGTACCGATAGGACAGCCCACCACCGCTGCGGCATCCGCGTACGGCAGGCCGACCAACTGCGTGAGCACGAACGCTTCACGGCGCTCGCAGTCCAGCGCCTCGAGCAACTCGCCCATCGCCAGTCCCTCGTCGAACCCCGGCAACTCGCGTGGCTGGGTGTGCTCGGCCACGGTTTGCCAGTCCCCGACATCGGTGATGCGCGGGCGGGCGGCGGCCGCCCGGTAGCGGTCGATGACCACCCGGCGGGCGATGGACAGCAACCAGGTGCGTGCCGACGAGCGGGCGGCGAACCCCGGCAGGCCGGTGAGGGCCCGCAGGAACGTCTCCTGGGTCAGGTCATCGGCTCCGTTGAGGTCGTTGCTCAGGTGCGCCACGAACCGCCACACGTCTTGGTGAGTGGCGCGGACGAAGCGGTCGACGGCGTCGGGGTCTCCGTCTCGCGCCGCCAGGGCGAAGGCGGTCACGCGCTCGTCGTCCGCGGTGGACCGCGCGCCACGGGTCGTCGCGGGTAGGACAGCGGGTAGGACAGGAGTCATCGCAAAGGGTCTCTCGGTGACGTGCGGGGCTGTGCCATGGCGCGGCACGGCTCCGCCGGCGAGCGGTGCTCTGCGTCCACCGGCCCGGGGGCCGGGGGTCCGGGAGAGCACCACATGGTCAGGGGCCGGGCGTGCGGGAGCGCGGGAGGCCGCTCAGGACGGCCGCGCGGGCACACCGGTACGCCACCCGTCGGCGCGGCAACGCTCCCTACGACCGGAGCTCACCGGCGACGCGTGGTCAGCCGCACATCGAGAGCGCGGGTGGGCCCCTTCGTGAGAGGACGTGCGGGAACAGCACGCCGCGCAGGCGCACCGCGGTCGGGCTGGTCACCGGCGCGGCAGGCGGCGTACGACCGGCCCACCGCAGCGTCGTCAGCACCAGGAGCAAGGGGGTGAACAGCGATGCCGCCAGGCTGCGTCCGAGCCGGAATCCCGCCGCCTCGCCGCGCCACAGCCACAGTCCGCACAACACCGCAGCCAGTGCGTGGGCCAGCCACATTCCCATGGAGCTGTGGCCCGCATGCGGCATCGGCAGGTGATCCATGGCGCCGGACACGGCCGCCATGTGATCCATGTGGCCAGCGGGAGCCATGTGCCCCGTATGAGCCATCTGCCCAGCGTGAGCCGTGTGTTCCATGCCGTGCATGCCGCCCGCGGACGCCGGGGGAGGCATGTGCGCACTCGCAGGTCCGAGTCCGGCGTGGTGCAGCAGCCGGATCACTGCCTCCTGCGAGGCGGACGTGGGAGCGGCTCCTGACGTCCCGCACAGGAACTGTGCCGTCCACCCGGCCGCGGACGATGCGGGACCTGCCTGCCCAACGGGAGGGGTCTGCGCCAGGCTGAACAGGGAGTGCAGACCGAGCTGCGCGATGACGGTGGAACCGATGATGACCAGCGGACCGCGTTCCCGTCCGGCCAGCCACCACGCCGCCCCGCTCGTCGCGCAGAGGGCCGCGGCGAGGGCCCACCAGGGCAGGGGCGCCGCGGACATCAACGCGTGTCCCAGGGCCGCTGTCGCCACGCAGACGGCCGCGAAGATCGCGGCGCGTGCGGCGCGTGCGGCGGGCCCGGTGGTCATGCGGGACATCGTGCCATTCGGTTCAAGAGCCCTGGCCGGGTGGGTCGGCGGGCCGGCAGGGGCAGGGCCGCGGCATCCGCGCGGTGCCGGACACCCGCACGCGTCACGACGTGTACGGGTGTCCGGCAGGGTCACGGCGCCTCGCTCCCCTACGGAGTCACGCCAGGGACCGGAGTCACGCCAGGGACGCGGACGTCCTCAACTCCCGCCCCAAGGCCCCCGCCGGGATCACGTGTTCGTGCCCGTTCCCGCTCCCGTGCTCGCGCCCGTTCTCCGCAGCGTCCCCGCACGCCGGATCACCGTCAGCGGCGTCGAGCAGCGCGACAAGCGTCTCCCGGGCCCGGGCGACTCGGGAGCGGACCGTGCCGACAGGACAGCCGACGACGGCGGCCGCCTCCGCATACGGCAGTCCGATCAGCTGGGTGAGCACGAACGCCTCCCGCCGGGACGGTGCCAGGGCGGAGAGCAGATCGGCCAGGGCTACCCCCTCGTCGAATCCCGGACCGCTCTCACGCTGTACCTGCTCCGCCACGACCTGCCAGTCGGCGAGCCCGGCGACCCGCGGCCGCGCCTTGTTCGCACGGATCCGGTCGGCGACCGTGCGCCGTGCGATGGCCAGCAGCCAGGTACGGGCCGAGGACCGGCCTTCGAATCCGGGCAGGCTGCGCAGGGCACGCAGGTAGGTGTCCTGCACCAGGTCGTCCGCGGCCTGGGCATCACGGCTCAAATGCGTCACGTAGCGCAGCACATGACGCCGGGTGCCCCGCACGAACTTCTCGACGGCCTCCTCGTCGCCCGTTCGGGCTGCCAGCGCCCACCGGGTCACCAGCGCGTCCTCGGCCTCACGCATGTGCGGCCTCCCCTCGCCGGTCACCGTGCGGCTCGGTGAGAATGGGCCGATGCACTGCTCCGTTTCCCGCACCGCGCTCTCCGCGCGCCTCGACGGCGAGTGCCTGCCGGAGGGCGTCACCGACCAGGCGGTCCGCGAGCACCTCGCGGGGTGCGTCGAATGCAGCCGCTGGGACCGCAAGGCCCGACGGCTGCGCTCCCTCTTTCAGGACGTGGCGCAGCCTGAAAGCGAACCCACCGGCGCTCTGCTGGAACGGCTGAGGCGCGCGGGCCGCACCGAAAGGCCCTCGACCGATACGGGTCGGCCTGACGCTTGATCCGCGGCCCTCGGTCGGCGCAGGGGTGTGCGGCGTGGTGGCTCGGGTGTGCGACGTGGCGGCTCGGGTCTGCGACGTGGCGGCTCGGGTGGATGGAACGAGATCGACCGTGGGCACCTGGGATGCCAACGTCCGGACAGGCGTCATCATCTGGAGTCCTTCGCGTGATCCGGTCGCCGTGACTACGGACGGACCGGCGGGGCCGGGTCCGGGCACCGTCGCCGCGACTGCCACGTCACGACGGCCGCACCCGGTATCAGCTGATGTCAGCGGACAGCCGGAGCCCGCGGAGGACCACGCAGCGACACCACATACGCCAGCAGCCACTCACGCATGACCCTGCGCGGCCGCTGCTCCGGCACCCGGGCAGCGTGCCGAACTGCCGGAAGTACGGGGCGCCGCACCGTCAGAAGCCGCCGGAAGAGGAACAGGGACACGGTCCGTACGACCCGGAAGACCGCCTGTTCCCCGCCCCACATCCACCAGGCGCTCACCGCCGCGACCAGCACATGCGCCGCGATCATCGAGTGCCCGTCGCCCTGCATGCCCTCATGCGGCGACTCGGGCATGCCGTGCATCGGGGTACGAACGGGGCCGCCGCCGTATGCCATCTGGCCGAGAGCGAACGCCGTGTGCAACAGCGCCTGGGTGCCGGCGGTCAGCAACCCCACCACGACCGCCCCGCGCTCACGCCCGGCGAAGCACCACGCGCCGGCGGCAGCCCCCGCGACGGCCGCGACCACGACGTGCCACGGCAGTGGCGAACCGGACGACCGCACGTGTCCAAGAGCCGTGAGCAGCACACAGACGGTGGCGAACACCACGGCCCGTAAGCCCCTGAGAACGCATCCGGATTCCATGTCGGGGCCAGCTTGCACCCCGCTCGCTCCCTCCGACCCCGGAGTGCGGAAGGTGCTCAATCCTTGAGCGAATTCGTCGAGCCGCCGTGGCGCGGGTACCGCATGGCGACGCGAGCCCCGTCACGATGACCACGCAGCCGCCTTCGCGTGACGTGGAACACACCGCACGCGGGGAACTCGTACGCCCAACTCGCCGACGACTGAGGTGATGGCTGGGTGGTGCCGGCCCACGCCGCGGAGGAGAAGGATGTCGAGCAACAGCGAGTCGGCCGGGATCGCCCAGGACGACACAGCGGATCCCGCCCCGGACGGCGTAGCGGATCGCGCACGGGACAGCGCCCCGGAGAGAGCAACGGACGCCACAGAAGCGGACCCCTCTCGCCCTCGCGCGCCCCAACCCACCAGTCCCTCACCGAGAGGGTGGCCGGCACTGCGCCCACTGCTGCTCCGCCTGCACTTCTACGCGGGCATCCTCATCGCGCCGTTCCTCCTCATCGCCGCCGTGACCGGCCTGCTGTACGCGGGTTCCTTCCAGGCGGAGAAGATCGTCTACGCACACGAGCTGCGCGTCCCCGTGGGCGACCACCGGCTGCCGTTGACCGAGCAGGTCGCCGCGGCACGCTCCGCGCACCCCGAGGGCACGGTCAACGCCGTCCGTCCCGGTGCCGAACCGGATGCCACCACCCGCGTACTGCTCGATGTACCCGGCCTGGAGGAGAGCCACCGGCTGGCGGTGTTCGTCGACCCCTACACCGGCACGGTGCGCGGCGCCCTGGACAGCTACGGCAGCTCCGGCGCGCTGCCCCTGCGCACCTGGATCGACCAGCTGCACGGCAGCCTCCTGCTCGGGGACGCCGGACGGATCTACAGCGAACTCGCCGCCAGCTGGCTGTGGGTGGTGACGGCCGGCGGAGTCGCCCTGTGGATCGGCCGCCGCCGCACGGCCAACCGCCTGCGACGGACGCTGCTGCCCGAGCAGGCCGCGACCGGCCGCCGGCGAACCATGTCCTGGCACGGCGCGGTCGGCATCTGGGCCGCCCTGGGCTTCTTCTTCCTCTCCGCAACCGGCCTGACGTGGTCGCAGTACGCCGGACAGAACGTCACCGACCTGCGGGCAGCGCTGTCCTGGGAGACCCCGGCCGTGTCCGGCGAGGCATCGGCACATCACCAGGGAGCCACAGACCACGGCGCCCACTCGATGCCCAAGGCGGACGTCGGAGTCGACCGAGCGCTGAAGGCGGCCCGTGGCGAAGGGCTCTCCGACCCGGTCGAGATCACGTACCCGGCGAATCCCGGCGCCGCCTATACGGTGAAGCAGATCCGCAATACGTGGCCCGAGAAGCAGGACGCGGTGGCCGTCGACGCCACCACGGGCTCCGTGACGGACGTGGTGCGTTTCCAGGACTGGCCACTGGCCGCCAAGTTGAGCCGCTGGGGAATCGACGCCCACATGGGCCTGCTGTTCGGCCTCACCAACCAGATCGCCCTGGCCATCCTGATGATCGCGCTGATCTGCGTGATCATCTGGGGCTACCGGATGTGGTGGCTACGCCGCCCCACCCGCACCGACCGCCGAGGCGTGGGCCGGCCCCCTGCCCGAGGAGCATGGCGCCGCATCCCACTGCACATACTCGCGCCCTCGCTCCTCCTCGCAGCGGCGATCTGCTACTTCCTCCCCCTGCTGGGCATCCCCCTGCTCACCTTCCTGGCCGCAGACATCGCCCTGGCAACCCTCCACCGCCGCCGCACCCAACGAGCCACCACGACCACATGACCCCGCCGGGGAGCCAATCAAGGAAACAGCCGGGCCCACCCCGACACACACGACACACAAACCCGACAAAAAACACCGCAGCACCCACGGCCACACCGCGAGCCGACCGACCCAACGCCGCCGGCTCCCCACAACACACCCCACAAACAATCGGCCCCGGACAAGAAGCCCGGGGCCGAACGAAACGCCCCCACGAAAGAAACCGCAGGTCACAGCGTCCCTGAAAAGAGCCCCCTGTCGGATTCGAACCGACGACCTTCGCTTTACAAGTTCGTACGCGCCCCTCCTGGAGAGAGGGGCGCGGTGCCCCGTACGGCATGCGATGTGCGCGGACGGGTCGTCAGAGTCATTGACGTGCGTCCCCGTTGCCGTCACCTTCTGCCGTCAAGCCGAGCAAACGGCAAGAACCTGCCGGGCCCCTGGTCGGCCGACCAGGGAAGCCGCTCATTGAGCGACTGCAGCCCGGTTCGATTTCCGTGTTGCGGCAGGGCGCGGGCGGACGAGATTCACTCATCCGGCCACCGAAGTGGTGGCCCCGCTCTCTGGTCATGCGCTAAAGCCCTCCGAGGAAGGGCAACGGCGGGATGTGCGCTACGGCAGACCCCTCAAGCCGTCCGCCGAGCAGCTGAAGGTCGCTCCGTATCGCTACCCTTCGCCGAAGGAAGCCTGCCGAGACGCATTCCGTCGCGGGCGGGCCGGATGGTATGACTACGTAGGGTTGATCTAGCGTTACGTCACGCTGTGGGGGGGATATGGCTGAGGCGGGGGAAGCGGCTGGCGAGGAGAACGGGCCGGTCTTCGAGGGCATCCCCGTACCGAGCTCGCCCTCCCTTGTCCTGCTGGCTCCGGCTATGCAGGGCGCCCCGCTGCTCAACGCGAAGCAGTACCTGTACACCTACTCGGATGAGCAGTGGGAAGACTTCACTGTCGAGTGGGTCCGCGCACTGGGACACCCGTACGTACTGGTGACGCGCATGGGTGGGGCCGGAGACCGGGGTGCGGACGTCGCTGCCTGCCTGACTCGGCAGGGCACGGCCGGTGAGTGGCATTGTTATCAGTGCAAGCACTACGAAGACCCGCTCCGGCCGGCGGATGCATGGCCGGAGATGGTCAAGATCTTCGTTGCGAAGGTACTCAGGGTGTACGAGCTGCCGACCCGCTATGTCTTCGTGGCGCCGAAGATCGGCTCCTATCTGACCCGCTACCTGGCCAATCCGGCGACGCTGAAGGAAGAGTTCTTCAAGGCCTGGAACAAGGCGGACTCCAAGCTCGGCTCGGACCTGGATGCGGGCATCCGTACGGCGGTCGAGGTGCTCGCCCACGCAACAGACTTCTCGATGTTCGAGGCCCGGGACATCGACTGGATCGTTGAGCTGCATAGCACCACGCCGCATCATGCCCGGCGCTTCCCGACACCGCTCCGACCCCGCCCGGCAGTCGAGCGGCCTCCGTCCGAACCACACGCGGACGAGGCGGTCTACGTCCAGAAACTCCTGGCGGCCTACAACGAGAAATACGGCCTCCAGCTGCAGACGCTCCAAGAGGCTCGAGATCATGCTCGGACGCAGCAGCACCTGGCACGCCAGCGGGAAGCCTTTTACAGCGCCGAGTCGCTGCGTGTATTCGCCCGTGAGAGCGTCCCGGTCGAGACGTACGAGGCGGTCGAGACCGACCTATTCGAGGCCGTGATCCAGGCCGAGGAGCGCGAGTACGACCTCGGCTACGAGCGGCTGACGGCAGTACTGGACGCAGCCGTGAACCATCAGCCGAACCCCGGCAACATCCTTGCCCCGGTCATCACCGTCCGCGACCGCAAGGGCCTGTGCCACCACCTTGCCAACGACAAAAAGCTGACCTGGCGCAAATAGGAGTCGCGATGAATCCTCGCCGCCGTCAACGAGGTCCCTGGCCCGACGGGTTTCTGCCGCCGTCAGGCGAACAACCGCCTGGTGAGGGACGGCGAAGAGCAACCGCCGTGAATCCTCTCAATAGCCCGCTTGAAGTCGGTATCCGTGCCCTCGTCCTGCTGGCCGAGACCTTCCCGCGACGGCTAGATGTTGCGCAGCTCGTCTACCTCGATCACGCCATGCTCCACAGCGGCCATCTCGACGGCGGGCCGGCCAGTCTCCACCCGGAACTACCTGTCGGGCCGGGCGAGTTGGGCATGCGGCGACGTCTCATCGAACAGGGGCTCGTCGTGCTGTTGCGTGCGGGTCTCGCCGACATGACCGCGACCGAGGACGGCTTCCTCTACGGCGCGACAGACGAAGCCGCCAGCTTCCTCGAAGTCCTCGAAGCCCCTTACCTCGGCCAGCTCCAGGAACGCGCGGAGTGGCTGACCTCGGCGTACACGCATGAAGGAACGGACGTCCGCGACGGCATGAAGCAGATCACCCAGGACTGGACCGACCACACCCGTGCCGGCGCCCCCAACCATGGGGAGGACGAGATCCAGTGACTGCCCTGACCCTGCTTCACCTCACCTTCGTCGGCCCCGGCAAAGCGCCAGCCTCTGTGGAATTCGGGTCGCACCTGACCGTCATCTACGGTGCCTCGGACACAGGCAAGTCCTTCATCGTCGAAGGCATCGACTACATGCTCGGCGCGAGCAAACTCAAAGAGATCCAGGAGGCCGACGGCTACACCCGCATCCTGCTCGGCCTCCGTCTGGCCGACGGCCAGACCGTCACCCTGTCCCGCACCCTCGACGACAACAAGGTCGACATTCACAGTGGCGACATTCGTGCACTCACCACCGCGCCCCCGGATAAGACCCTCAGGGTCAGGCACAGCGCGAATAGCGAGAACAATCTCTCCCGCTATCTGCTCATGCTCATCGGCGCCGACGGCCGCAGCCTCCTGAAAAACCAACGTGGCGACCGGATTTCCCTCAGCTTCCGCCATCTGGCCCACCTCTGCCTCATCAGCGAGACACAGATGGCCGCTCCCCGCTCACCCGTCCTCACCAGCGGGCAAAACACCAGCACCACCGCCGAGAAGTCGGCCTTCAAGTACCTGCTGACCGGTGCAGATGAACCGGAGGGGCCGCAGGGTGCGAGCGACGTCGACAAGAAGGTCGGCAAGGGAAAGATTGACATCCTCGACCAGGTCATCGCAGACACCCGGGACATCCTCACCATCGAGGCAAACGAAGCCGAGCTGCGGGAACAACTCGGCCGTCTCGAAACCGCACTGGCTAGCGCATCCGCAGCTGCTGGAGACCTGACTGCCAGGCGGTCGGCACTCGTGGGACGCATGCGCGCTCTGGACGCTCAGACCACCGACAACCGCACCCGCGCCGGTGAAGTCCGCTCCCTGCTAGCCCGCTTCGACCTGCTGCGTGAGCAGTATGAGTCAGACCTTGCCCGCCTGCAGATGGTTGCCGAAGCCGGCACTCTTCTCGGATACTTCCGAACAGGAACGTGTGTGTTCTGCGGCGCCACCCCCGAACATCAGCAGGCTGGTCACCACCTTCACGAGACCACACAGCTTCAGGCCGCCGTCGTTGCGGAGACACGCAAGACCGCCGAACTCCATACCGATCTACTCACCACGATCGAGGATCTCGAAGGCCAGCTGACGGGCCTCGACAGCGAACACGCCGCCAGCCAGGACCAAGAAGAGGGCATGCGTCGCGACCTGACGCATCTCGACGAACGCCTGACCCCCCTGAACGCCGACAGCCAAGAACTCCTGGCCACCCGCTCCCGGATCCATGCGGACCTCGCCGCCCACGCCCAGATCCAGCGGCTCGAGGACATGAAGGCCAACCTGGAGTCGAGCACGCCAGAAGAACCGCCGCTGGCCCGCCCAGACGGCATCCCCTCAGCCGACCTTGCGGAGTTCGAACGCATGGTCCAGCAGATTCTGCGGTCCTGGAAGGTGCCTGGCGACAATTGCGTCGCGTATAACCAGACCACAGCAGAGATCACCGTCGACGGCCGCCCCCGGCACAGCCGCGGCAAAGGGATGCGCTCGGTCATCCACGCCGCGTTCTCCACCGCGCTTGCTAGATACACAGCCGCCCACGACCTGCCGCACCCCGGCTTCGTCGTCCTCGACTCACCGGTCCTCACCTATCGGGAGCCACACGAGCAGGACGTTCAGCTCACACACAACGTCGTCGAGCACTTCTATGAGGGTCTACTCAGCGACGTACCGGGCCAGGTCGTCGTGGTGGAGAACGGCGACCCGCCCAGTGACTTGGGCGATTACGCCGCGGTGTACGCCTTCAGCACGGAGGGATCGGAGCGTTCCGGATTCTTCCCAGCACAGACCGAAAACTGAGCGCTCGGCGTAGCAGGTCAGAGGCTGGACGCTCCACGTTGCATAGCCACTGGGCATTGGCACGGGCCGACCGGCGGCCCCCGCACGTCAACGAGCCAACTGTCCCGTCTCGTTGGGCACCCCGCCGTCTGGGGTCCTTAACCAAGCCTCCCACCGTCCTTGAGCGCACGCCGTATCGCCAAATGAAGTGGCGTCTAAGGCCAATCGAGAGCGCAGGCCCACGGGCCGGCCACGCGAGCTGGCCCAACTCCTGGCACTCATCCACCGCACCTCAGTCGCGTCCGCGTTCAAATGCAGGCTGCATCGCCACAGTCAGCGAGCGAGCGCCCGTACCAGCTTGCGGTAGGCGACGGCTACAGGTCGGATCAGGTGCTGACCTATCCATGCCTGGTAGGCCTGTGAGCGGTTTTTTTCCTGGCGTTTACAGGCCTCAGGTCGCTGAAGCGGCGCTCACAGCGACGACTAATTGCTTACCTGCGAGTCAATCAAAAATGTTCAGTAGAGGCCCACTTGACCTGTAGTCCGATCGGTAGCGAGAAAGTGGAAACGGGATCGACGGCGCCACTTCGCCAAGGAACCTACGACGCGGCTCGGCGACGTGCGCATCGAACACTTGACGTGAGAGCAATGCGTCGTCGAGCAAATTGGCCACCCCATACTTTCCACCGAAGCGTCCCGACTGGCGTTGACAGTGTGCACTCTGCACTAGCCAAGCAGCGAGAACTCTTCTCGTAATCGACTTGAGAGTTAGAAGGTCCGAGGCCCTTTCCCTATCCCCGTGAACGTAGGCCGATCGGGCTGAATAACCGGCTGATACAACGTCTCTTACCCGCAGTCGGTCGCTATCATCCTGCCCTACCAATACGGACGCCCGCTGTTGCACCTTTCTGCTCAAATCAACACGCCCCCCACTCCCCCCGGCAAGGAGGCATTCCAGTGCGGCTGTCAGCCTGAAGGCCGTTTCACTAGAGTGCAAGGTGGGCACCGAAGAGCTGCCGAGGACGTGACACTTCACGAACATGAAGTGATCAGCAGCACGCGCGAGCTGCTCTTTAGAGCGCGGATCAAGAAAATCGATTAGCCGCTGGGCCGCCCGGCAGAACGCAGCAACATCCTTAAGCATCGCCTCAGGAATTACCAGCGCCCGATTCCCGATGCCGGCTTCTGATGCGTAGCCCCAGCGAAATACCTCAGAAGGAGTGCCCCACCCCGGGTACTGCGCCGCAGAACCCCTGCCAGGTTCCACACAGTAGCGAGGCCCGGCAAGTACGGGAGGATCCAAGGCCATGTTTAGCGTTAGTAGCGGCCAGACCAGCACTCTTGGCTCATCATCGTCGGTGGGCACCGGGAATTCGTTAAGCGGGCGCCGCAACAACCCGTAGCCAAACACGGAGTGGTAGGTTTCCGGCGAGTTCAGGTCTCCCGACATTCCAGGCGCCCCGTTGATGGGCAAGGTCTGGTCCCGCCCATAGTCGAACCCGGCAATTTGCCATCCGCCAATATCAGCGGATTCGGAGTCTTCTGGCGTGATATTCACGCCTACGTATTCCCAGTCAGGAATCTGCGGCCCACATGCACAACCGACAGCCCTTTCTACGCATTCCAGAATGCTCGCACTTTCCATATCGCGGCGCAGACCCAATGCGACCTTCGCAAGTCGATTTCTATCCCCGGCGCCATCCTTAGGGCTGTTGACAAAAGCAGGTCTAAGGGATGACCTCTCCCAATAGTCCCCCTCAGTGATGGCTGCAGCAATTAAAGAATCACCGTCGGGTAGCTCTTCGTCGAGGAGTGCAGTTAGTGCGCGACTGCGTGCAATCTTTTTGTCGAAGAAGGTGCTTCGCCGTCTCTTCTTCCCGCCTGCACCCGCGTCTCCGAGACTCATGATCTCGGACTCGGCCATCTCTTCGAAGCGAGCGATCGCCCGGGCCAGCCCTCTTACGATCGCTTCGCGCGCAGGCCTCCTGGTCATCCCCTCACACTAGACAGCCCGCTCTCCGGACGCTCGCGGTTTCCCTACCGGAAGCTCCCGCCAGGGCCTGCTGTGGCTGACGAAGCCGCGTGAGTCAGGTCTTCTTAACCGCGGGCCTGACTCTCAGCCTCTGAGGTGCCGCAGCGCAAGCGCATCCGCATGCTTGCGGATCGCTGCCATCCGGGCTTCCCACTCCGCACCCGAGCGGTGGTCAGGGTGGGCGGTCGTCTGTCCCTGGTGTTTTCGGTAGTGGAGACCGGTCTCACCGATGAACCAGCCGTCAGCCATCACATCGAGGGCTATCAGGAGGGCGGTGTCCTCGGACGCGGGTAGGGCCATCCATCCACCCGCTTCCGCGATCAGGCCTTCTCGCACGCAGAGCGAGGCGGGGTGAACCTGGGGTCGGTGAGTAGCTGTCCAGTAGGCATACATGTCACCTCGGGCCAGCAGACCGGGTTCGGGGTCGCCGAGCGTATTGTGCTGAAGTGAACCGTCCGGCATGAGATCGAGTACCCGACAGACAGTCCAGCCGACGGACGGGTCTGCCTCCATGACCTCGATATCTCGCGCGAGAGCGCCCGCGGGCAGGATGTCGTCGGCGTCGAGAACCTTCACCAGCTCACCCCGACCGCGCCCCCAAGCCATGGTCCGGGCCACTCCAGGGCCGCCGCGCCTGTTGTCGCTCACCTTGACGCGAGAGTCCTCGCGGATGTCGACGGGCACGTCGGTCTGGCTGCCGCCGTCGACCTGGACCAGCCACTCCCACTCCCAGCCGTCCGGCAGTTCCTGTGCGCGGAGCGAGGCGAACGCCTCAGGCAGGAAGCTCAACGCTGTGTCGTGCACTGGCGTCACGATCGACACGAACTGGGTCACTGGGTCCACCTCTCCAGCGGCACGGAGTACTGAAGCTCCGTCCGCTCGCCGGCAAGCACCACGTGGGAGTACTCGACGACGTCGCCATCGGTAGACACGCTGGTCTTGTCTAGCAAGATCACTGCGCTGCCAACAGGGATGCCCAGCTTCCGAGCCTCGGCCTGGGTGGCTAGACGCGTCCTGACCCCGTCGTCGATGCGGTCGATCTCAATCCCGATGGTGCTCAGTTGGTGGTGTGTACCGCCGGGCCACGGCTCCTTGGAGCTGTCCAGCAGATCGGGGTTTCGGGCAGCAACCTCGTGCACCAGGTAAGAGTCGATCAGCGACAGCGCGGTCGTATCCCCAGAGATGCTGTGCCAGTACTGCCGGTGCAGCAGCAGGGTGCCGGTATCCACCCCGAACCGTTCGGCAAGGTTTGCATCTGCGGGGATGGCGCTGAACGTCGCGTGGGTCTCGATCTCGTCGTGGGACCGGCTGGTGTCCTTGTCTATGACCCCTTGGCTCCGGCGCACTTCATCGGCCCGCCTCGCCAGTTTCTTCTCCCAGACGTAGCGCTCTTGATGCCGGCGGATCTGGTGCGGCGGGCGTTCGCGGACCTTCGTCCCGTGCCCTCGGACCATGCTGACCAAGCCCTCAGCCTCCAAGGCCTTGTACGCCGCGAGGATGGTGGTCTTTGACCCCCGACCTTGGGCGACCAGTTCCCGAATCTGGGGCAGCTGATCTCCCGGGCGATACCCGGCGGTGCCAGCCGCGATCTCCTGCGCGATCTGTTCTGCGAGTCCGCGCCATTGCGGCGTCTTGGGTGCCATGTAGTACCCCTCTCTCAACCCCGCTAGTGAACCACAGTCCCGGGATAGCGATGTCCCGGGACTGTTGACAGTCCCGGGACATCGTGGCAATCTCATGGCGTGCCCAGCAGTCCCGGGACAACAAACCCGGGCTGAGGGCACCCACACCACGCATTAGCTGCCTGGGCGCCTTCACCTGTGCCCAGGTGAACCACCCAGGAGCCCCGCAGCGGACGGGGGGAGGCGGCCCGGCGCCTTGTCATTCACCGGAGGGCTTAGACCGAAAGGTCATGTCTCCATACGCCTTCGCCAGGCACAGCGGCTCTACCTCGTACGGGAGTTGCTGGCCTGAAGGAGACACACACCACCACGCCTTCCCGCTGCGCTCTGTTGCGGCGGGCCGGCTGCCTCCTCCGCCCGTCCGGCTCGCTGCCGTACGGGCGGGGTTGAGGGGAGCCGGACAGTCCGGATCTATCTCCGAAGGGACCTCGATGTCCGCTACTGCTTTCGCCGTCGTGTTCGTCGCCCTGTACGTCGCTCACAGCGTGGGTGATCACTGGGTGCAGACCTCCTGCCAGTCCGCAGACAAGGGTCGCCCCGGATGGGTCGGCCGCCTGGCCGGCGCGCGGCACGTCGCCACCCTGACCGCTACCAAGCTCGCGTTATTGCTGCCCGTCGCCGCCCTGCTGGGTCTGAACCTCTCCGCCGTCGGACTGGTGGCCGGCATCGGCGTGGATGCGGTGACGCACTGGTGGGCCGACCGTCGGAGCACGCTGGCGTGGCTGGCCAAGGTCACCGGCAAGGCCGAGTTCTACAGCCTCGGCACCGCCACCCACCCCGCGCATCCCGTCACCGCCAAGGGCGGTCCGGCCGCCCACCTCGGTACCGGCGCCTACGCGCTGGACCAGTCCTTCCACCACCTGTGGCTACTGGTCGCCGCGCTCATCATCGCCACCGTCTGAACCACCCACACGACGGCGCGGCTCCGGTGCTGGAACACCGGAGCCGCTGTTGGGCCGTCACTTCGAGAGGAACCACGACCCATGAAGCTCATTCTCCCCACCCAGGATCTCTTCACCGCCACGGCAATCGATCTGGAGCCAACCGGCGCCGAGCTCGACCGGATCGAGCGGGAGTTGCCGGTCATCTCCGCCGAGGTCGAGTTGCTGGACGCCCAGATCATGACGCTCGACCGCACGCCGAACGAGCTGGACGCCCGCCGCATCCGCCGGGCCCGGCGCAAGGTACTCGCCGCTCGCCGTGAGCTGGCCAACCAGGCCGGGACGGGGGACGCGGCATGAAAGCCAAGACCGTCCTGCCCGCCGTCGCGATGACGGCGGTGTCCATGGTGCTGACCCTGGCCGTGGTCGTGATGTGGCTCGGCACCGCGGTGCCCTGGGTCATCGCCCTGGTTGTCGGTCTCGGCATCGACGGGGGATGGCTGGCCACCCTCGCCTACGAACGCCGCCTGGCCGCCCAAGGCGACCACAACCGCGCGGTCACCGCCGTCGGCTGGTGCTTCGGTCTACTGGCCGCCGGCGTCCTGGTGGCGCACGCGCTGACCGCCGAAGCATCCGCCGGCGCGTGGCTGGCCGTTGCATGGCTGCCGATCGCGGCTAAGGCCCTGTGGCTGGTGCACAGTCTGTGGGAGCGCACCGCGCTCACCCCGGGCGCGCTCGGAGCGATCCGGGGCATCCAGCAAGAGGCCCGCGACGAGGCAGCCGTGGCCCGCGCCCGACTGCGGGCCGAGGCGGTCACCGAGGAGACGCGACTGACGGCCGTGACGGCCGCCGGCGCCCGCGTCGCACACGTCCAGGCAAAGACCGCCCACAGCCTCTCGCGGGCATGGTCGACGCTGAAGACGGCACGGGACGGCGAGGACACCGGACCAGCGCTGACCAGCGTGACGGCCCCCGTCACACCCGGCGTCACGCCCCGCTGGGAACTGCCCGTCTGGGGCCCCACCGAGCCGGTCCCCGCACTCCCGGAGGCGGCACCCGGCCTCACCGACGAAGCCCTCGACGCGCTCGTCGACCAGATCCGGTACAGCGAGACACCCGCCCTGTCCTACCGCGAGATGGCCGTCCGCTTTCGGGCTGCCGGCCACTCCGCCTCCGAGGTCCGCCTGCGGGCCGCATGGAAGCGCGTCGCCGCGTGACGCGGCTCGGCCTGGCCGCCTCCCCTCATCGAATTCCCTGAGGAGCACCTGAGATGGGCAACTCCGACATCCGCCGCCTGGACCGCGAGATCCAGGCGACCACGAAGAAGCTGGAAGCGGTCCGACGGGGCGAGTCGTGGCCGATGAACGGCAGCGAGCGCCGGGCCATGGCCCGCGCCCTGGCCGGCGGCTCCTACCGCGCCGCCCGGGGCCGCAGCACCGCCCGCGCTGAGGAACAGATCGACTCTCTCGGCAGCGCTGCCGAGATGCGGCTGAACGCGGAGCTGACCGCCCTGCACGGCGAGCGTCAGCGGCTCATCACCGAGGCCGCCCGCGACAAGGCGGCCAAGAAGTCGTCGGGGTGGTGGTGACCATGAAGGACACGCCTCCTGGTGAGTGCCCGCAGTGCTGGCAGCACGCCCACGACCGGAGCATTCACCGCAAGCTCGGGCCCCGCGAGGACTGTCCGCAGTGCGTTGACCACATGGTCAACGGCCACCCCCACCTCGTGCCCAAGAAGTCCCGCTGGTGGTGACCGCGCCCGCCGGCGCACTGCCCGCCGCGTGACGCTCACCGCCCGTCTCTGCTGCCCGGGGTGGCCGTCCCTGCCACGACCCGGCCGCCCCGGCTCTCTCCCTAACTCCGGCCCCTTGTGGGGCAGTCAGGAGCGCTTCCAGCATGTCTGAGAACGTCGTCCACCTCCACAAGCCCACCGACCCACCCACCACCGACACCGCACCCACCGTGCTCACCGTCGTGCCCGACGCCCCGCCCGCGCGGCCCGTGCCGCTGTGGGTCCGCTCCGGGCGTGCAGTGAAGACAGCCGTCACCCACGAGTCGACCCGGGCCACGGTGCGGGCGGCGGCCCGGCACAGCCTCTACACCCTCAACGGCGGCCGGATCGTGGCCCGCCGGGCCTGGGACGGCCGCACCGGCTCCCGCTACGAGCGCATGATCCGTGCCGCCGAAGCCGCAGGGAACCTGGAAGCGGCCGAGGAGTGGGAGGAGCGGTTGCAACGCTTCCGCGCCGCCCGCCACCACCGCCGCATGGACCTCCTGCACTCGCCCGTGGAAGCCGCAAAAGGCGTGGCCGTCGGCGCAGGCATGAGCGTCGGTGTCCTGGTCGCCCTCGGCATCATCATGGCCCTCAACACCGGCCACGTCGCCGACGTCATCACGCCGCTGTCGGCAACCATCGACTTCATCGCCCTGCTGATCCGGATCGTGCAGGTCGTATGGGGACCGGCACTCACGGTCGGCCCGTTCCTGGCCCTGCTCGCCCTGTGGTCCGTCGGCCGCAAGCAGCACGCCGCCCCCAATTGGGCACTGCCCGCCAACGTCCGCAACGGTGAGGGCGAGCCGATCACGCCGTCGATCGTGGTCAAGGCTCTGCGTGATCTCGGTGTCCCTGCCCTGGCGCGAGCCATCAAGGAGATGGGCGACGCCGGCGCGAGCATGCTGGGGCCGATCCGGATCGCCGGATGCGGCGTGGAAGTCGACGTCACCCTCCCCTCCGGGGTGTCCACCAACGAGGTGCAGGGCAAGCGCCGCAAGCTCGCCGAGAACCTCACCCGGCACGAACACGAAGTGTTCATCACCATCCCCCAGGCCGCCCGAACGGTCCGCCTGTGGGTGGCCGACTCCGGGGCGCTGGATGAGCCGATCGGCCCGTCCCCGTTGGTCACCGACGAGTCGATGACCGCCGACTACGCCAAGGGCCGCGCCCCCTGGGGCCAGGACCTGCGCGGAGATGCTGCCGCGCTGAGCCTGTATCAGCGCCACCTGCTCATCACGGGCCTGTCCAACCAGGGCAAGACCGTGGCCCTGCGCTCCCTGGCCCTGTGGCTCGCGCTGGATAGGTCGGTGCAGTTCCTCATGGGCGACCTCAAGGGCGTGGGCGACTGGAACATGTTCGACGGGCTCGCCACGACCCTGATCCAGGGGCCGACGGACGAGCACGTCATCCAGGTGACCGAAATGGTCGAGGGCGCGGTGAGCGAAATGAACCGCCGTATCCAGGCGCCGCCCGGCACCGTGTTCCCGCCGCTGATCGTGCTGGTCGACGAAGCGCAGGTGGCGTTCATGTGCCCCGCCAAGGACGCCGAAAAGCGCCCCTACGGCGGCTCGAAGGCCAACTCCCGGTACTTCATGGCCGTCCGGAAAATCCACAACCAGGGGCGGGCCGTGAACGTGCTGATGTGGCAGGGCACCCAGGACCCGACCAACGAGAACCTTCCCAAGCTGGTCCGCGAGGGCGCCCACACCCGCGCCTCCCTCGCCCTCGGTACGGAGTCCCAGGCCCGCATGGCTCTGGGGGACAAGGCCGTTGACGGCGGCGCCGCTCCGAACCTGCTGCGTCCGGGCCTGGACCAGGGAACGCTGGTGCTGGCTTCCAGCGGCATCGACATCCCGGCCGGGCAGTCGTCCATCACGGTGCGCACGCACTACATCGACGACGACGCCGCCGAGGCCATCACCGACCGGGCGAAGGCCCTGCGCGACGGTGTCACCACCCTGCACGCCATCGAGCGAGAAGAAGAGCACGATGCGCTTGCCGACATTGCCGCCGTCGTCGGCGACGCGCCCCGCGTGCGGACGAAGGACGTGTTGGCGCGGCTCGCGACGCGGAATCCGGACGCTTACGGCGGTTGGTCGTTCATCGACCTCAAGCGCGTCCTGGACGACGCCGGCGCGGAGCCCTACAAGTCCGACGGCGTGATGGTTGTCGCCCGCGACCGCATCGCCCGCGCTCTCGCCAACCGCGACGGAGATGGTTCCGCTTCTGCCGCCGGATGACAGGGAGTGCGCCGCCGACGGGTCAGGGAGGCAGGGAGAACTCCCTGACCGCCTCCCTGACCCGTCTCCCTGGCCCTGACCTGCACGAGTGATCGTTCAGGGAGTCAGGGAGGCGCGCAGGTCAGACCCCCCGAACACTCCTCCACACGGCACCTCGAAGGGGGTGTCTGTGCCTCCCTGGCCACGCGCCGGAAGGGATTCCGCATGTACCCCGACCACGCCCCGCACGTGCCCGTACAGCGGGCCGTGAAAGTCCACCAACCCACCCCGTACCCGCCCGCCGTCCCCGCCCCGGCACCGATCGTTCCGGTGCAGCCGGGCGCCCTTCCGGCGGTGGTGAGCATCGTCCTCCCGGACGGCCGCGTCGTCACCGGCTACGCCATCGAACCCACCCGCCCGGAACCGGTCACGGTCAAGCCGGCCGTCTCCAGCACGGCCGTGAACGTCGCCCTCGGGGGCATCGGCTTCCTCGCCGTATGCGGCGGGCTGCTCCTGCTCACCTCAGTCATCGCCGCGCTCACCGCGCTCATCACCCAACTCATCATCCTGGCCGCCGTCATCTTCGGCGGATGGATCGCCGTGCAGCTCTTCAGTACGAGCGGCCACCAGGGCGGCACGACCGTGAACATCCGCAAGGCCGTGATCAAGCGCAACCACTTCCACGGCTAGTACGGCCCAGAAGGAAGGCTCTACGGGAGAGGGAAGCCCGCGAATCCGCCGTCGGTCTGGAAGACCAGAGCAACGCCTTCCGCCTCCAAGAGGGCCTTTACGTCGGGTGTGGGCTCGCTCGGCAGAAGGACGGCGACCCGCAGCGTGTCCGCCTTTCTCAAGTGGCGCCTGTAGTCCGCCAACTGGCCGATGGCCATGCGGACGTTGGTCCGGTTCGTCAGCCCCTTCCCCTCGTACAGCACGTGGTCGGTCTCGTCGTACAGATCCGGCGTGAGTCGAGTGGTCTCGCCCGCGACCGTGATCTGGAAGCTGCTGAACGTGTGCCCGGCCTTCTCCAAGTGCTCCTCGAAGGCCGTGAACAACTGGCCTTCGCGACGGTTCACGATGCGCTCCCCGACGGACACCTTGGCGATGGTCTGACCGGTGCTGTGCTTCTCGGTCTTCTTGCTCTTGGCACCCGGCTCGGCCGGCAGAGTCTTCTCCCGCGGCGGGATGGGCAACACCACCGTCTTCTTCGCCGGCTGCACCGCGTCGCCAGGCCGCCTGTCCGTCAGTTCCGTATCCACCGGGCGCAGCCGGAAGACGTAGACCCGCCGCAGCATGTCCTTGGGGTCATAGTCCCATCGCTCCTCATAGGGGTGCGTGGCGTCCACGACCATCTGGCCGACGTAGCGCTGCTTCTTCGCACCGCCCGGCTTGACGTAGCCGTCCGAGATGAACAGGTGCAGCTCAAGCCCCTGCTCCTGGTGGTTAAGGAGCGTCCCGTTCAGCCCTGACAAGACCTGATGCGCGTTGGGCCCCGTGCCTGTGTAGTCGAAGACAGGGCCCTGCTCATCGCCTTCGGTCCAGCCGTCGAAGTTGTAGCCGTTCTCCTTGCTCTTGTGCGGGTCGGAGAACACGAACAACTTCTTGTACGGCTTCCGCATCGGGACGATGCCCGGCTGGGATGCCCTCTCCTGCGCTTCCTCATCCCCAAACACCTTCGCCAGCTGGGCACGGGTGGTCTCAAACCCCGGCTTCAGTTCCACGTGATCACTCCGCATGCCCACACCGTAAAGCGCACCACTGACAAGACTCCCCGCCCAACTAAAGGCCGACGGCGGCCCCTTCCGCCAAGAACCGGGCCGCCGCCTATCCACCTGCCATCCATCTGACCTGTGGAGGTCTCCCAGCATGACGCAACCCACCGTCATCCGGCGAGAGACGCCGTACCCCCTCCAAACCGCGCTGAGCATCGCCGCGTCCGGCGTGCCCGTGCTGCCCTTGCGCCGGGGCAAGGTGCCGTTCGGCAACTGCCGGACCTGCGCGGGCAACACCTGCGGCGGTAGGCCCAACATGAGAACCCCCGGCCCCTGCACCTGCCCGGCGCCCTGTCACGGCTGGGCCGCCGCCACCACCGACCCCGGCGTCATCAACTCGTCGACATGGGCGCGGGCGTGGCGGGATGCGGCCGGGGTGGCCTACCACCCCGGCGGGGCCGGCCTCACCGTCGTCGACCTCGACAACGCCGAAGCCATCGCCTGGGCCCGTACGACCCTGCCTGCCACCCGGACCGTGCCGACGACCCGGGGCGAGCACTGGCTCTACCAAGGCACCATGCAGTCTGCCAACGACGTGCGGCCCGGCGTCGACATCAAGTCGTCCATGCAGTACGCGCGGTGGCTCGGTCCCGGCACCGGCGCCATGGCCCCCCTGCCTAACGCCGTGCGTGCCCTGATCGTCAAGGCGCCGGTCCCCATCCCCGGCGCCGTCACCGTGCCCGCACTGGCCGGGGGCGGGGAGTGCCCTCACCGCACGCCCACGTATCTGGACCGTGGCATTGCCATGGCCGAGCAGAGCATCGCCGAAGCGTCCAGCACGGTGCACGCCACCGTCTACCGGGCTTTCCTCGCCGTGCTGTCCAGGCACGGCCGGTGCGGCTGCCTCACCGACACCCACATGGCGCGGCTGTTCGCCGCAGCGCAGGCCAAGGGCGAATCACCCCGGCACTGCACCGACGCGTGGACCAACGCCCGCACCGCCCTGGGGATGTGAGCCATGTCTGAGGACGAGAAGACTCCCGCCCGCGAAATCATCACCGACTACGCACAGGCGCACTTCCGGTACTTCCGCACCCCCGACGGCACCGTCTACGCGCAGAAGAACGGCCACCCCGTCGCCCGCCCGATCCGCTCCCAGGGCACGACCGGCAGCCACCGACAGGAACTCATGGTCGGCCTGTACAAGGACGGGCTGGGCGTGTTCAACGGGAGCGCCCTGAAGGAGGCGTTGGACTTGATCGAAGCACTCGCACTGTCCGAGGACGTGCAGCCCGTCCATATCCGCGTCGCCCCCGGGTTCGACGGGGCGACGTGGCTGGACCTGGGCCGTGATGACGGGCTGTCCGTCCGCATCCACCCGACTGGGTGGGACATCTGCACCCCCGACCCGCGCGAGGTGTGCTGGCGGCGCACCCAGCTCACCGGGGAACTGCCCCTGCCGGCCAAGGACACCGACGGCAAGGGCATCGACCTGCTACTGAGGCTGACCAACTTCGCCACCGCGGAGACCGAATGCCTGGCCCTCGCCTGGCTGATCGGCTGCCTCGGCCCGTCAGTGCCCGTCCCTGCCCCGTTCCTCACCGGCCCCCAGGGCGCCGGCAAGTCGACCGCAGGACGCATGCTCTTGAGGATCGTCGAGGGCATGAGCGGTGACCTGCGTCGGGCGCCGAAGGAGGAGGAGAGCCTGATCGCGGCGGTGGCGGCCGGGTGGGTCACCGCCCTGGACAACCTCTCCTACATGACGCCGGACCTGTCCGACGCCATGTGCTGCATCGTCACCGGCGCCGAGAACGTCAAGCGTGCCCTGTTCACCGACGGGGACGTCTTCCGCGTCGGCTACCGCCGCCCCCTGCTCCTGACCGGTATCGATGTGGGCGTCCTGCGGGGCGACCTCGCCGAACGGCTCCTGCCGCTGCGCTTGGAGCGGCCTCGCGTCCGGCGTACCGAGGCGGAACTGTGGGCGGAGTACGCGGAGGTGCTGCCCATCGTTCTCGGGTCTCTCCTGGACCTCACGGTCAAGGTCCGCGCAGCCGAGGCGGAGACCCCCACGGACCTGCGGATGGCGGACTTCGCGCACCTGTGCGCGCAGCTCGACGCGGCAACCGGCCTCGGGGCGCTCACCGCCTACCGGGCCAGTTTGGACGACCTGAACGATGACGTGATCGAGGGGGATCTCCTCGCGCAGACCGTTCTCCGGCATGCCGACACCATCGAGCCGGGCTCGGCGCAGCGGATGACCTCCACCGAGTGGCTGCACTGCCTCAGCCGCCTCTACAGCGGCGACGAACTGCGCCCCCTGCCCAAGGGCTGGCCCACCACGGGCAAAGTCCTCTCCGACCGGCTCAAGCGCCTCCAACCGACGCTGGCCGCTCGCGGTGTCCTCATCGACACCGGCCGCACCAGCGAAGGCCGGTACCTCGAAATGACCCGCCCGGCCACCGCGCCTCCGCACGAGCGGCAGCGGGTGTTCTGACCCGCGATCCGCTCGCCCGTACAAGCAAGAGGAGCACCAGGCGCATCAGTGGACAGGTGCTCCTCTTGCTGTTCGGCGGAACGCCGCCGATGGTCGCGCCGCGCAGCGGCTCCTTCTTCACGCTGTGAGGAACACCGCACTACAACAGACACCCCCTCTTTTGTCCTAAGAGGGAAGACGCTGCGTCATCTGCGTCATGCAGGCCGAAAAACATCCCCTGACCTGCGGCAACAGCCATGACGCAGACAGCGGGCTCTGCGTCATCCTGCGTCATCTGCGTCATGCGATGACGCACCCCATGACGCTGCGATGACGCAGGCCCAAACCGCCGCGTCACACAAAACTGCAGGTCAAAAGCTCAAGTGACGCTGATGACGCAATGACGCAGAAATCCGCACCTCGGACAGACGCGTGCCCCAAGAAGACCCCGAACCAACTCCATTCGCAGGCCCCGCCCTCATCCGGAGGTCTCAACGTGCTGACCGTCGTCGCGAGCGACCCTCAAGCCCTCACTGTCCCGGAGGTCATGACCGCTCTGAGACTCAGCCGCAGCAAGGTCTACGACCTGATCCGCTCCAAGCAGCTCCCGAGCTACACGTCCGGCCGTGCCCGCCGAATCCCGGTCGGTGCCGTACGCCACTACATGCAGGAACGACTTGAGGAGAACGCCGCCTGATGGCAGCCCGAAAGAGGAACCCCAACGGCGCCGGCAGCATCTGGCAGCGCAAGGACGGCCGCTGGGAGGGACGTGTCTACGTCCCTCAACCCGACGGAACCCGCAAGCGCAAGACCATCTACGGCGCTACCTGGGAAGAATGTGATGAGAAGCGCCAGGAACTCGTCCGACGTGACCGTCAGGGCATCCCTACACCCACACGCTCCGCCAAGCTCTCCGAGTGGCTGCCGTACTGGTTGGAGGAGCACGTCAGGCCACAGCGTAAGCGCACCACGTACGTGAAGTACGAGATGCACACCCGGCTGTACCTCGTGCCGCTCCTGGGCAGCCGCCGCCTGGAATCGCTCACCACCGCGAACGTGCGCCGGATGATTTCGGCGGTGACCGCGCAAGCGTCGGCGGCAACCGCGAAGGAGGCTCACCGCGTCCTGCGCACGGCCCTGACGGCCGCCTGCCGGGAGGAGCTAATCAACCGCAACGTGGTGCAGTTGGTTCCGGCCCCTCAAGTCGAGCCGCGCGAGCTGTGCCCGTGGTCGCTGGACGAGTCTTTGACGTTCTTGGAAGCTGCGCGGTCCGACCCGCTGTACCCGGCGTTCGTCCTTGCCGTCGCCCTCGGCCTGCGACGTGGGGAGATCCTGGGATTGCAGTGGCGAGACGTGGATCTCGACCGGCGAACCTTGACGGTCCGGACCACGCTCAACCGCGGCGGCAAAGAGCTGTACCTGGATACGACCAAGAACCGGCGTTCGAGGGTGATCCCCGTTCCGCTGATGTGCGTGGCTCCACTCCGGTGGCAGCGCATGCGCCAGGCCGGCCAGAGGGCCGCCCTCGGCGCGGAGTGGCACGACAGCGGCCTCGTGTTCACCACCCGCAGTGGTCGGCCCATCGAACCGCGGAACCTGTACCGGTCTTTCCAGCGGGTATCAGTGTCAGCGAGTCTGCCGCAGGTCCGTCTGCACGACACCCGGCATGGGTGTGCATCCCTGCTTTTCGCGGCCGGGGTCGCACCCCGCACCGTCATGGAGATCCTGGGGCACTCCCAGATTGCGGTCACCATGAACGTCTACACACACGTCAGCGATGACACTCGCCGGGAAGCCATGAGCCACATGGATCGGCTGCTCAAACGGCGTCGATAGACGGGACTGCCGTCAAGTCCTGCCGTCAACGCTCCCGTGATCCGAGATCACGGGAGCGTTGACGCAGGTCACACTCAGAGCCCCCTGTCGGATTCGAACCGACGACCTTCGCTTTACAAGAGCGGTGCTCTGGCCAGCTGAGCTAAGGAGGCGTGCGTGAAGAAGTGTACCCAGGCGCGCCGGATGCCGGTCCCCGGGTTTTCGTGACCGTAAGGCTACTGACACCGGCCCGGGACGACGGTAGCGTCACGCCGAAGTCCACAGCAGTGGACCACATCACTCCTTTTACTCGGATCGTCCGGCACGTTCCTGCCGGTGAAGGGACACATCACCATGGCTACGGTCACGTACGACCAGGCAACCCGCGTCTACCCGGGTTCCGACAAGCCCGCCGTCGACAAGCTCGACATCGCCATCGAGGACGGCGAATTCCTCGTCCTCGTCGGGCCGTCCGGCTGCGGCAAGTCCACCTCGCTGCGCATGCTCGCGGGGCTGGAGGACGTCGACGGCGGCGCCATCCGCATCGGGGACCGCGACGTCACCCACCTTCCGCCCAAGGACCGGGACATCGCCATGGTGTTCCAGAACTACGCGCTCTACCCGCACATGACGGTCGCCGACAACATGGGCTTCGCGCTCAAGATCGCCGGTGTGCCGAAGTCCGAGATCCGGCAGAAGGTGGAGGACGCGGCGAAGATCCTCGACCTGACGGAGTACCTCGGACGGAAGCCGAAGGCGCTCTCCGGCGGTCAGCGCCAGCGTGTCGCGATGGGCCGGGCGATCGTCCGGGAGCCGCAGGTCTTCCTCATGGACGAGCCACTGTCCAACCTGGACGCCAAGCTCCGCGTGCAGACCCGTACGCAGATCGCCGGCCTGCAGCGCCGCCTGGGGATCACGACGGTCTACGTCACCCACGACCAGGTCGAGGCCATGACGATGGGCGACCGCGTCGCGGTCCTCAAGGACGGCCTGCTCCAGCAGATCGACTCGCCGCGCAACATGTACGACCGCCCGGCGAACCTCTTCGTCGCCGGCTTCATCGGCTCCCCCGCGATGAACCTCGTCGAGGTGCCGATCACCGACGGCGGCGTGAAGTTCGGCAACAGCGTCGTCCCGGTCAACCGCGAGGCGCTGACCGCGGCCGCCGACAAGGGCGACAGGACCGTCACGGTCGGCGTGCGCCCCGAGCACTTCGAGATCGTCGAGCAGAACGGTGCCGCCGCGAAGTCGCTGTCCAAGGAGAGCGCGGACGCCCCGGCCGGCCTGGCCGTCACGGTGAACGTCGTCGAGGAGCTCGGCGCCGACGGCTACGTCTACGGGACGGCCGAGGTCGGCGGCGAGGTCAAGGACCTGGTGGTGCGGGTCAACGGCCGCGAGGTGCCGGACAAGGGCGCGCGGCTGCACGTCGTTCCGCGGCCGGGCGAGACGCACGTCTTCTCGACGTCGTCGGGTGAGCGCCTCACCGACTGAGCGGAGTGGGCGGCAGCGCCCGAGGGAAGCGGTTGAAGCGGCGGCGCCTGGTCTGCGGACCGGGCGCCGCCGCGGTGCGTTCCCCGTAAGGGACTCCCCGCGTACGGGAATCCCCGGGCCCGTCTCGGCCGGGATCTCGACCTCTGCCCCCGTGTCGACAAAATCCCCGGCAAACCTCCCAGAAGCGACCTTTCTCGCCGGTACGTCAACCCAACAACCGCACCGGCGAGCCATTCGTCCCTCGATAAGGTGACCAAATGTCGCCAAATCATCACTCCTCGCTACCATCACGTCCGTGAACTCCGCAGCCCGCCGTATCGGCCGAACTCTCGCCCTCGTCCTCCCCGTCGTCCTCGTCCTCTCCGGGACCCTCGCGGTCACCCGCGTCCCGTGGGCGTCGACGGCCACCGAGTCGCAGGTGCTGACCGCATCCTCCGGAAAGGCCTCCACCAAGGCCGGCCCCCGAGCCCCCCAGGACGTCCTCCGCGACCGCCTCCTCGTCGAACTCCAGGAGAAGGATCCCGGTGTCGCCCTGACCCACCTCCAGAAGGCGACCACCGCGCGGCCCTCGCTGGCCAAGCACTGCGCGTCCATCGCCCGTGCCCTCGGCCGTGCCGCGGTCGCCAAGTACGGCGCCGCACACCGCGCCCAGGCCTTCTCCCGGCCGGTCTGCGACACCTCCTTCGCCACGGGCGTCGCCACGTCCCAGTGACCGCCCTCCGCACCACGCAGTGACCGCAACGCGCACCGCATAGGGTGCGAACCATGACAGGCGCCCCGCATCCGTACCCCACGCAAGCCGTGGTCCTGGCCGGAGGCCAGGGCTCTCGTCTCCGCCCGTACACCGACGACCGACCCAAGCCGATGGTCGAGATTCCCGGAACCGGAACCCCGATCATCGGCCATCAGCTGAACTGGCTGGCCGAGGAAGGCGTCACGGACGCGGTGGTCTCCTGCGGCCACCTCGCCGAGGTGCTCCAGGACTGGCTCTCGCAGGCTCAACTGCCCCTGCGTGTCACGACCGTTGTGGAGAACGAGCCGCTGGGCCGCGGCGGCGGACTCAAATTCGCGGCCGCCTCCCTCCCTCGCCCCGACGAGCCCTGGTACGCCACCAACGGCGACATCTGGACCCGCTTCCCGCTCCGCGAGATGGCCGCCTTCCACCAAGAGCGCGACGCGGAAGCGACTCTCGCTCTGGCCCGCCCCCGCATCCCGTGGGGCGCAGTCGAGACCGATGCGTTCGGGCACGTACTCGACTTCGTCGAGTCACCCCCCTCGCCGTATCTCATCAACGCGGGCGTCTACGTCTTCTCCGCCGCCTTCACGGATCTGCTGCCCACCCGCGGCGACCACGAGCGGACCACCTTCCCCCGCCTCGCCCGCCAACGCCGGCTGGCCGGCTATCCGCTCCCGCAGGGTGCCTACTGGCGCGCCATCGACACCGCCAAGGACCTCACCGAGGCCGCCAAGGAACTGGCCGCGCAAGGGCGTTGAGCGGCCCTCTGGCGGCCCGGAGTCCGGAGCCCCCGGGCGGGGTGGCCTGCCGACGCCATCAGGCACGTACGCGCCATCCAGGCCCCCCACGTGCCCGCCACAGGCCGGCTGGGCGCCTCCCAGCGCGGCCCAGGCCCCCCGGGACGCTCTGACGCCGCCGTGGCGCCTCCCGCCCGCCCACACGGCATACGCACGAAGTCCGGCTCACCCCCTGAGCACCGCGCCCGGGCCGGCCGGACTCCCCCGAACACACCTCTGCCCCCGGTCGCCCCTTCCCCTGCGCCTCGTGGTCGAGGCGAAGAGGGTTCGGGGGCGATCGGGGGCAGGTGCGCGGCCGCGGGTTTCGGCGTCAGCCCAGGAGGCCGCCGAGAGTGCTGCCACGGCCGCCTGAGTCGCCGCCGGAGCCGCCGGTGCTGCCACCGGTCGTACCGCCGCCGGTGCCGCCCGAGGTGGTCGGCGCCTGGGACGGCGCCGGTGCCCGGGTCGGAGTGGTCCGCTGCGGCGGGCCACTGGTGGTCGCGCCGGGCTGCTGAGCGCTACCGCTGGCGCTGCCGGACGGAGCCGCACCCGGCGTCGATGCGGACGGCCTGCCGGCCTGGCCCGCCTTGCGGGAGGCGTCCGCGGAGGGCCTGGTGCGGCGCTGCGGGACGTTGTTGCCGTTCTGGCCCTGGCCGGGCCTGGTGGCCTTCTTGTACGGACGCGGCAGCGGCGAACCGGGGAGGTTGTTGATCGCCGGCTCGCCGGGCCGCGGCACGGGCGTGACCGTCGCGGACCGTACGGCGCCGCCGAGCAGCGAGCCGATGAGCAGCGTCAGGCCGGCCACCACCGCGGTCATCACCGCGCCGCGGCGAAGTACCCGGCGGCGCAGGTCGGCGACCTCGACACGCGGGCCGAGCCGCCGCCAGGCCTCGCCGGCCAGTCGGGCGTCCATGGAGTAGACCGGGGCGCCCGCGATGATCAGCGGGCTCCACGCGGCGAGGTAGATGATGTCGGGGGCGTCGTAGGCGGGGACCGTGCGCCAGCTGACGGTCATCAGCAGGGCCGCGGAGAGCAGCGCGCCGAACGAGGCGGCGAGGCGCTGCCACAGACCGCAGATGGTCAGCACGCCGACGACGACCTGGAGGAAGGCGACAGTCAGGCCCGCGCCGACGGGGTGCGAGACGGCGAAGTCCCGGAGGGGCACGGCCAGCGCCCAGGGGTCCAGTGACTGGAGCCACTTGACCATCGAGCCGCGCTCGCCGCCGTCGAAGTACACGGGGTCGCAGAGCTTGCCCATGCCGGCGTAGACGGAGATCAGGCCGAGGAAGACCCGCAGCGGCAGCAGGACGACACCGAGGTTCATCCGGCGCCCGGGGTAGTAGGCGTGCCGGACTGTGTCGCTGCCGCGCCGCTTGGAGCCGGCGTCGTACGCTTCGCGGGCCTCGAAGCTGTCGTCGTCGTAGCCGTCGTCGACGCGACCGCGGTCATAGGTGTTGTCGCCGTACGCGCTGCCGACGGGGCGCACGCCGCGCAGCAGGGTCGTCTCGGAGTCGGTGGGGCCGCGCTGGCCGATCACGGTCGAGGCGGGGGCGGCGTCGTCGATGCGTACCCGGGGCAGGACCTGGGTCGTGCCGATCTCCTCGCCGTGGCCGCCGTCCAGCCCGATGCCGGCGTCGCGGACCGCGTGCAGGAGCTGGGTGGTGGCACCGGCAGTGCCGCCCGGGGCCGTCCGGCCGCTCCAGACCACGGGCGCCCTGCGTCTGGCCCCGGGGGTCGAGCCCCGGACCACGGGGATGTGCGCGGTGTCGGCCATGGCGCTGCTGCTCACCACAGGGGCGGCTAGCTGTACCCGGAAGCTGGCGTGGTTGACGATGACCTGCGCGGGATCGCACGGCACCTTGACCGAGCTCAGGACCGGCTCGTCATCAAAGCCCGGCGAGCGTCCCCCCGTAGGTGTGCGGGGTGTTCTGGTGTCCACGCTCATCTAACCGAGTGACTCGCGGTTAAGACACTGCTTTGACCGGCCCGATCTGTCCGAGACCCGTCAAAGATCACGGGATCTCCGCAAGAAGTGCGGAGCGTCAGGCTTTGCCCCCAGCTGGGCGATGCGGGCGCGGCAGGGGCATTCCGCCCCTCCACGGGCCGCCCGCGACCGTGCTCGGGAGGGCAGCCGACAGCCCGTTACGCTGCGCGGACCGGCCGTCCTCGGGACGACCGGTCCGCGATCGTGCTCTCGTCAGGCGCGGCGGCGCGCCGCCTCCCACAGGACCACACCGGCCGCGACACCGGCGTTCAGCGACTCGGCGCCGCCGGGCATCGGGATCCGCACCCGGACGTCACAGGTCTCGCCGACCAGCCGCGACAGGCCCTTGCCCTCGCTGCCGACCACGATGACCAGCGGGCCGGCCAGCGCCTCGACGTCCTGCAGCTCCATCTCGCCGTCCGCGGCCAGACCGACGACCGTCAGGCCCGCCTTCTGGTACGCCTCCAGCGTCCGGGTCAGGTTCGTCGCACGCGCGACCGGCGTACGGGCGGCCGTGCCCGCGGAGGTCTTCCACGCACCGGCCGTCATCCCGGCCGCGCGGCGCTCCGGCACGACCACGCCGTGGCCCCCGAAGGCACACACGGAACGGACGACGGCGCCGAGGTTGCGCGGGTCGGTGACGCCGTCGAGCGCCACGATCAGCGGGTCGTCGCCGGTGTCGAAGGCGGCCGCGGCCAGGTCCTCGGGGTGCGCGTAGTCGTACGGCGGCACCTGGAGGACCAGGCCCTGGTGGTTGAGGCCGTTGGTCATCCGGTCCAGCTCGGGGCGCGGCGCCTCCATGAGGTTGATGTTGCCGCGCTCGGCAGCGAGCTGGAGCGCCTCGCGCACCCGCTCGTCGGTGTCGATGAACTGCTGGACGTAGAGATTCGTCGCGGGCACTCCGTCGCGCAGTGCCTCGAAGACCGGGTTACGGCCGACGACGAGCTCGGAGGTGCCCTTCGCACCGCCGCGCCGGGGGGCCGGACGCCTGGCGGCGGCGTGCTTGGCCTTGGCGTTGGCCACGCGGTTCTTGACATGCCCCTTCCGCTCGGAGGCGGGCGGGGTCGGACCCTTGCCTTCCAGGCCCCGGCGCCGCTTACCGCCACTGCCGATCTGCGCGCCCTTCTTGTTGGACGTGCGGCGGTTCCTGCGCTGGCTGTTGCCGGCCATGGGTCACCTGTTTCTTCACTGCTCTCGACGTCTCTCGACGTGGAGTGGGTACGTACGTATGGATTGAGTGTCGCCCGCAGCGCCCGGGAAGGGCGAATCCGGACGTCGGCTTGGGGTCACGGCGGTGCTCAGGACAGCGACCAGCGCGGGCCGGACGGGGTGTCCTCGATCGCCAGGCCGGACTGCTGGAGCTGGTCGCGGATCGCGTCGGCGGTGGCGTAGTCCTTGCGGCTACGGGCCGCCTGCCGCTGGTCGAGCACCAGCCGGACGAGCGAGTCCACCACGCCGTGCAGGTCCGCGCCTCGGTCCGCGCCGCCGCCGGACCAGCGCTCGTCGAGCGGGTCGAGGCCGAGGACGCCGAGCATCGACCGGAGCTCGGCCAGCCTGGCGACCGCCGATTCCTTGTCGTCCGCGGTGAGCGCGGCATTGCCCTGGCGGACGGTGGTGTGCACGATCGCCAGCGCCTGCGGGACACCGAGGTCGTCGTCCATCGCCTCGGCGAAGGCCGGCGGCACCTCGGGCGCCGGCTCGACGACGCCGACCTTCTCCACGACGCGCTGGACGAAGCCCTCGATCCGCGCGAACGCGGACTCGGCCTCGCGCAGAGCTTCCTCGCTGTACTCGATCATCGAGCGGTAGTGCGGGGTGCCGAGGTAGTAGCGGAGCACGATCGGACGCCAGCGCTTGACCATCTCCGAGACCAGCACGGAGTTGCCCAGCGACTTGGACATCTTCTCGCCGCTCATGGTGACCCAGGCGTTGTGCGCCCAGTAGGCGGCGAAGTCGTCGCCGAACGCCTTGGCCTGCGCGATCTCGTTCTCGTGGTGCGGGAAGACGAGGTCGACGCCGCCGCCGTGGATGTCGAAGGAGCTGCCCAGGTACTTGTGCGCCATCGCCGAGCACTCCAGGTGCCAGCCGGGCCGGCCGCGGCCCCACGGGGTCTCCCAGCTGGGCTCCCCCTCCTTGGCGGCCTTCCACATCGCGAAGTCGCGGGGGTCCCGCTTGCCGGTCTCGTCCTCGCCGGACGGCTGCCGGAGGTTGTCCAACTCCTGGTTGGTCAGCTGCAGATAGCCCGGGTAGGACTTCACGTCGAAGTAGACGTTGCCGTCGGAGGCGTAGGCGTGACCGCGCTCGATCAGGCCGCGCATCATCTCGATCATCTCGGGGACGTGGCCGGTGGCGCGGGGCTCGTACGTCGGGCGCAGGCAGCCGAGAGCGTCGTACGCCGCGTTGAAGGCGACCTCGTTCTCGTAGCCGATCGCCCACCACGGGCGGCCCTGCTCTGCCGACTTCTTGATGATCTTGTCGTCGATGTCGGTCACGTTCCGTACGAACGTGACGTCGTAGCCGCGGTGCTCGAACCAGCGGCGCATGATGTCGAAGTTCAGTCCCGACCTGATGTGCCCGATATGCGGGGCGGCCTGCACGGTGGCACCACACAGGTAGATCGAGACACAGCCCGGCGTGAGCGGGGTGAAATCGCGAATCTGCCGGGCGCTGGTGTCGTACAGGCGAATCGTCACGGAACCAGGGTAGTCGGAACGAGGCAGTGCCCTGTGCCCCCTTGGGTTACCGGCACACAGAAGCGTGACGGCCGGCCGGATCGGGGGTGCCCCCGGCCGCTTCCCCGGTCGCCCGCCCGGCGCGTTTGCCCAGGCGGACGGGGCGGGGCCGGTCAGATGCGGCCCACCACCTTGCGCGGGGTGATCCGGACCACGACGCGCGCGGCGTCCTGGCCGGCCGACGGATTGAACTCCGCGTAGTCCTTCCCCGTGTACTTCCGCGCGAGCTCGTCGATCAGCTCCTGCCCGCCCTCGGTGGTGAGGGTGGCGGAGCCACGGATCTCGGCGTAGGTGTACGGCGCGTCGAACGGCTGGATCACCACCGACACCCTCGGATCACGGCGAATGTTGGCCTCCTTACGGCGTCCGACGGTCGTCGAGATCAGCAGGTCGTCGCCGTCCCGCTTCACCCAGACCGGGGACACCTGGGGGCTGCCGTCGGGCTGAATCGTCGCGACGGACACGAAGACCGGGGTGTCGAGGAGCTTCTTGAGGTCGTCGGACAGAGTGGCTGACACGGGGTGCCTCCTGGGGCGGGCCGAAGTCGATCCGATGGTCACGAGTTCTCCGACAAGCCCCAACGTCCGTGCGGCGCCCGGCATTCCCATATCGCGGGGAGTGCCGGGCGCCGCAGGGACGCGCGCAGGTGCGTGACGGCTCAGGCCGTGCGGACCACCAGTGCCGTGGCGATCGCCGCCAGGCCCTCGGCGCGGCCGGTCAGCCCGAGGCCGTCCGTGGTCGTCCCGGACACCGAGACCGGCGCCCCGACCGCCGCGGACAGCGCCTTCTGCGCCTCGTCCCGCCGCTTGCCGACCTTCGGCCGTACGCCGATGACCTGCACCGCGACATTGCCGATGGCGAATCCCTCGGCCCGTACGATCCGCGCGGCCTCGGCCAGCAGTGTCACGCCGGAGGCGCCGGACCACTCGGGGCGGCCCGTACCGAAGTGCGCGCCGAGGTCGCCGACACCGGCTGCCGAGAACAGCGCGTCGCAGGCGGCGTGCGCCGCCACGTCGGCGTCACTGTGGCCGGCCAGACCGTACTCCTCGTCCGGCCAGAGCAGGCCGGCGCACCACAGCTCGCGGCCCGGCTCGAAAGCGTGCACGTCGGTGCCGATCCCGACGAGAGGGATGCCCGGCAGGCCGCCGCCGGCTACGGGGTCCGCGGACCCCGCAGGCACAGCGGCCCCGGCGGACGATTCCGGCACGACCGGCTCAGACATAGCCATCGGTGGCCCTCCTCCGGGCGAGTACGGCCTCGGCCAGGACCAGGTCCAGCGGCCGGGTCACCTTGAACGCTTCCTCGTGTCCGGGCACGACCACGACCGGGGCGCCGAGACGCTCGACCAGCCCGGCGTCGTCGGTGGCGCCCTCACCCTCGACGGACGTGTCGTGCGCCTTGAGCAGCGTCTCCAGGTCGAATCCCTGCGGCGTCTGGACGGCGCGCAGCAGGGACCGCTCCGGAGTGCCGACCACCGGCTCCGGTGCTCCCGGGGCCTGCGGGTCGACCTGCTTGACGGTGTCCGAGAGAGGCAGGGCGGGCACGACGGCGGGCGCCCCGGCGCGCACGGCCGCGACCACCGAGTCGACCGTGTCGACGGGGACCAGCGGACGCGCCGCGTCGTGCACCAGCACCACATCGATGGTCTCGGGCAGCGCCGCCAGACCGCGGCGTACGGAGTCCTGGCGGGTCTCGCCGCCGGGCACCACCACGATGTCGGTGCGGTCGCCGAAGGCGTGCTCGTCGAGAAGGTGGCGGACGTCGAGGGCGCCGTCGGGCGGTGCGACCACGACGACGAGGGAGACGGCTCGGGAGGCGGCCATCGCGCGGACGGCGTGCACCAGCATCGGGGTGCCGCCCAGGGCGCGCAGCGCCTTGGGGGCGCCGGGGCCGAGCCGGACACCGCGGCCGGCGGCGGGAATCACCGCGGCGGTGCGGATCGGACGGGAGGGATCAGACATCGAAGGCTCCGGAGTTCCGGGGCGACCCCGGAATTGGCGCAGACAGGTTTGTTTCCTCGTGGGAGGTGGGTATGGCCACAGCGTGCCGGGCGCGACGCCTTGACCGGACCCCTTCCGTGACATCGGTCGAGGCAGCTGCCTGAGCCCGGCACGCCAGAGGTGGCGTACGGGGCCTTCCCCCTCCCCTTCGGCCGGCGTCGCTGCCCGGCGCAGCGGCTCCCACCGGACACGAGGGCCGCACGGCGGACCGTGCGAGGACCCTGGTGTCAGCCGGAACCGACGGCACAGGCGGGGCAGCAGAATCAGAGGGCGAGGAACGGGCAGGCGAAGAAGAAGCCCGGCAAGGAAGAAGCGGGGCGACCGACCGCAGATATGCCGCAGCGCCCGGCAACAGACCCCGGGAAGGGGTCGTCACTCGGGCACCGCGGCATTGCTGCGTCGAATCACACGCGGACAACACGCAAAGTCAATTCACGTGGCGTTCACGCACACTTCTTGATGCACAGCGTCGTCAGGACGCGAGGACCTCGTCGAGCAGAGCCTCGGCCTTGTCTTCGTTGGTGTTCTCCGCGAGGGCGAGTTCGCTCACCAGAATCTGGCGGGCCTTGGCGAGCATCCTCTTCTCACCGGCGGAGAGTCCGCGCTCACGCTCACGACGCCACAGGTCGCGAACTACTTCGGCGACCTTGATCACGTCACCGGAAGCGAGCTTCTCGAGATTTGCCTTGTAACGACGAGACCAGTTCGTCGGCTCCTCGGCATACGGTGCACGAAGCACCTCGAAGACCCGGTCCAGCCCGTCCTGACCAACCACGTCGCGTACGCCGACGAACTCCGCATTGTCCGCTGGCACACGAACAGTCAAGTCGCCCTGGGCGACCTTCAGCACCAAGTAGGTCTTGTCCACGCCTTTGATCTGGCGAGTTTCGATGGCCTCGATCAGCGCGGCCCCGTGATGGGGATAGACCACGGTGTCGCCAACCTTGAACGTCATGTGACAGGTACCCCTTCCGTGGCTATCCATGCTAACACGGGAACGGACCGTTCTGAATGGCGTTTTCGCAGGTCAGGGCGCATCTCGGGGCTTGACAACAGTGACCGGAACGTGCTGCGAGGGGCTGTCCGGGACAGGTATTCGCAGGTCGGAGGGGCTTCGCGGGCGAGCGGAAACATGCCCGTCACACCGTGTGAACTTGATGATCGACATGACGAACGTCCCGTTTTGCGCGGATCCGTATGAGCTACTTCCGCTACTCCGTTCGGTCGGCGGAGCCCGCGGGAGGACGGTTTCCGGAATTGATCACGCGGCGGGCGACGGGGCTTGATCAATTCCGCCGGGCACCTGCATTCCGCATCGAATACTGCTTTTCACCGGCCGAAACGCGGGCCCGTCACCCGAACGGCCTTCGGTCGAATATTCACCCCACTTCTCCGGGCACGCCCCGGAAGGACTCGCGGAGGACTCACGGAGGAACGGTGAACACCCGTCCGCCGCAACCGGGAACCCGTTCGGGATGAGCATCGTCCGACGCGCGGAAGCGGACGGGAATCGTGTGCCGGAAGGGGCCGGCGGAATGGGACCTGGGCCAGGGGCGGGAAGCCGATCCGGACAGGAGGCGGACGGAAGGCGATCGGCTTGAGGCACCGACGGGATTTTTTCCTCGGTTCGCACACGGCGGCGTGGCGGACTCCCGCGGATCCGCGGGAACGGGCCGCACGAGAACGGGTGGGAATGCCGGGCGGGCGGGGCCGGGTTGATGGAGGCGGATCCTGTTCCACGTGCCGATTCGGGCCTGTTGAGGAGCGCCCCGGTAACCGGTTCAGGCGCCGCGCCGCAGGGCTTGGTGGGGTGTTGTCCGGGGAGGCTCGGCGGGGTGCGGTCGCGCAGGGGGCGGGTCGGGTGCGGCGCCGCGGGGGCGGCTCGGTAACCTAGCGGCGCTGACACACCCTTAGGGCGGCTTTACGCACCCGTCGTCATGACGCGTACGCCACGGCCGCCCCAGCCGTCCATCCGCGACCGGGCACGAAGTTCGGCCGCCGTAGCTCGTCAAGGAGATGCCGCCGCCGTGAGCCGCAGCCTTCGACGCGGCGTCCTCGCCGCAACCGTCCTCTCGCTTTCGATCGCCTCGCTCGCCGCCTGCGGGGCCGGGAACGACGCCCAGACGCTGCAGGTGAAGCCGGACAACGCCGCGACCGCCGTCGGCGACATCAAGATCCAGAACGCCTCCGTCGTCACCCAGCCCGACCTCGACGCCAAGGGCCCGGCCGCGATCACCGCGACCGTGTTCAACAACGGCGCCAAGACCGAGAAGCTGACCGCCATCACCGTCGACGGCACCAACACATCGGCCGAGCTGAAGTCCGCCAAGGGCCGCGCCGGCGGGATCACCGTGCCGGCCGGCGGCTCCGTCGTCATCGGCGGCCAGGGCAACGCCCAGGCCATCCTGCCCAGCGGCCGGGAGGCCGTGCAGGACGGCAACGCCCAGGCGGTGACCTTCAACCTCAGCAACAGCGGCAAGATCAAGATGTCGGCCTTCGTCGTCCCGGCGAAGAGCTACTTCGAGAGCTACGGCCCCAGCGAGGCGCCCAAGCCGTCCGGTTCGGCGTCCCCGTCCGGCTCCACGGAGCCCACGGGGTCGGCGTCCCCGTCCGGCTCCGCGTCGCCCTCCGGCTCGACCAGCCCGTCCGGCCAGGCCACCCAGGCTGCGCACGCCGGTCACTGACGCCGCGAGGGGTCACCTGCCGGGCCGCACATGGCGAAACGCGTCAGGGGCGCCCCCGATTCGGGAGGCGCCCCTGACGCATAGCTGCCGCAGGTCGGCGGTGCCGACCAGGTGGCCGGAAGTCGGTGCCAGGGCCGAGGGCCGGGCATACCGTCCGGAGCCGCGGCTCGCAGCACACCGGGCACGGCTCAACGGCACGGCACAGCAGGGCACTTCACTGCTCCGCGCCGTACGGTCCCGTGGTGTTGCGCTTGCCGCTGCGCGGTTTACGGCTCGAACTTGTAGCCCAGGCCGCGGACGGTGACGAGATAGCGCGGCGCGCCCGGGTCCGGTTCGATCTTGGCGCGCAGCCGCTTGACGTGGACGTCGAGGGTCTTGGTGTCGCCCACGTAGTCGGCGCCCCAGACCCGGTCGATCAGCTGCATGCGGGTCAGCACGCGGCCCGCGTTGCGCAGCAGCATCTCCAGGAGGTCGAACTCCTTGAGCGGGAGGTCGACCTTGCCGCCGGAGACCGTGACGACGTGCCGGTCGACGTCCATCCGGACCGGGCCCGCCTCCAGGGCCTGCGGGGCGACCTCCTCGGGCTCGCCGCGGCGGCGGAGCACCGCGCGGATGCGGGCGACCAGCTCGCGGGAGGAGAAGGGCTTGGTGACGTAGTCATCGGCTCCTATTTCCAGGCCGACGACCTTGTCGATCTCGCTGTCCTTGGCGGTCACCATGATGACCGGGACGTTGGAACGGCCGCGCAGCTGGCGGCAGACCTCGGTGCCGGGCAGGCCCGGCAGCATCAGGTCGAGCAGGACCAGGTCGGCGCCGTTGCGCTCGAACTCGTCCAGTCCGTCGGGGCCCGTAGCCGCGATGGCGACCTCGAAACCCTCCTTGCGGAGCATGTACGACAGTGCGTCGCTGAACGATTCCTCGTCCTCGACGACGAGCACTCGGGTCACGGAAGGACCTCCGGGGCTGGGTGAGCAGGAAGGGGATCGTTGAAGGTCTCGTACGGGCGGTCCTCGTCGTCGAGGCCCTCCGTGGCAGTGAGGTCGGTGGTCCGCTCGCGGTCGCGTGCGGCACCGGCTTCGGGGAGACGCAGGGTGAAGGTGGAGCCCTGTCCTTCAGCGCTCCACACCGTGACTTCCCCGCCGTGCGAGGCCGCCACGTGCTTGACGATGGCGAGGCCGAGGCCGGTCCCGCCGGTGGCGCGCGAGCGCGCCGGGTCCACTCGGTAGAACCGCTCGAAGACTCGGTCGCGGTCCTTCTCCGATATCCCGATGCCCTGATCGGTCACCGCGATCTCGATGAATCCCCCGGTGCCGGAAGCCTGGGTGCCGCCGCCGCTGGGGGCGGGGACGCGGCGGCCGGCGATCCCGACGCGGGTGCGCGACGGGGAGTAGTTGACGGCGTTCTCGACGAGGTTGCCGAGCGCCGCGGCGAGCTGGCCGCGGTTGCCCCAGACGCTCAGGTCGGCGGTGCGCCCCGCCGGTTCGCCCACGCCCAGGGTGGAGGCCCCCGCGGGCCCGCCGATCGAGCTGGCCATGGTGATCTGTTTGGTGGCGGCCTGCTGGCGGCAGCGGTCCATCGCCTCGGCGACCAGTTCGTCCACCCGGACCGGCTCGGCGTCCTCCAGCGGGTCGTCGTTCTGGACCCGGGAGAGGTCGATGAGCTCCTGGACGAGGTTGGTCAGGCGAGTGGCTTCGTTCTGCATGCGGCCCGCGAAGCGGTTGACGGCCTCGGGGTCGTCGCTGGCGTCCATCACGGCCTCGGAGAGGAGCGACAGGGCGCCGACGGGGGTCTTCAGCTCATGGCTGACGTTGGCCACGAAGTCACGCCGGACCGCCTCTATGCGACGGGCCTCGGTGAGGTCCTCCACCAGAAGCAGCACCAGGCGGGAGCCGAGCGGGGCGACCCGGGCGGAGACCGCGAGGGCGTCCCCCCGGCCCGTGCCACGGCGGGGGAGATCCAGTTCGACCTGGCGTATCTCGCCGTCCCTGCGGGTGTCCCGGGTCATCTGCAGCATCGGCTCGACGGCGAGCTTGCCGCCCCGGACCAGCCCGAGGGCGTACGCGGCGGAGCTTGCCTTGACGACGGCGTCGGCCTCGTCGAGGACCACCGCGGACGAGCGCAGCACCGAGAGCACGGTGTCCACGCCTGGGGGCAGGACAGCGTCGGTGTGCAGGGAGGACCGGGTGGGCTTGGCCTGCTCGCGCTCGCTCCATCGGAACGCCAGCATGGCGAAGACCCCGGTGCACAACCCGGCGATCGCTGCCACTGCGGCGACGGCCGCGTCCACGTTCATGACTCCAGGTTATGCGCCTGCTCGGACACTTCCCCAGCCGTCCGAGCGTCTGCTCGAACACACGTCGCCCAGAGTTCACCCGGGCGTCGGTGCCGGTTCACTCCGGAGGGCCGCACGGGGCCTGGGAGGGCTTTTGGGGCGTCATTGCTGAGCCGTCCGGGTGACCCGGGGGCTCTGGAGAAGTCCGGCCGGCCGACCTTCCGGACGATCTCGCGAGGGCCCGGATCCCCTTCGCGCGACCTCCCGGGGAGACGGTGACGTCGCCCAGAGTTCACCTTCACGTCGGCGGCGATTCACTCCCGGTGGGACCGCAGGTCGCGCTGCGCCCGCACTGTGAGGGTGCGGGTGCGGAAACGATCCCGCACCGGCGCGCGGCCGGGAACCCCGGGGTCCGGCTCCGGAGCAGCGGATTTCAGGCGAGCCGCGGGGCCACGGCCCCGGGCGGACCACGAACCGCGGCCTCCGGACCGAACCCGCGGAGCCTCTCTTCGGGCAGCGGCCCGCCGGGCAGGGCTCCACGGGGACCGGGTCCTCGGACAACGGCTCGCGCGGGCACAGACCGTGGGAGCGTGGAGGAAGGGCGGCCGTTCGCTCCCCTTCTCCACCACCTGCCACACCACCACCACTCGATGCGAGAGAAGGTCACTGATGCGGGACGCGTACCACGAGGAGCTCGATTCGATCGGCGAGGGCCTGGTCGAGATGGCCCGGCTCGTCGGCTCCGCGATCGGGCGCGCCACCACGGCGATACTCGACGCTGATCTCAAGCTGGCCGAGAACGTCATCGCCGGCGACGAGAAGGTCGACGACCTCCAGCGCGAACTGGAGGCCCGGGCGATCGCGCTGCTCGCGCGCCAGCAGCCGGTCGCCACCGATCTGCGGATCGTGGTCACCTCACTGCGGATGAGCGCCGACCTGGAGCGCTCCGGCGACCTCGCCCAGCACGTGGCGAAGCTGGCCCGGCTGCGTTTCCCGCAGACGGCCGTACCCAGCGACCTGCACGCCACCATCCTGGAGATGGGGCAGCTGGCGCAGCGCCTGATGGCCAAGGCCGCGCAGGTCATCATCACCAAGGATGTCGACCTCGCGCTCCAGCTGGAGCAGGACGACGACGCCATGGACACGCTCCACCGGACCCTCTTCCAGCACCTGATGGACGACCGCTGGAAGCACGGCATCGAGACGGCGGTGGACGTGACCCTGCTGGGCCGTTACTACGAGCGGTTCGCGGACCACGCGGTCTCCGTGGCCAAGCGGGTCGTCTACCTCGTGACCGGCGAGCATGCCGACGAGATCGCCCCGCCGACCGCCGTGGAAGGCGCGTGACCGGGACGGCGTGAGAGGGGCGCTCAAGCGCCTCTCGTGCCGCCGTGCGCCGTGCCGCCATGCCTCCGCGCGCCGTTGACGCGCCGCTCGGTCCGGGCATGCAATGGCCACAAGGTGACCCCTAGGAGGCAATTCATGGCACTCACGGCGGACTCCCCCAACCCGGCGCCGCGCGACGAGCCGACGGCCGTCGACCGCCCTCGACTCCCGGTGCTCGGCGCCTGCGGCTGCGGCTCCGGTTGCAGCTGCGGCTGCCAATCCGGCGGACCGTGCCAGTGCGGAGGCTGCTAGCCAGCTCGCCACGCAGCGGTCCGGAGCGGTCAGAGCGGTCCGGAGCGGCATACACCGACACACGGCGGCACGGCGCGACACAGCAGCGCAGCAGCGCAGGACCACGGCGCGACACGGTTTCGCCGCGCGATCGCGCGTGCGCGACTGCGCAGCAGCGGCCCCGAACGGCAGACCGCCGGTCGGGGCCGCTGTGCGTTGTCGTGACCAGAGGTGTCGTGACCAAAGGTGGAGGGGGACGACGGGGAGGGGAAGGCGCGGCGCGGGTGATCGGGGCGGCGACACGGGATACGGACGCGGCGTGACCCGGAGGACGTGTACGCGCCCCGGTGGAGCTACCTCCCTGGTGTGTAGCGAGGCCCCCGCCCTTGGCGGCCGGTGCGGGCTCAGACTTCCCCGGTCTCCCGGCTTTCCGGGCTTACGAGGGAAGCCGCAAGCTCGGAGGGCCGCTCTCCCGGCCTTCGAGCTCTCCCGACTCTCTCCGGCTCCCGTGGCCCGGCCCGTTAGTGACTCGTTAGCCGATCACCAGCAGCCCGCACCAGGCTCTTCCTCGTACACCGCAGGACAGCTCGCACGCACACAACGAGGGGAACCTCATGTCGCTCACCAGCTCCTCCCTCCGCCGCGGCCGCCAGGTCGCCGCCGCCGCGATGATCGGCGCCGCGGCGCTCGCGCTCACCGCTTGCCAGGACGGGAAGAGCAGCGCGGCACCCCACTCCTCGGCGCAGACCACGGCGGCCTCGTCCGCGAGCGACAGCGGTGCCGCCGGACAGGACACGCCGGGCAAGGAGTCCGGCACCGCACGGGCCGCCTCCGGCTCCGGTCCTTCGGCGCAGCTGGGCACGGACCGGTGCACCTCCCAGGACATGAGCCTGCGCCTCGGCCACGCCGACCCGGGTGCCGGCAACATCCACTACCCGCTGGTCTTCACCAACACCGGCAAGAGCACCTGCGCCCTCCGCGGCTTCCCCGGCGTCTCGCTGCGCGCGGGCGACGGCCGGCAGATCGGGGCGCCCGCGACGCACGAGGGAGGCGCGGGGAAGGTGGTCAAGCTGGCCCCGGGCCGGAGCGCGCACGCCGTCCTCCACACCCTCAACGACGGCGTCAAGGACGTCCCGTGCCGACCGACAGCAAAGATCGTTTACGTCTACGCGCCCGGCTCCACCGATGCGATGACCGCGCGCACCGAGGGCCTGCGGGTGTGCGGCGACACCTTCACCGTCACCGCGGTCACCCCGGGCGCCGAGGGCTGATCGCACCGAGCCACGAGGCCCCAAGCACAGCCGAGCCCCCTGCCTGCGAAGAATCCACAGACAGGGGGCTCGTTGCTACGGGTTATTTCTTCTTGCCCTGGGTCTCTTCGGGGCGCGCCTTCGACGAGTACGGCGCAGTCGTCGCGAGATAGCCGAGAGTCAGCCCGGCGACGGCGCCGGCAATGCCGGTCACCCAGCGCCAGACGCCCGCGATGTCGAAGGTCAGCAGCGCGGCGCAGCCGATGAGCACCGCGGCGAGCACCAGTACGGACGGTGCCACATAAAGAAGCCACGCGGAGTGGGGGTCCCAGAGCCGCAGAGCGCGTGGCTCGACGTTCCCGGCGGCGGCCTTTTCGACGGAGACGCCCTCGGCGGCCATCATCCGCGCATCGTCCACCTTGAGCATCCCGTGCATCACCCAGCCGTCGTCGGACACCAGCGCCGCCGGGGTGCTGCCCGCGGAGGACCGACCGCCGTCGGCGCAGCGCCGGGCGTCCCAGCACAGCCACAGTTGCTGACCCGTCAGGGATTCGGGCACATGGTCCTCTGCGAGGGAGGCCAGGAAATGCGCGGTGCGGGATGACGTGGTGACGATTCTCAGGCACCGCTCCTTTTGGGAGTCCCGCTGCCAGAATCCGGGCCCCAGGCACTTCCCGCGCACGGCCATGTCGGCGGCGCCCAGCCGGGAGAAGGAACCGAACCCATGGCGCAGGGAAAGGCCGACCACGGAGAGGACGATGCCGGCGGCCCAGGCGAGGCCGACGATCCAGACGCGGCCGGTCCCCATCGTGGAGCCCTCCAATGCCGCACCCAGACTGTGCTCGTCCCCCGCGAGGGCGCCCAATCCGGGACGCGCCGGGGCGTGGAGGACCGAGACCCTGCCCCCCGCGTGCGGACGCTCGGGCGTGACCGGATGGACCGTTGCCGTCAACGGCTCCCCGCCCGCTCCCGTGGCAAGCCGGACGACCGTCGTGGAGGTGTAGTAGTCACGGCCCTTGCTCGGGTCGTGCAACTGGACGTCGCTGACCTTCTCCACTGGGACGAGTGCGAATTCCGCACCGGCGTCGGCGATCCGCTGCATGTGTTCCGGCCGCTGGGGCGCCCCCATCACCAGCGCGAGAAGGGTCACCAGCGCTGTGCAGACCCCCAGGTACCACGCGAGGGAACGCACCTGCAGGCGCCGGCGCGAGGGCAGCACCCGGGGCGGATACGCCACCGGTTCCGCGGCACCCGGTCCGCCCGTCTCCGCGGCACCCGAGAACTCGGCGACGGCGACCGCGGCGTACGGCCGACGCCCCCCTGCCGCGCGCCGGGAGACAGCGATGCCGCCGACAGAGGCCAGGGCGCACCCCAGCGCGACAAGAATCGCCGTCCGGCGCGGCTCCGGATCCGAGCAGAAGAGCCACAGCGGCAAGACGGAGACGAGGGCAACCAGCCCCAGTGCGCCGAACCACGCCCCGGCGCTGCGAGGTGCCGCGCCCACCCGGCGAAGGGAGGGACCGGCACAGATAGCGGCCTGGTCAGCCGAAGACATTTCGCACCTCATCGGTCGCCGAGGCATCGCGCCCCTTGGTGCCCTGCTTGGCACCCGACTGGACATCCTTGTTGAGTCGTCGACGCCACCCACCGTCGTTCGCAATTTCTGGCGACGACTCACCCCTTTCCCCCGATCGGTCGGGCCGTCGGCGCAGGCCGGAAAGCGGCCGACCAGAGAGGGCCGGTGGCGAAGTGCGGGACGACGGCGAGGTGGCGGGTGCCGCCCAGAGAGTGGGTGGTACCCGCGGCAGCGCGCGTGCTGACGCCGGAGGAAGCGGTCGTGACCGTGCGCGCAAGGCTGTCGGCGAGCGGACGCGGCCAGCCGGCTCTCTGCACTGAGGGCCCACAGAGGGTCCGGCGCCGACGAAAGCCCCTCGCCTGCACCAAAAGTGCAGGCGAGGAGCCTGATCGCCGTGCTTACTTCTTCTTGCCCTGGTTCTTCACTGCCTCGATGGCGGCCTTGGCGGCGTCCGGGTCGAGGTAGGTGCCGCCGGTCTTGACCGGGCGGAAGTCGGCGTCGAGCTCGTAGGCGAGCGGGATGCCGGTGGGGATGTTCAGGCCGGCGATGTCCGCGTCGGAGATGCCGTCGAGGTGCTTGACCAGCGCGCGGAGGCTGTTGCCGTGGGCGGCGACGAGGACCGTGCGGCCGGCGACGAGGTCCGGGACGATGTCGTCGTACCAGTACGGCAGCATCCGCGTGACGACGTCCTTGAGGCACTCCGTGCGGGGGCGCAGCTCGCTGGGGATGGTCGCGTAGCGCGGGTCGTCGCTCTGGGAGAACTCGGAGCCGTCGGCCAGCTCGGGCGGCGGGGTGTCGTACGAGCGGCGCCAGAGCATGAACTGCTCCTCGCCGAACTCGGCGAGCGTCTGCGCCTTGTCCTTGCCCTGGAGCGCACCGTAGTGGCGCTCGTTCAGACGCCAGCTGCGGTGGACGGGGATCCAGTGGCGGTCGGCGGCCTCCAGGGCCAGCTGCGCGGTGCGGATGGCGCGCTTCTGGAGGGAGGTGTGCAGCACGTCGGGGAGCAGACCGGCGTCCTTGAGCAGCTCACCGCCGCGGACCGCCTCCTTCTCGCCCTTCTCGTTGAGGTTCACGTCCACCCAGCCGGTGAACAGGTTCTTCGCATTCCACTCGCTCTCGCCGTGGCGGAGGAGGATCAGCTTGTACGGTGCGTCGGCCATGGCGTCGAGCGTAATCGAAAACCGAAGGGGGCCTCGCCGGGGCCCAGTACCTGGAATCCGCGGCGACGTTTGACGCTTCCCGTCAATTGAGTGGCGGCGGAAGACCCGGCAAAAGTAGGTTGTGAACTGCGCTTGCACCGCTTACACGGGGCGCGGCGCTCCCACCCCTTCCCACCGCCGCTTCCGCGCGCCGCCCCACCGCGCCGCGCGCACCCGCACCGCTTCCGCACCGCGTTCCGCACCACCGCCTGCCACTTTCGGCGGCCGCACGCCACCACCGCACGACTCCACGGGGGGAGATGTCATGTCCGCATCCACATCAGGGCCGTCGGCCGACGCGAGCGGTCCGGCCGGTCAGGCGCGTACGGGCAGAGGGGTGACGCTACGACGGGCCGCCGTGGAGAGCGTCTCCGGGCTGCCGCGGCAGTTCTGGTGGCTGTGGACCAGCACGTTGATCAACCGGCTCGGCGGCTTCGTCGCGACCTTCCTGGCGCTCTACCTGACGGTCGAGCGCGGCCACTCCGCCTCCTACGCGGGCCTGGTCGGCGCGCTCTACGGGCTCGGCGGCGTGGTCTCGTCGATCGGGGCCGGCGTGCTGACCGACCGGCTCGGGCGGCGGCCCACGATGCTGATCGCCCAGTTGTCGACGGCCGCGTCCGTGGCGCTGCTCGGCTTCATGACGGACCCGGTGGTCATCGCGGTGGTCGCCTGTCTGGTCGGTATGGCGTCCAACGCCTCACGGCCCGCGGTGCAGGCGATGATGGCGGACATCGTCGCCCCCGAGGACCGGGTGCGGGCCTTCTCCCTCAACTACTGGGCGATCAACCTCGGCTTCGCGATCTCCTCGGCCGCGGCCGGGCTCATCGCCCGGCACGGCTATCTCGCCCTCTTCCTGGGCGAGGCCACACTCGTCCTGGCCTGCGCGCTCGTGGTCTTCCGGAAGCTCCCCGAATCGCGCCCCGAAGCGGGCCGGGAGTCCGGCTCCGAGGACCCGGCCGGTGCGGCGCCCGCACGGATCTCGATGCTGACCGTGCTGCGGGACGGCCGCTTCATGACTGTCGTCGGCCTGAACCTCCTGCTGGCGCTGCTCTTCCAGCAGGCCTACGTGTCGATGCCGGTGTCGATGGGTCAGGACGGCTTCTCCAGCGCGGACTTCGGCCTGGTGATCGCGGTCAACGGCGTCCTCATCGTGCTGCTCCAGATCCCCGTGACCCGCTTCATCGAACACCGCAGCCCGGCGATGCTCCTGATCGGCTCGGCCCTGCTCGCCGGTTACGGCTTCGGGCTGACGGCCCTGGCCGGCTCCGTCGCCATGTACGCGGTGGCGGTCGCCGTCTGGACCCTCGGCGAGATCATCAACTCGCCGACGCAGATGGGACTCGTGGTCCGCCTCTCGCCGGTCCACGGCCGCGGCCGCTACCAGGGCATGTACGCGCTGTCCTGGTCGATCGCCTCGCTGGCGGCGCCGCTGCTCGGCGGCGCGGTGATCGACAGGTTCGGCGCGAACGCGCTCTGGGCGGGCTGCGCGGTCGTGGGAACGGTCGCCGCGGTGGGCTACGGGCTGCTGCTGCGGAAGGTGCCGGGACAGACGGAACCGGTGGCCGCTTCCACGGCGAAGACACCTGCGGGTGGGGGTACGGGTGCGGAGCCGGCGCCCGCCCCGGCAACGTCGGCGTCGGCGTCGGCGTCGGCGTAGACAGCGAGGGTCGCGTGAAGCGGGGCGACGGGCGGGGCGCGGTTTCGCCCCCGCCCGGCATCGGCTACTCCGGCGACCGGCCGGTCAGGTTCGTGAACGCGTCGAGGTTGCGGGTGGACTCGCCGCGCGCCACCCGCCAGGCGTACTCCTTGCGGATGGCTGTCGCGAAGCCCATCTCCAGCAGGGTGTTGAAGCTGCCGTCGGCGTTCTCCAGGACCGAGCCGAGGATGCGGTCGAGTTCGTCCGCGGTGACGGCCGCGAGCGGCAGCTTGCCGACGAGGTAGATGTCGCCGAGCTTGTCGATGGCGTAACTGACGCCGTACAGGCGGGTGTTGCGTTCGAGCAGCCAGCGGTGCACGGCCTCGTGGTTCTCGTCCGGATGCCGCACGACGAAGGCGTTGACCGACAGCGAGTGCTTGCCGACGATCAGCGAACAGGTCGTCGACAGCTTGCGGGTGCCCGGCAGCTTGACGACGTACGTGCCTTCCGAGGGGGACTCCCACTCCAGGTCGGCGTCGTCGAGGGTCCGCTCGATCACCTGGCGCGCGGTAGCCACCTCGCCCGTCGGATGCACTCCGGACGCGCCGGACGCACCGGGCCCGTCGGAAACACCGGCCGCACCGGACCCGTCAGAAACATCAGCCACGTCACCCATGGGGGGATCGTAGGTGACGCCGGTGTTCCTGCAGGGCGGCGGTGTAGGCCTCGCCGGTCGCGGCGGCGGCGGTGTCCCAGCCGAAGGACTGGGCGTGCCGGGCGGCCTCGGCACCCATGCGGGTCGACAGGGCCGGGTCGGCGACGAAACGGCCGATCGCCCGGGCGTAGTCGGCCGGGATGTGTCCGGGGACGAGGAAGCCGCTGACACCGTCGCGGACGGCCACCGGGAGACCGCCGACAGCGGCCGCGATCACCGGGGTGCCGCACGCCTGGGCCTCTATGGCGACCAGTCCGAACGACTCGCTGTACGAGGGCATGACCAGCACGGACGCGGCGCGGTACCAGTCGGCGAGCTGCTCCTGGCCGACCGGCGGACGGAACTGCACCAGGTCGGCGATGCCGAGCCGGGCGGCCAGCTTCTGCAGGCCCTCGGGCTTGGCCAGACCGCTGCCGCTTGGCCCGCCGACCACCGGCACCACCAGCCGGGACCGCAGCGACGGGTCCTCGTCCAGCAGCGCGGCGGCGGCGCGCAGCAGGATGTCGGGGGCCTTGAGCGGCTGGATGCGGCCGGCGAACAGCGGGATGACCGCGTCCTGCGGCAGGCCGAGACGGTCGCGGGCCGCGGCCCGGCTCCGCGCGACATCGCCGCCGAGGGGCCGGAAGCGGTCGAGGTTGACGCCCGGATGCACGACGGCGACCTTCTGCGGGTCGGCTTCGTAATGCCGTACGAGTTCGTCGGCCTCCTCGGCGGTGTTCGCGATCAGGCGGTCGGCGGCCCGCACCACCTGGGTCTCGCCGATGACGCGGGCGGCGGGCTCCGGGTTGTCACCGACGGCGAGCGAGGCGTTCTTGACCTTGGCCATGGTGTGCATGGCGTGCACCAGGGGGACGCCCCAGCGTTCCGAGGCGAGCCAGCCGACGTGCCCGGACAGCCAGTAGTGGGAGTGCACGAGGTCGTAGTAGCCGGGGCGGTGGCCCGCCCATGCCTGCATGACGCCGTGCGTGAACGCGCACAGCTGGGCCGGGAGCTCTTCCTTCGCCAGACCTTCGTACGGTCCGGCGTCGACATGCCGGACGAGGACGCCGGGGGCCAGCTCGACGGTGGGCGGGAGGGTGCCGGTGGTGGCACGGGTGAAGATCTCCACCTCGATGTTGATCGAGGCGAGCTTCTTGGCCAGCTCGACGATGTAGACGTTCATGCCGCCGGCGTCGCCGGTGCCGGGCTGGTGCAGCGGGGAGGTGTGCACGCTGAGCATCGCGACGCGCCGCGGCCGTCGCGCGCCGCCGGGCAGCCGCAGGCGCGACTGGCCCGGGAACTGGCCGTGGGGACGGCTGCGGAGCCGGGATACGTATGGGCTCACTGCGAGCTACCTCCTAGCCGGGGCGGGCTGCGCGCCTCCGACCCCCGTCAACAAGGGAAGGCAGCCCCGCATTTCCGTCCGGCGCGCACTCTTCATACTTTGCCAAAGCGTGACCGACTCCGGCCGTCCGGTCCCGGTCCCCCGCCCCCGTAGGCTCAACGGCATGGCCCGCCGCACTTCCGTCTCCGCCGTCCCGGCATCCCCACCCTCACCCTCCCGTCCCGTCGGAACGGTGACCCGCGGCACCACCAACCCCAACCGGCTGCGCCGCATGGACCGCTGGATCGCCGCGGAGCACGGCGCCGAGCTGCGGCGCACCGGCGACCCGGTCGCGGTCGACCTCGGATACGGCGCCGCCCCCTGGACCGCGGTGGAGCTGCTCGGCCGGCTGCGCACGGTGCGCCCGGACGCCCGGGTCGTCGGCGTCGAGATCGAACCGGCCCGGGTGGAGGCCGCCCGGGACTATCAGCGACCGGGGCTGGAGTTCGTGCACGGCGGGTTCGAGGTGCCGTTGCCCGGCGGGCCCGGCCGGGCGCCGGTCCTGATCCGCGCCGCGAACGTCCTGCGGCAGTACGACGAGGAGGCGGTGGCCGCCGTCTGGCAGCGGCTGTGCGCGCGGCTTGCTCCGGGCGGGCTGCTGGTCGAGGGCACCTGTGACGAGATCGGGCGGCGGCACGTCTGGGTGGCCCTGGGTCCCGAAGGGCCCCGAACGGTCACCTTCGCGACCCGGCTCGGCTCCCTACAGACCCCATCCGACCTGGCGGAACGCCTTCCGAAGGCGTTGATTCACCGCAATGTGCCGGGCGAGCCCGTGCACGCCTTCCTGCGTGACTTCGACCGTGCCTGGGCGGCGGCCGCCCCGCTGGGTGCACTGGGCGCGCGCCAGCGGTGGCTCGCCGCGGTGCGCAGCCTGGCGGCCGACTGGCCGCTCGCCGGTGACCCGCGGCGCCGCCGTCAGGGCGAGGTCACGGTGCGGTGGGAGGCCCTGGCCCCGCGGAGGTGAGACGGGTGGCCGCCGCCCGACGGCTCCGCTCCTGTCCGATGCCCGCTGCCTGCGGACGCCCGCCGGTCCTTCCGCCCGACGGCGCCGACTCGTGCGTCGCCTACGCCACTCCGGCCCTGGCCACCGGGCCGGACAGCGGCGCCGTGGGGCGGTCGGGGGCGGGGCGGTCGGCGGCGGTACGGTCGGCGGCCACCAGCTCGGCCAGGTGGCGCAGCCGCGCCGAGGTCACCGAGCCGCGCGGCGCGTTGTAGGTCACCAGAACCTGGTCGGGGTCGGTGCTCAGGCGGAAGCTCTCGAAGCTCACCTGCAGCTCGCCCACCTGGGGGTGCACGATGTGCTTGGTGCCGCGCAGACACTCGTGCACGGCCTGCGCCTCCCAGGCCCGCCGGAATTGCGCACTGCGGTCGAGCAGCTCACCGACGACCTCACAGAGCCGCGGATCCTCCGGATGGCGACCGCTCTCGGCCCGCAGATTGCCGACGACCTCCTCCGCGATCCGCTCCCACTCCGGGTGCAGAGCGCGCGCCGCCGGGTCGAGGAAGACCAGCAGCGCCGAGTTCCGGCGGCGGCGGTCGAGCGCTTCGAGGTCGAACGCGATCCGGCCACCGAGGGCGTTCCAGGCCAGGATGTCCATCCCACGACCGATGATCATGGCAGGGACGGCGGACTCCATCGCGTCCAGGAGCTGCTGGATCTCCGGGCGCACGGTCTGCCCGGGGCCTGCGGGGGCGCAGTCGGCCGTGCGGCGCCGCGGATCGGCCACGTTGCGCAGGTAGGTCACCTCGCCGTCGGTCAGCCGCAGCGCCCGCGCGATCGCGTCCAGGACCGAGTCGGAGATGGCGTGCGCCCGGCCCTGCTCGATCCGGGTGTAGTAGTCGACGCTGATGCCCGCGAGCTGGGCGACCTCCTCGCGCCGCAGCCCCCGCACCCGCCGTCGGTTGATCCCGCCCGGCAGACCGATCTCGGCCGGGTCCAGCGCCGCGCGGCGCGCCTTGAGAAATGAGCTGATCTCGACTTCGGCATGCAGCATCCGTCCAGTATGCGGCGCACCGCCGGTCGGGTGGTTCCGCCGGACCCAGGCTGGGACGGGCCTGGTCGTCTGCCACGGCGGACCCCAAGGTGGTGGCGGGGTCCCCTCCCACGGCAAGGGGCCGGCCGCACGGCCACCCGCACCGGCCCCGCCTCGGCGCTCGTCCCCTTCGGCGCACCCGGCGCACTCGAACCCACTCGATCCACCCGGCCCTCGACCCAATCGACCCACTCTGCAGAAGGAGCAGCTCATGAAGCGCAGGATCCTCGGCGGCACCGGCATCTCGGTCAGCGAGTACGCGCTGGGCACGATGATGCTCGGCGCCTGGGGCAACACCGACCACGACGATTGCGTACGGATCGTGCACCGCGCGCTGGACGCCGGCATCAATTTCGTCGACACCGCGGACGTGTACGCCGCGGGCGAGTCCGAGGAGATCGTCGGCAAGGCGCTCAAGGGGCGGCGCGACGACGTCGTGCTGGCCACCAAGTTCTTCAACTCGATGGGGCCGGACGCCAACCACGGCGGCAACTCCCGGCGGTGGATCATCCGGGCGGTGGAGGACAGCCTGCGCCGGCTGGGCACCGACCACATCGACCTCTACCAGGTGCACCGCCCCGATCCCGCGACGGACATCGACGAGACGCTGGACGCGCTCTCCGACCTCGTACGGTCCGGGAAGGTGCGGGCCGTCGGCTGCTCGACCTTCCCGGCCGAGCAGATCGTCGAGGCGCAGTGGACGGCCGAGCGCCGCGGTCATGTCCGGTTCCGCACCGAGCAGCCGCCGTACTCGATGCTGGCGCGCGGCGCCGAGGCCGCGGTGCTGCCGACCGCGCAGCGCTACGGCATGGGCGTGCTGACCTGGGGCCCGCTCAGCGCGGGCTGGCTGTCCGGGCGGGATCTGTCGGCCAGCTCGCGGGCCGGTCTGGAGACCCAGAAGTTCGATCTGTCGGTCCCGGAGAACGCGCGGAAGGCGGAGGCGGTCAACGCCCTGGCGAAGGTCGCCGCCGAAGCCGGTCTGTCGCTGCCGCACCTGGCGACCGCGTTCGTCCGCGCCCACCCGGCCGTCACCTCGGTGATCATCGGCCCGCGCACCCTCGACCAGCTCACCGGTCTGCTCGAAGGCGCCGAGGTCGCGCTGAGCGCGGACGTACTGGACCGGATCGACGCGATCGTGCCACCGGGCACCGACCTCAACCGGGCGGACAGCTACTACCTGCCGCCGGCCCTCACCGAGGCGTCCCTGCGCAGGCGCTGACCCACCGGCCGCCCGCGTGGGCCGGGATCACGCCAGGTGCAGAGCGGCGAGCAGCGCGTCGACCAGCGGCCGGTCCCGCTCGTGCGTGAGCCGGGACCTGGCCTCGGCCGGCGAGAGCCACACCAGACGGTCGACCTCGCGGTTCGGACGGAATCTGCCCGCGCACGCCTCCGCCGCCCAGTAACGCACCTGCTTGCGGCGGCCGTTGGCGAGGTAGTGCGCTGTGGGCAGCGGGGCACCGGGCCGGCAGTCCATGCCGGTCTCCTCCGCGACCTCCCGCACCGCTCCGGCCAGCGCGCCCTCGCCGCGCTTGAGCTTGCCCTTGGGGTGCGACCAGTCGTCGTATTTGGGACGGTGCACCAGCCCGATCTCCAGTCCTCCGTCGTCGGACGCGGCGCGGCGCCACAGCACGCAACCCGCCGCGTATACCGGATCCTGAGTCACCGTCACGTCATCGTCCCTTCCGCTCCGTCGTCCCACGCACGGCCGCGTGGCCTCAGCCTGCCAGGTCCGCCTTCACAGGGCCGCTAGCCCTGGCCACGCCCCCGTCCCATGTCGCCCGCCGGGCCCGGCAGCCATACCCGGCCGAAGGCGAAGCGGGCCGCCTCCACCTCGTGTCGCTGGTCGGCGTGCAGCACACCGAGCGCGTACGCCGTGGCGGGCGCGATCCGGGGAGTGCGGGCCGCCGCGGCGGCAGCTGCGGCGGCCTCAGCGGCGTCCCGGTGCCGTTCCAGCGCGCGGCTCGCCTCCACAAGCCGCGGATCGGCATGCTCCGGCCCGAGCACCTCCTGGGCGTAGCGGCTCAGCCGCACCAGCATCCGCGCCTGGTGCCAGGGCGCGTCCTGGCGGTGGTCGGCGGCCAGGGCGTCGGCGTTGTACGGGTGGCCGGCGCGGGACAGCGGCAGCGCCGCGACCGCCTCGGCCAGCCGCCGGTGGGCCTGCTCGGCGAGCGGCGGCAGCACCTCGGCGGCCTGGCCGTCCGCGGCCGTACGGGTCAGCGGCGCCTCCGAGGCGAGTACCGCGACGGAGTCGGCGAGGGCGTGGAAACGGGAGGAGCCGAGCGCCTGGAGGGCGGTGGAGTGCGCGCGGGTGCGGGCGAGGGTGAGCTGGCGGTCCAGGAGTGCTCCGGCGCGGGCCGCGCCGGCGGCCAGGGCGCCCTCCGGGTCCGGCTCCGCGGCCCTCGCGACGGCGGTGCGCTCGCCGCGGCCCGTCGCGGTCCCTCGGCCCGTCGCCGCCGGGCGGTCCGTCCGGTCGGCCCGCTCGGCTCGTCCGGTCAGCCGTGCCAGGGCCGTCATTAGCCGCTCGCGGCGGGCGGTGCAGGCTTCCTCACGCGCGAGGGTGCCGGACAACCAGCCGAGTTCGGAGCGGAGTTGATCGGCCCAGCTCTCCTCGGTCAGCGGGCGGAAGGTGTGCAGGGTGGCGCTGATACGGCGGGCGGCGCAGCGCAGCTGCCAGGTGGCCTCACCGGCGCCCTCCGCGTCCGATCCGCTCTCGCGGTGCAGCCGCAGGCTGCGCAGGAAGTCCCCCGACTGCCGGTGCAGGTATGCGGCGAGCACCTCCCCCGCGGTGCGGCCGCCGAGCGGTCCGTCCGCCGGGTCCTGCCTGTCGAGGAGGCCGTGCGGGTCGTACGGGCCGGCGTGTCCCGGCGGCCCGTCCACCACCGCGGCGCGGGCTCCCGGAGCCCCGGCGGGCTCGTATCCGATACCGGTGGGACCGGCCGGCCCCCCGGCCGGCTGGTCATGTCGCTGGGCCACGCCGGCGCCTCCGCGCGTCAATGAGCATTTCCTGTACGTTCCGCAGCGGCGCGCCCTCCGCGTCCACCGCGTGCCGGGTCCAATTGCCGTCCGGTCCCAGGTGCCAGGAGGACGTCGCGTCCGACATCCCGGTCTCCAGGAGCCTGGTGAGGGAGGTGCGGTGGGCCGGGTCGGCCACCCGCACCAGCGCCTCGATCCGCCGGTCCAGATTGCGGTGCATCATGTCGGCGCTGCCCAGCCAGACCTCGGTCTCGCCGGCGTTGCCGAAGGCGAAGACCCGGGAGTGCTCCAGGAAGCGGCCGAGGACGCTGCGGACCCTGATGTTCTCGCTCAGGCCGGTCACGCCCGGGCGCAGCGCGCAGATTCCGCGTACCCACACATCGACGGGCACGCCGGCCTGCGAGGCGCGGTAGAGCGCGTCGATGACGGCCTCGTCGACCATGGAGTTGACCTTGACGCGCACGAAGGCGGGCTGCCCCGCACGGTGGTGGGCGATCTCGTCGGTGATGCGCTGGATCAGGCCGTCCCGCAGGGACTTGGGGGCGACCAGCAGCCGCCGGTAGGTCTCCCGGCGGGAGTAGCCGCTGAGCCGGTTGAACAGGTCGGAGAGGTCGGCTCCGACCTGCGGGTCCGCGGTCAGCAACCCCAGGTCCTCGTACAGCCGGGCGGTCTTGGGGTGGTAGTTGCCGGTGCCGACGTGGGAGTAGCGGCGCAGCATCTCGCCTTCCTGGCGGACGACCAGCGAGAGCTTGCAGTGCGTCTTGAGCCCGACCAGCCCGTAGACGACGTGGCAGCCGGACTCCTCCAGCTTGCGGGCCCACTTGATGTTGGCCTGCTCGTCGAAGCGTGCCTTGAGTTCGACGAGGACCAGCACCTGCTTGCCGGACTCGGCGGCGTCTATCAGGGCGTCCACGATCGGCGAGTCGCCGGAGGTGCGGTACAGCGTCTGCTTGATCGCGAGCACGTCCGGGTCGGCGGCGGCCTGCTCCAGGAACGCCTGCACGGAGGTGGAGAACGAGTCGTAGGGGTGGTGCAGGAGGACGTCCCGGGCGCGCAGGGCGGCGAAGATGTCGGGCGCTGACGCCGATTCGACCTCCGCGAGGTCGCGGTGGGTCCCGGCGACGAACTTCGGGTACTTCAGCTCGGGCCGGTCCAGCGCTCCTATGCCGAACAGGCCGGTGAGGTCCAGCGGCCCGGGCAGCGGGTAGACCTCGGCGTCGGAGACCTTCAGCTCCTGGACGAGCAGATCCAGTACGGCCGGGTCGATGGACTCCTCGACCTCCAGGCGCACCGGCGGGCCGAACCGCCGCCGCATCAGCTCCTTCTCCAGCGCCTGGAGGAGGTTCTCCGCGTCGTCCTCCTCGACTTCGAGGTCCTCGTTGCGGGTGACCCGGAACATGTGGTGCGCACGCACTTCCATGCCGGGGAAGAGCTCTTCGAGGTGCGCGGCGATGACGTCCTCTATGGGGACGTAGCGCTGCGGGGACGCCTCCAGGAAGCGGGCGAGCAGCGGCGGCACCTTGACCCGCGCGAAGTGGTCGTGGCCGCTCACCGGGTTGCGGACGACGACGGCCAGGTTCAGGGACAGCCCGGAGATGTACGGGAACGGGTGCGCGGGGTCCACCGCGAGGGGCGTGAGGACGGGGAAGATCTGCTGGCGGAAGAGGGTGAACAGGCGAGCCTGCTCCTTCTCGGTCAGCTCCGGCCAGCGGATGAGGTGGATGCCCCGGTCGGCGAGTTCGGGGGCGATGTCCTGCTGGTAGCAGGCGGCGTGCCGGGCCATGAGTTCGCGCGAGCGCGTCCAGATCAGGTCCAGCACCTCGCGGGGCTGCAGACCGGATGCGGAGCGGGTGGCGACGCCGGTCGCTATCCGTCGCTTGAGACCGGCCACCCGGACCATGAAGAACTCGTCCAGATTGCTGGCGAAGATCGCCAGGAAGTTCGCCCGTTCGAGGAGAGGGGTGGCCGGGTCCTCGGCCAGCTCCAGCACCCGCTCGTTGAACGCGAGCCAGCTGCGCTCACGGTCCAGGAACCGGCCGCTGGGCAGCTCCTCGCCGTCCGCGCCGGGCACGCCCTCGTCCTCGTACGCGTCCATTTCCGCGTCGAGGTCCGGCTCCAGCTCGGGCAGCGCCGCGGCGACGGCGTGCGGCCGGTGCGCGGCGATGGAGCCGACCGACGGCTGGGCCGACGAGCCCGAGCCCTCCGGCGGGGCCTGCCGGGGCTTGCGGGAGGCCGTCTCGGGCTGGACCTGGGCCTGAGCGCTGGGCTGCTGGTTCATGACCCCATTCTTCCGCGCTCCGGCCCGTCCAGGCGCGTCGGACGGGGGCGGATCCACACGGCGCCCCGGGCTCGGGACATTCGGCACGGCGGGCTGCATTCGCTGATGCTCGCAAGCGACATTGAATCGCCGGTAACGCGGATATGGCGACCAGGCAAGCGGGGCGCTACTCCCCGGGGCTTCGCGGTGACATCACGAGCGGTTGACGGGCCCGGAGGGAAGCGGAGTGCGACGGTCCGGGCGGCCCGCTCCGGGTGTCTACCCCGCGCCGCGCGTCTCAGACCCGCCCACGGCCCCCGATGCCGTCACGGGCCGGCCGGAGCGCCCCCGGCGTGCGCCGCCGCGTTACCGGAAAGCGCCGGCACCTGATCACGTGAAAATCGGGCTGCACCCGGACCCCCGGCTGCCTACGCTGACCGCGTGCCCACACCCACCGCGCCTCCCACGCCGCCGCTGCCGTACCGCCCCGACTACCCGATACGCACCGAGCGGCTGGACCTGCGCCCCGTGCGGGCCGACGACTTCGAGGCGATCCACGCCTACCAGCGCCGCCCGGAGGTCTGCCGCTATCTCTACTGGGGCCCCTTCGACGAGGCCGCGTCGCGTGCCTCGGTCACCACCAAGGCGGCCCGCACGACCCTGCGCGAAAGCGGTGACGTCCTCCAACTCGCCGTCGTGGTGCGGGAGACAGGGCAGTTGGTGGGTGACGTCACCCTCGTCCTGACCAGCCGCGAGCACCGCCAGGGCGGCATCGGCTATGTCTTCAACCCCGACTTCGCCGGCCGCGGTTACGCCACCGAGGCCTCACGCGCCCTGCTGCGGATCGGCTTCGATGACCTTCTGCTGCACCGCATCCAGGCCGAGCTGGACGGCCGCAACGGCGCGTCCGCCCGGCTCCTGGAGCGCCTGGGGATGCGCCGCGAAGGCCATCTGCGCGAGAACGAGTTCCTCCACGGCGAATGGAGCGACGAGGTCGTCTACGCCCTCCTGGCGCGCGAGTGGCACGCGCAGGAGGCCGAACGGGCGGGCGGGGCCGGATAGCCGGACCGGAGGACGGGGTCGCGAAGGACCGTCCCGCCCTCCTCATCTCCGGCGTGCGCTCAGGTCTCCGAGCGGTACATCAGATCCGTCTCGTGCGTGAGAAAGCCGAGCCGTTCGTAGACGGTGAGGGCAGAGACGTTGTCCGCGTCGACGTACAGCATCGCCGTCGGCAGGCCCTGCCCGGCCAGGTGCCGCAGCCCGATCGCGGTCAGCGCCTTGCCCAGGCCACCGCCCTGCGCGCCCGGCAGGACGCCGACCACATAGACCTCGCCGATGCCCTCCTCGGCGTGCACCTTGGTCCAGTGGAAGCCGACCAGCCGGCCGTCCTTCTCCGCGAGGAAGAAGCCCTTCGGGTCGAACCACGCCTCGCCCTTGCGGTCGTCCAGGTCGCGCTGGGTCAGCGCGCCCTGCTCGGGGTGGTGGGCGAACGCCTCGGCGTTGGCCTCCAGCCAGGCCGCGTCGTCGGTGCCCGGCTGGAAGGTCCGCACCGAGACCCCCTCGGGGAGCACCGGCTCCGGCAGCTCCAGGTCCGCCAGCGAGCGCCGCATCTGCCGCAGCTCGCGGAACTTCGTCAGGCCCAGGGTCTGGGCGAGGTGCCGGGCGGCCGGATGCCCGCCGTGCGCCCAGACCCGCAGCCGGCGCCCGGACTGGCCGAGCAGCTCGCTGCCCAGCGCCCGGCCATGGCCGCGACCGCGGTGCCCGGGGTGCACGACCAGCTCGGCGGCCGGCGCCTCCACCGGGTCGGTGTCCTCCAGCTGTCCGTACGCGACGAGCTCGGGCGCGTCCTCCCCCGGCACGTACACCAGCACATGCCGGACGCCCTCCCGCGGCCCGCCGCGCAACTGCAACCGGCCCTGCTCGGACACGGCGGGCTGCCCGTCCCTGTGCGCGGCCTGCTCGATCAGTTCGAGGACGGCCGCGGCCTCTTCCGGCGCCAGCTCGTCGGCCACCTGAATCCTGCGGCCCATCCGGCCCGTCTCGTGTGCAGCGTCAGTCATGCGTGAAGCGTACGACCAGCTCGCCCCGCGGGCGGCGAACGGGCCCGGGGCGCCGGGGAAGGCCGCAGGACGCGGCGCCGACCTCGCGGCAACCAGCTCGTAACCCTTTTCCCCCTGTTGCGCTACGCGCGTTGACAATATGCTGCCGACCGCTCGGGCAGCCACCACGGCCGCCCGTCCGGTCCACGAAGGGGATCTCATGCCAGCGACACCTCAACGGCGGCGCACCGTCCGCAGATTGACGGCCGCGACCGCCGTACTGGCCGCCGCCGTCGGGGTCACCGCGACGGCCCTGCCGGCCGGCGCCGACGACGGCAGGCCGCGCCACGGCCGCACGGTCGACGTCCAGCTCCTCTCCTTCAACGACTTCCACGGCAACCTCGAACCCCCGCAGGGCTCCTCCGGCACCGTCGAGGAGCTCCAGCCGGACGGCAGCAAGAAGACCGTCCAGGCCGGCGGGGTGGAATACCTCGCGCAGTCCCTGCGGACGGCCCGCAAGGGCCACCCCTACTCCGTCACGGCAGCGGCCGGCGACATGGTCGGGGCCAGCCCGCTGCTCTCCGGGCTGTTCCACGACGAGCCGACCATCGAGGCCATGAACAAGCTGGACCTCGACGTCACCTCCGTCGGCAACCACGAATTCGACGAGGGCCGCACGGAGCTGACGCGCCTTCAGCGGGGCGGCTGCCACCCGAAGGAAGGCTGCTTCGAGGACGGGAAGAAGTTCCGGGGAGCCGACTTCCCCTACCTGACGGCCAATGTCACCGACGACAAGACCGGAAAGCCGCTGCTCGCGCCGTACACCGTCTGGAAGCACAAGGGCGTCAAGATCGGCTTCATCGGTGTGACGCTGGAGGGCACCCCGGACATCGTCAACGCGGGCGGTATCAAGGGCCTGAAGTTCCATGACGAGATCGAGACGATCAACAAGTACGCCAAGGTCCTCAACCGCAAGGGCGTGAAGTCGATCGTCGCGCTCATCCACGAGGGCGGCCTGCCCGCCTCCACCTCGTACAACTACCGCTGCGACAGCCCCGGCCCGGGCGACGGCATCTCCGGGCCGATCACCGAGATCGCCGAGAAGGTGACCCCGAAGGTCGACGCGCTGGTCACCGGCCACACCCACCAGGCGTACGCCTGCACCGTCCCGGACCCGTCGGGCGCGCCGCGCACCGTCACCTCCGCCGCGTCCTACGGCAAGCTCTACACGGACACCACGCTGACGTACGACCGCCGCACCAAGGACATCGTGCGGACCGGCGTCAAGGCGCCCGGCGCGGCCAACCACGTCGTCGACCGCACCCAGCCCAAGGCCGCGGACATGACCTCCCTGATCGCGCGCTGGAACAAGCTCGCCGCACCGGTGGCGGGCCGCCCCGTGGGCCATGTCTCCGCCGACATCGCGGGCCGCGGCTCCGGGGCCCCCGAGTCGCCCCTCGGTGACCTCATCTCCGACGCCCAGCTGGAGGCCACCACGGCAGCCGACAAGGGAGGCGCCCAGCTCGCCCTGATGAACCCGGGCGGCATCCGCTCCGACCTGGCCTTCAAGGCGTCCGGGGCGGAAGGCGACGGCGTGGTCACCTACGGCGAGGCGTTCACCGTCCAGCCCTTCACCAACATGATGAACGTCGTCGACCTCACCGGCGCGCAACTGCTCAGCGGCCTCCAGCAGCAGGTCAGCGGCCCGAACGAGGCGTCCCCGAAGGTCCTCCAGGTCTCCGAGGGCCTGACGTACACCCTGGACATGACCAAGTCCGGCGCCGACCGCGTCGTCAAGGACTCGGTGAAGCTGGACGGCAAGGCCATCGACCCCGGCAAGACCTACCGGGTCGCCATGAACGAGTTCCTGGCCGGCGGCGGCGACGGCTTCACCGCCTTCAAGGACGGCGGGAACAAGTACGTCGGCGCCTCCGACCTCGACGCCTTCACCGCCTACCTGGCGGCCCACTCCTCGGCGGACAAGCCCCTCGCCCCGCCGAAGGCCGATCGCATCACGGTGGTGAAGTAGCACTCCGGGGCCGATGGTTCGGCACCCGAGCCGGTTCTGCCCGGCGCGGCAAACACGACGGACGGTGGGGGCTCCCCCACCGGCCGTCGTCGCGCGTCACCCGGACAGCGGCGCCCGCCCGGCGGACCACATCGCGAGCCGCATCCCCTCGCCGCCCTCTCGTCGTTACCCAGCCGAAGTCACCACGAGAGGAAAGCCCTTGCCCCCGAAGCCTCCGGCACTGCTGCGTCTCGCCGTCCTGGCGGTGTCCACCGCCCTGCTCGGCGCCGCGGCCCCCGCCGCCCCCGCGCACTCCCCCGCCTCCCGGCCGCCGCAGCTCGCGCACGGCAGCCCGTATGTCGAGACCAGCCTGTTCTTCGGCACCGCCCGCCCGGACGGCGGCCCGGCGGTCACCGACCGGCAGTTCCGCGCCTTCGTCGACCAGGTCGTCACCCCGAGATTCCCCGGCGGACTGACCGTCCAGGAGGGGTACGGCCAGTACCGCGACGCGCACGGCATCATCGAGCGGGAGCGGTCCTACGAGCTGACTCTCTTCTATCCCGCGTCCCGGGCCCGCCCGAACGACCCGAAGATCGAGCTGATCCGGGCGGCGTACACCGAGCGATTCGCCCAGGAGTCGGTGGCCCGGGTGGACGACCGCGCCCGCGTCGACTTCTGAGCCGACGGCGGCCTCCGGGCACGCGCCGGTTGCCGAGCCCGGCGGGCCGCCACGGCACGGCAGGACCTCAGCCCGTCCCGAACCACGCCTGCGCCAGGGATTCCAGCGTGGGCTCCGGCGGGGCGGGCAGCTCCCGGAGATACCGGGGGAGATCGCTGGAGACGTGCAGCAGGGCACAGGCGAGGAGTTCGCGGGGGTCGAAGGTCTCGCCGTAGGCGCGCAGGACCCTGGCCAGCAGCCGCGGATCGGCGCGGGAGAGAAAGAGGCCGACGGCCACGAAGTCGTAGCCGCGGTGGCCGATCATGGCGGGCTCGAAGTCGAGGAGTCCGGTCAGCCGCCAGTCGTCGGACTCGTCGACGGTCAGATGCTGCCGCATGAACTCGGTGTGCAGCAGGGTTCCCGCGGGCTCCGGGGGCAGCGCGACGGAGTTGAGGAAGCCCGGGATCTGTTCGAGCCAGGGTTCGGCGAGGCCGTGGGCGGCCTGCCGGGCGACGGCCGAGGAGCGCTGCGCGTCGAGGAATGCGGCCCAGTCGCCGGGGCCCAGGATGTCGGCGAGCGGGGCCGGGTCCAGTGAGTGCAGCGCGGCGAGGGTCTCCCCGGCCTCGGTGGCGATGCGGTCCTGTTCGGTGGCGGGGATCCGGGGCCAGGTCACGGCCAGGTCGGTGCCGCGCAGCCGGGACATCAGCACATAGCGCCAGCCGTTGTCGTACTCCCCCGCGTCGTGGACGTACGGGGTGGGGACCGGCAGGCGGCCCTGGACGTGGGCGAGGACATGTGCCTCGGCGAGGCCGTCGTCCGCGGCGGCGGCCGGGAAGAGCTTGAGGACGTAGCGGTTCCCCACGGCGTAGACGGGCTGGGAACCGGTGGGGTAGCGGACCAGTGGGGCGCCGGTCAGGCCGAGGCGCCCGCAGAGCGCCTCGGCGCCCGGCCGCATCACCTGTTCGTCGGGGACGATCGCGTCCCACTCTTCGTCCGTGTCCACGCGAGGCAGCATGCGCGGACCGTAGGACGGGCGACTCGGAAAGATCAACGGGTTTTCCGGCGGCGCCCCGGCAGAAGAAAGAACGGGAGGGCTGTGGGAGATCTCGCCGGTATTGCCGATCGCTCCGGTTATCGCGATCATGGGAGCGCTCGGCACGGCCCAACGGCGCAATTCCGGTGTGCGACAGTCCGGGCACATTCCGTGACAGGGGCCGTTTCACCGGCTTTTGTTCATCCCGCCGGATTGTTGGCGTCACCACGTTGTTCATTGCGCCGAGCAGGGTGACGGCAGTTCAGGCGGCCCCACCACCCGGCGCTTTTTCGCCACACGGATCGGGCAACTTTCCCCAAGTCGGCCGGACAACCTTCGCGTACCTCACTTACTTCCGGTAAGACTTGCGTTCAAGGGCCCAGCGCGTGGTGGGATGAGCGGATGCGAACCCCCACACGCATACCCTCATCGTCGTCCTCACCGACCGCCGGGCTGCATTCCCAATCGCCCGCGTCGGCCCCGCAGGACGACCCGCGCGGCGACACCAGAGAGATCGAAACCGTCAATCCTTATGCGGACCTGGCCGCCCTCGCCGACCCCGAGCCGACGCGCGGCTACCTCAACGAGCGCGACGACAGTGACGACCCGCTCGGCCTGGGTCTCCGCTCGGACGAGGAGAGCGAGGACTGGACACCGCCCAACCACCGGCGCAGGAAGCGCGGCGTCAGCCGCTTCGCCGCCGTCCCGTTCGCCGCGAAGCTGCTTGTCGCCGTCCTGGCGTGCACGGCCTTTTTGACGGTTTCGGACCGTTTCGCCTTGCTGTACGCGCAGAACAAGGCCGAGGAAAAGCTGAAGGATTCGCTGCACCTCACGGCCACCCCGGAAGTCGATATCAAGGGTTTCCCCTTCCTCACCCAGGTCTTCGGAAAGCGTCTCGACCAGGTCGACGTCGCCATTCCGGACCTCGCGGCCGACCGGGTCTCCCTGGCGAAATTCGAGGCGAGCGCCAACGACGTCCGCATCAACGGCGATCTGCCCAGCTCGATCAAGGGCGCCACGATCGGCAGAATGCACGGCAGCGTACTGCTCGCCTTCGACGACATGAATCGTGAACTGGGCGCCTCCCAGGTCAAATTCAGCGAGATGGGCCCGAACGCGGTGCGCGCGGTCGGCCGGCTGCCGATCGCCGGGCACGAATTGCGGGTACGGGCCGAGGCCCGCATCCAGCGCGCGGGCGACCGCGGCATCTCCACCGACATCAGCCGGATGCGCCTGGACCTCGGTGACGTCGCCGTCTACCGCCCCGGCACCGGCAAGGAAGAGGGCCTGCGGCTGACCCGCAAGGCCGCCGCCGAGGTCAGCCGCCAGGCGGCCAAGGTGAAGGCGATGCTCTCCGTCCCCGCGATCGCGGACCGGATCGGCATCCCCCGGCCGTACATCCAGCAGGCGCTGCAGAGCGAGGAGAAGCTGCACCAGCTGACCGGGTCGCCACGCTTCATCGGCAAGCTGATGCAGGTCAACCTCGTCGACGTGGTGGCCGACCACCCGTGGCTGCTGGAGAAGGTCGGCATCGACCCGAAGGTCCTCGGCGGCCTCACCGCCCTGACCAAGCCGCAGCTCGCGGACCAGCTGTCGCTCTCCTTCCAGCTGCCCAAGACGCCTGGCGACGTACGGCTGCGCAACATCAGCGTCGAGCGCGAAGGCATCCGCGCCGACCTGTCGGGCACGGACCTGCCCTTCGGGGACGCCGCGAAGAAGTAGCGGGGCGACGCATCGGGCGACGGGCACGGGGTTGCGGCACCGGGTGAACGAGCGGGGTGCGGTGGGGGCTTGGACAGGTAACGGGGTGGTGAACGACAGAACCGCGCGCACGGAGGCCACGTCCTAACCGGCGTGCGGGTGCTTGACCGAGGGTGCGCGACGGCGCGCACGCGGCGTACGCGCACACGCCACCATCGGCCCCAGGAGGACCTGTGCGTCACCGCTCCCGTTCCACCACCGCGCGCCGCATCGCGGTGGCTGCTCTGCTGGCCACCCCGCTCGCGGTCAGCGGCCCCGTCGCCACCGCGGCTGAGGGCGAACCGGCCGGCCCCACCGCAGCGACCGCCGACTTCAACAACGACGGCTACGCCGACATCGTTGCCACCGCTCCGCACGGCACCGTCGCCGGCAAGCCCGGTGCCGGCTACATCACCGTCGTCCACGGCTCTGCGAAGGGCGCCGACACCGCCAAGCGCCAGGTGATCAGCCAGGCCACCGCGGGCGTCCCCGGAGAACCCACCGAGGACGGGCTCTTCGGGTACCGCACCGTCGCGCGCGACCTGGACGGCGACGGCTGCGACGACCTCGTCATGGACACCGGCTACGCCTCCGAGATGACCGTGCTCTGGGGATCGACCGACGGCAAGGGCGGCGCGTCGACGCTGCCCGGCATCGGCCGCAACGTCACCGCCGGCGACTTCAACGGCGACGGCCACACCGATCTGGTCTCCGACGCCAAGGACGGCGAGGAGCCGCAACTACACGTCGCCTACGGCCCGTTCACCCGCGACGGCCGGCCGGCCTCGACCGGGACCATCAACACCGGACGCACCTTCGGCTCCGTGGACCTGGTGGCCGGTGACCTGGACGGCGACGGCAAGGACGACCTGGTCAGCTTCCACGCCTTCGAGGAGATGTCCGAGCGCAGCCAGCTGTGGCGGGGCACCGGAGAGGGCCTGAGCAGCACGGCCACCGCCCTGCCCGACGCCGCTGCCGGCGCCGTCGGCGACGTCGACAACGACGGCTACGGCGACCTGATCTTCCGCCCCGTACCCAACGGCGTCGTCGAGGACCAGCCGTACGACAAGGGCACCGTCAAGGTCCTTTACGGCGCGGCGGGCGGCCCCGGCGCGCGCACCACGACGCTCACCCAGGACAGCGCCGGTGTCCCGGGGGTCGGTGAGGAGGGCGACCAGTTCGGCTACAGCCTCAGCGCCGGTGACGTCAACGGCGACGGCTACGCGGATGTCGCGGTCGGCATCCCCTTCGAGGACCTCACCAACTCCGCCGGCCGGGCGCTGAAGGACGCGGGCAGCACCGTGCTCCTCAAGGGCGGCAAGGGCGGCCTGTCCGGCACGGGAGCCCAGGCGTTCACCCAGGACACCCCGGGTGTGCCGGGCGTCGCCGAGGCCGGTGACCGGCACGGCGAGGCGCTCGCCCTCCTGGACACCAACGGCGACGGCAAGGCCGACCTGACCACCGGCGCCCCCGGCGAGGACGGCACCACCCTCAAGGACACCGGCGCCGCCTGGTCCCTGCTGGGCTCCCCCACCGGCCTGACCACCACCGGCGCGGTCTCCTACGGCCCCGGCACCCTGGGCGGCCCGGAGTCGGGCGCGGCACTGGGGTCGGGCTTCCCCCGGTAACGACCACCGAAGCCGCGCACCTGACCGGCCCCAGGCGCGCGGCCCGAGCCCCGGGACGCGCGGCCCGTGTCGGACGAAACAAGCTGTGGCGGCAGTGGTGTGCGGCGTGTCCCGCTACTCTTCGGCGGGTCCCTCCCCCGTCGGCAGTTCCGGTGGTGGTGTCGCGGCGCCCGGCAGGGTCAGTACCGCTTCGGTGCCGCCGCCCTCGGCGGGGCGCAGGCGGACGCCGCCGCCCGCCTGTTCCGCTGTGCGGGCCACGATCGACAGGCCCAGACCGCTGCCGGGCATGCTGCGGGCGGAGGGTGAGCGCCAGAAGCGCTCGAAGACGTGTGGCAGTTCGTCCTTGGGGATGCCGGGGCCGTGGTCGCGGACGGTGAGTTCGCCGGAGGCCAGCCGGACCAGGACGGTTTCACCGGCGGGGCTGAACTTCACGGCGTTGTCGAGCAGGTTGACCACCGCGCGTTCCAGGGCGGCGGGCTCGGCCCGTACGAACCAGGGGTCCAGGTCCGCCATGACGGTGAGCGTGGGGCCGCGCAGCCGGGCACGCTCCAGGGCCGCGCCGACGATCTCGTGCAGCGCGACGACCCGGACGGCACCCGCACTGCCGGGGCCCGCCTCCGGAGTCCGGGAGAGCTCCTGGAGGTCGCCGATCAGCGACGCCAGCTCGCCCATCTGCGCCTTCACCGAGGACAGCAGCGCCTCCTTGTCCGCGGCCGGGATCTGCCGGCCGGAGCGCTCGCTGCGGACCAGCAGGTCGATGTTGGTGCGCAGCGACGTCAGTGGGGTCCGCAGTTCGTGTCCGGCGTCGGCGATCAGCTGCTGCTGGAGGTCGCGGGAGGCGGCCAGCGCGGCCGTCATGGAGTTGAAGGAGCGGGAGAGGCGGGCGATCTCGTCGTCACCTTCCGCGGGGATGCGGATGGCCAAGTCCTCGGTCCTGGCGACGTGTTCCACGGCTTCGGTGAGCCGGTCGACGGGTTTCAGGCCGGCGCGGGCGACCCACAGGCCCGCCGTCGCCGCGCCCAGCACACCGACGCCGGTCACGATCAGCAGCACCAGTGCGAGCTGGTTGAGCGGATCGGTCACCTGGTCCATGGGTGCGGCGACGGACACCGCGAGGCGGTTGCCGCGGGCGTCGGTGACCGGGCCGCGGTGGGGCACGGTGGAGACCCGCATCTCCTCGCCGTTCCTGGCCTTGGTGGTGTGCACCGAGCTGGGCAGATGCCGCTCGGCGACCGCCACGTCCGACCGCTGTGCGGGAATCGGCGACTTCTCGGGCGAGGTGCAGACCTCGCCCTCGACCGACACCAGCTGGACGGTGTACGGAGTGGGCTGGAAGCGCATGCCGTCGGGCGCGGTGCCGGAGCACGCGGCGGTCAGCGCCTGCACATAGCCGGAGTTCACGTCCACGGTCCGCAGCGTGGTGTCGAGCTGCTCGGTGAGCCGGTCGCGGGTGATCAGCCAGCAGGCGGCGGCCGAGGCGGCGACGGCGATGGCCACCGCGACGGCGGTGAGCATCGCCAGGCGCGAGCGCAGCGGCAGTCTGCGGTAGCGGTCCAGGCCGGTCACTCGGCGCCGCCGTCCACACGCAGGACGTAGCCGACACCGCGCACGGTGTGCACCAGCCGGGCCTCGCCGCCCGCCTCGGTCTTGCGGCGCAGATACATCACGTACACATCCAGGGAGTTGGAGGTGGGCTCGAAGTCGAAGCCCCACACGGCCTTGAGGATCTGCTCACGGGTGAGGACCTGGCGCGGATGGGCGAGGAACATCTCCAGCAGCGTGAACTCGGTACGGGTCAGTTCCACCGGCCGCGTGCCCCGGGTCACCTCGCGGGTGGCCAGGTCCATCCGCAGATCGGCGAAGGCCAGCACCTCGCCCTCCTCGGGGCGCGCGCCGGCCGCCGCCGCGTAGGAGCTGCGCCGCAGCAACGCCCGGATTCTGGCGAGCAGTTCATCCAGTTCGAAAGGTTTGACGAGGTAGTCGTCGGCGCCGGCGTCCAGGCCGGTGACGCGGTCCCCGACGGTGTCCCGCGCGGTCAGCATCAGGATCGGCACGGTCACACCGCTCGCCCGCAGCCTGCGGGCAGCCGTCAGCCCGTCCATCCGCGGCATGAGGACGTCCAGCACGATCAGCTCGGGGTCGAAGGCGGCGACCTTCTCGACCGCGTCCAGGCCGTCGACGGCCTGCTCCGTCCCGTAGCCCTCGAAGGCGAGCGAACGCTGCAGTGCCTCGCGGACCGCGGGCTCGTCGTCGACGATGAGGATGCGGGCGGGCTGGTCACCGTGCTCGGCGGAACTCATGTGCGTGACTACCTCGGGAGTGGGATGACGGACGGCTGACGACTGTCGGAGTCGCCCTTCAGCCTTGCACGGTGCCGGGTGGGGCGCGTCGGTCGACGCGGGGACCGGCGGTCACCACCTGGCCGCTGCCCGGCGCCGGTTTGCCGCAGCCCGTCCGCGGGTGCGCGGTTCGGCGGCGACCTCGTCGGGGCGGCCGTCCGCCGCGGGCACCGCCGCCACCCGGGCGGCGTCCGCGACGGCCGAGGCGAGCACCGAGGCGAGTGCGAGGTCCAGGTCCGCCGGACCGGTGCGGCCGGAGCGGTGCCGTACGGAGTGCAGCTGCGCGCTGCGGCGTTCGCCGCCCGCGCCCCAGGCGATGGCCGAGGCCAGCGCCCGTCGGGCACGGTGGACCGGAACCGTGATCTTGTGGGCCATGTCGGCCTCCTAGGACGTACTCGGTGAAGGGGAGCGCGGTCAGACGCCGCTGCTGCCGCTGCCGCCGCCGCGCAGGGCGTCGAGGTCGGCCTTGACGGTGTTGATCGGGATGGCGAAGCCGAGACCGACACTGCCCGCCGTGCTGCTCGTCGCCGAACTCGGCGAATACATGGCCGAGTTGATGCCGACGATCTGGCCCTGCATGTTTATGAGCGCGCCACCGGAGTTGCCCGGGTTGAGCGAGGCATCGGTCTGGATCGCCTTGTACGAGGTCTTCGACGAGCCGGTGTCGCCGTTGTACTGGTTCCCGCCGAACTCGAACGGCCAGCCGCCTCCGCCGCCCTGGCCACCCTGGCCCTGGCCCTGGTCCTCGTCCTTCGCGACCGTGACGTCCCGGTTGAGCGCGGAGACGATGCCGCTGGTCACCGAGCCGGTGAGCCCCTCGGGCGAGCCGATGGCGACGACCGGGTCGCCGACCGCGATCTTGCCGGAGTCGCCGAGCGTGGCCTTGGTCAGGCCCTTGGCGCCCCGCACCTTGATCAGCGCCAGGTCCTTGTCCGGGTCGGTCCCCACGACGTCGGCGGTCTTTTTACTGCCGTCGCTGAAGGTGACGGACACCGTGTCCGCCCCGGACACCACATGGTTGTTGGTGATGATCTCGCCGTCACCGGTGATCACCACACCCGAGCCGGTCGACTGGCCGCCGGAAGTCCGCGCGTTGATCTCCACGATGGCGGGGCTGACCGCCTTGGCGACCGCGGAGACGCCGCTGCCGCTGCTCTGCCCGGCGTTGACGACCGGGGTACCCGCGCTGCTCCCCGTGCTCCCGCCGGCGCCCGCGAGCAGCGCCGCGCTGCCACCGCCGATGAGTCCGGAGGCGAGCGCCACCGCCGCGATCAGGGCGATCGGGCGGCGGGCCTTGCGGTGCTCCCGCGGCCCGGGGACGTGCGGGCCGCCCGCACCGAACCCGGCGTACGCGCCATCGCCCCCCTGGCCCCCGCCGGCCGCGGACGGGGCCGGCGCCCCGTGGACGGCGTACCCGCCCGGCGCCCCCGCGCCGTCCGCCGCACCCGTACCGCTGCCCTCGCCCGGCCACACCGTGACCCCGTCACCCGCGGCGACGGGACGGGCCGGCGCGAACGGAGGCGGCGGGGGGAACGCCCGCTCGCGCTCGCGCCGCGCGTCCTGTGGGGCGCCGTAGCCGTGGTCGTAGGGCCGGCCCTGGGGGATGTCGTCGCCGCTTCGGCGGTAGCTCTCGGTCATGACTATGACTGTGCGACCGGTGCATGAGAACGGTCTGAGAGTGCCCTGAGAGACCCGACAGAAGTGGGTATGCCCGGTATAAAGACGCCGGGAGCGCCGGTGCCGCGGACGCCTTCCCGCCGGGCGGGCGGCTCGGCCGTGCGTCGGCCGCGTCAGTCCCGGCAGCCGCAGGACCGCCGGACCACCAGCCGCGACGGGAACTGCCGCAGCCGCTCGCGGCGCGATCCCACCACCCGCAGTCCGTCGTCCAGCACCAGGTCGACCGCGGCCCGCGCCATCGCCTCGCGGTCCGAGGCGACCGTCGTCAGCGGCGGGTCGGTCAGCCCCGCTTCCTTCACATCGTCGAACCCGGCGACCGCCAGCCCGTCCGGCACATCGATCCGCAGCTCGCGGGCGGCCCGCAGCACACCGATCGCCTGGTCGTCCGTCGCGCACATGATGGCCGGCGGCCGGTCCGGGCCCGCGAGCAGCTTCAGCGCGACCTGGTAGGCGTCGTAGCGGTTGTACGGTGCCTGGAAGTAGCGGCCCTCGACGGACTTGCCCGACTCCTGCATGGCGCGGCGCCAGCCCTCGACGTGGTCGGTGACCGGGTCGCCGGACTTCGGGGTCTCTTCCGTTCCGCCCAGGAAGGCGACGTACGGGTGGCCGTGCTCCAGCAGATGCCGGGTCGCCAGCTGGGCGCCCCACACGTCGTCGGTCATGACCGCGACATCGTCTATGGCGTCCGGCCTGCGGTGCAGCAGCACCACCCGGGCATCCCAGGCATCGATCTCGGCGGCGGCGTGCTCGCTGGGGCCCTGGCTGATCAGGATCAGCCCGGACACCCGCATCCCGAGGAACGCGCGCAGGTAGTGCACCTCGCGCTCGTCGAGGTAGTTGGCGTTGCCGACCAGCACCATCTTTCCGCGCTCGGCGGCGGCCTGCTCGACGGCGTGCGCCATCTCCGCGAAGAACGGCTGCCGGGTGTCCGGCACGATGAGCCCTATGAGATCGGTACGGCGGGACGCCATCGCCTGCGCGACGCGGTCCGGCCGGTAGCCGAGCTCCTTGATGGCGGCGAGCACCCGCTCGCGCGTGGCCGGGGCGACCGGCCTTGGTCCGTTGTTGATGACGTAGCTGACAACGGCGGTGGACGTACCCGCCAGTCTTGCCACATCATCCCGCGTCACCTTGGCCACGCGCGGCAGTCTACGCGGGTGGTCCTACCGCTGGGCAGGCCGTCCGCCGGCCGATTCGGCACCCGATGCCACGGCTTTCGCCGCGCCGTTCCCGGCCCGGGCATCGCCCTCGACGGCTTTGGCCGCATTGGCGGCTTTGGCGGCCTGCGCCGCCTTGTCCTTGGCCTGGGCCTCCGCGGCCGCCCGCTCCACCTTCTCCGGGGTCACGAAGCGGTAGCCGACGTTACGGACCGTGCCGATCAGCGACTCGTGCTCGGGGCCGAGCTTGGCGCGCAGCCGCCGGACGTGCACATCGACCGTGCGCGTGCCGCCGAAGTAGTCGTAGCCCCAGACCTCCTGCAGGAGCTGGGCCCGGGTGAAGACGCGGCCGGGGTGCTGGGCCAGATACTTCAGCAGCTCGAACTCCTTGAAGGTCAGGTCCAGGACCCGGCCCTTGAGCTTCGCGCTGTAGGTCGCCTCGTCCACCGACAGGTCACCGTTGCGGATCTCCATCGGGCTGTCGTCGGTGGTGATCTGCTGGCGGCCCATGGCCAGCCGCAGCCGCGCCTCGACCTCGGCGGGCCCCGCCGTGTCCAGCAGGACGTCGTCGACGCCCCAGTCCGCGGTGACCGCGGCGAGTCCGCCCTCCGTCACCACCAGGACCAGGGGACAGCCCGGACCGGTGGACCGCAGCAGCTGGCACAGCGAGCGCACCTGCGGCAGATCACGACGGCCGTCGATCAGTATGACGTCGGCCCCGGGGGTGTCGATCAGGGCCGGCCCCTCGGCGGGAGCCACCCGCACACTGTGCAGAAGCAGGCCCAGCGCCGGGAGCACCTCCGTCGAAGGCTGGAGTGCGTTGGTCAGCAGCAGGAGCGAACTCACTTCCGACCACCCACCCGGTTCTCGGCGTGCTTCATCCTGTGCTGCTCGCGGTCCTGCTCGCTTCGCTCGCCCATGACGTCTGGTTCCTCCTCGGTCCCTGCGACGGGGGCACCACCCGGACTGGCCGGGGGAGTCTGCGGCACTGCTTCGTACGGTTCTCCCAGCCGCGGCTCACCCTGGCTGAAAGCACAAAAGGACCCGGGGGCAACGCTGCCCGGATCCTTCATGCCCGACAGAATAGCTCACATGGGTTCCGGAGCCGAGGCCGATTTTGCACGTTCCTGTGTTTCGTCGATCACTTCGAGTGGTCATCGGGCGTCATTGTTGACGGAGGACGACGTTCGCATCGAGGCCGCTCACACCCCCCGTACGGCCTCCGCCGGGCCGCCTTCGGACGATCTTGTGGTGGTCCTCGCGCACGGTTTCAGCGGCGCCCTGGAACGCCCCGCGCTGCGCCGGGCGGCTGCCGCATTCACCCAGCGTGCCGGCGTGGTCACGTTCTCCTTCCGTGGGCACGGCCGCTCCGGCGGGCACTCCACGGTCGGCGACCGGGAGGTCCATGATCTGGCCGCCGCGGTCCGCTGGGCGCGGTCCCTGGGGTACCGCCGGGTCGCCACCGTCGGGTTCTCGATGGGCGGCTCGGTCGTGCTGCGGCATGCGGCGATTTACGGCCAGGGGGAGCGTGGGGGGCGCACAGGTGCGCACACCGACGTCGTGGTCGCGGTGAGCTCCCCCGCCCGCTGGTACTACCGCGGCACCACATCGATGCGCCGCCTCCACTGGGTCGTCACCCGGCCCACCGGCCGCCTGGTCTCCCGCCTCGGCCTGCGCACCCGCATCCATCCCGAGGACTGGGACCCGGTCCCGCTGTCGCCCACCGAGGCCGTTCCGCTGATCGCGCCGACCCCACTGCTGCTCGTCCACGGCGACCGCGACCCGTACTTCCCCGTGGACCACCCCCACATGCTGATGGCCGCCGCCGACCCCGCGAGCACCGAGCTGTGGCTGGAGCGCGGCTTCGGGCACGCGGAGAACGCGGCGGAGCCGGAGCTGCTGGAGCGGATCGGGGAGTGGATCACCGCGCACGGCTGACCCACCGGGTCGCGACGGCCGGCCCCGGACCACAGGCCCGGGGCCGCCGGCTCGCTCAGCTCACTCGGTCTCCGCCATCGCCTCCGCGAACTGCGCGGCGTACAGGCGGGCGTAGGCGCCGCCGGCCGCAAGCAGCCCGTCATGGGTGCCCTGCTCGACGATCGCGCCGGACTCCATCACCAGGATGACGTCGGCGTCGCGGATGGTGGAGAGGCGGTGCGCGATGACGAAACTGGTGCGGCCGGTGCGCAGTTGTGCCATGGCGTGCTGGATCAGCACCTCGGTGCGGGTGTCGACCGAGCTGGTGGCCTCGTCGAGAACGAGGATGGCGGGCTCGGCGAGGAACGCCCGGGCGATGGTGATCAGCTGCTTCTCGCCGACCGAGACATTGCCGCCCTCCTCGTCGATGACGCTGTCGTAGCCGTCGGGCAGGGTGCGCACGAAACGGTCGACATGGGTGGCCCTGGCCGCCTCGACGATCTTGTCGCGCGAGATGCCCGCTGGCGCGCCGTAGGCGATGTTCTCGGCGATGGTGCCGCCGAAGAGCCAGGTGTCCTGGAGGACCATGCCGATATGGGAGCGCAGCTCCTCGCGTGACATCTCGGCGATGTCGACGCCGTCGAGGGTGATCCGCCCGCCGCGCACCTCGTAGAACCGCATCAGGAGGTTGACGAGGGTGGTCTTGCCGGCGCCGGTGGGACCGACGATGGCGACCGTCTGGCCGGGATGGACGGCCAGCGACAGGTCCTCGATGAGCGGCTTGTCCTCGTCGTACCTGAAGGAGACGTTCTGGAACTCGACGCGGCCGGTGACGTGTTCGGGGCGGGCCGGCCGCTGGGCGTCGGGGTCCTGCTCGGCCGCGTCGAGGAGTTCGAAGACCCGCTCGGCGGAGGCGACGCCGGACTGCACGAGGTTGGCCATCGAGGCGACCTGGGTGAGCGGCTGGCTGAACTGCCGGGAGTACTGGATGAACGCCTGGACGTCACCGATGGACAGGCTGCCCGACGCGACGCGGAGGCCGCCGACGACCGCGACCAGGACGTAGTTGAGGTTGCCGATGAACATCATCGCGGGCTGGATGATCCCGGAGATGAACTGCGCCTTGAAGCCGGCGGCGTACAGGGCGTCGTTCTGCTCGCGGAACAGCTCCGCGGACTCCCGCTGGCGGCCGAAGACCTTCACCAGGGCGTGGCCGGTGTACATCTCCTCGATGTGCGCGTTGAGCTTGCCGGTGGTCTTCCACTGCTGGACGAACTGCGGCTGGGCGCGCTTGCCGACCTTGGTGGCGACGACCACGGAGACCGGGACGGTGATCAGGGCGACCAACGCGAGCAGCGGCGAGATCCAGAACATCATGACCAGCACACCGACGATGGTCAGCAGCGAGGCCACGATCTGGCTCAGGGTCTGCTGGAGCGTCTGCTGGATGTTGTCGATGTCGTTGGTCGCCCGGGAGAGCACCTCGCCGCGCTGCTGCTTGTCGAAGTAGCTCAGCGGCAGCCGGGCCAGCTTCTCCTCGACCTGCTCGCGCATCCGGAAGACCGCGCGCTGGACGACGCGGGTGGCGATCCGCGCCTGGACGAATCCGAAGAGCGAGGCGCCCGCGTAGATCAGGGCGACCCACAGCAGGACCACGCCGACGGCGCCGAAGTCGATGCCGTGGCCGGGCACGACCGGCATCGTGCCGAGCATGTCGGCGAGCCCGTCCTCGCCGCGCGCTCGCAGCCGGTCGGCGGCCTGGGCCTTCGTGATGCCGTCGGGCAGCCCCCGGCCGACGATGCCCGCCATGATCAGGTCGGTGGCATGGCCGAGGACCTTGGGCCCCACCACGCTGAGCGCCACGCTCAGCACGCCCAGCACCAGCGCGAGCGAGATCACGCCGCGCTCGGGCCGCATCTGGCGCAGCAGCCGCTTGCCCGAGCCCTTGAAGTCCATCGACTTCTCGATGGGCTGCCCGCCCATCATCCGGCCGGGCCCGGCCGCCGGAGCCGGTCCGCGCCGGGGCGCCTCCGGTGCCGGTGGGGCCTCGGACGGCCCGGCCGCTTCCTTGTCCGCGGTGGTCACGCCGCCTCCTGCTCGGTGAGCTGGGAGAGCACGATCTCCCGATAGGTCTCGTTGTCCGCCATCAGCTCGGCGTGTGTGCCGGAGCCGACGACCCGGCCCTCGTCCAGGACGACGATCCGGTCGGCGCCGCGGATCGTCGAGACGCGCTGCGCGACGATCACCACCGTCGCCCGGCCGGTCTCACGGGAGAGCGCGGCCCGCAGTGCGGCGTCCGTCGCGTAGTCCAGCGCGGAGAAGGAGTCGTCGAAGAGGTAGATCTCCGGCCGGCGCACCAGCGCCCGGGCGATCGCCAGCCGCTGTCGCTGACCGCCGGAGACGTTGCCGCCGCCCTGCGCGATCGGCGCGGCGAGGCCGCCCTCCATCCGCTCGACGAAGTCGCGCGCCTGCGCGGTCTCCAGCGCGTGCCACAGCTCCTCGTCGGTGGCGTCCGGCTTGCCGTAGCGCAGATTCGTCGCGACGGTCCCGGAGAAGAGGTATGGCTTCTGCGGGACCAGGCCGATGGCGTCGGCGAGGGTCTCCTGGTCGAGGGTGCGGACGTCCTCGCCGTCCACCAGGACCGTGCCGCCGGTCGCGTCGAACAGCCGCGGGACGAGGCCGAGGAGGGTCGACTTGCCGCTGCCCGTCGAGCCGATGACGGCGGTGGTCTCGCCGGGCCTGGCGACCAGCGAGATGTCCTTGAGGACCGGCTCCTCGGCGCCCGGGAAGCGGAACTCGACGCCGCGCAGCTCCAGTTCGCCGTGCCGGCGCAGTTCGGTGACGGGGTGCTCCGCCGGGGTGACGCTGGTGTCGGTCGCCAGCACCTCCTGGATGCGCTCGGCGCAGACCTCGGCGCGCGGCAGCATCATCACCATGAACGTCGCCATCATGATCGACATGAGGATGTACATCAGATAGCTGAGGAAGGCGGTGAGCGCGCCGATCTGCATGTCGCCGCTGTCGATGCGGAGTCCGCCGAACCAGACCACGGCCACGCTGGAGAGGTTCACGATCAGCATGACCAGCGGGAACATCATCGACATCAGCCGGCCCGCGCGAAGCGAGACGTCGTAGAGGTCGGTGTTGGCCGCGCCGAACCGCTCGCGTTCGTGCCGGTCGCGGACGAAGGCGCGGATGACGCGAATGCCCGTGATCTGCTCCCGCAGCACCCGGTTGACGGTGTCGATGCGCTCCTGCACCCCGCGGAAGAGCGGGCGCATCCGGCGCACGATCAGTGAGACGAGGATCCCGAGGACCGGGACGATGACGAGGAGCAGGCCCGACAGCGGCACGTCCTGGTTGAGCGCCATGGCCACACCGCCGACGCACATGATCGGTGCGGAGACCATCATCGTGAAGGTCATCAGCACCAGCATCTGCACCTGCTGGACGTCATTGGTGGTGCGGGTGATCAGCGACGGTGCGCCGAAGGTGCCCATCTCCCGTGCGGAGAACGACTGCACCCGGTCGAAGACGGCGGCGCGGATGTCACGGCCGAGGGCCATGGCGGTCCGGGCGCCGAAGTAGACGGCGCCGATCGCGCAGACGATCTGCAGCAGCGTGACGGCGGTCATCAGGCCGCCGAGACGGAGGATGTAGCCCGTGTCCCCCTTGACGACACCGTTGTCGATGATGTCGGCGTTGAGGGTGGGCAGGTAGAGGGTGGCCAGCGTCTGGATGAGCTGGAGCACCACGATCAGGGATATGGAGCGCCTATGCGGCCGCAGATGGGCCTTCGCGAGTCGGACCAACACGGAGTGAGCCTATGCGAACGCTTGCCTTCGGCAATCGAATTATCCGCTTTCCCCGGCGCCCCGCCCGCGACCTTTGCCGGAACTTGCCCGGAACCGGGCCGGTCGCGCCGTACGCCATCATGGAGGCGGCAACGACGGGGGCGGTCCACACCGACGGCCCGCCCTCCTACGACCGACACGATGAAGAGGTCGCCGTGACAACAACTGGCACCGTGCGCTATTGGGCCGCGGCCAAAGCCGCCGCCGGCACGGCAGAGGAGCCGTACGCGGCGGCGACGCTCGCCGAGGCGCTCGACGCGGCGCGCGCCGCGCATGCGGCGAACCCGGAGTTCGCGCGTGTCCTGATGCGCTGCTCCTTCCTGGTGGACGGCGACCCGGTCGGCACTCGCGACCACGCGGCGGTGTCGCTGGCCCAGGGCGCCACCGTCGAGGTCCTGCCGCCGTTCGCGGGAGGGTGAGCCCACGATCATGAGCGACAACCAGCCGCGCCACCGCAAGCCGTACGAACCGCACGACCCCTACCTGCACCCGGAGAGCCAGGGCTCCCACGAGCCCTACGCCGCACCGGACCCGTACGCCCAGAACACCCCGCAGACCCCGTACGACCCGCAGGCCCCTTACGACCCGCAGGCGCCGTACGGCCGTCCCTACGGGCAGCAGCAGGGACCGGCCCAGGGGCAGCCGCACGAGCCCTACGCGGCGCAGCAGCCTCACCAGCCGCAGCAGGAGCCCCGTCAGCAGCCCCAGACGCCATGGCCCGCGGCCGGCGGCCGGCACGCCCAGTACGGCTCCGGCCAGTACGGCTACGACCCCGCCGCGCAGCAGCCGCACGCCCGGGACGCGCACGGCACCCCGCAGGCCCCGCAGTCGCACGGCCCGCAGACGCAGACCTGGGACGCCCCGACCTGGGAGACCGGCACCCAGCCGCCGGTCCCGGCAGCCGCCGCGGAGACCACCCACCTGCCCACCCAGCACCAGACCGCGCCGCCGGCGGAGGAGCCGTACGCCCGGCAGCACCCCCAGCGGGCCAAGCCGCACCCACAGGGCACGGCCGCCGCCCGCCCGGCAGCTCCTCTGGCGCCCCATCAGCGGGCCCGCGCCGAAGGCCGCTCGCCGATCATCCCGCCCGGGCGGAAGCCGGCCTTCCTGACCGCCGCGCTCGCCCTGCTGCTCGCGCTCGCCGCGCCGCTGGGCCAACCGGCGCTCTTCGTGCCGGTGGTCCTCCTGCAGGCCGTCACCGCGGCGGGCTGGTTCCGGCTGAACGGCATGTGGCCCGCGCGGCAGGGCATCGCGCTGGCCTTCCTGGCCGGCCTGACCACCGATGTGGCACTGCTGGCCACGGACCGCGGGGACGCCCCCGTCGTGGCCGTCGGCACGCTCGGCGTGTGGTGCCTGTTCGTCCTCGTCCTCCAGCTGCGCAACCGCAGCAGCGCGGACGAGCGGATGTACGCGCTGACCGCAGGGCTCGCCTCGACCGCCCTCGCCGTGCTCGCCTCCGGCCAGCTCGCCGCCGCACCGCACGCGGTGGTGGTCGGCGCCGTCGCGGTGGGCGTCGCGACGCTCGCCCGCGCCCTGCCGCTGCCGCCCTATGTCTCCGTGGCCGTCGCCCTGGTGGCCTCGGCGGGCGCCGGGGTCGCGGCCGGGGGGCTGACCGACCTCGGTCCTGCGGGCGCGCTCCTGGGACTCGCAGCAGGTGGCTGTGCGCTGATCGGCCTGCGGGTGGCCAGCTACGACTACCCGTCCCGCTTCGTCCACATGACGGCGGGCGTGGCCCTGCCCCTGGCCCTCGCGGCACCCGCCGTGTACGTCCTGGGACGCGCCCTGGCCTGAGCCGCACGGACCGGCGGGTGCGCCCGTCCCGCCCCGGGAGGCCGCTCGTGCCCTCCCGCGGCCAACGGGAGCGCCCGCCGGACCCGGTCGTCTAGGCTCCCCGTGCGCAGGCCGGGGAGCCTGCAGGCATGGCGGAGACGGCCGGGCGTCCGGCCCTTGCGTGGGGAAAGTGGTTCGATGCGTGCACTACGGGTGCTGCTGGTCATCGTCGTCATACTCGGGGCGCTGTTCGTGGTCGGCGACCGCGTCGCGGTGAGCCTCGCGGAGGAGAAGGTCGCGGACAAGATCCGCGTCAGCGGGGGCCTGGCGAAGGCGCCGGGCATCTCCATCAAGGGCTTTCCGTTCCTGACCCAGGTCGCCGGGCGGTCCCTCCAAGAAGTGGACGCGGACCTCGACGGCGTCGAGGCCAGTGCCCAGGGCCATACCCTGCGGGTGAGCAAGCTCAGCGCCCAGTTTCACGACGTGCAGCTGACCAGCGACTACTCCTCCGTCGAGCGGGCCGCCTCGGCCACCGGCACCGCCCGGATCAGCTACGCGGACCTGACGAAGGCCGCAGGCGGCGGCGTGAAGATCAGCTATGCCGGCCAGGAGAACGGCCGCAGCCAGGTCACGATCTCGCCGAACGTCCCGCTCCTCAGTTCCCTCCAGGTGACCGGCTCGATCACCACCGTCGGCGGCGACACGGTGCGCCTGCGGGCCGACTCGATCCCGGCGATGTGCCGGACGATCCCCGGCTGCGAGTCGAAGGTGCGCTCGCAGACCGACCACGAGTGGAAGCTTGCGCAGCTGCCCGGCAACCTCAAGCTGGAGAAGGTCGTGACGACGGCCGAGGGCATCTCGATCGCCGCCTCGGGCAAGGACGTCGAACTCTCCGGCTGACCGGCCGACCGCGTGGCGGGCCGCCCCACCGGCCCGCCCGCACCCCGTACCGCCCCTGGCCGGGCTTCACCGCACCTCCCGGTCCCCGGTGCACCCCCTGCGGCCGACGTCCACCCCCTGAGACAGGGCAGTCCGTCGGCCAGACGTCCGCACCGGAACACGGCCCCGCCCGCACCTCCGTGCGACCGCCCGCGGCATCCGCATCCCACATCGCGGACAATCACATCTCGCAATATGACACGCCGGTGACACGCCCCGCCGTCTCTCCCTACGATCGGTGGCATGCAGAGCTCATTGAGCGGTCTCCGTCCGCGGGGACAGGCGGTCCTGACGAAGCGGCGGGCAGTGGACCTGTGCCGCGTCGCCGCCATGCTCTGTCGCCCTGTCTGACGGGCCCCTTTTCCGCGTCCCGTCCTTTTTCGGCCCCCGGGCCGATTCCCGCATGCCCTCGCGCAGCGCCGCGCGCCGTCAGCCGCGCGCATCCGGCGTCACCGCGTGCACTTCTGCAACTGCCCCCCGCAACTGCCCCGGAGGAGAAGAACATGAGCCGTACCGACGTCCTGGTGGACGCAGACTGGGTCGAGGCCCACATCGACGACCCGAAGGTGGTCATCGTCGAGGTCGACGAGGACACGTCCGCGTACGAGAAGAACCACATCAAGAACGCGATCCGCATCGACTGGCAGAAGGACCTCCAGGACCCGGTGCGCCGCGACTTCGTCGACCAGGCGGGCTTCGAGAAGCTTCTCTCGGAGAAGGGCATCGCCAACGACGACACCGTCGTCCTCTACGGCGGCAACAACAACTGGTTCGCTTCCTACGCGTACTGGTACTTCAAGCTCTACGGCCACGACAGCGTCAAGCTGCTCGACGGCGGCCGCAAGAAGTGGGAGCTGGACTCCCGCGACCTGGTCGACGCGGTGCCCACCCGCGCGAAGACCGACTACAAGGCGAAGGCCCAGAACACCGCCATCCGCGCCTTCCGTGACGACGTCGTCGCCGCGATCGACAACCTGAACCTCGTCGACGTGCGCTCCCCCGACGAGTTCAGCGGCAAGCTGCTCGCGCCGGCGCACCTTCCGCAGGAGCAGTCGCAGCGCCCCGGCCACGTGCCCAGCGCCCGCAACATCCCCTGGTCGAAGAACGCCAACGACGACGGCACCTTCAAGTCCGACGACGAGCTCAAGGAGCTCTACGAGGGCGAGTCGGTCGACCTGGCGAAGGACACCATCGCCTACTGCCGCATCGGTGAGCGCAGCGCGCTCACCTGGTTCGTGCTGCACGAGCTGCTCGGCCAGACCAACGTCAAGAACTACGACGGTTCCTGGACCGAGTACGGCTCGCTCGTCGGCGTGCCGATCGAGCTCGGCGCGAACAAGTAAGCAAGCTTCCCTCCCCGACCCCTCAAGGAAGTACCCCCATGTGTGGAGCACAGGCAGGCGGCCCGGACGCCTCGACCATCAAGCCCGGTGAGACCACCATCCAGGGCAGCGTGACCCGCGACGGCGAGCCCGTCACCGGTTACGTCCGCCTGCTGGACAGCACCGGCGAGTTCACCGCCGAGGTGCCCACCTCGGCGACCGGACAGTTCCGCTTCTACGCGGCCGAGGGCACCTGGACGCTGCGCGCCCTGGTCCCCGGCGGCACCGCGGACCGCACCGTCGTCGCCCAGCAGGGTGGCCTGGCGGAGGTCGCCATCGCCGTCTGACGGCATGGAGGACGGGATCGGCAGCGATCCTTACGGCCGGAGGGCCGCACCCCAGGGGTTTGGACACCTGACCGGGGTGCGGCCCTCCGTGCTGCGCGCCCGCGCGTCCGGGCTTCTCTCCCACCGGCCGCGGTCTTACCGTGGAGCTATGCACGCCCGTCGCCTGCTGCCCGCGCAACGCCGCCATCGCAGGTACTTCCTGCTGATGGGCGTCTGCATCGTGCTGTTCGTGCTGGCGTGGAGCGTCGTGCGCCTCTGGTCGGTGCCCGCCGCTGTGGGGATGTGCGTGGTCGCGATGGTCATCCCGCCGGTCGCGGCGATCGTCGGAAACCGCCGGGAGCCCGGCTGGCGCTGGTGGGACGAGTCCGGCGACCCGGAGTCCGACCGCTGGTGGCGCGAGCTGGACGACAAGGACGACAAGCACCCGCAGTAGGACACGCCCCAGGGCCCCAGGGCCTGGCGCCGCGTCCGGCCCGCCCTCCGCGTCAATACACCAGCGCCTGGACGCCCTCCGGCATGATCTCGCTGACGAAGACCTGGGCGCCGGCGATGCCCGCGCCCTCGATCAGGTCCTTCTCCTCGATGTCGCGCCGGGCCGCGCACTGCGTGCAGACCGTGATCGCCCCGCCGCCCGCGATGATGCCGTCGATCAGCTCCGGCAGCGGCGCGGCGTGCGGCAGCTCGAATTCGGCCGCCCGCCCCGGCAGCCCGAACCACGCCGATTCGCCGGTCAGCCACAGGGACACCTCGATGCCGCTGGCCACCGCCACCGCCGCCACCGTGAACGCCTGCGAGCACCGCTCGGGCGCGTCCGCACCCGCCGTCACCTTGATCACGAGCTTCTTCGCCATGGCCTCAGCCTAGAGCCCGGCCGACCGCCTCCGGGGACCCGCGCCCGTACGGCCCCGTGCCCCGCGCCCCGCCCGGCGCGGCGGGGCGCGGGGCGGGGCGGGGAACCTCACAGCGCCGGTCGCCCCGGCGCCGACTAGACTTGCCTGCGGTCCGTAACACCTCACTCCGTCCAAGGAGCGCGCTCGTGCTTGAGGCAGTCTTCACCACCCTGCTCGTCCTGGTCGCCGTCGGCGTCGTCGCCTTCGCCGGCCTGACCTGGAAGAAGCTGTACCAGGGCCAGCGCTGAACCTGCCCCTCCCCCTGCCCTCAGCAGGAGCGCCGCGCGCCCCGGCTGTCCCCTCTCCTACAGATCGTCTGAGCTCATGATCGAGATCCCGTCCGACCTGAACCCGGCCCTGGTGCCGCTCGCCTTCCTCCTCGGCAACTGGGAGGGCGCGGGCGTCGCGGACTTCCCCGGCACCGAGAAGTGCAACTTCGGGCAGGAAGTCACCTTCACGCACGACGGCCGCGACTTCATCGAATACACCTCGCACAGCTGGGTGCTCGACGGCGAGGGCAAGAAGGTCGGCCCGCTGGAGACCGAGAGCGGCTACTGGCGCATCGACGCGGACCGCAAGGTCGAGGTCGTGATGATCCGCGACCAGGGCGTGGCAGAGGTCTGGTACGGCGAGCTGGCCGACCAGAAGCCGCAGATCGACCTGGCCACTGACGCCGTCGCCCGTACCGCCTCCTCCGGCCCGTACAGCGGTGGCAAGCGGCTCTACGGCTACGTCAACAGCGACCTGATGTGGGTCGGCGAGAAGGCCACGCCCGAGGTGCCGCTGCGCCCGTACATGTCCGCACACCTGAAGAAGGTCGTCGACCCGAGCGAGTGGGCCAAGGACCTCAAGGACCTGCCCGACGACGGCATCGCCTTCTTCAAGTAGGACGCCCGGCGGCGAGCGGGCCGCGCGGTCCCAGGACCGCGGCCCGCCACTGCCGTACATCTGCACACGCACGACAGCGCCCCGCGGGGGAAGTCCGGTGAGAGTCCGGCGCTGACCCGCAACGGTAAGCGGAAGCACACTTTCCGCAAGCCCGATCGCCCGCGGCGGCGCCGGATCCTGACAACTCGCCGTGGACTGCGAGGGGACGCCTCCGCCGCCACCCGCGCCGGGCCGTGCCTCCTTCCGTACGCGGCCCGACCGAAGGCGGACCGCCCGTGGCGACCACCGAGGCCACGCCCCGTGCCCCCGCACCGCCGCCCGGCCCCGTGCCGCCCCGACGGCTGCCCGTACCGTTCCTGGTGGCCGCGCTCTCCGTCGTCCTGCTCGGCTCCCTGTTGTGCGGCGTCGGCCTCGGCGCCGCCGGACTGAGCTGGGCGCAGGTGGTGCGGTATCTCGGCGCGGGACTGACCGGCGGCACAATCGACGCGGACGAGGTCTCCGCGTACACCATCGTGTGGGAGCTGCGCTTCCCGCGGGCCGTGCTGGCGGCCGTCGTGGGCGCCGGACTGTCCGCCATCGGCGTCGCCGTCCAGGCACTGGTCCGCAACGCGCTCGCCGACCCGTTCGTGCTCGGCATCTCCTCCGGCGCCGCCGTCGGCGCCAACGCGGTACTCCTCTTCGGGGCGCTGGGCGCGCTGGGCGTCTGGGCCCTGTCGGTGTCCGCGTTCGTCTCCGCGCTGATCGCGATGGTCCTGGTGTACGCGGCCGCCCGCACCGCCCACGGCCTCACCCCGCTGCGCCTGGTGCTGACCGGTACCGCGATGTACTACGGGTTCTCCGCCGTCACCACCCTGATGGTGTTCACCGCCGACCGCGGCGAGGCGGCCCGCTCCGCGATGATGTGGCTGCTGGGGAGCCTGAGCGGGGCCGGCTGGGGTTCGGTGCCGATCTCGGCGGCCGCGGTGGCCGCCGCCCTTGCCCATCTGCTGCTCTCCGCGGGCCGGTTGAACGCGCTGGCCATGGGCGACGAGACCGCGGCGGCGCTCGGGGTCGACGCGGAGCGGCTGCGCCGTGAGCTGTTCGTGATCGCCGCCGCGGTCACCGGGGCGGTGGTCGCGGTCAGCGGCGCGATCGGCTTCGTCGGGCTGATGGTGCCGCATGTGACGCGGATGCTGGTCGGCGCCGACCACCGCCGGGTGCTCGCGGTCGCGCCTCTGCTGGGCGCGGTGCTGCTGGTGTGGGTCGATCTGCTCTCGCGTGTGCTGCTCGCGCCCGTCGAACTGCCGGTGGGCGTGATCACCGCCGTCCTCGGCGTGCCCTGCTTCGTGCTGCTGATGCGGCGGCGCGGCTACACCTTCGGAGGCGGCGCCTGATGCGGCTCGACATCGACGGCCTGTCGGTGGAGGTGGCCGGGCACCGGCTGGTCCACGACATCGCGCTGCGGGCCGGCAGCGGCCGGCTCGTGGGGCTGGTGGGCCCCAACGGCAGCGGCAAGTCGACGCTGCTCCGGTGCGTCTACCGCGCGCTGCGCCCGGCCGCGGGCACCGTGCGCCTGGACGGCGAAGAGCTGCACGCCATGGACGTGCGGGAGGGCGCACGGCTGCTGGCCGCGCTGCCGCAGGAGGCCAGTACCGAGTTCGACTTCACGGTCGCCGAGGTCGTGGCGATGGGACGGCTGCCGCATCAGCGCGGCTCCGGTCGCGCACGGCGCACGGACACCGAGGTGTGCGAGCGGTCACTGGCCCGGGTCGGGGCGGACCACCTCGCGGGCCGCGGCTTCCTGAGCCTGTCGGGCGGCGAGAAGCAGCGGGTCCTCATCGCCCGCGCGCTGGCCCAGGAACCGGCCGTGCTGGTGCTCGACGAGCCCACCAACCACCTCGACATCGCCCAGCAGTTGGAGGTCCTCGCGCTGGTGCGGGACAGCCGGCTGACGGTGCTCACCGCACTGCACGACCTCAACCTGGCCGCCGTGCACTGCGACGAGCTGTACGTCATCGCGCACGGCCGGATCGTCGCCTCCGGTCCGCCGTACGACGTCCTGACCCCCGAGCTGCTCGCCGAGGTCTTCGGCGTCCGCGCGCACCGCGTACGGCACCCCGAATCGGGCGCCGTACAGCTGCTGTTCGACCGCCTGGGGCACGCGGGCGCCGCCCCTGGCGCCTGTGCCCCTGTCGCCCTCCCCCGGCCCGCCCAGGCCGACCCGACCGCTCTGTGAGGACCCGCCCGATGATCCCGGCCCGCCGCCCCGCCGCCCTGCTCACCGTCCTCGCGCTCGCACTCGCCGGCTGCGGCGCGCAGGTCGCCCCCGACGGCAAGAAGGCCGCAGGGGGCTCCGGCCACTATCCGGTGACCATCGAGAACTGCGGCGTCCGCACGACGTACGACAAGGCACCGCAGCGCGTGGTCACCAACGACGTGGGCATCACCGAGCTGATGTTCGCGTTGGGCCTGGAGAAGCACATGGCCGGTTATGTGATGCCCGACGACAAGGGCGACCTCGACGCGGTGCCCTACAAGGACGCCTACGACAAGGTGCCCCGGCTCTCCAAGAAGGCCGTCACCAAGGAGATGGCCCTGGACGCCAAGGCGGACCTGGTCTTCGCCGGCTGGAACTACGGCTTCGGCGAGGACAACGACCTCACCCCCGCCTCCCTGAAGAAGCTCGGCATCGGCAGCTACGTCCTGACCGAGTCCTGCCGCAAGGGCCCGGACGGCAGCGCCCGCGGCGTGATGCCGCCGCTGAAGGCGCTCTACACCGATCTGCGGACGCTCGGGAAGATCTTCGACGTGCGGGACCGGGCCGAAGCCCTGGTGAAGGGTTACGAGAAGCAGGTCGCGCAGGTCCGCGCCAAGATCCCCGCTCCGGGCGACCGGCCCTCCGTCTTCCTCTACGACGACGGCCGCGACAAGCCGCTGACCTCGGGCTTCTACGCGGGCCCGCACGACATCATCACCAAGGCGGGCGGTGACCACGTCATGAAGGACCTCAAGGACTCCTGGACCACGGTGGGCTGGGAGACCGTCGTCGCCCGCGACCCGGAGGTCATCGTCATCAACGACTACGGCGACACCGGCGCCGAGCGGAAGAAGGAATTCCTGCTGTCCTATCCCCCGCTGGCGAACGTCTCGGCGATCAAGCACCGGCGGATCTACGTCATGGACTACGCCGAACTCGTCGAGAGCCCCCGCAACCCCGCCGCGATCAGCGCATTGGCCCACTATCTGCGCGGAGTACGCCACGGCTGACGCCCACGCCGTACGCACCGGCCGTCCGCCCTCCTACACTGGCTGTGTGGTGACCACCGACTGGCAGAGCGACCTTCGCAGGCGCGGGTACCGCCTGACCCCACAGCGGCAGCTGGTGCTGGAGGCTGTGGACAGGCTGGAACACGCCACCCCCGACGAGATCCTCACCGAGGTGCGCAAGACGGCGGGCGGCGTGAACATCTCCACGGTCTACCGGACCCTGGAGCTGCTGGAGGAGCTGAGCCTGGTCAGCCACGCCCACCTCGGCCACGGCGCCCCGACCTACCACCTCGCCGACCGCCACCACCACATCCACCTGGTGTGCCGGGACTGCACGGAGGTCATCGAGGCGGATCTGTCGGTGGCCGAGCCGTTCACCGCGGAGCTGCGCGAGAGGTTCGGCTTCGCGACGGACATGAAGCACTTCGCGATCTTCGGGCGATGCACGTCCTGCACCGCAAAGGCCGCCCAGGCCGAGGGGTAGCCCGCGCGCGGCCGAGTCGTAGGCTGGCTTCATGCTGCGACATTCGAAAGCCAGCCCCCTGCTGTCGCTGCCCGGTGCGGTTCCCGCCGAAGCCCCCGACGAAGGAGTCGCCGCGCACTACGGCGACCTCTTCCGGGAGCAGCGCGCCCTCGCCGACGGCTCCGGCTTCGTGGACCTCTCGCACCGAGGGGTGGTCACCGTCACCGGCGCCGAGCGGCTGCCCTGGCTGCACCTGCTGATCACCCAGCACGTCACCGATCTCGCGCCCGGCCATGCCACCGAGGCGCTGATCCTCTCCGCACACGGCCACATCGAGCATGCGCTCTACCTCGTCGACGACGGCGAGACGACCTGGCTGCACACCGAACCGGGCACCCAGGAGGCGCTGATCGCCTACCTGGAGAGCATGAAGTTCTTCTACCGCGTCGAGGTCACCGACCGCACCGACGAGTTCGCGGTCGTGCACCTCCCGGCCGGCTCGATCGCCGAGGTGCCGGAGAAGACCGTCGCACGCGAGACCGCGCACGGCCGGGACCTGTTCCTGCCCCGGGGCGACCTGGAGTCGTTCGCGGCGGCGCACGGCCCGGCGATCGGCGTCCTGGCCCTGGAGGCCCTGCGTGTCGAGGCGCACCGCCCCCGGCTCGGTCTGGAGACCGACCACCGCACCATCCCGCACGAGCTGGGCTGGCTGGGCAGCGCCGTGCACCTGCAGAAGGGCTGCTACCGCGGCCAGGAAACCGTCGCGCGGGTCCATAACCTGGGCAAACCGCCACGCCGGCTGGTGTTCCTGCACCTGGACGGCAGCGAGGTGCACCTGCCGCCGCACGGCGCGCCGGTGCGGCTGGCCTCGGACGGCGAGGAGGGCAGGCAGCTGGGCTTCATCACGACCTCGGCCCGCCACCACGAGCTCGGTCCCATCGCCCTGGCGCTGGTCAAGCGCAATGTCCCGCTCGACGCCCAGCTGACGGCGGCCGGTACGGCCGCCGCCCAGGAAGTCGTCGTCGAGCCGTAGGAGAGCGGCCCGTTCGACGGTGCCTCGGGGGCTCAGACCTCGACGAGCACCGTGAACGGGCCGTCGTTCGTCAGCGACACCTTCATGTCGGCACCGAAGCGCCCGGTCTCCACCCGGGCGCCGAGTGCCCGCAGCTGCGCGACGACCTCGTCGACCAGCGGTTCGGCCACCGGCCCGGGGGCGGCGGCGTTCCAGGTGGGGCGGCGGCCCTTGCGGGCGTCACCGTAGAGAGTGAACTGGCTGATCACCAGGAGCGGCGCCCCGGTGTCCGAACAGGACTTCTCGCCCTCAAGGATCCGGACCGACCACAGCTTGCGCGCGAGCTGTGCCGCCTTCTCCTCGGTGTCCTCGTGGGTGACCCCCACCAGCACGCACAGCCCTTCACCGACGATTTCGCCGACCGTCTCGCCCGCCACGTCGACGCGTGCGCCGTCGACCCTCTGCACCACAGCTCGCATACCGGCCATCATGCACGGCGGCTTTCGGCGTCCGTACGGCTGTACCCCCAGGAGGGCCGTTCGGGTGCCATCGCCCTGCACATGGACCGCCCAGAGTGGCACGATGCGTGCACGCGGTGCGTTTCACGGACAACATGCCCTGGATGCCGCACCGGACGAGGGGACGGAACGACTCATGAGCACTGCCGGCTCCGGGCAGACGCCCGGTCCCGCACCGACCGCCCGTACGACGACGACCGCCGTACCGACACCGACACCCCTGACCACGACGGCATCGGCTCCCGACGAGCCCACCCGCAGCGAGGATGGCCCCATGCTCCCGGCAGGCCAGGCCCAGCACCCCCGCCCCCCGCAGCAACGCGACCGCTGCCACCCCGTCGCGACACCCGACCTGTCCGTCCTGGGACTGCCGGAGCTGCGGGTGGTGCGCCGCGACGCGCAGCAGGACGAGGCCGATCTGAGCTATCTGCGGCGGCTGCTGCAGGGCCGGATCGACATCCTGCGGGCCGAGATCGCCCGGCGCACCGCGCAGCATTCGCCCCTGCTCGACCGCCTCCCGGAGATCCTCACGGACCTGCCGTCGCGGCACCGCTCCTCGGCCCGGCACGTGACGCTCGGGACGCCGCACAGCGAGGAGTACCGCGAGATGGCCGAGCAGATGCTCGGTGAGGTCGAGCTGTCCGACCTGACGGCGCGGACGGACGGCGAGCTGCACGACGCGATGGGCCGGCTGATCCGCCATGAGCGGCAGGTCTCGCGGCGCCGTCAGTCGCTGCAGCGGATGGCCGATGATTGCAGTACCGAAATCACCCGCAGGTACCGTGAGGGCGAAGCACAAGTAGACGACCTGCTGTCCTGACCCGGCCACCCCGGAGGGCGCGGGTCACTCCCGGAAGGCCGACGATGACCTCGCCCACCCCGATATCCGAGCCGTCCCAGGAATCCTCTCCGTCCCCGGATTCCGCGGCGGCCGCGCAGTCCGCGGTGCCCCCCGTCCTCGCCGAGGTCGTCCGTTCCGGCTTCGTCGAGGGACGCCACCGCGGCTCGCTGGTGGTGCTGGCGGCCGACGGCAGCGTGGAGTGGGCGCTGGGTGATGCCGCGGCCCCGGTCTTCCCCCGTTCGGCGAACAAGCCGATGCAGGCCGCGGCGGTGCTGCGGGCGGGCCTTGATCTGTCGGGTGAGCGGCTGGCGCTGGCCGCCGCGAGCCACTCCGGCGAGTCCTTCCACCTCGACCTCGTGCGGACCATGCTGGCCGAGCACGGCCTGACCGCCGACCAGCTGCAGACCCCGCCCGATCTGCCGCTCGACCCCGAGGAGTCGGAGCGGTATCTGGCGTCGGGCCGGGTCCGCGAGCGGCTGACGATGAACTGCTCCGGCAAGCACACCGCCATGCTGGCCGCCTGCGCCCTCAACGGCTGGCCGCTCGGGTCCTACCTCGTCCAGGACCACCCGCTCCAGCAGCTGGTGCTCGACGGTGTCCGCACGGCGAGCGGCGAGGACGTCGCGCACATCGGCACCGACGGCTGCGGTGCGCCGCTGATGTCCCTGTCGCTGACCGGTCTGGCGCGCGCCTTCCGGCACTTCGTCGCGGCCGAGCCGGGCACCCCGGAGCGGCGGGTCGCGGACGCGATGCGCGCCCACCCCGAATACGTCGCCGGCACCCGCCGTCCCGACACCTGGCTGATGCAGGCGCTGCCCGGCACGCTGTCGAAGATGGGCGCGGAGGCCGTCCAGGCGCTGGCGCTGCCCGACGGCCGGGCACTCGCCTTCAAGATCGACGACGGCGCGACCCGGACGCTCGGGCCGGTGCTGGCGCGGGTCCTGCGCCGGATGGGGGTCGACGCCCCCGTGCTCTCCCGGATCGAGGACGCACCGCTGCTGGGCGGCGCCGCGCGCGTCGGGGAGATCCGCGCGGCCTTCTGAGCACCGCCGGGAGAGCGCAGGGACGTCGTCCTTGCGCGCTCCCGGCGGCGGTATTGCCTGAACTCCCCCTCGGGTGGGGCACGTTGGCGTCGCCGCGTACGGGCGGCACAGCGACGTCCGGCCGACGACGCCCGGCCGGACGCGCGGGGAGCGGGTCGGGCACCCTCGGCGCCCGGCCCGGACGAGGCGGCCGCCTGCCCACCGCCCCGCCGCGGGCACTGCCCCCACAGAGGTGACCTGCATAAAGTGGCGAGGACACAGTGCACCACTCACCACAGCAGGAGGCCGGCGACCATGAGCGACGCGAATATCGAGCCGCAGGGGCCCGAGGCGATCGAGCACGCGCACGACCCCGAGGTGCTGCAGCTCGCGGCCAAGGTCTTCGACCTGGCGCGGCACGGTGACACCGACACCGTCGCCGCCTATGTGGACGCGGGCGTGCCCGCGAACCTGACGAACGAGAAGGGCGACTCCCTGGTGATGCTGGCCGCCTACCACGGCCACGCGACCACCGTGGAGGCGCTGCTCAAGCGCGGCGCGGACGCCGACCGCCCCAACGACCGGGGCCAGACCCCGCTCGCCGGGGCGGTCTTCAAGGGCGAGGACGAGGTCGTCAAGGCGCTGGTCGCCCATGGCGCGGACCCGGCGGCCGGCACCCCCTCGGCCATCGACACGGCCCGGATGTTCGAGAAGACGGAGCTGCTGACGCTGTTCGGCGCGCAGTGACCGCCCGGCGGGCGGGCCTTGCCCACGGGCTCGGCCCGGCCCGGACGGCGCGGTCCATGGCCCCCGGCGTGACGCATGCGCCCGCACGGTGACGCACCCGGCCCGCCACGCTTGACCTCAAGCTTTCTTGAGGTTCTAGCGTCGCGGTCTGACGGCAACACCGCCGCGCACCCCATGGAGGGCCCCGCATGTCCGAGCACCGCTACCGCCTCGCAGTGATCATCGGCAGCACCCGGGAGGGCCGGTTCGCGCCCGTCATCGCGAACTGGTTCACCCGGCACGCCGAAGGGCACCAGCACATCGACGTCGACGTCATCGACCTGGACACCGTCCGCCCCTACGAGCTCCGGCCCGGCAGCGAGGACCACGCCTCCTTCGCCAAGCGCGTCGACACGGCGGACGCGTTCGTCGTGATCACCCCGGAGTACAACCACTCCTTCCCGGCACCGCTCAAGCACGCCATCGACCTGCTGCACGCACCGTGGCAGGCCAAGCCGGTGGGCTTCGTCTCGTACGGCGGGGTCTCGGGCGGGCTGCGGGCAATTGAGCAACTGCGGCTGGTCTTCGCCGAGTTGCACGCCACGACCGTGCGCGAGACGGTCAGCTTCCCGCTCGCGGGCAACCTCTTCGACGACGACGGCCGGCTGCACGACCCCGCCCCCGCCGCCCGGGCCGCCGACGCCCTGCTGAACCAGCTGAGCTGGTGGGCGGTGGCCCTGCGCGAAGCCCGCGCCGCACGGCCCTACGGCGCCTGACCTCAGGCCCGCCGCACCGCCGCGACATGCACCCGCATCGCGCACGGGATACGGCCGTCGGGCAGCGCCGAGGCCGCCGTCTCCGCCTCGAATCGAGCCCGCAGCTCGGCGGTGACGGCGGCGTCGAGGGGCCCCAGGTCGTAGAGGCCCCCCACCGTCCGCCACACCTGCTCCGGCGGTCCGGTCAGATCGAGCCGTAGGGTCTCCCAGTCGGCAGGACCGAAACCGGCCGGGCCGAAGACCTCGTCGAACCCCTCGCGGGTCCGCAGCCGCCGGTCCCCCAGGCGTGGGATCCGCTGCCCCGGCGGCGCCGCCTCGATCAACGGCAGGGCCAGCCGCAGAAAGCTCGCGTACGCCTCGTCACCGACGGCGCCGCCGCCCAGGACCACCGCCAGCGTGCCGCCGGGCTCCAGCACCCTCGCCAGCTCGGCCGCGACCCGCTCGGCGTCGCTCATCAGCATCAGCGCCATGTGCGAGACGCAGCCGTCGAACCGGCCGTCCTCGAACGGGAGGTGCTGCGCCCGGCCGACCCGGAGATCGGCCCGTGCTGCGTGCGGGCGGCGGCGAGCCAGCGCCAACTCCTCGGCGGAGAGGTCCAGTCCGGCAAGGGCACGCCTCTCGTCCTCCCCCAGCAGCTCCAGCAGCAAGCCGTCACCGCATCCGAGGTCCAGCACGCTCCGGCAGCCCGCGACCCGGTCACGCAGGATGGCGTAGCTGGACCGGCCGTCCTCGGCCCGGCCATGGGCCATCGCCCGCGCGGTGACCGCCGGATGCGCGGCGTGGAACGTCCGGAGAAAGGTTTCCTGATCCGTCGTCATCCGCCGAGCTTATGAGGCGCGCTCACGCCTGCGTGCCCGGCGGGCGCTCCTGGACCGCCCAGCCGTTGCCGTCCGGGTCGCTGAAGAACACGAAGGAGTTCCACGGCTCGCCGTGCCCCTCGGCCATCGTCCCGTCCTCCAGATGCTGCACCGGCCCCGCTGCCACACCGTGCGCGACCAGCTGGGCGCGGGCCGTCTCGATGTCGGTCACCACCAGCTGCATCCCCTGCACCGTGCCGGGCTCGGCCTGCCGGACGCCGGTGCCGGCACCGATCACGATCGAGCAGCCCGAGCCGGGCGGCGTCAGCTGGACGATGCGCACGTCCTCGCCGACGCGGGTGTCGTGGTCCACCGCGAAGCCCACCTGCTCGCTGTAGAAGCGCTTCGACCGTTCCACGTCGGACACCGGGATCGGCACCAGTTCGAGCTTCCAGTCCATGGCGGCCGTCCTTCCGTACGGGCGGCGGACCGCGGACCGCGGCGGTCGCCGCGGGCCCGGACGCGCCCCGGAAAAGTCTAGGCCGCTCCGCCCCTCACGGCCCGGTACGGCGCCGCCGACCGAGTCGGAGCCCGCCCTGCGCGCGGCCCCGCGCAGGACGCTCCGCGCCCCCATGCCGACCGGCGCACCGGCCGCGTCCGCTCACCTGTTCACGAACGTCATGCTCACCTCGTCGTAGCGCGTCCCGGCGACCTGGCCGGCCGGCGCCGCGGCATCGATGGCGGCGAGTTCGTCCTCGGACAGCTCGATCGCGAGCGCGCCGAGGTTCTCCTCCAGATACTTCTGCCGCCGGGTACCCGGAATCGGCACCACGTCGTCCCCGCGGTGCTGCACCCAGGCCAGCGCCAGCTGACCGGCCGTGACGCCCTTCGCGGCGGCCAGCTCGTCCAGCTTCGCCACGATGGCGAGATTCTGCTCCAGGTTGCCGTCGGCGAACCGCGGCTGGCTGCGGCGCACATCGGACTCCGGCAGCTCCGTGACGGAGGTGTACCGCCCCGTCAGGAAGCCGCGCCCGAGCGGCGAGAACGGCACCAGACCGATGCCCAGCTCCCGGCAGACCGGCGCGATCTCGTGCTCCAAATCGCGGGTCCACAGCGACCACTCGCTCTGCAGGGCGGCGATCGGGTGCACCGCGTGCGCCCGGCGGAGCGTCGCCGCGCCCGCCTCGGACAGCCCGAGGTGGCGCACCTTGCCCGCCGCGACCAGCTCGGCCATCGCGCCGACCGTCTCCTCGATCGGGACGTCGGGGTCGACCCGGTGCTGGTAGTAGAGGTCGATGTGGTCGACGCCGAGCCGGCGCAGCGACGCGTCACACGCCTGCCGTACGTAGGTGGCGTCCCCGCGGATCGCGGTCGGCTCACCGAGCCGGTTGGCGAAGCCGAACTTGGTCGCCAGCACCACCTCGTCCCGCCGGCCGGCAATGGCCCGCCCGATCAGCTCCTCGTTGTGCCCCGCCCCGTAGAAGTCGGAGGTGTCCAGCAGGCTGACTCCCAGGTCGAGCGCCCGGTTGAGGGTCGCGATGGACTGCGCGTCGTCCACCGGCCCGTACCCGTGGCTCATGCCCATGCACCCGAGCCCCTGCGCGGAGACCACCAGTTCACCGAGGTGACGCGGGGGGATGTCGGTCATGCTGCTGCCTCCTGTGCCGTACGGCGATGTGGCTCCAAGGCCGTCCCCGGAGCGTCGTTCCCGACGGTAGGAGTTGGAGTGCGCTCCAAGTCAACCGCGCCCGGAGCAGGGCCGTCACGCGGTGACGCGGGATGGCGGTTCGGGTAATGTTGCCGTCTCACGCAGTGGACCGACCCAGGAGGTGAGACCGATTCCCCGCCAGATCAGGCAGGTGCTCCCGTCTCACCGTCGCACGGTCCGCCCGCAGCAGGTGACCGTCCGACAGAAGTGAGCGGGCAAGCGCCATCGGCGCCCCGAAAGGCTCACATGTCGACGTACCCGTCACCCCTCCCCCCGGCTCCCTCCCGCTCCACCGTCATCACCACGCTCCGTGCCGCCGGCTGTGTCTTCGCCGAGGACGAGGCCGAGTTGGTCCTCGCCGCGGCCCGCACACCGGCCGACCTCGCCGCCATGGTGCGGCGCAGGGCCGATGGGGTGCCGCTCGAACACGTCCTGGGGTGGGCCGAGTTCCACGGTCGGCGGATGGCGGTGGACCCCGGGGTGTTCGTGCCCCGCCGCCGCACCGAGTTCCTCGTGGAGCGCGCCCTGGCCCTCGCCGCCGCTTCCGGCGGCCGCGCCCCCCGGCGCCGCACGGTCGTCGTCGACCTCTGCTGCGGCTCGGGCGCGGTCGGCGCCGCGCTGGCGGCGGCTCTCGGCTCGGTCGAACTGCACGCCGCCGACATCGAACCCGCCGCGGTGCGCTGCGCCCGGCGCAACCTCGCCGCGGTCGGCGGCGAGGTGTACGAGGGCGACCTCTACGCTCCGTTGCCCGGCGGCCTCCGTGGGCGGATCGACCTCCTGGTCGCCAACGTGCCGTACGTACCCACCGAAGAGGTCGGACTGCTGCCGCCGGAGGCCCGCGAACACGAACCGCTGGTGGCACTCGACGGCGGCGCGGACGGGCTCGACGTGCTCCGCCGGGTCAGCCGGGAGGCGGCCCGATGGCTGGCACCCGGCGGCCATCTGCTGGTCGAGACCAGCGAGCGTCAGGCGGAGCGCGCGGTCGGGACGTTCGCCCGCGCGGGGCTGCTGCCCCAGGTGTCCACCAGCGACGAGTGGTACGCCACGGTCATCGCCGGGACCCGCCCCGACGAGCCGCGGGCCTCCGGCGACCGGTAGGGCGTGTCCGTGGACGTCGGGAGCGGCCCCGCCAGGGCCGCCCCCGGCTCCACGCCCGGGTGCGCCGGGGAGGGCCCGGAGGTGGCCGACGGCCTCAACCCACCCGCTCCGCCAGGAAGTCCTCCCAGGTCCGCTTGCCCACCTGGGCCCCCTCGACGGACAGATTCGCGCCGGCCCGGTAGGCGCGGCCGGCCTTCCCCGGCATCCGTACCGGCATCATCAACCGGCGCTTGCCACGCGCCTCCAGATACCCGCCGCTCAGCTCGGCCATCCCGTACACCTTCGGCCCGGCCAGGTCGGGCACCAGGCCGGCCGGCTCACCGAGCGTCAGCTCCACCAGCCGCGCCGCCACCTCACGGGCATCGACCGGCTGGAAGCGGAGCCCGCCCGGCACCGGGATCACCGGCAGCTTCGCCATCTTCTCCACCACGGTCAGGGCGAGGTCGTGGAACTGCGCGGCACGCAGCGTCGTCCACGGCAGGCCGGATTCGGCCACCGCCCGCTCCGCGCCGAGCTTGGCCGCGAACCAGCTCAACGGGACCTTGTCCGCGCCGATGACCGAGATGTACACCACGTGCCGCACGCCGGCACGCGAGGCGGCCTCCACGAGGTGCGAGGTCGCCTCCTCGTCGCCCTTGGGGCCGCCCGCGAGGTGCAGGACGGTCCCGGCCCCTTCGACCGCGGCCGCCACCCCCTCCCCCGTCCGCAGATCCCCGGTCACATGGTCGATACCGTCCCCGGGCTCCCGGGGCTGCCGGCTGAGCACCCGCACGTCCCGGCCGGCGGCACGCAGCAGCGGCACGACGAGGCGCCCGAGGGTGCCCGTACCGCCGGTGACCAGAAGGGGTGAGCTCGTCACAGTCATTTCCAGCACTCTCCGATGTGTCTGTCCGGAAGTCCGGCCTCCCGGCGCCGACCCATGGATTTCGTGGGCCTACTCCCCTGACTCGCCCCGAGGAAGGAATGTGACCGGTCGAGGCACCTTTTTCTGGCCTCACCTGTGAGGCAGGCCCTTCCTCGGCCTTCGGCGGGCCGACGACCACCCCTCCCGGGCCGGCGGGGCCGTTCAGCGCACCGCGGCGTCCGCGAGGATCGCCTGGAGCCGTGCGCGACATTCGGCGACGAAGGCGGGGAAGGTGTGCCGGTAATGGGAGATCCCGCTGACGCCCACCGCGATCGCCCAGGCGCGGGCGCGGGCCCAGGTCACCTCGTCGAGGTTCAAGGCGTCCCAATAGGCCCGGCGCGCTTGTGGCGGCAGGTCCCAGACGGTGGAGTGCTCGGCGTCGGGAAAGCCGACCGAGAGTGCTCCGAAGTCGATGACCGCGTGCAGCTTTCCGTCCCGGGCCAGGAGGTTGGTCGGCTTGAGGTCGCCGTGGAGCCACACATGAGGTCCGGAGGGCTCGGGCAGCGCGAGCGCGGCTCGCCACAACCGTTCCAGAGTGTCGACGTCGAGCTCGGAGCCCACGGCGGCCCGGCAGTCGTCGAGACAGCCGCCGACCCACTGGTCGCACGGCTCCAGGGTGCCCCCGCGGTACCAGCGCAGGCCCTCCGTACGCGTCGCTCCCATGAGGTCGATGCGGTGGAGCCGCCCCACGACCGCCGCCAGGTCGGTCCCGAAGGCGGCCCAGTCCCGGACGCTGTCCGGGCCGACCTCGTCACCGTCGATCCAGCGGTAGACCGACCAGAGCAGCGGGAAGACATCGGTGGGCGTCCCGGCGTGTACGGGCTCGGGGATCGGACATGCGAGGAGTGGTGCCAGCCGAGGCAGCCACTCCTGCTCCTTCCGCACCGACCGTCCGCTTCCTGGGGTCCGTGGAAGTCGCACGAGCAGGTCGTCGCCCAGCCGGTACATGGTGTTGTCCGTGCCGGCGCCCGCGGGCGACAGCGGCAGGCCGGCCCACTGCGGGCACTGTGCCTTCAACAGTGACCGGACCAGCGTCTCGTCGACCGGGATCTCATCCGCGTGAAGCATCACGTCGCGAGTCTCACGGCCGGAGGGACCGTCACGCCACTGACTTTCCCTCGGCCCCGACTCCGCTGCGCCACTCTTGCTAGCGCTTGCTTGCAATAGTTAGCACGAGCGGGCACTATCGGGGCATGGCATCTCTCAACGTCGGCAACCTCGGCGAGTTCCTGCGGGAGCAGCGGCGCACGGCGCAGCTGAGTCTGCGGCAACTCGCGGATGCCGCAGGGGTGTCCAACCCGTATCTCAGCCAGATCGAGCGCGGCTTGCGCAAGCCGAGTGCGGAGATCCTCCAGCAGCTGGCCAAGGCGCTGCGGATCTCCGCCGAGACGCTGTACGTCCAGGCCGGGATCCTCGACGAGCGGCACGGTCCGGACGAGATCGGGGTGCAGACCTCGATACTCACCGACCCCTCGCTGAACGAGAGGCAGAAGCAGGTCCTGCTGCAGATCTACGAGTCCTTCCGCAAGGAGAACGGATTCGTCGGCAGCGGGGACAGCACTGCGAACGGGCATGAGGACGGGCGCGGTACGGACTCCCACGACGCAGAGGCCGACGGCGGCCCGCACGCCACCTGAGCGACCAATTTCGATTCCAGGAGGAACCACGTCATGGCCATCACCGATGACCTCCGCAAGACCCTGACCGACGCCACCCCGCTGTACGCCCTGGCCGGCACCGCCGACCTGGCCGCCGAGAAGCTCGGCGAGGTGCCGGCGCTGGTCGAGAAGGTCCGGGTCGAGGCGCCCAAGCGCTTCGAGTCCGTGCGGGCGACCGACCCGAAGGAGATCCAGGACCGGGTCACCAAGCAGGCCAAGGACGCCCAGGAGAAGTTCAACGAACTGCTCGGCTCGCTGGACGGCGACCTGAAGAAGCTCCGTGAGCAGGCGCAGGACCTGGCGATGCAGAGCGTGGGCCGGGCCGCCGAGTACGCCGTCAAGGCACGCGAGACCTACGACGAGCTGGCCGAGCGCGGCCGGGGCGCCGTGCAGACCTGGCGCGGCGAGACCGCCGACCAGGTCGAGGACCTCGCCGTGGCGATCGAGCCGGAGGCCAAGGAGCCGACGGTCAGGGAGACGCTGACGGCCCAGCAGAAGCCCAAGCCCGCGAACGGCACCCGGACCGAGGCCAAGCCCGCCGCGGCGAAGAAGACCGACTCCGCCGCCAAGCCGGCCGCGAAGAAGCCCACGCCGCCGGCGAAGTGACTTCCGTCACCGCGCACTGAGCGGTAGGGGGAGGGAACGGGCGCGCCGCACGGGCGCGCCACGCCCCACCGGGTCCACCGGCCGGGCCGGGCACGCATGGCGTGCCCGGCCCGTTCTCCGGGTACGGTGGGGCCGCGTAGAACCGACACATCCAGGCGAACGGGCGGTGGGCAACGTGCTGATTTACGGGTTCCAGAACGTTCTGAGCTGGGTGCAGCTCGCCCTGGGCGTGTACGCGGCAGTGATGCTGATCGACGCGGCCGTGCGCCGCGAGGACGCCTATCGCGCCGCGAGCAAGCAGTCCAAGGGCCTGTGGCTGATTTTCCTCGTGATCGCCACGGCGCTGCTGTTCCTGCTGCCGCTGATGTCGTTCCTGCCGATCATCGGCGTGATCGCGGTGATCGTCTACACCGTCGACGTCCGGCCGGCCCTCCGGCAGGTCACCGGCGGCGGCCGCGGCCCGCGCCGCGGCGGCTCCAGCTCGGACGGCCCGTACGGCCCGTACAACGGCGGCCGCTGAGCTCGACCCGCGCCGCCGGGCTCCGGCTAGTGCCGGTCCAGCAGCAGCACCGCGACATCGTCCGTGAGCTCCCCGCCGTTCAGGTCGCGCACTTCCCTGACCGACGCGTCGAGCAGTTCCTCGCCCCGCAGACCGGCCGCCATCTGACGGCTGACCAATGCGGTCATGCCTTCCTGGCCGAGGCGCTCCTTGCCCTCGCCGACGCGGCCTTCGATCAGGCCGTCGGTGTACATCATCAGGCTCCAGGAGCCGCCCAGTTCGACCTGCCGGCGCGGCCAGCGGGCGCGCGGCAGCAGACCGAGGGCCGGACCACCGAACTCGTACGGCAGCAGCTGCGGCTCGCGCCCCGCGCGGGCCAGCAACGGCGCGGGGTGGCCGGCCAGGCACACTCCCGCGCGCCGGCCGTCGGCGGAGATGTCGACGGTGCACAGCGTCGCGAAGATCTCGTCGTCCGCGCGCTCGTGCTCCAGCACCTTCTGGAGGGTGGAGAGCAGTTCGTCGCCGCACAGTCCGGCGAAGGTCAGGGCACGCCAGGCGATCCGCAGCTCGACGCCGAGCGCGGCCTCGTCCGGGCCGTGGCCGCAGACGTCACCGATCATCGCGTGGACGGTGCCGTCCTGGGTGCGCACGGTGTCGTAGAAGTCGCCGCCGAGCAGGGCACGGCTGCGGCCGGGGCGGTAGCAGGCCGCGAAGCGCAGGTCCGAGCCGTCCAGCAGCGGGGTGGGCAGCAGCCCGCGCTCCAGGCGGGCGTTCTCCTGCGCCATCATCCGCGATTCGGTCAGCTGGCGCTGTGCGAGGTCGGCGCGTTTGCGTTCGACGGCGTAGCGCACCGCGCGGCTGAGCACCGCGCCGTCCAGCTCGTCGCGGAAGAGGTAGTCCTGGGCGCCGACGCGGACGGCATCGGCGGCCCGCTCGGCGTCCGTCTCGGACGTCAGCACCAGCACCGCCTGCGCGGGCGCCATCCGCAGCACCTCACGCAGTGCCCCCAGCTCATCACCGGGGCAGTCGGCGTCGCCCGCGTCCCGCTCGCCGTGCTCCGGCGGCGCGAGGTCGAGCAGGATGCAGTGCACGTCGTCGGTGAGCAGCCGCTCGGCCTCGGTGAGGTTGCGGGCGGTGCGCAGACGGACCTTGCGGCCCGCCCAGTCCCACATGTCGGGGACGGGGCTGTTGGGGTCCTCGCCGATCAGGAGCAGTGTCAGGCCCTGGTCGAGCGATCCCTGGTCGGCCGGAAGCTGCAGGTCCGGTGCCGTCGAGGTCCGGCTCATCGGCTCCTGGCCGGTCTGCCCCAGGGCGCTCGTGCCCCGGGCCGTGTCGTCCGCCACAGCCGGGGCGCCGGCCGCGCGCGGCGAATCCGCGCAGGCCGCGTCCACCGGTCCTGCCTGGTGCGGCAGCACGGCCGTCCGCTGGTGCGGTACGGGTACGGGCATTCCTCTGCTTCCTTTCCCTCCCCCCGAGGGTGCGGCGGCCGACCGGCGCGCCACCGTGCCCGGTTCCACGCCGCTCGTCGGTCACATGAGCGAGGCGCTACCGGGCACTGAGAGGCGACCATAGCGCCAGTACCGAGCAGTACGGAATGGCCGATGGCAATCGGCCATCGTCATATGCCGCGCCCCATCAGCAATTTGACCCGTGGAGGCAGGAAAGCGGAATGACGAACATCACCCCGCATGACCCGTATTCGGCCGCCGGCGACAACCGTAGGAAACCGAACGAACCGGTCATTTATCGGGGCGCACCACACCCAGGATCGGCATCGACCCGGCGCCGGTGACCGTGATCTGCCGACCGGGCCGCGGGGCGTGCACGATCGCGCCGTCGCCGATGTACATCCCGACATGGCTGGCATCGGTGAAATAAATGATCAGGTCGCCGGGCCGCATGTCCTTGACGTGCACCCGGTCCAATTGCCGCCACTGCTCCTGCGACGTCCGCGGAATCGTCCGGCCGGCCGCCTGCCACGCCCGCAGGGTCAATCCGGAGCAGTCGAAGGTGTCCGGCCCCTCGGCGCCCCACACATAGTCCTTGCCGATTTGATCAGTGGCGTACGCGATGGCCTTCTTGCCTTTGGCGGACGCCCGGCTGTCGATGTCCTTCCACACGCCGGAGTCGAGCCATTTCTGCTGTTCCCGGAACGCCCGCTCGTCCTCCAGTTCCTTCAGCCGGTCGATTTCCTCGGCGGCCAGCCGGGATTCCACTTTTTTCGCCGCTTCGATCTTCTTCTTGATCTCCCGCTGCGCGGCTTCCTTCTTCTTGCGGTTCGCCTCCAGCCGCTCCCAGCGATCCGTCGCGGCCTTGGAATATCCCTCCAAGTCGCCCTTGAGGCGTGACAGTTGGCCGATTACGCCTTTGGTGGCCTGCTGCCCCTTGCGGACCAGAGTGGCGTTGTCGAGAAAGCGCTCGGGATGGGTGTTGAGCATCAGCCGGGCCTCGGAGGGAATTCCGCCACCGCGGTACTGGGCACTGGCCAGCGCACCGGCGTGCCGCTTGAGGGCGGTGAGTTTGTGCTGCGTGGTGTCGATGCTCCGCGCCAGCTTCACGATCTCTTTCTGCTGCAGCTCGACCTGCTCCTTGGCGCCGTTATAGGCGTCGGTCGCCTGCTCCGCCCTGCGGTAGAGATCCTCGATCTTCTTGCGGACGCCCTCCAGTCGCTTGAGGGCGGGATCGTCGAGCGAGACGTCGGCCTTCTTGTCGCCACCGTCGCTCCCGGCGTCCCGGTCGTTCGCTCGACTGTCCGAATCCTTGCCCTGCCCCGGGCCCGGTTCGGCGTACGCGGCCGACGCCGTGCCACCGAGCAGACCCATCGCGCACAGGACGATGGCGGTGCAGGTCGCGATCCGGCCACCCCGGAAGCCCCAGGCTCCCCACCGGTCCCAGACGCCCTGAACGGCCTGTTCGTCCTGCCGTGCCCCCTGGCTCCGCACCAGCCACCTCCGGTCGATCCGCACCGATTCGCGTCTTCGCCTCAGGCGCGGATGCTGCCATACCGACCGGTAATTCAACAGAGCGACGGGCGGTTTCTCCCCAGCCTTCCGGTACACGGCAGCCTCGCACCCACCTGATGGCCGAGGTTCACCCTGCGTTCACTCCCCTCCATCGGCGGCTTCACCTGATCTGCCTAATTTCAGCCTCACCGAGTGCGCGCCATGCCTTCGGGCCCGGCGCCGCCCGGCCGGCTGACACCCGCTCCCCGCGGCAGCCCCATCTGCTCTCACCCGCACGCCGACGTAGCGGCGCGCCCCAGGAAGGAACTTTCGACAGTGAAGCTTCAGCGCAAGAACCGGGTTCGCGCCCTCGCCGTTGGCGCTCTCGCCGTCTCCGGTGCCCTGGCCCTGACGGCGTGCGGCTCCGACGACACCAGCGCCTCCCCCGGCGGTACGGCCGCCAAGCCCGGCAGCATCAAGTGCGACGGCAAGGGCAAGCTGCTCGCCTCCGGCTCCTCCGCGCAGAAGAACGCCATGGACGTCTGGGTGCAGAACTACTCGGGCGCCTGCAAGGACACCGAGATCAACTACCAGCCCACGGGCTCCGGTGCCGGTATCACCACCTTCCTGCAGGGCCAGACCGCGTTCGCCGGCTCCGACTCGGCGCTCAAGCCCGAAGAGGTCGCGAAGTCGAAGAAGGTCTGCAAGGGCGGGCAGGCCATCAACCTCCCGATGGTCGGCGGCCCGATCGCGGTCGGCTACAACGTGCCCGGCGTCGACGACCTCGTGCTGGACGCCGCGACCCTCGGCAAGATCTTCGACTCGGAGATCACCAACTGGAACGACCCCGCGATCAAGAAGCTGAACCCGGGCGCCAAGCTGCCCGACCTCAAGATCCAGGCGTTCCACCGCTCCGACGACTCGGGCACCACCGACAACTTCACCAAGTACCTCAAGGGCGCCGCCCCGGCCTCCTGGAAGCACGAGCCCGCGAAGACCTGGGAAGGCAAGGGCGGCCAGGCGGCCTCCGGCTCGGCCGGCGTCTCCTCCCAGGTCAAGCAGACCAGCGGCGCCATCTCCTACTTCGAGCTGTCGTACGCCACGGCCTCCAAGATCCCGACCGCCAAGCTGAACACCGGCGCCAAGACCCCGGTCGGGGCCACCGTCGACAACGCCTCCAAGGCGATCGGCGAGGCCAAGCAGGTCGGCAAGGGCGACGACCTCGCGCTGGAGCTCAACTACACCTCCAAGGCCGAGGGCGCCTACCCGATCACCCTCGTGACCTACGAGGTCGCCTGCGACAAGGGCAACAAGGCCGAGACGCTGCCCGCCACCAAGTCCTTCCTGACGTACGTCGCCAGCAAGGAGGGCCAGACCGCCCTCAAGGAGCTGGGCTACGCCCCGCTGCCCACCGAGATCGCCGAGAAGGTCCGCAAGACCGTCAAGACGCTCTCCTGACCCACCGGGCGGCGGCCCCACACCGCCGTACGGCCACACGGCCGCCATACGGCCGCCGAGGCCATCAGGCCCCAGGGGCCGCCGCCCGTCCGGTGCACCGCCGCGCCAGGAGCCCCCACCGGCTCCGCAGACCGGAGAAACCATGACTTCCACACAGTCGATAACCGATACACCCCCGCCGCCCCCGCCCGCCGACGAGCTCTCCGCCGTCTCCGGCAAGGCGGTACGCCCCGGAGACCGGATCTTCCTCGGGTTCTCCCGCGGCTCGGGCATCACCCTGCTGGTGATCATGGCCGCCATCGCGGCCTTCCTCACCTACCGGTCCGTGCTCGCCATCTCCGGCGACAAGGCCAACTTCTTCACCACCCTGGAGTGGAACGCCACCGGGGCGGAACCGAAGTTCGGCATCGCCGTCCTCGCCTTCGGCACCGTCGTCAGCTCGGTGATCGCGATGGTCATCGCGGTCCCGGTCGCGGTCGGCATCGCCCTGTTCATCTCGCACTACGCGCCACGCAAGCTGGCCTCGCCGCTCGGCTACGTGATCGACCTGCTCGCCGCGGTGCCCAGCATCATCTACGGCCTGTGGGGCGCGCTCTTCCTCGTCCCCCACCTGACCGGCCTGTACAGCTGGCTGGACGACTACCTCGGCTGGACCGGCGTCTTCGCGTACGGCGACGGGGCCGCCCGTTCGCTGTTCACCGTCGGCATCCTTCTCGCGATCATGATCCTGCCGATCGTGACCAGCGTCAGCCGCGAGGTCTTCCTCCAGGTCCCGAAGATGCACGAGGAGGCCGCGCTCGCGCTCGGCGCCACCCGCTGGGAAGTCGTCCGCATGTCGGTGCTGCCCTTCGGACGCTCCGGCATCATCAGCGCCTCCATGCTGGGCCTGGGCCGCGCGCTGGGCGAGACGATGGCCGTCGCCACGGTCCTCTCCCCCAGCTTCCTCATCAGCACCAGCCTGCTGGACCCGGGCGGCGGCACGTTCGCCCAGAACATCGCCAGCAAGTTCAGCGAGGCCGATGAATTCGGCCAGGACGCCCTGATCGCCTCCGGCCTCGTCCTGTTCGTGATCACGCTGCTCGTCAACGGCGCGGCCCGCCTGATCATCGCCCGCCGCAAGGAGTACTCGGGAGCCAGCGCATGAGCGACGTGATGACAGAACGCCGACCGCTCACGGACTCCGGCGACAGCCCCCTCCCGGTCTCCCTCAAGCAGGCCCGGCTCCCCCGCTGGACCCCGCCGGCCCTCGCGCTCGCCGCGGCGGGAGTCGGCGTCGGCATCGGCCTGGCCGGCGGCCTGACCAGCAGGATCCAGTGGGGTCTGATAGCCGCCGTGCTGTTCATCGTCGGCACCTACGCCCTCGCCGCGATCGTCGAGGGCGGGCGGCAGGCCAAGGACCGGCTGGCCACCAGCCTGGTCTGGATCGCCTTCCTGCTCGCCGTCGTACCGCTCGCCTCGCTGCTGTGGGAGACGGTCGCCCGCGGCACCAAGGTGCTCGACGGCTACTTCCTGTCCCACTCGATGGGCACCCTCCCGGACGCGTTGCCCGGCGGCGGCATCTACCACGCGATCATCGGCACCCTGGAGCAGGTGGGCCTGGCGACGCTGATCGCCGCACCGATCGGTCTGCTCACCGCGATCTACCTCGTCGAGTACGGGCGTGGCAGGCTCGCCAAGGCCGTCACCTTCTTCGTGGACGTGATGACGGGCATCCCCTCCATCGTGGCGGGCCTGTTCGTCCTGTCCGTGTGGATCCTGATCCTCGGCTTCGGCCCGTCCGGCTTCGCCGGCGCGATGGCTCTGGCGATCCTGATGATGCCGGTCGTGGTCCGCTCCACCGAGGAGATGCTCAAGCTCGTCCCGAACGAGCTGCGCGAGGCGTCGCTCGCTCTCGGCGTCCCGAAGTGGCGCACCATCCTCAAGGTCGTGCTGCCCACCTCGATCGGCGGCATCACCACCGGCGTGATGCTCTCCATCGCCCGTATCACCGGTGAGACCGCCCCGGTGCTGCTCCTGGTGTGGGGCGCGAAGACGATCAACAACAACCCCTTCGAGGGCGCCCAGCAGTCGCTTCCGCTGTATGTCTTCCAGCAGTGGCAGCAGGGCTCCGAGGCCTCGTACGACCGCGCATGGGCGGCGGCCTTCGTCCTCATCGCCTTCGTCATGGTCCTCAACCTGCTGGCGCGCGGCATCGCCCGCTGGAAGGCCCCGCGCGGAGGACGGAGTTGAGCTGCAGCGGAGGTCGGGGGTCGCGCCTGAGGAACGAAGGTGCGGCACCCGGCCGGAGCGGAAGCGAAACGACGTCCGACCAACCAGAACGGCCCGGCCGTTAAGGCACCCGATGATGCGGCTCCGCCTGATCGGGGCCAACGGAAAGAAGCAGTGATCTCCATGGCCAAGCGAATCGATGTCAGCGGTCTGTCCGCCTATTACGGCGGCCACAGGGCCATCGACGACATCTCCATGACCGTCGAGCCGCGCTCGGTGACGGCCTTCATCGGCCCGTCCGGCTGCGGCAAGTCCACCTTCCTGCGCACGCTGAACCGTATGCACGAGGTCACCCCCGGTGGCCGCGTCGAGGGCAAGGTGATGCTGGACGACGAGAACCTCTACGGCTCCGGTGTCGACCCGGTCGCCGTGCGCCGCACCGTCGGCATGGTCTTCCAGCGTCCGAACCCGTTCCCCACGATGTCGATCTTCGACAATGTCGCGGCGGGTCTGCGGCTCAACGGTTCGTACAAGAAGAACGACCTCAAGGACGTCGTCGAGAAGTCCCTGCGGGGCGCCAACCTCTGGAACGAGGTCAAGGACCGTCTGAACAAGCCCGGCTCGGGCCTGTCCGGCGGCCAGCAGCAGCGTCTGTGCATCGCCCGCGCCATCGCGGTCGAACCGCAGGTCCTGCTGATGGACGAGCCGTGCTCGGCGCTCGACCCGATCTCCACCCTCGCCATCGAGGACCTGATCGGTGATCTGAAGGAGCGCTTCACGATCGTCATCGTGACGCACAACATGCAGCAGGCGGCGCGTGTCTCGGACCGTACGGCCTTCTTCAACCTCGCGGCCGTCGGGCAGCCCGGCAAGCTGGTCGAGATCGACGAGACCGAGCGGATCTTCTCCAACCCGTCGGTCCAGGCGACCGAGGACTACATCTCGGGTCGCTTCGGCTGAGCCGCCGCGGCCGGGCGTCGACGCGCGGCCGAGCCGCGCCGTGGCCCCTCTCACGTCCTGCGGTGCTGCATGGCGGTGCCACCGCATGACGAAGGGCCCGCCCCTCCTTCCCGGGGGGCGGGCCCATTCCGTTGTGCCGTACGACCGGAGGGGGGTCGTACGGCACAACGGACGTCGTGCGCGGGCGTGCCCGGCGGCGGGCGCGAGAGCGCTGCCCGGCCGAAGTCACACAGTCACCCATGCTGCTGTCGTGACGCACTTCACCTACCGGAGGGGCAGTGCAGCGGCGCCGGCGGGCCGCCTCCGGAGAAGGCGGCGTGGGAGCAGCCCCGAGCCGCGGCGACCGCACGGCTCAGCAGCCGGCAAGGACAGTGGCTCCAGGGGCCCGCAAGCACAGTGGCCCAAGGACCCACGCACAAGGACCCGCCCCCCTACCCGGGGAGCGGGCCCAATTCTGTAAGCGGTGCCGTTCGGTCAGGAGAAGCCGAGCTGGATGACCCAGAAGGACAGTGCCGCGACCAGTGCCGCCGCCGGCATGGTGATGAACCAGCCCATCACGATGTTCTTGGCGACGCCCCAGCGCACGGCCCGCGAGCCCTTGGTCGAGCCCACGCCCATGATGGCGGAGGTGATCACGTGCGTGGTGGAGATCGGCGCGTGGAACATGAAGGACGCGGTGTACATCACCGAGGCGGCCGTGGTTTCCGCGGCGAAGCCCTGCGGCGGGTCCAGCTCGATGATCCGCCGGCCCAGGGTGCGCATGATCCGCCAGCCACCGGCGTACGTGCCGAGCGAGAGCGTGATCGCACAGGCCAGCTTGACCCAGATCGGGATGGCGTCGTTCTGGTCCTCGACATCGGCGATGACCAGGGCCATCACCACGATTCCCATGGTCTTCTGCGCGTCCTGCAGACCGTGGCCGAGAGCCATACCCGCCGCCGAGACCGTCTGCGCTATGCGGAAGCCGCGCTTGGCCTTGTGCGGGTTGGACTTACGGAACATCCACAGGATGACGACCATCACCAGATAGCCGAGCAGCAGGCCGATGACGGGCGAGATGAACATCGGCAGGACGACCTTCTCGACCACCCCGGTCCAGATCACCTCCGTGCCACCCGCGAGCGCCGCGCCGACCATGCCGCCGAACAGGGCGTGCGAGGACGACGAGGGCAGCCCGAAGTACCAGGTGACGAGGTTCCAGACCACCGCGCCGAGCAGGGCGGCGAAGAGGATGCCCATCCCCTTGTTGCCCTGCGGTGTGGCGATCAGCCCTTCGCTGACCGTCTTGGCGACCCCACTGCCCAGGAAGGCGCCTGCGAGGTTCATCACCGCGGCCATCGCCAGCGCCGCCCGCGGGGTGAGTGCCCGCGTCGAGACCGAGGTCGCGATGGCGTTCGCGGAGTCGTGGAAGCCGTTCGTGTACGTGAAACCGAGCGCGACCGCAATGGTCACGATGAGCGCGAAGGTGTCCATGGCCGGGGCTCAGGACTCCTTTACCGCGATGGTCTCGACCGTGTTGGCGACATGCTCGAACGCGTCCGCCGCCTCTTCCAGGATGTCCACGATCTGCTTGAGCTTGAGAACCTCGATGGCGTCGTACTTGCCGTTGAAGAGGTGCGCGAGCAGCTTGCGGTGGATCTGGTCGGCCTGGTTCTCCAGACGGTTGACCTCGATCCAGTACTCGGTGAGGTGGGACATCGTCCGCAGGTTGGGCATCGCCTCGGCGGTCAGTTCCGCCGCCCGCGCCAACACCTCGATCTGCTGGTCGACGCCCTTGGGCAGCTCCTCGACCTTGTAGAGGACGACCAGGTCAACGGCCTCCTCCATGAAGTCCATGATGTCGTCGAGCGACGAGGCGAGGTTGTAGATGTCCTCGCGGTCGAACGGCGTGATGAACGAGGAGTTCAGCTGGTGGAAGATCGCGTGGGTCGCGTCATCACCCGCGTGCTCCGCCGCCCGCATCCTTTCGGCGATCTCTGCCCGCGCGGAGGAATCCGCCCCGAGCAGTTCCATCAGGAGCTTCGAGCCCGTGACGATGTTGTCCGCGGAGGCGGCGAACATGTCGTAGAAGCTCGTCTCCCTGGGGGTCAGACGAAAGCGCACGTGAAATCCTCGGGGTGCATCGGATTCGGTCGGGTTGATGCTAGGCGCATCATCCAGCCACTGCTAACCGGCATTCCTTCAGTGTCGCCCATCGGGCAGCATGCTTTGCACGGGGTACCGCAGGTGCCCGCAAAGTTCGATACCATATACCCACTAGGGGTATATGAATCGCCTGGATACCACGGGAGACGGCCATGACGAGCACGGAAGCCGACGCCAACGGCAGCACCGGACCCGCCGTGACCCCTGACACTCCCCAGCCGGAAACCGTCCCTCAAGGCGACCCGAATGCCGTGACCAACCACGATCTGGGCATTCACGGCTATGCGCACCAAAAGGACGCCCACCTCAAGCGACTGCGCCGCATCGAGGGTCAGATCCGCGGTCTGCAGCGGATGCTCGAGGAAGACGTCTACTGCATCGACATCCTCACGCAGGTCTCGGCAAGCACGAAGGGCCTGCAGTCCTTCGGCCTCCAGCTCCTGGAGGAGCATTTGCGCCACTGCGTCGCCGACGCCGCCGTCAAGGGGCCCGAGGCCATCGACGCCAAGGTCCAGGAGGCCACCAAGGCCATCGAGCGGATGCTGCGCACCTGAACCGGACCGGCAGCCCCTCCGAGCCGGCCCGTAGCGGAGCCGGACCCTGCGCCGCGTAGCGGAACGTCTCGCCTAGAAGCCTCTCGCCGTACCGGGCCACGGCCGCACCGGCTCCGTTACCTCGACCTCGTCCCCGTCGACGTCCAGCACCTCGTCGATACGGTCCGAGCTGAGCCGATCCTCGGTGGCGGCCGCCGCCGCGATCATCAACTCACCAGTCAGCTCGATCTCTACGAGGGCCACGTGGTCCTGGACCGTCGCATGGCGGTGGGGCGACACGTACGGCACCTCCTCCTCCGAGCGCCTTGCCACGCTTCTGGTGGTTACCGCCCAGAGTAGGGACGGCAGCACCCTCCGCGCATGGCACGGATGGACCATTTCCGCCACCTGGAAAGCCCTTGTGGCACATGCCCCGCGCGTCCGTACGCCCACCGGCGGCTACCGCCCCGCGGAGGCGATCCGCCCCGCGTAGATGTCGCTGTCGTCCGGCAGTCGCACCGTGACCTTGGTGCCGAAGGCGTACAGCTCCGTGGTGGAGGTCACCGACGCGCCCTTCGGCACACCGTTGGCGAAGTGGAAGCGGTGACGCACCTTGCGCAGCCTGCCCGCGTCGTCCAGGAAAGCATCGAACGGCACGGCATCGGTGGTGAACCCTTTCTCCGCGGCGACCAGCGCAGGCTTGCTGCGCGCCGACGCGGCCGCGGCCGCCGTGCCGATGTCCGTCGTGCCGTGGTAGTGCCGGACCAGGACGCCGTCCAGCAGCTCCTGGCCCTCGTACGTCACATCCCGTGCCCCGCGCAGCAGTTCGGCGGCGGCGAGCGGATCGGTCGCGCCGCCGGTCACCAGATTCCCGTCCGTCAGCGAGGCGGTGTCGACCCGCACCCATTTGTCGGCGGGCACCCCGGCCCCCCGGTTCTTCATGTAGAGGGCGCCCGGCGCGAGGATCTCCGTGATCGGCTGGTGACCGCCGCTCGGCCGGCCCGCCGGATCGGGCAGCACGACCAGCAGCTGCCCGCTGTTGGTGCGGAAGTCGTAGCTGCCGGTGCCCCGGATGGCGACGCGAGTGCCGCCGCTCACCGTCTCCATCGCCGTACGGACCTTGGCGGTGCCGGCCCTGAGCAGCACGTCGGCGCTCTTGCGGAGGTCCGCGGCCGCCGACCGGTCCGATGGCGCCTGGTCGTCGGCCGCCGCGCCGTTGGGGGAGCAGCCCGTCGCCAGCAGTCCGACCGCCAGACCCGTCCCGCACGCCACGGCCATGGTGACCGCGCCGCCACCTCGCCTGCCCTGCACCACCATCGCGTACGAGCCCCCTCGGCCGCTGTGTTCGAGACGGCCGCTGCCGGCCGGTCTGTTCCGGACGGTCGGACATTTCACCAACGGCACGTTGGACAAAGCGCCAACCGCCCCGTTCAACGACTGTTACGGGGGGCCGTCACGCACCGGCACCCGAGGCGCGTAGCGTGGCCGCGTGCCCGACCGAGCCCCTCACGACCCGCCGCGCGGTCCCGCCGGAATCCCCGGCGCCCCCGGCGGCTGCGCCCCGGGCCCGCAGCCGGCCTCCCCGGACGGAGCCGCTCAGCGGCACGAGGCCGCCACCACGGAACGCGGTTCCTTCTGCCTGGCCCTCTGCAACTGCGGCTGGTCCGGGCCTGCCCGGCGCGCACGCTCCCAGGCCCGTACGGACGCCGAGCGCCATCTGACCGCCGCCGAGGCCGCCGACGAGCCGGCCTCCTTGCGCCACCTGGAATGACCCGGTCCGCTGCGGGAACCCCTCGCCCTCATTCCGCATCTGGGTAAGGAGACAGCGGGCCCACAGCGGACCCGGACCATACGGACGGCACGGGACAGCACTCGGCAATACCGGACACACCGCGACGCGAGGGAAGCGCGTCGCCGTGGCCGTCCGACTGCGCGCTCCCGGCACAAGCCCCGCGACCAGCGGCCGAGCGGCCGACGGGGCCGGGCCGTACGACTTCGAGGGGGCACTCCAGTGAAACGGCGCACACTCCTGCACACCGGCGGTGGGCTCGCGGCTACCGCGGTCGCCTGGGCCACCGGCTGCCACGCCACCGGCAGCGGCGCGAGCGCCGCATCCTCCCGGTCCGCCACGGGGGCGGCCACCGGGACCGTACCGGCCGACGCCTCCGCCCGCGCCGCCAAGGGCGCCGCTTCGAAAGCCTCGTGGAGCGCACTCGGCAAGAGCCTGGACGGCAGCCTGGTCCGCGCCTCCGACGCCTCGTACGCGACCGCCCGCCGCCTCTACAACACCCGCTACGACACGCTGAAGCCGTCGGCCATCGCCTACGTCAAGCACCCTGCCGACATAGCCGAATGCCTCGCCTTCGCGCGCCGTTACGACACCCCGGTCGCCATCCGCAGCGGCGGCCACTCCTACGCCGGCTGGTCCAGCGGCAACGGCAAGCTCGTCATCGACGTCTCCTCCCTCGCCAAGGTCGGGGCGCCGTCCGGCGGCATCACCCGAATAGGCGCCGGCGCCAAGCTCATCGACGTCTACGAGGGCCTGGCGCCGCACGGCGTGACGGTCCCCGGCGGCTCCTGCCCCACCGTGGGCATATCCGGCCTGACGCTCGGCGGCGGCCACGGCGTGGTCTCCCGGGCATACGGCCTGACCTGCGACAGCCTCGTCGGCGCCACCCTCGTCACCGCCGACGGGAAGACCGTCGACTGCGACCGCTCCCGGCACGCCGACCTCTTCTGGGCGCTGCGCGGCGCCGGCAACGGCAACTTCGGGGTGGTCACCGAACTGCGCTTCCGGACCCACCCGGCGCCGCCCGCGGTGATGGCATACATGACCTGGCCGTGGGCCAAGGCGGCGGCGGTGCTGGCCTCCTGGCAGAAGTGGGGCCCGGTACAGGCCGACGAGATATGGTCCGCCTGCCACCTCGATGCCCGGCCGGGCGGCACCCCGGGCGTCTCCGTGGCGGCCTTCTCCCTCGGCGGCTACCGCGACTTGCAGAACGCCGTCGACAAGCTCGCCGACCAGCCGGGCGGCCCCGGCCCCGCGTCCACCGTCCGCCTGAACCGCATCGGCTATCTGGACGCGATGGAGGCGTACGCGGGCTGTTCGTCGAAGACGACCGCGCAGTGCCACACCCCGGGCACCCTGCCGGGCCAGACCGGCGCCGGCCAACTGGGCCGCGAAACCTACGCAGCCCGCTCGCACTTCTTCGACCGCTCGCTCTCCGCGACGGGCATCCGCACGGTGCTCGACCAGATCGAGAGCGCGGGCCGCAAGGGCGTCAACGGCAATGTCGCGCTGACCGCCCTTGGCGGCGCGATCAACCGGGTGGGCCGCACCGACACCGCGTTCGTACACCGCGGATCGCGTTTCCTCGCGCAGTACTTGGCCTCCTGGCCGTCCAACGGCTCGTCCGGCACGCGCACCGCCTGGCTGGATTCCTTCCACGCCGCGATGCGCCGCCACTCCTCCGGCGCCGCCTACCAGAATTACACCGACCCGGGCCTGACCGACTGGAAGTCCGCCTACTACGGCCCGGCCGCCACACGGCTCGCCGACGTCAAGCGGGCGTACGACCCGGATCGGCTCTTCAGCACCTTCCCGCAGGCGCTCTGACGGCCCGTACACGGACGGCCCGGCCCCACTGAGGGGGTCGGGCCGTTCGTGTCCGCCAGGTCGTCAGCCGCGGGGCCGAGGAGAGCGTTTCCCCGGCCCTCGACTGTGCGTCAGGCGGCCAGATCCTTGTCGCGCTTGTCGAGTCGCGCCGTACCCGGAGCCTCGCCGCGAGCCTCGTCGTCGGTCTGCGCCGCGCCCGCGGGCTCCGCCACGACGCCGGGCGCCTGCACCAGCCATCCGATCCGCGACCTGCCGATCGCGCTCGTCAAGGGGACCAGCAGCGCCTGCGCGAGCGGCGCGAGCAGCAGGGCGACGGCGGTGCCCAGCGCGAAACCGCCGACCACGTCGGTCGGGTAGTGGACGCCCATGTAGACCCGGCAGAAGCCTTCGAGCAGCGCCAGGCCGATGCCGATCAGCCCATAGGTGCGGTGGGCGACGAACAGGCCCACGCCGACCGCCATCGTCAGCGTCGCGTGGTCACTCACGAACGAGAAGTCGCTCTTCCCGGAGATCAGCACTTCCAGCCCGGCGTGGTCCTTGAACGGCCGTGGCCGCTCGACGAACGCCCGGATGGGAATGTTGGCCAGCAGCGCCAGACCGGCGGCCAGCGGCGCCCAGACCAGGCCCGCGACGGCGGCCGGTGCGTTCGGCTTGCGGCGCGCGGCCCACCAGGCGACCAGGCACAGCACCGCGAGCGCGGCGATGATGCCGTATTCGCCGATGTACTCCATCGCGCGGTTGACCCAGTGCGGGGCGTCCTTCGCGAGGCCGTTGATGCCGTCGAGCACGTCGACATCCGGGTTCGGCCCCTCGAATGCGAGTTCAGCCATCTGCCGCGGCCCCTTATCTTTCACGCGCGCGAGCGCCTTGGTGTGCTGCCGGCCCCCGTGGTCGTCGAGCGTCTGCTGCCATGAGCGCTGCTACGTCCCCACGCAAAGGAAACGCGATGTACGGCCCCGGCGTTCCAGTCTCCACCCAATGATCACCAGGACGTTATCGAAGCTTGACTCATCGCCGCAGTTCAGGGCCCTATGTTCACGCAGCGTTCGCGCCGGGGAGCGCTTTTGCGCCATCCGACGTGACCCTCGTCGCGCCGATGTAGTCGGGCGTGTCGATCTTGTCGAACCGGATCACCGCACCCGTGTACGGCGCGTTGATCATGTACCCGCCACCCACATACATCCCCACGTGGTGAATCGACCGCGGGTCCTTCAGGTCGTACGCGAAGAACACCAGGTCACCCGGGAGCAGCTCACTGCGCCGCGGATGCGGCCCGGCGTTCCACTGGTCGTTCGCCACCCGGGGCAACTCGATGCCCACCGAGTGATACGCGGCCTTGGTCAGCCCGGAACAGTCGAACCTGCCACCCTGCTCGGCTGTCCCGTTTCCGCCCCACAGATAGGGCGTACCGAGCTTCTCCTGCGCGTAATAGATCGCCCCGGCGGCCTGCTTCGAGGACGCCACGGGCCCCACCGGCGCCTCGAAGCTCTTCGCCAGGGTCGTGATGGTCTTCACGTAGTTCTGCGTCTCGCGGTACGGCGGCACGCCCTGGTACTGGATGACGCGGTACGCCCCCGCGTTGTACGCCGCGAGCATGTTGTGCGTGGCGTTGCCCGGCGCGTCCTTCACATACTTCGCGAGCTCGCAGTCGTACGACGCGGCGGACGGAATCGCGTCCTCCGGGTCCCAGACGTCCCGCTTGCCGTCGCCGTTGCCGTCGATGCCATGGGTCTGCCAGGTCCCCGGGATGAACTGCGCCATGCCCTGCGCGGCGGCGGGGCTCTGCGCCTTCGGGTTCCAGCCGCTCTCCTGGTAGAGCTGCGCCGCGAGCAGCGCCGGGGAGATCGCCGGGCAGAGCGTGCCCCACTTCGCGACCAGAGACTGATACGCGGCCGGCACCGCACCCTTCGCCAGGCCCACGGCCCGGCCGCCGGCCCCGGCCATCCCCGCGGCGGCGGAATACGTACCGATCACGAGCAGCGCGAGGAGGCAGAGCACCAGCCCCGTCCCTATCCCACCGGCAATCCAGAATTTCCGCACGCCCCAACCCTCCCCCATTCAGGCGCGGTTCACCGCCCTTTCGACCGTCCACGCGCGCGTTGCCGCCGCACGGCAGCGCACGGCGCGGCGCAGGGGGCGCTCCGCCGGGCGCGATGCCCGCACCAGGATGGCAACCTCATTCGCGGTACGTCGAGTTCGCCCCCTGCCCACGTCGGGCCCGATGTGACGGTCGGGGGCACCGGGACCGGTGCGGGCCGGCCCCGCAGACCGCGCCCCCGCCTCCCACTGATGATCATTGCTCAGCGTGACACGCCGTGATACACACAGTGAGACTAATGGGTCCAATGGACGGCTTGCGCACTCACACACACGCCACTCCCACGGGATCCGACAAAGAAAGCCGCCAAGTCGACATCCGAAGGCGTCTTTGTCAGCGAAGATAGAGACTGACCTGTGCCATGCGGCGCGGGCACACAACTACCCATCAAGGGGCGGTGAGTTCACACATGTTCATTGCAGCCGAAAAGGGCGACATCACCACCATCATCGGCGGAATCGCCCCCGACTGGGGGCCGTTCGGCAGCCTGGGCAACGAAGCCCGAGTGATGATCGAAGTGGTCATGGCAATCGCGATCCTGCTGTGCCTCGGCATCGCGATCTGGGGAGCGGCCAAGCAGCGCATCGGCGCCACCGCCCTCCGCGACACCTTCAGCGCCGAACAGGGCAAGGGCCTGATCGTGGCCGGCCTGACCGGCGTCTTCATCATCGGCTCCCTGGGGACGCTCTTCACCATCGTCTACGGCATGGCGGTCTAGCCGCAGCCATCCGCCGCCGCACCCCGGCACGGGGCCAGCCCCGGCGCCACCCCCGTGCGCCCCCGCCCGGCACCTCTCCGCCGTCCCGTGCCCCCGCCCGCCTCCCACCGGCCCCACCCTCCCTCCCGAGGCCACGTGCTGACGCCCACTCACCCCGGCAAGACGCACCTCTCGGCGCGCCTTCGCCACCCCCGCCACCAGGGGACCGATTGGGCTGCCCGGTACGCGGGGACAGGAAGGCCCGGAGGCAAGACGGCCGCGGCGGACGCGGGGCGAACACCGGGCGCAAATCACCCAGAGTCCCCCATTCGCCTCTGCCGCTCAGCATCTGAGGAACCGTCACGGTGAGATGTACTCGTACCACTTCGCCCGAGCCGCCGCCCACGCGGCTACGGTCATATGAGGGCGGCACTACGACGGCACAGAAGGCGATGTCGGCAGAGGGGGCACAGGCGCGATGAGTCTTGGCGATGACGGCGGCTACGGCGGCGACCACCGCGGGTCCGAGACGGGCCAGACGCGTACGAGACTTCCCGACGGCGACAACGACGCCTACGGCACGGGGCGGCGGCCCCGTGCGGGCGGCCTGTCCAGCCGGAACCTCGTCACGATCGTCGGCGTGGTGGTGCTGCTGATCGCCGCCATCGCCTTCGCCAACCGCGGCGGGAGCGGCAACAGCGAGACCACCTCGGACGACACCGCCCAGGACGCCGCCGCCCAGCCGACCGCCCCCACCGGCACCAAGCCGGTCAACGGCAAGAACGGCGGCATCGCCTCAGGCTTCGCCAAGACGGAACAGGGGGCGCAGTCGGCGGCGGCGAATTACGCGGTGGCGCTCACGAGCGACGGCATGTACCAAACCGACACACGGCAGAAGATCGTCAACGCCGTCTATGCCCCCTCGGTGGCAGCGACGCGCAAGAGCGCCCTCAACAAGGTGTACACCGACCGGGACTTCCTCGGCCGTATCGGGCTCAACCCGGATGGCAGCGCCCCGAAGGGCATGACCTTCGTCTCCCGCGCCAACCCCGTCGGGACCAAGACCGAGTCCTTCAAGGACGGCACCGCGAAGATCTCGGTCTGGTACTCCGCTCTCTTCGGTCTCGCAGGCACGGAGTCCAAGAACCCTGTCGCCGAGAGTTGGTACACCAACACCTTCGACCTGAAGTGGATCCACGGGGACTGGAAGGTCGCCGACTTCACGCAGAAGAACGGTCCGGCGCCGGTGGGGCGCGACCAGGCCGCCGCATCGGCAGAGGACATGACCAAGGCCGTGCAAGGGTTCGGAGGGTTCACTTATGCCCGGTAGCACTCGCCGCCGCACACTGTCGCTCGCCGCGCTGGTGACGGCCTTCCAGGTGGGCGCCATACTTCTGGCGACGCGTGCCTTCGCCGCACCCGACCCCACGCCTGACAGCGACCCCTGCGACCTCATCAGGGGCCCCGCCAAGGACTACTGCCAATCCGGCGACAAAGCCGGCTCCAACGCCCCCTCCCCCTCCACCAACCCCCTCGACAACAACCCCCTGGACCCCCTCGAATCCCTCGCCAAGGGCTGCGCCAAAGCCGCCGCCTGGATCGTCACCAAGCTGTCCGAGGCCGTGAAGTCCACCTCTCAGGTCGACTTCACCAACACCACCTTCCTGCGGCAGTACGCCGTCGTCTTCGCGGCGTCGACGATCCTGACGCTGGTCCTGTGGCTGCTCGCGGTCGCCAAGCGCGCCGTGCGCGGGGTGCGGCTCACCGAGGCGATCGGCGAGGCCGTGGGGTTCTTGTGGCTGACGGTCCTGGCGTCCGCGTTCACGCCCCTCATCCTCTACACGATCGTCTCGGCGACCGACGGCGTCACCGAGATCATCGCCAAGGGGACCGGCGCCCAGACCGACACCTTCTTCGGGTCGTTCTCGCAGGCGCTCACGAAGGGCACCGACATCGGCGGCGGCCCGATCATGCTGATCGTGGTGTCGCTGGTCTCCGTCCTCGCCGCAGGTGTGCTCTGGCTGGAGCTGGTGATCCGCGCCGCGTTGCTGTACGTCGGGGCGCTGCTCGGCACCGTCGTGTACGCCGGTCTCGTCGACAAGAACATGTGGGGCCACGTCCGCCGCTGGGCGGGCATCATGATCGCGGTGATCATGGTGAAGCCGGTGATCGTGATCGTGCTCGGCATCGCCGGCGCGCTCTCCCACGACAAGGGCCCCAACGCCTTCTCCGCGGTCGTCTCCGGCCTCGCGATCATCCTGCTGGCCATCTTCGCCAGCGCCGTGATCTACCGCTTCGTCCCCGGCTTCGGCGACGAGATGGTCTCGGCCCGCTCCAACAAGGGCCGGGCCACCGACGGCAGTCAGGCCGCCGCCATGATCTCCTCCCCCGCCGCACTGGTCTCCCAGGGCATCAAGACCCACAGCTCGCGCAGTTCCGGCGGCGACGGCGGCCAGTCGCAAGGCGCCCAGGGCGGTCAGTCCCGGCCCGCCGACGCGGTCTCCGGTGGTGTCGCCGCGCACAGTTCCCGCCCCTCCGGCGGCCGCCCCACCGCCCCCGCTCCCCGTTCCAACCCCAACCCCGGCCCGAGCACCAGCGCCCACGGCAGCGCCCGCACCGGCAAGACAGCAGGAGGTGATGGGCGTTGACCACGCAGTCCCACCCGATCGCGCCCCGTCGCACGTATCTGATCGGCCGCGCCCGGCCCAACGCGATCGTGGGCAAGAACCGCGAGACCGGTGAGATCGCGTTGATCATCGCGGGCGCGTTCATCGGCATGATGTGCGGCCTGCTGGTGCCCGTGCTGCCCCTGCGGATCGCGACGCTCACCGGCTTCCCGATGCTGGGCCTCGCCATCGTCTACGTGCCGTACAAGGGCCGTACGTTCTACAAGTGGTTCGAGATCAACCGCAGTTACCGCCGCACGGTCCGCCGCGGCACCACCTACCGCTCGGCCGCCATCGAGGCCGGCGTACGGCTCGACGGACGCGAGGTCGAGATCGGCCCGCCACCCGGCATCGGCCGGATCAACTGGCTCGCCGCTCCGTTCGGGCCCGACGAGATCGCCGTACTGCTGCACGCCGACCGCAAAACCGTCACCGCCGCCATCGAGATCGAGGGCCCGGGCGTCGGCCTGCGCGACAGCGAGGACCAGGAAGCGCTGGTCGACCGGTTCGGGACGCTCCTCAAGCACGTCGCCAACGGCGACGGCTTCGTGACCCGCCTGCAGATCCTGGCGCGTACGCTGCCCGCCGACCCCGACGCGCACGCCAAGGACGTCGCCCAGCGCGGCGACCACGCCTCCCCCAACTGGCTGCAGGAGTCCTACGAGCAGCTCCAGTCGATGGTCTCCACCTCATCCGAGCAGCACCGCGCCTACCTCGTCGCCTGCATGCACTACACCCGCGAGCTGGCCGCCGAGGCGCACACCATGGCCCGCGCCGCCCGCACCCACCGCGGCGGCCTGATCCGCCAGAAGCTCGACCGCGACGCCGGCCTGGCCGTCGTCATGGCCCGAGAGCTGACGGACATCTGCGCCCGTCTGGCGGAGGCGGACATCCGCGTGCGCCAGCCCCTCGGCCAGGGGCGGCTGGCCTCCCTGGTGCACTCCATGTACGACCCGGACCACCCCATCGACCACATCCAGGCCATGAGCAAGCGCAACGCCTGGCCGGCCGAGCTGGACGCGATGGAGCCGACGTACCTCCAGGCCAAGACCCGCGAGTCCACCACCCGCGCGCCCTGGTGCCACTCCACCGCCTGGATCAAGGAATGGCCGCTGACCCCGGTCGGCGTCAACTTCCTCGCGCCCCTCCTGGTCCACACCCCCGACGTGATCCGCACCGTCGCGGTCTGCATGGACCTGGAACCGACCGAGGTCGCCATCGAGCGGATGCTGACGGAGAAGACCAACGACGACGCCGAGGCCAGCCGCGCCGCCAAGATGAACCGCGTGGTCGACCCGCGCGACGTCGCCCACCACGGCCGCGTCGACCAGCGCGGTGAGGACCTCGCGTCCGGCGCCGCCGGCGTCAACCTCGTCGGCTACATCACGGTCTCCTCCCGCTCGCCCGAAGCCCTCGCCCGCGACAAGCGCACCATCCGCGCCTCCGCCGGCAAGTCCTACCTCAAGCTGGAGTGGTGCGACCGCGAGCACCACCGGGCCTTCGTCAACACCCTTCCTTTCGCGACCGGGATCCGCCGCTAAGCCGCTGGGAGGCGCGTACGTCATGGCCATGCTCGATCCGCTCGGAGCACTCACCGACGCATTCACCAGCTTCCTGTTCGGGAAGGTGGAGACGACACGGCTGCCCGTACGCACCTCCACCGGCCAGGCCCAGGCCGTCTACCTGCCCACCGCGGCCCCCGGACTCGGCGACTCCGGAGTGATCATCGGCCGCGAGGTCTACAGCGGCAAGGGCTACATCTACGACCCCTTCCAGCTCTACGGCCAGCAACTTCCCGCACCCCACTGGCTGGTACTCGGCGAGTCCGGCAACGGCAAGTCCGCGCTGGAGAAGACCTACGTCCTGCGTCAGCTCCGCTTCCGCGACCGTCAGGTCGTCGTCCTCGACGCACAGGGCGAGGACGGCGTCGGCGAGTGGAACCTCATCGCCCAGGAGCTGGGAATAACTCCCATCCGCCTGGACCCCACCGCGGCCCTCAACGGCGGCATCCGCCTCAACCCGCTCGACCCCTCCATCACCACCACCGGCCAGCTGGCCCTGCTGCGCACCATCATCGAGGTCGCGATGGGCCACGGCCTGGACGAACGCTCCGGCTTCGCCCTCAAGGTCGCGCACGCCTTCGTCAACGAGACGATCACCGACCGGCAGCCCGTCCTGACCGACATCGTCGAGCAGCTGCGGCACCCGGAGGCGGACTCCGCCGAGGCGATGAACGTCGACATAGACGATGTCCGCGCCTGGGGCCTCGATGTGGCGCTGGTCCTCGACCGCCTCGTCGACGGCGACCTGCGCGGCATGTTCGACGGTCCGACCTCCGCCGGCATCGACCTCGACTCGCCGCTGATCGTCTTCGACCTCTCGCACATCGACCGCAACTCCATCGCGATGCCGATCCTGATGGCGATCGTCGGCGTCTGGCTGGAACACACCTGGATCCGGCCCGACCGCAAGAAGCGCATCTTCCTGGTCGAAGAGGCCTGGCACATCATCAACTCACCGTTCGTCGCACAGCTCTTCCAGCGACTGCTGAAGTTCGGCCGACGCCTCGGCCTGTCCTTCGTCGCCGTCGTCCACCACCTCAGCGACGTGGTCGACGGCGCGGCCGCCCGCGAGGCCGCCGCGATCCTCAAAATGGCGTCCACTCGCACGATCTACGCCCAGAAAGCGGACGAGGCACGCGCCACCGGACGGGTGCTCGGCCTGCCACGCTGGGCCGTCGAGATCATCCCCACCCTCACCCCCGGCATCGCCGTCTGGGACGTCAACGGCAATGTCCAGGTCGTCAAGCACCTCATCACCGAGGCCGAACGCCCGCTGGTCTACACCGACCGCGCGATGACCGAGGCGTCCTCGATGATGACGGACGAGGCCCGCGCCATCGAACGTGCTGCGGACGCGGAGGCCGAGGAACGCGCCGAAGCACTGGCGATGGCGCGGCAGTTGAGGGACGAGTCGAGCGAGACGGTGGCGTGAGGCGCGGATACGAACAGGGCCGGGACGGCCGGGACCCCCAATACGGCCGGGAGCGCGGCATCCCCGACTCCCTGCTGGTCGGGCTGCTCGCCTTCCTCCTCGGCCTGACCCTGCTGGTGTGGACGGCGACCGGCCTCGCCGGGCTCCTCGCCCACGGCTCCTGGCCCGACGGCGTCACCTACCCCGGCACACCGATGGCCCTGCGCCACCTCGCCTCCGCACCGCACAACCTGGCCGCGGCCTGGCCCGACACCCCCAAGGACCAGCTCTCCGGCTACGGCCTGTTCTGGGGCATCCTCATCAGCCAGCTGATGGTCCTGCTGGTCCTGACGATCTTCACGCTGGGTACGGTCACCCGCTACCGCGCCGTCCGCGCCGCCCGCCGCGAGGCCGCACGGACAGCCCGCGAAGACGCACGCGAGGACGCACGCGAAGCCGCCCGGCACACCCCGGCGCCCCGTACGGACACCGCACCCGCCCCGGTCGCCGCCGGCACCCCTGCCACACCCACCGACACCGCGGCCACCCGGCTCCCGGAGCCCACCCCAGCACCGCACCCGGCCACCCCGGCGCCGCAGCCCACTCCCACCCCTGTTCTCGCTCCCCTGACCGACGAACCGGCCGACGGCCCGCTCCCCGTCCCGCACGCCACACCCCCGGCCGCAGACCTCACCGAACCGGTCGTCCCTCGCGTGCAGTTCGGTACGGATCGCGCCGCCGCCCTCGCCGCGGCGGCGACCACCATCGCGACCGCCGAGGGCGCGCTCATCGTCGCCACATCCGACCCCACCCTGTGGACCGAGACCAAGAACGCCCGCTCCAAACTCGGCCCGGTGCTCACCTACGACCCCACACACTGCCTCGACACCCCGGCCCGGCTGCGCTGGTCACCGACCGCGGGCTGCGAGGACATCGCCACCGCCACCGCCCGCGCCGCCGCCCTGCTGGCCCCCGTCCGCCCGGCGAGCACCCTGGACTCGGCCGTCGCGGACGCCGCCCAAACGCTGCTGCGCTGCTGGCTGCACGCCGCCGCCGTCGAAGGCCGCCCCTTCCGCCAGCTGCACCGCTGGGCCCACTCCACGGGCGCCGCCCAGGAACCCGTACGCATTCTGCGCACCCACCCCAAGTCGTCCGCCGGCCAGGCTGGCGAGCTGGAGTCCGTCCTCACCGCACACGCCGAACGCCGCGAGATGGCCAAAGAGTTGGTCAACCGCTCACTGGCAGCCCTCTCCTCGATCCACATCCGCGACGCCTGCAACCCACTCCGAGCAGATTCGCTCGTTCTCGAATCATTCGTCGACGAAGGGGGAACGCTCTACGTGGTGGGCGAATCCCTTGAGGACCCGCGCACCGATCCGGGTGCGATGCCGCTGCTCACCGCACTCCTCTCCAGCGTGGTCGAGCACGGCCGCCGCATGGCCGAACGGTCATCTGACGGTCGGCTCGACCCACCACTCACCCTGGTCCTGGACGACATCGCCGCGCTGGCGCCCCTCCCCGCGCTCCCCGATCTCCTCGAAACGGGCCACCTGCGCGGCATCCTGACGCTTGCCACCATGCGCTCCCAGGAACAGGCCCGCGCCCGCTGGCCCCACCAATCCCTACCGGCCTGACGAACCACCACATCACCGCACCACACCGCCACCCGGCGCAGGACCAACCCATACGGCCCTCTGGGCGCCTCCCGCACGCCCTGGCGGCAAGGCCGTCAGCTGGACCGCCCCGGCCCCGCAGGGCCGCCCGCACACCGCTGTCGACGCTCTTCTCCACGAACTACGGCGGCACTCCAAGCGCTCCTCAGTACGCCGTCCCAGGCCCCGCTTCCCCCCAGGGCTCCAACGGCTCCGTCGGCAACCGCAGCACCTCCGCAATGATGTTGCGTACGAGGCCGAAGCGACGCACAAGCTCCCTCGTCGGCCTCGTCGGCACAACGACCTCCTTGCCGACGGCGATCAGGTGGGCCGAGGTACTTCGGCCCGGCCGCCCAGAATTCACTGCACCGGAAACGCGTGTAAGCCCCGCAGGAACCGAAGTTCCCACGGGGCTTACACACAAAGATTGTTCGGCGGCGTCCTACTCTCCCACAGGGTCCCCCCTGCAGTACCATCGGCGCTGAAAGGCTTAGCTTCCGGGTTCGAAATGTAACCGGGC
>NZ_JBICZL010000010.1:0-446076 GCF_043201875.1 Streptomyces sp. NPDC048248
CAGGGGGGACCCTGTGGGAGAGTAGGACGCCGCCGAACAATCTTTGTGTGTAAGCCCCGTGGGAACTTCGGTTCCTGCGGGGCTTACACGCGTTTGTGGACCCCCGGCACTGACGGTGCCGGCGGGCCAGGTAAGGTCAGTGAGCATCATCGGCACATTTCCCACAGGAGGCCCCCGCGTGGAGGTCCAGGAGACGCGGGTCCAGACGGATCGCGTCCTCACCATCCCCAATATCCTGAGCATGGCTCGCCTCGTCGGCGTGCCGGTGTTCCTGTGGTTGATCCTGTGGCCGGAATTCGGTGGCCCCAAGGCCGCCGACGGGTGGGCCCTGCTGGTCCTCGCCCTGAGCGGAGTCAGCGACTACCTGGACGGCAAGCTCGCCCGACGCTGGAACCAGATCAGCAGCCTGGGCCGGATCCTCGACCCTGCAGCCGACCGCCTCTACATCCTCTCCACCCTCGTCGGCCTGACCTGGCGGGAGATCCTCCCGCTCTGGCTCACCGCGGCCCTGCTGGCCCGCGAACTGATGCTGCTCATCGCGGTCGGATTCATGGCACGGCACGGCTATGGCCCTCCCCAGGTGAACTTCCTGGGCAAAGCAGCTACCTTCAACTTGATGTATGCCTTCCCGTTGCTCCTGCTGAGCGACGGAAGCGGCTGGCTTCACACACTCGCTGCCATTTTCGGATGGGCGTTCGCAGGTTGGGGTACGGCGCTCTATTGGTGGGCAGGGATCCTCTACGTGGTCCAGGTCCGCCGCATCATCAGGGCGGACATCCACGGCCGACTGAGCTCGCCGAAAGGCCGTAGTGCATAGGCCCAGTGCCCGTAGGAACGTTGAGTGGGCGATCTGGACGGGTGAGGTCGGCAAGACCGTCGTCTCTTAGAGGAGGACGCTTCCGACATGAAGGCCGTTGTGATGGCCGGCGGCGAAGGCACGCGACTTCGCCCCATGACGTCCAGCATGCCCAAGCCGCTGCTGCCTGTGGCCAATAGGCCGATCATGGAGCATGTGCTGAGGCTGCTGAAACGGCATGGTCTCAATGAGACCGTCGTGACCGTGCAATTCCTTGCTTCCCTCGTCCGTAACTACTTCGGTGACGGGGAAGAGCTCGGCATGGAGCTCACGTATGCCAATGAGGAAAAGCCACTGGGCACCGCAGGCAGCGTGAAGAACGCGGAGGAGGCACTGAAGGACGATGCCTTCCTGGTGATCTCCGGTGACGCCCTCACCGACTTCGATCTCAGTGATCTGATTCGCTTCCACAAGGAAAAGGGAGCGCTTGTCACCGTCTGTCTGACGAGGGTTCCCAATCCGCTGGAGTTCGGCATCACCATTGTCGACGAAGAGGGCAAGGTGGAGCGCTTCCTGGAGAAGCCCACCTGGGGGCAGGTCTTCTCGGACACCGTCAATACCGGCATCTACGTCATGGAGCCGGAGGTGTTCGACTATTTCGAGCCCGACGTTCCGGTTGACTGGTCCGGTGATGTCTTCCCGCAGCTCATGAAGGAAGGCAAGCCGATCTACGGCTATGTCGCCGAGGGCTATTGGGAGGACGTCGGCACCCACGAGAGTTACGTGAAGGCCCAGGCCGATGTGCTCGAGGGCAAGGTCGACGTCGATATCGACGGCTTCGAGATCTCACCGGGCGTATGGGTCGCCGAGGGCGCCGAAGTCCACCCGGACGCGGTGTTGCGCGGGCCGCTGTACATCGGTGACTACGCCAAGGTCGAAGCGGACGCGGAGATCCGCGAGCACACGGTCGTCGGCTCCAACGTCGTGGTGAAGGGCGGTGCGTTCCTGCACCGGGCTGTCGTGCACGACAACGTCTATATCGGTCAGCACAGCAATCTGCGCGGCTGCGTGATCGGCAAGAACACCGACATCATGCGGGCCGCCAGGATCGAGGACGGCGCCGTCATCGGCGACGAATGCCTCATCGGTGAGGAATCGATTGTCCAGGGCAATGTGCGGGTCTATCCCTTCAAGACCATCGAGGCCGGTGCGTTCGTCAACACCTCGGTGATCTGGGAGTCCAGAGGCCAGGCGCATCTGTTCGGCGCGCGCGGCGTGTCCGGCATCCTCAACGTGGAGATCACGCCGGAACTCGCCGTGCGTCTTGCAGGCGCTTACGCGACGACGCTCAAGAAGGGCTCCACGGTCACCACGGCGCGTGACCACTCCCGTGGCGCGCGGGCGCTCAAGCGCGCGGTGATCTCCGCGCTCCAGGCCAGCGCCATCGATGTGCGCGACCTGGAGAACGTGCCGCTGCCGGTGGCGAGGCAGCAGACCGCCCGGGGCAGCGCGGGCGGCATCATGGTGCGGACGACGCCCGGCGTCCCGGACTCCGTCGACATCATGTTCTTCGACGAGCGGGGCGCGGATCTCTCGCAGGCCGGCCAGCGAAAGCTCGACCGGGTCTACGCGCGCCAGGAGTATCGCCGCGCGTTCCCTGGTGAGATCGGTGACCTACGGTTCCCGTCCAGCGTGTTCGACTCCTACACGGGGTCCCTGTTGCGCGCGGTGGACACCACGGGCATCAGTGAAGCCGGGCTGAAGGTCGTCGTGGACGCCTCGAACGGCAGCGCCGGCTTGGTGCTGCCCAGCTTGCTGGGCCGGCTCGGCGTGGACTCCCTGACGATCAACCCCGGTCTCGACGAGTCCCGGCCGACCGAGACGGCGGATGCCCGGCGCTCCGGACTCGTCCGGCTCGGCGAGATCGTGGCCTCGGCCCGGGCGGCCTTCGGTGTGCGGTTCGACCCCGTCGGCGAGCGGCTGTCGCTGGTGGACGAGCGCGGCCGGATCATCGAGGACGACCGGGCACTGCTGGTCATGCTGGATCTCGTCGCCGCGGAACGGCGCAGTGGGCGGGTGGCGCTGCCGGTGACCACGACCCGGATCGCTGAGCAGGTGGCGGCATATCACGGCACCCAGGTGGAGTGGACGACCACGTCGCCGGACGATCTGACCCGGGTGGGGCGGGCGGACGGCACCGTCTTCGGCGGTAACGGCATGGGCGGATTCATCATCCCGGAGTTCAGCAGCGTCTTCGACGGCGCCGCGGCGTTCGTCCGGCTGATCGGTCTGGTGGCGCGTACGCAGCTCACGCTGAGCCAGATCGACGCGCGGATCCCGAGGGCGCATGTGCAGCGACGTGACCTGGCGACGCCGTGGGCGGTCAAGGGTCTGGTCATGCGGCATGTGGTCGAGGCGGCCGGTGACCGGGACGTGGACACCACCGACGGTGTGCGCGTGGTGGAGTCCGACGGACGTTGGGTGCTGGTGCTGCCCGACCCCGCCGAGGCCGTGACGCATCTGTGGGCGGAGGGGCCGGATGACGCCTCCGCCCAGCAGCTCCTGGACGAGTGGTCCGCAGTGGTGGACAGCGCCGGACGCTGACCCCAGGGCCCCACCGGCGTGCCGCGATCCGGTACGTCGGTGGGGCCATTGGGAGCGCGCGTCGCCGACGTGCGACGATGTGCGGCATGTCGCAGGAGCGCCCCGATCGGAGCACCACCAAGAAGCCCGCCGCGCGCCCCGATGCGTCCATGTCGCTGCTGACCAACGTGATGGACCACAGCCTGGACGACGGATACGCGGAGGCCGCCGAGCGGAAGTCCGCAGCGGGCGTGAGCGGACTGCCGCGCACCCTGCGCGCGAAATTGGGCCTCGCGGCCGGCCTGGTGCTTGCGGCGGTCGTGGTGACCGTGGGTGCGGCGCAGGCACGGATAGCTGCGCCGACGCTGGCCAAGGAACACGAAGAGCTGATCAACCGCATCCAGCGGGGCACCGCCGAGGCGGACAAACAGCAGAAGCGGGTCGACGCGACGCGGGACGCCGTCAGCAAGATGCAGGCCGAGGCGCTCAAGGCGCACGGCGGCGGCAGGGCCGAACTGCTGGCGCTGCTGGCCGGTTCGACCCAGGTCACCGGGCCCGGCGTGAAGCTGGTCGTGGACGACGCCAAGCAGGCGGAGTCCAGCGGCGGCGGGCCGCGCGAGAGCAGTGGTTTCTCGGACACCGGCCGGGTACGCGACCGGGACATGCAGCGTGTCGTCAACGGCCTCTGGGAGTCAGGGGCGGAGGCCATCTCTGTCAATGGGCAGCGGCTTACGTCACTCTCGGCGATCAGAGCCGCCGGAGACGCCATACTGGTCGACAACAAGCCACTGGTGCCGCCCTATACGGTGCTGGCGGTGGGGGACGGGCAGCGGCTCAGCACCGCGTTCCAGGACAGTGCGGACGGTCAGTACCTGCACGTGCTCCAGGAGAACTACGGCGTGCGGACCAGGATTTCCGCCGAGACCGAGGTCACGCTGCCGCCCGCCCCGAGTTTGACCGTACGAACCGCAAAGCCACAGGCCGGTGCCGCGAAAGCGGACGGCACCGACACAGGGAAGGGCACATCGTGATCGCCGTACTGGGCCTCATCGTGGGAGTCGTGGTCGGACTTGTGGTCCGACCCGTGGTGCCGACGGTGGTCGAGCCCTACTTGCCGATCGCTGTCGTGGCGGCGCTCGACGCCGTGTTCGGCGGACTGCGCGCGATGCTGGACGGCATCTTCGACGACAAGGTCTTCGTCGTCTCCTTCCTCTCGAATGTGGTCGTAGCCGCTCTGATCGTCTTCCTCGGTGACAAGTTGGGCGTCGGCGCGCAGCTCTCCACCGGTGTTGTCGTCGTGCTGGGCATCCGGATCTTCTCCAACGCTGCCGCGATCCGCCGGCACGTCTTCAGGGCGTGAGGCGGATGGCAACCGACGAGACACCGGAGCCGGAGAACAACGGGCCGCGCCCGGAGAAGAACGAGCCGGAGTCGGCGACGAACAAGCCGGAGCCGCCGAAGGACCGCGGCCCGGCCGACCGTCGGCCGCTGCCGCCGGAGAGCCGGGACGCCGCCGAGCGGGCTTCGGTGGAGAACGAGCCGAAGGCGCCGGAACCGGACGGCGAGGCGCGCGACGAAGGCAAACCGGCGGACGCCGGCCCCGAGCCGGGGGAGGGCACTGCCGAAGAGCCGGCCGCCCCGGCCGAAGCGCCGGCGGCGGACGGGCCGGAGGGCCGCTCGGAGACCGGCCGGCAGCGGCTGTTCGCGAGTCTGTGGCCACCGCGTCTGACGCGGGCTCAACTGATCGTCGCCCTGCTGCTGTTCATTCTCGGTCTCGGCCTGGCGATTCAGGTACGTTCCACAAGTGACAGCAGTGCGCTGCGAGGAGCGCGCCAGGAGGACCTGGTGCGGATCCTGGACGAGCTGGACAACCGCTCCCAGCGGTTGACGGACGAACAGCGGCGTCTGGAAGGGCAGAAGACCGAGCTGGAGAACAGCTCGGACCAGGCCGAGGAGGCCCGTAAGCAGACCGTGGAGAAGGAACAGCAGCTGGGCGTGCTGGCCGGGACCGTCGCGGCTCAGGGGCCCGGCATCACCCTGACCATCAACGACCCGACGCGCTCCGTCGAGGCGGACAAGCTGCTGGACACCATCCAGGAGCTGCGGGCGGCCGGAGCCGAGGCCATTCAGGTCAATGATGTGCGCGTCGTCGCGGACACCTACCTCTCGGATGTCCGGGGCGGGGTGGAGATCGACGGCAAGCGGGTCACCCAGCCGTATCGCTTCAAGGTCATCGGCAAGCCCGAGGACCTGGAGCCTGCGCTGAACATCCCTGGTGGGGTGGTCCAGACGCTGGAAAAAGAGCAGGCCACGGTGGCTGTGACCCGTCAGGGGAAGATCATTGTGAACGCCTTGCGAGAGGCGAAGCGGCCTGACTACGCTCGGTCGTCATCGCAGTGAGGTGTAGACGTATGTCGATGGCCCGGGAGGGCATGACGTAGCGGGGGGTCGACGCACCGTGCGCGTGGTGTGTGGTGGAAACTGTCTGAAGGCCACGGACGTTCACAGGATGTCCGGATGGGCCGGAGTGTGCATCGAGGGTTCGTCCTGCCCCACGGGCGGGTCTGTTTCGTACAAGGGGAATCGCCCGTGAAGTTGTTTGGAAAGCTGTTCGGCAAGAGCGCACGACAGGAGGGCGGCAGCGGCTCGGCGCGGCACCGCGCTCCGCGCCAGCCCGACGAGAGTGCTGTGGGCGAGGACCGTCCGCTCTTCCGTGACGAGGTCGGCGGTCCGTCCGGGGGGTACGGGGCGGGTTCTGTTGACCCCTCCGGTGCCGGCCGCATAGGTTCCCAGGAACCATCAGCCTCAAGCACGGGTGGAGGGTTGGCCTTGCCGGTATGTACGAGGTGTGGGCACCGGAACGCCGAGGCGAGCCGGTTCTGCTCCAACTGCGGTGCGCCGCTGCGCGCGGGGGCTCAGGCCGAGCGCCCGTCGGAGACGACCTCGACCATCTCCATCTCGGGACTTGAGGCCTACGACGCGGAGGCGACCGGGCAGACCCCGACGCCGTCGCTCTCCCCGGAGGCCCAGGCGGCGGTCGACGCTCTTCCGCTGGGCTCCGCGCTGCTGGTGGTCCGCCGGGGTCCGAACTCCGGCAGTCGCTTCCTGCTGGACAGCGACCTGACGACGGCGGGTCGTCACCCGCAGAGCGACATCTTCCTCGACGATGTGACGGTCTCGCGCCGCCACGTGGAGTTCCGTCGTGGCCAGGACGGTGGTTTCACGGTCGCCGACGTCGGCAGCCTGAACGGCACCTACGTCAACCGTGAGCGGATCGACTCCGTCGCGCTCGCCAACGGCGACGAGGTCCAGATCGGCAAGTACCGCCTGGTCTTCTACGCGAGCCAGCGAGGCGTCGGTATCTGACCGACCAGGGAAGGCATATGCGCCATACACCGACAGGCGGTGCCGGTTCTGCCGGCACCGCCTCCTCGGCCGGCAAGCCGGTGAGCATCGGCACGGTGCTCACTCTGCTGCGCGAGGAATTCCCCGAGGTCACCATCTCCAAGATCCGGTTTCTGGAGGCCGAGGGGCTGGTCGAGCCGAAGCGCACCCCTTCCGGGTACCGCAAATTCACCCCGGAGGACGTCCAGCGCCTGGCAGGCGTCCTGCGGATGCAGCGGGACCACTATCTGCCGCTGAAGGTCATCCGGGAGTATCTGGACGCCTTGGAGCGCGGTGAGCGGGTGCAGCTGCCCGCCCAGGCGGCACCCTCCCGGGATCTGGTGGACGGCGTGCATGACCCGGACGAGGAGCGGCCCACCGCTGCCCGGATCGGCCGGGAGGAGCTGCTTGCCGCCGCCGAGGTGGAGGAGGCGGCTCTCGCCGACTGGGAGTCGTACGGCCTCATCACGGCCAATGACGACGGCAGCTACGACATCGAGGCCGTCACCGTCGCCAAACTTGTCGCGGATCTCGGACGCTTCGGTCTGGAGCCGCGTCATCTGCGTGCCGTGAAAGCCGCCGCCGAGCGCGAGGCCGGCCTGGTCGAACAGGTGGTTGCACCCCTTCGGCGGCATCGCAACCCGCAGACCAGAGCCCATGCCGAGGCCACCGCCAGAGAGCTGGCGACGCTGTCGGTGCGGCTGCACGCGGCATTGGTCCAGACCGCTCTGCGGGTGCGCCTGTAGTCGGCAAACGAGTGCCCGACTACCCAAACCGGCCGGGCACGTCCTAGGGTTGCTGTGTGAACGAGCTCGACGTCGTGGGTGTCCGGGTGGAAATGCCTTCCAGCCAACCGATCGTGCTCCTGCGGGAGGTGGGAGGCGACCGATACTTGCCCATTTGGATCGGGCCAGGGGAGGCCACCGCCATCGCTTTCGCCCAGCAGGGCATGGTCCCTGCCAGGCCGCTGACGCATGACCTTTTCAAGGACGTGCTCGAAGCGGTGGGCCAGGAGCTGACGCAGGTCCGCATCACGGACCTGCGCGAAGGGGTGTTCTACGCCGAACTGGTCTTCGCCAGCGGCGTGGAAGTGAGCGCGCGTCCGTCCGACGCGATAGCGCTCGCCCTGCGCACCGGAACGCCGATCTTCGGTACCGACGGTGTGCTGGACGACGCGGGGATCGCGATCCCGGACGAGCAGGAGGACGAGGTGGAGAAGTTCCGTGAGTTCCTCGACCAGATCTCGCCCGAGGACTTCGGTACCAACAGCCAGTGATGCCGACGGGTCGGAGGCCTAATTCCGGCCAAACTGTTAGCCCTTCCCCGTCTCAGGTCACGAGAAACCACTCGTAGGGTGATTATCACTCGGCGTGGCGAGCGCGGCGATCGTTGACGCACCCGGGGTGACTGCATACCGTCGATATGGCAGGTCCCGTCCGGGACGTGGAGGACGGAGGGCGGCGTGGCAATCACCGGCGACGGTATGGCGGCGGAAGGGGCGTTGCCGCTCCACTCGGGTGCAGCAGCGAATCGTGCACCCGCGCAGGTGGCCGCAGTGTCGGCGGACGGCGAGACGCAGACCATCGGCTACCGCGGACCGACCGCGTGTGCGGCGGCGGGGATCACCTACCGGCAGCTGGACTACTGGGCCCGTACGGGCCTGGTGGAGCCGAGCGTGCGGCCCGCGTACGGATCCGGGACCCAGCGGCTCTACAGCTTCCGGGACGTCGTCGTTCTCAAAATCGTCAAACGGCTGCTCGACACCGGGGTCTCGCTGCAGAACATCCGTACCGCCGTTCAGCACCTGCGCTCGCGCGGGCTTGCGGACCTGACGCGGATGACGCTCATGAGCGATGGCGCGACGGTCTACGAGTGCACCTCGCCCGATCAGGTCGTGGATCTCCTCCAGGGCGGCCAGGGCGTGTTCGGTATCGCGGTCGGCGTGGTCTGGCGGGACGTGGAGGGCGCGCTCTCCCAGCTGCACGGTGAGCGTGTGGACACCGGCGAGACGCTCGTCGGGAAGAATCCGCACGACGAGCTGGCGCGGCGCCGCAACCGGGCGGGCTGAGCGCCCGACGCGCTTTCCGGCCCTGCGCGCGGGGCGATTGTCAGTGGTGTGCGGGAGCATCGATGGTGTGAGACCTGCGCCGACGATCCTGCACCTGGACATGGATGCCTTCTTCGCGGCCGCCGAACAGGCGGCCAAGCCGAGTCTGCGCGGGAAGCCCGTGGTGGTCGGCGGGATCGGGCCGCGCGGGGTGGTCTCCACGGCGTCGTACGAAGCCCGGGTCTTCGGCATCCGTTCGGCGATGCCCACAGCTCAGGCGCGTCGCCTGTGCCCCAACGCCGCGTATCTCAATCCCCGCTTCACCCTCTACCGCCAGGTGAGTGAGACGGTGATGCAGCTGTTGCACGCCCTGTCGCCCCTGGTGGAGCCGCTGAGCCTGGACGAGGCGTTCGTCGACCTGGAGGCCGGCGGTGTCGCGGCGGAGACGTCCGCCGTCCGCGCGGTGGGGGAGCGGCTGCGGCGCGAAATCCGGGAGGCCACCGGACTGACGGGTTCGGTGGGGCTCGCGGGGGCCAAGATGCTGGCGAAGATCGCGTCCGAGGCGGCGAAACCGGACGGGCTCGTGGTGATCGAGCCGGGCACCGAGCGGGAGCTGCTGGGACCGATGACGGTGCGCACCCTGCCCGGGGTCGGGCCCGCCACTGCCGAGGCGCTGCGCCGGGCCGGGATCACGACGGTCGCGGAGACCGCGGAGGCCGGTGAGGCGGAGCTGGTGCGCCTGTTGGGGAAGTCCCACGGCGCCGGGCTGTACGCGATGGCACTGGGCCGGGATGACCGGCCGGTGGTGGCGGAGCGGGACGCGAAGTCGATCTCGGTCGAGGACACCTTCGAGGTGGACCTGACCGACCGTACCCGGGTGCGGTCGGAGGTGGTGCGCCTCGCGGACCGCTGTGTGCAGCGGCTGCGGGCCGCCGGGCGCTCCGGACGTACGGTCGTGATCAAGGTCCGGAGCTACGACTTCTCGACGCTGACCCGCTCCGAGACGCTCCGCGGCCCCACCGACGACCCCTCGGTCGTGCGGGAGGCCGCCGCACGGCTGCTGGAGACCGTGGACACCACGGGCGGCGTGCGGCTGCTGGGGGTCGGGGTGAGCGGGCTGGCCGACTTCACGCAGGAGGACCTCTTCGCCCAGGTCGCGACCGAGCGGGAGGCCGCGGAGACCGCGAAGGCGACTCAGGAGCACACGGCGGACGAGGCAGGCGAGCAGGAGCCGCGAGAGCTGCCGCGTCGCTGGCTGCCGGGGCTCGACATCGTGCACGACGAGTACGGCGCCGGTTGGGTGCAGGGGAGCGGGGTCGGGAGAGTGACCGTCCGCTTCGAGACGCCGTGGTCCGCACCGGGAAGGGTGCGGACCTTTGCCGTCGAGGACCCTGCGTTGCGGCCCGGGGAGCCACTGCCGCTGGTGCGGGAGAAGCCGAGCGGGGCTCAGTCCTCCGAACCGGCGATCCTGCCGAAGTCCTTGTCGCCCGCCGAGGAGACCGCGTCGGAGGCGGGGGAGGAGATATCCAGCCGGTAGTGGTGGTAGAGCTGAAGCTCCTGCTCGGGAGAGAGGTGCCGGCCGACACCGAAGTCGGGGGCGTCCTTGATCAGCTTGCGGTCGAAGGGGATGCGCAGGCCCTCGTCGGCCAGCTCGCTCGGCTCGAGCGGGACGAAGGCGTCCCTGCTGAACAGGCCGGTGCGCACGGCCGCCCACTCCGGTTCCCCGGTCGCGTCGTCGAGATAGACCTCGTCGACGGTGCCGATTTTCGTGCCGTGCCGGTCGAACGCCTTGCGGCCGATCAGGCTCCGGGGATCGATGTCGGTTTGCACGGCCCCTCCATATGGTCGCAGCTGCCCTGTCACCACTACCAAACGGCACATTTCATGCCCCGGCCACTCGAAAGTTCCTCCGGGAGGTGCGCTGGTAGGCTGGCGAATGGCTGCAGACCCCATGCGGGAGAGTCCTTTGTCGTTCGCGACGGGGGCGCCGAAGGAGCAAATCCTCCCCGGAATCTCTCAGGCACACGTACCGCATGGACGAGGTCACTCTGGAAAGCAGGGCGGGCCACGGACAGGCACAACGCCGGAACCCATCCTCACCGACGGTGAAAGTCGGACCGCAGCGCGCGGGCCGGCGAAGCTCTCAGGTTGAGATGACAGAGGGGGAGGCCGTCCGGGCACCAGTGCCGTGGTGCCCCTCGTAGGTCGTATGACCAGGAGGCCCCCGCAGATGACCACCAATCGCATCTCCTTGACCGAGCTGGAGCGCGGTACCCCCTTCGAGCACCGGCACATCGGGCCTGACCACGAGGCGCAGGCGAAGATGCTCGCGCACGTCGGATTCGGATCGCTGGACGAGCTCACCGCCACCGCAGTCCCCGATGTGATCAAGAGCGCCGAGGCCCTGGGGCTGCCCCAGGGCCGCTCCGAGGCCGAGGTCCTGGAGGAGCTGCGCAGTCTCGCGGACCGCAACCAGGTCCTGTCCTCCATGATCGGCCTGGGCTACTACGGCACGTTCACACCGCCGGTGATCCTGCGCAACGTCATGGAGAACCCGTCCTGGTACACGGCCTACACGCCGTACCAGCCGGAGATCTCGCAGGGTCGGCTGGAGGCGCTGCTGAACTTCCAGACCATGGTCGCCGACCTGACGGGTCTGCCCACCTCCGGCGCTTCGCTCCTGGACGAGGGCACCGCCGCAGCCGAGGCCATGTCGCTCGCCCGGCGGGTCGGCAAGGTCAAGAAGGGCGTCTTCCTGGTCGACGCCGACTGTCTGCCGCAGACCATCGCCGTGCTCCAGACCCGTGCCGAGCCGACCGGCGTCGAGGTCGTGGTCGCGGACCTCGGCGACGGCATTCCGGCCGAGATCGCCGAGCGTGGTGTCTTCGGCGTGCTCCTGCAGTACCCGGGTGCCTCCGGTGCGGTGCGCGACCCGCGCGCGGTCATCGCGCAGGCGCAGGAGCTGGGCGCCGTCGTCACCGTCGCCGCCGACCTCCTCGCCCTGACGCTGCTGACCTCGCCCGGCGAGCTCGGCGCGGACATCGCCGTCGGCACGACGCAGCGCTTCGGCGTCCCGATGGGCTTCGGCGGGCCGCACGCCGGCTTCATGGCCGTACGCGAGAAGTTCGCCCGCAGCCTCCCCGGCCGCCTGGTGGGCGTCTCGGTCGACGCCGACGGCAACAAGGCGTACCGCCTGGCCCTGCAGACCCGTGAGCAGCACATCCGCCGGGAGAAGGCCACCAGCAACATCTGCACCGCGCAGGTGCTGCTCGCCGTCATGGCCGGCATGTACGCGGTCTACCATGGCCCGGACGGCCTGGCCGCCATCGCGCGGCGCACCCATCGCTATGCCACCCTCCTCGCCGAGGGCCTGCGGGCGGGCGGTGTGGAGATCGTGCACGGCGCCTACTTCGACACGCTGACCGCGCGGGTGCCCGGCCGCGCCGCCGAGGTCGTGGCCGCCGCCCGCGAGGCCGGCATCAACCTCCGCCAGGTCGACGCCGACCTCGTCGGCATCGCCTGCGACGAGACCACCGGCCGCGGGCAGCTGGCCGGCGTTTTCGGCGCCTTCGGCGTCCAGGCCGACATCGAGCAGCTGGACGCCGCCGCGGGCGAGGGACTGCCGCAGGAGCTGCTGCGCACCGACGACTACCTCGGCCACCCGGTCTTCCACCAGCACCGTTCCGAGACCGCGATGCTGCGCTACCTGCGCACCCTCGCCGACAAGGACTACGCGCTGGACCGCGGCATGATCCCGCTCGGCTCCTGCACGATGAAGCTGAACGCCACCACCGAGATGGAGCCGGTCACATGGCCGGCGTTCGGGCAGCTGCACCCCTTCGCGCCGGCCGGTCAGGCGCAGGGCTACCTCACCCTGATCCAGGAGCTCGAGGAGCAGCTGGCCACGGTCACCGGCTACGACAAGGTCTCCATCCAGCCGAATGCCGGCTCCCAGGGCGAACTGGCGGGCCTGCTGGCCGTGCGTGCCTACCACCGCGCCAACGGCGACGAGCAGCGCACCATCTGCCTGATCCCCTCCTCCGCGCACGGCACCAACGCCGCCAGCGCCGTGATGGCGGGGATGAAGGTCGTCGTCGTCAAGACCGGCGAGGACGGTGAGGTCGACACCGACGATCTGCACGCCAAGATCGACAAGCACCGCGACGAACTCGCGGTCCTGATGGTCACCTACCCCTCCACCCACGGCGTGTTCGAGGAGCACATCACGCAGATCTGCGCCGCGGTGCACGACGCGGGCGGCCAGGTCTACGTCGACGGCGCCAACCTCAACGCGCTGGTCGGCCTCGCCGAGCCCGGCAAGTTCGGCGGCGATGTCTCGCACCTCAACCTGCACAAGACCTTCTGCATCCCGCACGGCGGCGGCGGTCCCGGTGTCGGTCCTGTCGGTGTCCGGGCCCACCTGGCGCCGTACCTGCCCAACCACCCGCTGCAGCCCACCGCGGGCCCGGAGACGGGCGTCGGCCCGATCTCCGCGGCGCCGTGGGGCTCGGCGGGCATCCTGCCGATCTCCTGGGCGTACGTCCGGCTGATGGGCGGCGAGGGGCTCAAGCGCGCCACGCAGGTCGCGGTGCTCGGTGCCAACTACATCGCCAAGCGCTTGGAGCCGCACTACCCGGTGCTCTACACCGGCCCGGGCGGGCTGGTCGCACACGAGTGCATCATCGACGTCCGGCCGCTGACCAAGGAGACCGGGGTGAGCATCGACGACGTGGCCAAGCGGCTCATCGACTACGGCTTCCACGCGCCGACGATGTCCTTCCCGGTGGCCGGCACGCTCATGATCGAGCCGACCGAGAGTGAGGACCTCAATGAGCTGGACCGGTTCTGCGACGCGATGATCGCCATCCGCGCGGAGATCGAGAAGGTCGGCTCGGGGGAGTGGGACAAGGACGACAACCCGCTGCGCAACGCCCCGCACACCGCGAGCGCGCTGACCGGCGACTGGGAGCACTCCTACTCCCGCGAGGAGGCCGTCTTCCCGGCAGGCGTCGTCGCCGCGGAGAAGTACTGGCCGCCGGTGCGGCGGATCGACGGCGCCTTCGGCGACCGTAACCTCGTCTGCTCCTGCCCTCCGCTGGAGGACTACGACGGCTGACGTCCGTCACCGCACATCAAGGGCCCTCGGCAGATCCTGCCGGGGGCCCTGTTGTTCTGCCGGTGCGCCCGGGTCAGGCGGCGGAGACGACCCGGGTGCCACCGAGCGGCCGGTTCGGGGCGATGACCTGCCCGTCCGGAAGAAGCTCACCGGTGTCCTCGAAGAGGAGGACGCCGTTGCACAGCAGGCTCCAACCCTGCTCCGGGTGGTGTGCCACAGGATGCGCGGCTTCCCGGTCGGTGGAGTCTGCTGACGGGCAGGGTGGTTGGTGCTGACACATGGAAGTCGTCTTTCGCTGCGGTGTGGTGAACGTCGTCGTGCGGCTCGATGAGGTGTTCATGGCCGCTCCCCCCGTTTCCTCGGTCGGTCCCAGTGTTGCCCTCCGGAGGCGTTTCCGCAGGGATTTCGCAGCAGCGGTACTCACTCGATACTGACGTGTCACCCGTGCGGGCGGTTGCTCCCAATTACGCAGTTACTCAGGCGGGTTGGCAGTGGTAGGGGTGGGCTAGGCCGCGCGGGTGAGACAGCGAAGCGCCCCGCGGCCGGACGGGGCCGCGGGGCGCGCTCTTGAGGGACGGCGTGCGCCGGTGCGCCGGTCCGCGGACGGAGCCGGCGCCCCGGGGTCAGGCGGGCGAGCCGAGCAGCGGTCCCGGAGTCACCCGCAGGGTGAGTCGCGGCAGCAGGTCGGCGACTCGCTGCGGGTGGTGGGCAGTGATACCCGGCGGTGCGGGTGCCAGCGGTACCAGCAGGTCACCGGGGGCGGGGATGCCGTCGGAGCCGTCCGAGGTGATGTCGTGGTGCAGCCACAGCGTGAGCATGTACAGCTCGGGGACGGACAGCAGTCGCGGCTGATACGGCGTGGACAGCGCGTCGGCGTGCTGCAGGGCCTGCTCGGTAGCGGTGACGTAAGGGCCACCGGCGAAGTGGGAGAACGTCCAGCCGTCCGCCGTGAGCATCGCGTCCGCGGTCGCCACGGCACGCTCGCCGCCCCGGACGAGGTATCGCCAGCCGGCCAGGCGGGTACGCGAGGAACCTCCGGCACGGCTGATGTGGTCCCAGACGTGCACGGGCAGCGGGTGGTCGGGGCTCAGCGGGCCCTGATGGGAACGGAGGGCGGAGGTGGGAGCCTCGCGGACGGCGGTGGGTGAGCCGAGGGCGGCGAGAACGCTGCGCAGGGCGGGCGCGGGTGCGGCGGGAACGTGCAGCGGCATGGTGGGTCGCCTCTCACTTCGGAGACACGGTGGAGCTGGGCAAGTGCGGACGGCGCTGTCAGCGTGGCGGGGTCAGAGCATGGCCGACCGGGGCTGCGGCCCGGCGGGGTCAGCCGCTGTGCCCCAGAACCGGTGAGAACACCGAAACACTGGGTGCCAACTCTCTGCCTCGTCAGCGGAGTTTATACGACACATGTTCTGTCAGTGTTTCCGCTAGTCGCTCCGTTGATTTCCGGCAAGGCGGAATCCGGACTCCTGTCCCGGGTGGTATCCGCCGCTTTGCGCGGGGCTTTGGGGCGCCACCTCGTATTACCTCGCCGGCGCGGTAGGCGAGAACTCGTCGGTGTTTCTCACGAGAGAAATGCGGACGGCGATCGCCACCGAGATATGCCTACGGAATGTGCCAGCCATGCCGTCCCTACGAGCCTATCGTTACCGGCACGCCCCGTACGCGTTATCGATCAGATCGCTGGGGCATCATCGACCGTAGCGTGTACCCCGGTGGTGCCGGGGACGGCTCCACGCGGCCCGTGTCCGCGGGCCGCTCACTCGAGGAGGGACCCTTCGATGGGCGAGAAGGTCGCCGCGGACGGGATCGACCTGGCGGACCGGGAGCGTTATCGAAGAAAGCTTCACGAGTGTCTGGAGGGATTGGAGAGACTCCTGGCGGAGAAGAGGTTCGACCGGCCCAAGAATCTCATGGGGCTGGAGATCGAACTCAGTCTCGCCGGTGCCGACGGTCTGCCGCGCATGCTGAACTCCCAAGTTCTGGAACGCATCGCCAGTCACGATTTCCAGACCGAACTCGCGCAGTGCAATCTCGAAGTCAACATCACACCGCACCGGTTGCACGGCAGGGTCCTTGACCAGCTCGCCGAGGAACTCCGTACGGGCCTGTCCTACGCGGACAGAAAAGCCCGTGAGGTGGCCGCCAGGATTGTGATGATCGGGATACTGCCGACGCTGAGTTCCGATGACCTCACGGCTGCGAGCATCTCCGAGAGCGATCGCTACGTGCTGCTCAACGACGAGATGCGGGCGGCCCGAGGCGAGGACTTCACGATCGACATCCAGGGCGTCGAGCACCTGCTCTCCCGATCGCCCTCGATCGCGCCGGAGGCCGCCTGCACCTCCGTGCAGCTGCACCTCCAGGTGACCCCGAACCGCTTCGCCGCGGTGTGGAACGCGGCGCAGGCCATCGCGGCCGTGCAGATCGCGGTGGGCGCCAACTCGCCGTTCCTCTTCGGGCGGGAGCTGTGGCGGGAGTCCCGTCCGCCGGTCTTCCAGCAGTCGACCGACACCCGGGCACCGGAACTCCAGGCACAGGGCGTGCGCCCGCGCACGTGGTTCGGCGAGCGCTGGGTCACCTCCGCGTACGACCTCTTCGAGGAGAACGTGCGGTACTTTCCGCCGCTGCTGCCGATCTGTGAGGAGGAAGAGCCGCTGCGGGTCCTCGACAAGGGCGGTGTCCCCGAACTCGCGGAGCTGGTGCTGCACAACGGCACGATCTACCGCTGGAACCGGCCTGTCTACGATGTCGCCGACGGTGTCGCGCATCTGCGGGTGGAGAACCGGGTGCTGCCGGCCGGTCCGACGGTCGCCGATGTCATCGCCAACGCGGCCTTCTACTACGGCCTGGTCAGGGCGCTGGCCGAGCAGCCACGCCCGGTGTGGTCACGACTGCCCTTCGCCGACGCGGCCGACAACTTCGACACCGCCTGCCGCTATGGCATCGACGCCACGCTCAGCTGGCCCAGGTCCGGGCGCGCGGGGGGCGTCACCGAGATCCCGGCGGTACGCCTCGTACGCGAGGAACTGCTGCCGCTGGCCGCAGCCGGGCTGGACGCCTGGGGCGTGGAGCCGGCCGACCGTGATCTCTACCTGGGCATCATCGAGGAGCGCTGCGCACGCCGTGTCAACGGGGCGTCCTGGCAGGCCGCGGCCTACCACCACGCGTCTCACCAGGGCCTGGAGCGGCACGCAGCCCTCGCCGCGATGACCCGTCGCTACCGGGAGTTGATGGAGGCCGGGGATCCGGTCCACACGTGGCCGGTCGCCTGGGACATCGGGAAGTCCGCCGCACCGGAGGAGTCCGCGTCGGATGAGCCCGGGTCGGCCGGCGGGTCCCGGCGAGGCGGTCGGTAACCGGGGCCGCCCCGGCCGGTGGGCCGTCCGGGGCGGCGGCGCCATCGCGGACGGGCCCACCGGTCGGTGGCTAACGCAGCCCGGCGCTGCCTGCCTTCGTGATGGCCTTGAGCATCACTTCGTGGATCTGTGAGGGGTCGCTGACGCGGTGCGCGGAGCCGCCGGTCGGGGCCACCATGCGGTCCAGGGCGGCCTGATCGGTCTCCGGGCCGATCGCGAGGGCGATCAGCGGTACCGGCCGCGCCGGATCGGCGGCTTTCTTCAGCTTGTCGACGAGCTGGTCGAGTCCGATGCTGCCGAGGTCGTCGTCGGTGCCGTCGGTGATGATGACCACGGTGTTGAGCTTGCCGTTCACATAGCGTTTGGTGGCCTGTTCGTAGGCGGCGAGGGTGGTGTCGTACAGCCCGTTGGCGCCCGCAGGCACCGGCGCAAGCGAATTCAACGCGGCCGTCAGCTCGTCCCGGTGGGTTTCGCCACCCTCACCGCGCTCGCCGAGCCGGGTCGTGGGGGACAGCTCGACGTAGTCCTTGGTGCCGTCGAGGAGGGTGGAGAATTTCCACAGTCCGACCTCGTCGTCGGGCGTGAACGATTCCACCGCCTTGAGCAGGGAACCCTTGGCGAGCTCCATCCGTGACCGGCCCAGGCCGGGGACCTGGCCGGCCATCGATGGCGAGGCGTCCACGACCGTGGCGATCCGCGCGCTCTGGACCGTGCTCGTCCACTTGCCCAGCAGCGCCTGGAGTTCCTTGGGCGCGGGCGGGGCGTCGAGGCCGGCGGCGTACGGCTGGGGGACGCGTCCGCCGGCCGCGCGCGTGATCTTGTCGTTCGGCTCGCCGTTGCCGGCTCTGAACCCCCGCTCGCGCAGCGCTCGTTGCCCGTCGACACCGCCCAGCAGGGTCATGAAGCGGTTGGCGGCGCGTGTCTGCGCGGCGGTCAGCTGGTCGTCGTCGACCAGGGTGTAGGGGTAGTCGAGTTGCGCGCCGCCGTCCCGGGGAGAGAAGAGTTCCAGGTCGGGGCCGTTGTCCTTGCCCGTGTTGTGGGCGTGCGCGGCCTGCTCGGACAGCAGTAGCGCTTCGTTGCGGCGGGAATTGCCCGTCGCTCCGGAGCTGTCGTGCGGCAGCGTGGCCAGCGCCTGTCTGTCGCTGTCCGCCGCCCGCTGGTAGAGCAGCTTCGCCGCTGAGGCGGTGCGGATGTCGGCCTCGTCGTCGTCCTTGGCCTTCTTGGCGTTGGATGCGTTGATGCGGGCCAGAGCGAGCAGCCCGGTGGCGCTGTGGGCGGGGTCGGCCATGCCCAGCCGCAGCTCGTCGCCGGAGGTGGCGGCGCGGCTCAGCTCGGACCAGGAGAAGTCCCGCTCCGAAAGGCCCAGCTCCTTGGCCGCTTCGGGGACGGCGCCCAGGCCGATCGGCGACGAGGCGATCGTGCCCGCGGCGGTCAGCGGCGTGCCCCGCTCCGCGCCGACCTGGTCCACCCACAGGCTCGAATCAGGGATCCACACCTGGAATTCCGACCTGGCCGGCCGCTGCCCGAGTGAGTCGGCGACCTCATGGGCGACTCGCGCGGTGACCTTGACGTCAAGGCATTGGCCGTCGGTGCGGATGGCATCCTTGCGGGCCTTGCCGGCCATGGCCTCGACGGCCGGCGCGATATCGGGAGATGCGACCACGTTCAACGGCACCGAGTCGCCGCCGCACGGCCCGCCTATGGGCAGCAGACCGCTGCGCAGTGCCACGACGGAGCCGGCGGCAACGGCGAGGACCAGTGCGGTGGATATGACGACGGTGCGACGGCGGGAATTCGTACGGGCCCCCGTGGTCTCGGGTTCCAAGCCGTCGGGCAAGCTGTGACGTCCCATTGCGGTAGCGCCTCTCCTGACTCTCGGAGCTCGAGCGGATTCGATGGTGAGAGGGAATGCGCCACGTGGATGGCGCCCGTCCCCGGCCTGTCGCGCGCGATCTTCGTACCTGCTTTCGAGACCCTAGCGGGGCGGTGGTGGCGAAGAGGCGGAATTGCGGAAGTGGAGGAAGCCGTGCAGTCGGATACAAGTCCCGTGGCCGATGCGGACGTGCCAGGTCAGGGACCCGGTACGAGCGTTGGCACGGGGACGGCCGAGGGGCCCGCCCGGCGCGTTCTGCGCAGCGAGACGCTGCTCGTCCTGGCGCTCTCGCTCGGCGCGAGCGCGGCGTCGGCGCTCATCAGTTTCCTCGGCTCGGTGACCAAGCCGGGCGGGCTCAAGGACCAGGCGGCCACGCTCAACGGGTCGCATGCGCCGGGCCGGCCCTGGCTGGATCTCGCCTGGCAGCTGTTCGGTATCGCGACGGCGCTCGTGCCCGTGGCGCTGGTCGCGCATCTGCTGCTGCGCGAACGCGCCGGCGGGCTGCGCGCGATCGGCTTCGACCGGAGCCGGCCCGGCTTCGACCTGAGCCGCGGCACCGGGGTGGCGGCCGTCATCGGGGGCAGCGGCCTGCTGCTCTACCTGGGTGCGCGGGCGGCCGGATTCAATCTGACGGTGGTCCCGGAGGCGCTGCCCGACGTGTGGTGGAAGGTCCCGGTGCTGATCGCGTCCGCGGTGCAGAACGCCGTCGTGGAGGAGGTCATCGTCGTCGGGTATCTGCTGCGCAGGCTGGGGCAGTTGGGCTGGGGACCGATGGCTGCGCTGGCGGCCAGCTCGGTGCTGCGCGGCTCGTACCACCTCTACCAGGGCATCGGCGGATTCTTCGGCAACCTGGTGATGGGCGTCCTCTTCGTCCTGCTCTACCGGCGGTGGGGGCGGGTGGGCCCGCTGGTCGCCGCACATGCCCTGATCGACATCGTCGCGTTCGTCGGGTACGCGCTGCTCGCCGGCAAGGTGGGGTGGCTGCCGACCCCGTGAGCGGAAGGGGGCGGCGCGCTCGTGCGCCCCGCCCCTGACGTCCGGAGGGTGGAGCGTCCGGACGGCTCCTGGTCTTGCCCGGCCGACGAAGCGTGGACCGCCCGTCGGCCGGTGGCCGGATCCATGAGCAGCGTGAACCGCCCGGATTCAGGGGGCAGCAAGCAATTCGCCGTCGATGACGGTGACGGCCGTGCCGGTCAGCTCGGTGCGCTCGCCGCGGAGCGTGGTGCGTACGAAGCCGGTGCGGGCCGCTCCCTGGAGGCCGACCAGGCTGTCACGCCCGAGTCGCGCGGACCAGAAGGGGGCGAGCGCGGTGTGCGCGCTGCCCGTCACGGGGTCCTCGTCGATGCCCACGGCGGGGAAGAAGCAGCGCGAGACGAAGTCGTAGCCGGCGTCGGGGTCCTCGGCAGGCGCGGTGGCGATGACGCCTCGGCCGCCGTGTCCGGCCAGTGCCCTGAGGTCCGGTGAGAGGGCCCGTACGGACTTCTCGTCGGCCAGTTCGACCAGCAGATCGCCGACCTGGGGGCCGGTGTCGTGTGCGGAGCGGATCTCCGCACCCAGGGCGTCCTTGACGACGGCCGGGACCTCGACCGGCGTCAGGGGCGCGGTGGGGAAGTCCATCGTGATCGCTCCGCCGTCGCCGACCGTCGTGGTCAGCACGCCGGAGCGGGTGCGGAAGCGGACCGTGCCGGTTGCCGTGCCGGTGGAGTGCAGGACGTGTGCGGTGGCCAGGGTCGCGTGCCCGCACATGTCGACCTCCGTGGCCGGGGTGAGCCAGCGCAGCGCCCAGTCGGCGTCGCCGCCTTCGGGCAGCGGGTGCGCGAAGGCGGTTTCTGCGAGGTTGACCTCGGCGGCGACCTGCTGGAGCCAGGCGTCATCGGGGAAGGTGCCGGAGTCGAGAAGCACGACCCCCGCGGGGTTGCCGGCGAACGGACGCTCACTGAAGGCGTCAACGATGCGAATCCTCATGGCCGCGAGCGTAGAGGGGCCACAAAGCCGCAGGCCAAGGCCAATCTCCGGTGATTGGACCCGAAGTGGGCGTGGTCGGTCACGCGATAGGGATTGCTCGACGAACAGTTCCGATATATCGTTGAAGCATCGCGACCGATCAATGAAAGAAGGAACGACATCATGCGTTCACAAGGAAACGACCACGGACACGAGCACCGGCACGAGCACTGCGGCCCCGGACGTCACGGCGGCCGAGGTGACTTCCCGGGCGGCTTCGAGCGGCGGCGCGCGGCCTTCGGCGGGTTCGGACCGCCCTTCGGCGGGCCTCCGTTCGGCGGCGGCCGGGGGCGCGGCGGCCCTCGGGGCCGGGCACGGCGCGGCGATGTACGCGCCTCGATCCTGGCGCTGCTCAAGGACCGTCCGATGCACGGCTACGAAATGATTCAGGAGATCGCCGAGCGCAGCGGCGGGGCGTGGAAGCCGAGCCCGGGCTCGGTCTATCCGACCTTGCAGCTGCTGGAGGACGAGGGGCTGATCACCAACGCCAGCGACGGCGGCAAGAAGCTCTTCTCGCTGACCGAAGCCGGACGCACCGAGGCCGACAACGGCTCGGACGCGCCCTGGGAGGACGCCGGGCGCGGCGTCGACTGGGAGGCCATGAACGAGATCCGCAAGGCGGGCGGCGGCCTGGTCGAGGCGTTCCGCCAGGTCTGGGCCACCGGCAGCCCGGAGCAGCGGGAGAAGGCCATGGCGGTGGTCAACAAGGCACGCAAGGAGCTGTATCTGATCCTCGCCGAAGAGGACTGACCGATCGGCTCGGGCGGAGATCCGAGGCGGGGCGGCTCTGGGGAGGGTTGCCTGCGAATGGGGCCACGGCCGGAATCACCGGTCGTGGCCCCATTCGTGTCTGCGAGGCGCCGTTGGCCTGGTGCGGCCCTGCGCTATCAGGGGGTGCTGCGCCTTGTCCTGGCAGGGTGCTGTCCCTGGGTCGGCGCTCGTCCTGGCGTGAATCGCCTCCACCCGCGCCGTACGCGAACGGCGGCTCAGGTGACCAGGCCGGCGAGGTTGCGCAGTGACTCGTTCAGTGCGGCGCCGGCCGAGTCCTTCAGTTTGCCGCCCATCAAAGACACGGCGGCCCCGGTGAAGGATCCGTCGATCGTGACTGTCGTCGCCCCTGCCTCGGGGGTGAGCGAGTAGCGCATCCCCAGGGTGACGCCCATGGGCCCCTTGCCCTGGAGGGCAAGCAGCCGACCCGGTTCCACTTCCCGCACGGTCCAGTTCACCTCGGCCGGGAAGCCCATGAGCTTCATGTTCTCCTCGTACCCGGCGCCCACCGCCAGCGTTTCCGGGCCGCCTTTGGGGAAGCCGGTGTGGGTGGCGTTCCACTGTCCGTACGCGTCGAAGTCGGTGAGCCGGTCCCAGACCTGCTCGGCCGGTGCCTCGATGCGGGCCTGAGCGGTGACTTCGGCCATGCGACCACCCCTTCGGTGACTGTCCCCGGCTGTGCGGGGGAACGTATCCGCGCGGGGGCGAAGGTTCAATACCGACGAGCGTCAATTCTGACGTAGCGTCAGTTTGAAGCGTCGGGGCGGCCGCGGCGGATCGGAGAGCAATCGGTCCACATGGTGACGGCGCAGGCCCCGCGCCGGATCGACGGGCAACAGCAGCCGGTCCGGCCGCCGGCGGCTGCTCCGCACCAAGCTGTCGGGCATCACGTCGTCCACCCAGGCGAACGGCCGACCGTCCGCATACCGCAGCAACGGCGCCCACTTGCGTCCCAGCAGGCTCTCCACCCCCTCGAATTGTGGGTCGTCGGGCCTGTTGCGGTAGTCGGTGAACGCGACGACCGGCAGTTCAGGCAGCTCCAGCAGCGGCGCGATATGGGTGTTGGCGTGCTGCTCCCAGGTCGTGGCCCACACGAGTTCATACGTCTCGGAGAGCTCGCGCAGCCAGTCGGCGTGGTGGACGGAGAGCAGCACGGTGTGGTCGAGCAGGTCGTGCGCGGTGTAACCGGGGGTCGGCAGGACCGGGTTGAGCACGCCGTCGATGTCGAGGAACAGCAGTGGTCGGGTGGCCATCGAAATCCTTCGCCGAGGCGGTGCCGGGACGGACGGGGCGGATGTGACGGGCTGGGTGGGTGGGGTGGTGCGAGGGTGGTTCCTGTGAGTGGTTCCACAGGCGTCCCTTAGGGAAGGACGTACCGCGAGAGGCGGCCGGTTGCCCGCGCGGGCGCGCGACGCGGACGTGCGCGCGCCTACGCCACTGCTCCGGATCCTCTGAGCACCACGGTGGCGACTCCGGAACCGATGCGCGCTTCGTCCCGCACCTCTTTGTCCCGCCCCCACACCTTCGCCGTGTCTCCTCCGTAAGGATGAGGCGGGCGCGGCCGTGCCCAACCAGCGTGGGACGCGCAAATGATTCCCGCCGGGGATGCTGTGGGACCCGGGCGCCTGGTGGGGTGGAACCGTGCAAAACGGTACTGCGTACAGCGGCGGCGACGGCCCCGCCCACGGGGAGCTCGAAGCTCAGCTCACAGTCGAGCTGGCGTCGGTGGTCTCCGCTGCTCGCAGGCGAGCCACCCGCGACGGCGACCGCCAGGTCGACACCGCGCACCTGCTCCACGGCCTGCTGGAGTCGGACCCCGCGGTACGTGCCTCTTTCGGCAGCGGACCGCAGGTCGCCCGGCTGCTCGGCTACCTGGTCCAACGCAGCATCGGCTACGGACTCCAGTGGCACGGCACCGTCGAGGACTCCGGCGCGGTCCCCTTGGTCGCCGAGGGAGTCGTCCCCGGGTGGTCACCGGCCGCGGCAGCCGCCATGGACGGCGCGCTCGATCGCGCCCGTGCCCGGTACGCCTCCGGTGCCGACTGCCTCGACCTGCTCGCCGCCCTGGTGGACGATCCCGAGTCCCGGGCCGTCGAAGTCCTGCGCCGGGCTTCCGTCGACACCGCCATGCTCGCCGCCCGCCTGGACGGCGAGCGCGCCCGTCTGGACTGACGTGCTCCGGTTCGACCGGCCCGCTAGCCCGCCGGCCTGGCCGGTCATGAGCGATCCGCCGCCGGTCCGCCGGTCCGATAGGTCCTTGGGGCCGCCTGACCGTCGGTTCCATGGAACCGACGGTTGTCGCTGTCCAGCGGTGACGGCTTTGAAGCCTGCGGGCCCTGGCCTGCGACGCTATGCCGTGGCAGGCCCGGTCGAGCCCGGCAACCGACAGGGGTATCGGGGATGACGCTGCTGACGGCGGCTGTCATGATGACCCGATGCACGCGTCATCGGCGAGCCCGCAAGGTCATTCGACCGCCCCGGGCCAGGGAACCACAGGGCCCCGGGGGGCCCAGCAGCCACACACCGCCTCCGGGCCGCGGGGCACCGGTGCCCCTGGGGGCCGCCGCGCGGGACTGGGCATCGCACTGCTCTCCGCGGTCGCCTTCGGCGGTTCCGGCGTCGCCGCCAAACCGCTGATCGAAGCCGGACTCGAACCGCTGCACGTCACCTGGCTGCGCGTCGTCGGTGCCGCGCTGGTGATGCTCCCCGTCGCCTGGCGCCACCGCGACCTGCCGCGGCGCCGGCCCGCCCTGCTCGCCGGTTACGGGTTGCTCGCCGTCGCCGGTGTCCAGGCCTGCTACTTCGCCTCGCTCTCCCGCATCCCTGTCGGGGTCGCGCTGCTCATCGAATATCTCGCCCCCGCCCTTGTCCTGGGGTGGGTGCGCTTCGTCCAGAAACGGCCGGTGACCCGCGCCGCTGCTGTCGGCGTCGTCCTGGCCGTCGGCGGACTGGCCTGTGTCGTCGAGGTGTGGTCGGGGCTGAGCTTCGATCTCCTCGGGCTCGCCCTCGCGCTGGGAGCGGCCTGCTGCCAGGTCGGCTACTTCGTGCTGTCCGACCACGGGGGCGACGGCGAGGACGCGGTGGATCCGCTCGGCGTGATCGCCTACGGACTGCTCATCGGTGCCGCCGTGCTCACCGTGATCGCCCGGCCCTGGGGGATGCGGTGGACGGTGCTCGGCGGCAGCGCGGGCATGGACGGTACCCAGGTGCCGGCGGCTCTGCTGCTCGCCTGGATCGTCCTGATCGCGACGGTGGCCGCCTATCTCACCGGCGTGGTGTCGATTCGTCGACTCTCACCGCAGGTGGCCGGGGTGGTGGCATGCCTGGAGGCGGTGATCGCGACGATCCTGGCGTGGGTGCTGCTCGGCGAGCATCTCTCCGCCCCGCAGGTCCTGGGCGGCGTGGTGGTGCTGGTCGGCGCTTTCATCGCGCAATCGGCCACCCCCAAGGCCCCCGTCGAGCCGCACATCGTGGAGCGCGGCGGGCCGCGCCCCACGGACGAGGCCGCGCCGGAGGCCACGCCGCACCCCGCTGCCGTCGGAGAGGCCGCGCCCCCGGCACGCCCCCGGGACGATGTGTCGGCCGAAACGCCCGCTTCGTAGGGAGCGAGTGCGTGGATGACCGGGCTGCCTCCGCTGCCCCTGCTGACCGTACGGCCTTCGGGCGTCGCGTAGTCCGGACGGGGCCCGGAGGCGCCTGCTACGCCTGGGGATGACTGCCTCGCCCCGGGGATGACCGTACGAGGCAGACCCACCGCTCACTCTTCATTTCTCGGCTGCTCACCGCCCATCGCTCGGCCTCTCACGGCCGGGCGCCGGGGTGGCCCGGGCGTTCAGACGGCGTTGCTGGTGAACGCGGGCCGCCGCGTCGCCGGGTCCGTTGCGTTCGGAGAGGCGTGCCGAGATGCGTTGCTGGATCTCCTCGCTGCGCTTTCCTCCGTACTTGAACTTGGCGCGGACCTCCCGCACTTCCAGACGCAGTCCGCGGATCCCGGACAGCAGCCGTCCGTAGGGTGCCTCTCCCGCGACGACCGGGGCGGAGCCGCCGGCCGGCTGGAAGTGCCCCACCTGCCGTTGCAGCAGCGCGGCCTTGGCCTCCGGGTCGTCCACGACATGGGCGGTGCAGGTGAGCTGGACCGCGGCGTAGAAGCTGGTGGGGACGCCGTGCTCGGGAGGTTGATCCTCGGCCGTCTGCCAGGGGCCTGGGATGAACGCGTAGTCGTCCACGACACTCAGCAGGACGGTCGGCCGGTCCTCCAACGCGCCCCAGATGGGGTGGGGGCGCGCCAGGTGCGTCACGGCCTCGCGGTGCTCCCGGTCGTAGGCGAAGTGCAGCGGCTGGAGCATCGGCGGCTCACCCGGCAGCCCGTTGGCGGCCAGCTGCCCGAAGTCGTGCGTGGCGAGGAAGCGCTGCCACTCGGTGTCGTCGGTGGGCGCGTCCCAGGGGTGGATCAGCATCGCGGTCCTCAGCGGGCGGAGAGGTATGCCGGCTGGGCGGTGCCGGGCGCCAGGTCGTCGGCCGGTATCGGGGCGCCGTAGGCCGGGGCCACCGGGAGGACGCCGCTCCAGTACGGCAGTGCGAGGTCCTCCGGCTCGTCGTTGGGGCCGCCGCTGCGGATCTTGGCGGAGACCTCCTGCAGGTCGAGGCTGATCACGGCGGTGGCGGCCAGCTCCTTGGCGTTGGCCGGGCGGGAGTCAGCGGCGCGCCCCAGCAGGACCTGGTCGACCAGTGCGTCCAGCGCGGCCGTCTTCTCTTCCGCGTCCGTCACCTGGTGTGCGGTGCCGTGGACTACGACGGAGCGGTAGTTGATGGAGTGGTGGAAGGCCGACTTGGCCAGGACCAGGCCGTCCACGTGGGTGACGGTGACGCAGACGTCCAGGCCGGGGTCCGTCTGTCCACCCGCCATACGCAGGGGACGCGAACCCGTCGAGCCGTGGAGGTAGAGACGGTCGCCGATACGGCCGTAGAGGGTGGGCAGGACGACCGGTACGCCGTCGCGCACGAAGCCGAGGTGGCAGACGTATCCCTCGTCGAGGATCGCGTGCACCGTCTCATGGTCGTAGGAGGCGCGCTCGCGGGCGCGGGTGGGGATCGTGCGCTCGGTTCGGGCGTACGACGCGGCGGATGACATTGCGATCTCCATTGCACTAGTGCATAATGTTGTTTGTGCTAGGAGAGTATCGGATCGAAGGGCGGCGCGCATCGGAGATTGCCGCCAGTGTCGAGCGAGCCGTCGGTGCGGGCGAGCTCCAACCGGGCGAAGTCCTGCCCCCGCTCAGGGAGTTGGCCGTCTTTCTGGAGGTCAATCCGAATACGGTCGCGGCCGCGTACCGCACGCTGCGTGACCGGGGTGTGATCGAGACCTCGGGCCGGCGTGGCAGCCGGGTGCGATCCCGGCCGGCCAGCACGCCGCGCGAGGCGCTGCGGGTGGAGGTCCCGCCCGGGGTGCGCGATGCCTCGGACGGCAATCCCGACCGGGCCCTGCTGCCTCCCCTGGAGCGGGCGCTCGCCGAGGCGGCGGCGCGCAGCGCGAGACAACCCGTGCTGTACGGCACCCCTGCCGTCGACGACGACCTCGCCGCGCTGGCCCGCTCGGCGTTCGACGCCGACGGCGTGGCAGGAGGCCCGGTCGCCGTCACGAGCGGCTCGCTCGACGCCATGGAGAGGGTGCTGTCCGCCCATCTACGGCCCGGCGATGTCGTGGCCGTGGAGGATCCCGGGTGGGGCAGCCTGCTGGACCTCATTCCGGCCCTCGGACTGCGCCCCGCACCGGTCGGTGTCGACGACGAGGGGCCGCTGACCGAGCAGTTGGCACGCGTCATCCAGGAGGGCGCGAGGGCGGTCGTCATCACCGACCGGGCGCAGAACCCCACGGGCGCGGCCATCAGCGGCGAGCGTGCCACCGCGCTCCGCGCGCTCCTCGCCGAGCGGCCGGACGTCCTGCTCATCGAGGACGACCACGGCCACGGCATCGTCGACCTTCCCCTGCATCCGCTCTCCGGTGTCACGACTCATTGGGTGCTGGTGCGCTCAACGGCCAAGGCGTACGGCCCGGACCTACGGCTGGCGGTCCTGACCGGCGACGCGGTCACCGTCGACCGGGTGCGCGGAAGGCAGCGCCTGGGTCCTGGCTGGGTCAGCCACCTCCTCCAGGACACCGTGGCCCACCTGTGGCGGACGTCGGCGGTCGACCCGAAGGCGGTGTCGCGGGCGTACGGCCGGCGCCGGGAAGCCCTGATACGGGAGTTGGCGGAGCGAGGGGTGTCGGCCCGGGGGCGCAGCGGTATGAACGTCTGGGTGCCGGTCCCGGACGAAACCGGTGCCGTGGCCCGGCTCCTCCACTCCGGCTGGGCCGTGGCTCCCGGCGCCCGCTTCCGCATGCAGTCACCGCCGGGTGTCCGGATCACCGTTTCCGGCCTGGCGGACGACGACATCGCACCGGTGGCGGAGGCCGTCGCCGCGGCGACGGGGAGGGGGGAGGCGCGACGGTATGAGTGAGTGGTCGAGGCGGTCGCTCGCCGGGCGTTTGCCCGGGCGGGCCGGGTGCCGGCCGCGACGGCTCGGTTCGCTTCGGCCGCGCCGGTTCGTCGGCCGCGGCCGGAAGGCGCGGCAGTCACCAAGGCCGCGGGCCCTGTTTGCAGACACAGGCGGCAGAGGGAGACCTGCCACCCTCGGCATGCGCCGCGATGTCCCCCTGAGCCGGCCGGACGGAGGTCCGGAGCTGCCCGGTCGGCCCACGTGGTCCGCCGGCTCCGGGTCGCCCGGGGCCGGGGACGCTGCGCTCAAGAGTTGGTGCGGCGGGGCTTGCTCTGGGTGAGAGCGGCGCCGGCGAGGACGATGACGGCACCGACGGGTGTGTTCCAGCTCAGCTGTTCGTCCAGGAGTGCCACACCGGCGGTGGTGGCGATGACAGGGACGAAGTAGGTCACCATCTGGGCCGTGGTCGGACCGATTTCCGCGACCAGGCCGTATTGCAGGAGGAATGCGAAGCCGGTACCCAGCGTGCCGAGGGCGACGACGGCGAGGAGGGGGATGACCGGGTAGGAGACCGGAAGGGAGGTGAACAGCGGCGTCACCACTGCCAGTTGGAGGGTCGCCAGCAGCAGTTGCGCACTCGACATCGACAGGTGGGAGTCCTGCACACCCGCCAGGGTGCGGCGGACGTAGATCCAGCCGACGGCGTAGCTGAGCGATGCGCCCAGAGCCATCGCGGTGCCCGCCAGGTCCGTGCCCGCGAAGCCCTGCCAGGCTCCCAGGACGGTGAGAACACCCAGGAAGCCGATGCCCAGTCCGGCGACCCGGCGCCTGGTGGGGCGGTCCTCGGAAAGCGCGACGACCGAGAGCAGCATGCCCCACAGGGGAGAGGCGGCGTTGCAGATGCCGGCGAGGGTGGAGGGGATCGTCAGCTCCGCATACGCGAAGAGCGAGAACGGGAGGGCGTTGAGGAAGAACGCGGCGACCGTCAGATGGCCCCAGGTCCGTGCGGAGCGCGGTAGCCGCTGACGCTTGAGTGCGAGCATCGCCAGCAGCACGGCCGCGCCGAATCCGACGCGGCCCAGGGTGACCTGCAGCGGGGCGAAGCCGTTGGTGCCGACCTTGATGAAGAGGAAGCTGAAGCCCCAGATCAGGCTGAGAACGGCGAAGCGGAGCGGCCAGCCGTACGCGCGACGGCGGGCGGAGCCGTCGCCGGCGTCGCCGGAGGTCGTTGTGGCTGCGATCGACGAGGCAGAGGAGGGGTGAGGGGCGGCGGGTGCGGCCGGAGGCTCTGCGTTGCCGGAGTCGGCGGCTGCGCGGGTGGCGATGCTCATGGCCTCTACGATGCTGCGCACCACTGCGTAGCACAAGCGAGTATTTGTGGCCGGTATCGCTTAGCATTGCTTATATGTTGAACCTTGATCGCCTACGGACGCTGAGCGCGGTGGCCCGCCATGGTTCGGTGAGCGCGGCGGCCGACGGGCTGCATGTCACGACATCCGCGGTCTCGCAGCAGATCGCCAAGCTGGAGCGGGAGACCGGGCAGCCGCTGCTGGCGAAGAACGGGCGAGGAGTGCGGCTCACCGATGCGGGACGATTGCTCGCCGAACACGCCGCACGCATCCTCTCCCAGGTCGAGCTGGCCCAGGCCGAGCTGGAGGCGCACCGTGGTCAGGCCGTGGGCGAACTGCGTATCGGCGCGTTTCCCACCGCGGCCCGCGGACTCTTCCCCGCGGCGCTCGCCGAGCTGCGCGCCGCCCATCCGCAACTGCGCGCACGGCTGACGGAGATGGAGCCGGACGATTCCGTACGCGGCGTGGTGCGGGGCGACTTCGACCTCGGCGTCGTCCTGGACTGGTACAACCGGCCGTTGTCGCTGCCCGAGGGGCTGGCGAAGGCTCCGCTCCTCGATGATCCGGCCGATGTGGCGATGCCGTCGGATCACCGGCTGGCCGAGCGCCGGTCCGTGGAGCTGGAGGAGTTCGCGGACGACGAGTGGATCTCCTGGCCGCAGGGGGAGTTCTGCCATGAGTGGTTGATGTTCACCTTGCGCGGCAAGGGCATCGAGCCGCGTATCGCGCATATGGCCGAGGAGCATCACACTCAACTCGCCCTGATCGCTGCCGGCCTGGGGGTGGCGGTGGCGCCGCGCCTCGGCCGCGGCCCGGTGCCCGAGGGGGTGAGTGTGGTTCCGGTACGTCACACCATGCGGCGCCACGTCTACGCGATCTGGCGTGCGGACGCCGATCGCAGGCCGTCGATCCGTGCGGCCGTGGGAGCGCTCCGGGCGGCGGGCAAGCAGGTTCCGGGCTGCTGAGGTCCCGGTGTGCCGGCACTTTTGCATGGGCTCGGGCCGGTGACCCGAGCCGACCCGGACCAGGCGGCCCGGCCCGGACCGGCCCGGAGCTCGCGGTCTGGGGCGTCGCGGCCTGATGGGCGGACGGCCCGGGCCTGGTGCCCCGCCCCACTGCTCCGGGTGCGCGGCACCCCGTAGGGACTTATGCCCCGAGCTGGTCAAGGCGGTGTGACGATGCCGCGGATGACACCCAGCTCCAGCAAGTCCTGCGGACGGATGCGGAGTTGGTCGGCGGTGTCGTGCACCTGCTGTGTGTCGCGCTTGAGGATGGCTGCGGCCAGTTCCGGGGCGATCACCGAGAAGTAGCTGTCGGGTGTCGCCCAGAGCCGGTCAGGAGCGGCGAGGGCGAGAGCGCCGCCCGAACCACCCTCACCGATCAGCAGGGAGGTGACGGGGACACGGACCGAGGCGAGTGCGGCGAAGGTGTCCGCGATGGCCGCGCCGGCGCCGGCGCGTTCGGCTTCCGGGTCGTTGGCCGCCCCGGGAGTGTCCACGAGGGTGAGGACGGGGATGCCGAGCCGGTCCGCGAGACGGATCAAGCGCGCTGCGGTGCGGAATCCGGCGGGGCGGGTGGCCGTGCCGCACTGGGCCGCGAAGGCGATCGTGCGGCCGTCGCGCCGGCCGAACCCGCAGCGCATGCCCGTGTCGACGCCACCGCAGCGGTCACCGCTGATCTCTTCCCAGTCGTCGAAGTAGGACCGTAGATATGCCTCGGCGTGCGGCCGTTGCGCGTCGCGGGAGCGGACCACCGCATCCCAGCCGGTCTCCGGGAGAGTGGCCGCGCCGAGGGGGTGCGGGGGTGGCGCCGCTTCCGGCTCCGCTTCGGCGTCGGGCTCCACCGCGGAGTCCGACCTCCCTGCACCGCCCAGGAGTTGGAGCCAGTGCGCCAGGGTCTCGCGGAGGCGGTCCGGCGGGACGACGGCGTCGATGTGGCCTGCCGCCAGCTGCCCTTCGGCGGAGTAGGCGTGCGGGTCGGCGCCCTTGGGACGGACCCGGGAGCCCGCGAAGCCGATCTGCGCTCCCGGCAGGGCGAGGGTCACGTCGGCTCCAGCGCCGAGCGTGGCCCATCCGCCGCCGGTGGTCGGGTCCCGCAGCACGGCGATCTGCGGCAGTCCCGCCGCGCGGTTGAGTGCCGACTGGCCGGCCACGCGCTGAAGTTGCGCCAGGGCGCGCATGCCTTCCTGCATCCGGCTGCCGCCCGTGGCGACCAACGACACGACCGGCAGGCGGCGTTCGCGGGCCTGGGTGTAGGCGGCCACCAGGCGGTCGCCGGTGCGTTCGCCGAGGGAGCCGCCCAGGAATCCGAACTCGAAGGAGATGAGGACTGCTTGCCTGCCGCCTATCGTGGCGAGGGCGGTCACCACCGACTCGTCCTCACCGGTTCGGGCGCGGGCGCGTTCCCGGGCGGCGTCGTAGCCGTGCCAGCCGAGCGGGCCGTCCGGACGGCCCGAGGGGCTGCTGACCGGCGCACCCGCTCCGTCCGGGCGCTCGGATCGTTCTCCGTCCGGCTCACCCGCCAACTCCGCCTCTGCATCGGCCCATTGATCTGTCGCCGCTGGGCCGGGCGTTCCGGTGTCGTCGGGTGAGGCAGGCTCGACGTAGGAGTCGGCGACCAGCTCCATGGCCTGACGGGCCGTGAGCCGGGCGGCGGGCCGGGCAGCGGGGGGGACCACGGGCGGGGGAGTGGCGAGGGTGTCGCGCTCGGGCTCTGCTCCCACGCCCCCGGTCGGGCCGTCGGCCGGCAGGTCCCCGGGCCCCGGTTCCCGGTTTTTTTCCGGGGCGTCGTCGGTGGGCTCGCTGTCGCTCCCGCCCCCGAGGAGCCCGCCGCTAGGCATGGAGTTCCCGCTTCAGGATCTTGCCCATGTCGTTGCGTGGCAGGGATTCCAGGAAGTGGACGGTTCGGGGCCGCTTGTGCGGGGCGAGTTGGCGGGCCACATGGTCGGAGAGTTCCTGAGCGGACGGCGGCTCGGCGTCCGTGCGGCTCTCGGCCACGATCCAGGCGACGATCCGCTCGCCGAGGTCCTCGTCCGGCTCGGCGGTGACGGCGGCCTCGGCGACTCCAGGATGCGCGAGCAGGGCGTTCTCGATCTCACCCGCGCCGATCTTGTAGCCGCCGCTCTTGATCAGGTCGGTGGCCTTGCGGCCGACGATGCGGTAATTGCCCGTGGCGTCGCGGATCGCCATGTCGCCGGTGCGGAACCAGCCACCGTCGAAGGCGGCGGCGGTGGCGTCGGGCCGGTTGAGGTATTCGACGAAGAGGTTGGGGCCGCGGACCTGGATCTCACCGACCGTCTCGCCGTCGCTGTCCGCGATCGCCTTACCGGCATCGTCGACGAGGCGTACGTACACGCCCGGCAGGGGCACGCCGACCGTCCCCGCGGCATCAGGGCTGTCCGCCCGGACGCTGGTGTTCATCAGCGTCTCCGTCATGCCGTACCGCTCGATGACTCTGCGGCCGGACGCGGCGGCGATCCGTTCGTGGTCGGTCAGCGGCAGTGCGGCGGAACCGGAGACCAGCAGCCGGGCGCGGGTGAGCGCCTTGGCGAGCACCGGGTCCTCTCCCGCCTCGACGGCCAGCCGGTGGTACATCGTCGGTACGCCGAACAGCATGGTGCCGTCCGCGGAGAGTCCCCGCGCGACGGCTTCGGTGCTGAAGCGTCCCAGGTGGTGGACGCTGCCGCCGCGGCGCAGCGGGCCGAGGATGCCGAGAATCAGGCCGTGGACGTGGAAGAGCGGCAGGGCGTGCACGAGGACGTCGTCGGCGGTCCACTGCCAGGCGTCCTCCAGCGCGTCCAGCGTGTGGGCGATGGCGCGGCGTGGGAGCACCACGCCCTTGGGCGGTCCGGTCGTGCCGGAGGTGTAGACGATCAGGGCCGGGGACTCGTCACCCGGTTCGTACGGGAAAGGTGCCGGAACGGCGTCCTCGGGAGGTGCGATGACCTCGACGTCGAGGCGCGGGAGGGCGGCGAGCGCGTCCGGCAGGTCGACGCCGGACTGGGCCAGAACGAGTGAGGGCGCGCTGTCCGCCACGATGTGGGCGAGCTCGCTCTCCCCGATCTTCGGGTTCACCGGCACCGCGGGCACTCCGGCGAGCAGCGCGGAGATCACGCCCACCGAGGTCTCCAGCGTGGCCGTCGCCCAGATCGCCACGCGTGTCTCTGCGCCGATCCGCTCGGCGAGCGGGCCGGCCACCGCGGCGAGCTGGCGGTAGCTGAGCGCGCGGTCGCCGAAGCGCAGCGCGGGCGCGGTCGAAGCGTCGCGCAGCGCGGGGAAGAGCACGTTCACCGGATCTCCTTCGTTCTCGTCGGCACCCGGCCCGTCGAGGCCGGAGCTGCCCCGCTCCCGCACCCGTGGCGGCCGAGAACGGGCTGACCCCACCACTCTCGCAGAGACCACTGACATCGCGATCACTTCCAGGCGTCGGGCGGGGTGCGGGACGCGTCGGCCGGGTGTCGCGGAAGGCGACTCGCCCAGGTGCCCGCCCGGGTGCCGGGCAGGTCCCGGCCGGTCCCGAGTGCCTCTCATCAGTGGTGCGCTCCGCCCTGAACGGGCCTCCCCGCCGACCAAGATTCCTGTTACGCGCGGGTGGAGTGCGGGCGAGGGCAGCGCCTCAGACCACTGCCGCTCCCACCTGCCCAGCCCCGCCCAGCTCCCGGTCGCCGCCGGGCTTCGCACGGCGCAGTCCGGCCCTGCCCAGTCCCCCTCGGTGAGGTATCGACGACCGCACCGACACCGCGTAGCCCATACCGATCTCCTCAGGGCCCGTCGTCCCGCCCTGCCGCCGCGCAGTCCCCGGACCAGCTCCGCGCCCCGCCGCCTTCGGACGTCCTCCGCGCTCACCCCGGTATCTTGCGGAAGTCCCAGGAAGTGACGGTCTCCGGCGTCAGGCGCACCCACGCGTGCCGGCCGTCGTGCGGCATCTCGTCCATTGCGAAGTACTTCGCCGCGAACAGCCGCTCCGGCGCGTCCAGTTCGGGGCATGACTCGCCCGTACGCGGTGCCTCGCCGACGAACACCGCGCGGCCGGCGAGTTCGACTCCCCGCAATTCCCCGTACTCGTGCCCGTCGTCGACGACCACCGCGAGCCGTGCGTCCTTGCGCAACTGCGCCCACCGCTTGCTTCGGGTGATCGAGTACAGCCACAGCGCGTCGCCGTCCCAGACGAACCACAGGGCCCCGACGTGTGGCGCGCCGTCCCCGCTCACCGTCGCGACCCGACAGGTCCGCTCGCCGGCGAGGAACGCGTCGCGCTCGCTCCGCGTCATCATGATCCGTCGCCCCCGACGCTGTGTATCGGTCATCCGTCCTCGCCCTCCGCTGTGCGGGCCGTGGGCGGGCAGCACGCGGCCCGCGACGACGCCGTCCTCCGAACTGTGATCTGACTACCTGTCAGAAAGCATGAGGGCTCTTCCTGACAGGCGCAATGGCGGATAGCCTCGCGCACCTCGACCAGGTCAGCGGAGGGGATGGGCGCGGCGCGTCGAGAAGCAACCAGGACACCGACGCGCGGGCCAGGGCATTCGGGCATGTAGGGGGCGGACCCCGCAGGACGGGCCGACTCCCGCAGCATGGGCGGGCCCGGGCAGGCAGATGCAGACGTAGGCAGACCCAGGCAGGTCGCAGGAGGGGTGGCGATGGCATCGGACGCACGGCTCATCGAGCAATTGGATCCGGCCTCGACGGTACTGCTCACCGTCGAGTGCCAGCGCGGCGTGGTCGGCGTGGACAGTGCGCTGCCGGAACTCGCCGACGCGGCGCGGAAGTCGGGAGCCCTGGCGCACATCGCCCGGCTGGTCGCGGCCGCCCACGAAGCCGGCGTCCAGGTGTTGCACGCGGTCGCCGAACGCCGTCCCGACGGTCGGGGGGCCAACCGCAACGCCCGCCTGTTCAAAGCGGCCGAGCGGCTGTCCGTTCAGCAGATCGTCGGCTCCAGCGCCGTACGGATCGCCGATCCGATACCGGTCTCGGAGGACGACCTGGTGGTGCGCAGGCTGCACGGGCTCTCGCCCCTGGCGGGCACCGATGTGGACGCCCTGCTGCGGAACTTCGGCTGTCGCACACTCGTCGTCACCGGGGTGTCGGCGAACGTCGCGATCCCGAACGCCGTGTTCGACGCGGTCAACCTCGGCTATACGGCCGTCGTGCCCTCGGACGCCATCGCGGGAGTGCCTGCCGACTACACACCCGCGATGATCCGCAACACCCTCGCCCTGGTCGCGACCGTCACCACGACGAACGAGGTTCTGACCTGCTGGAAGCGACCGCGCCGCGCTCCCTGACCCGGCGAGGGTGGGCCTGTGGGATGGAGGCGGCGACGGCGCTGTAGGGGCGGCCGCGTCGGGGAGGAGCAGCCGGGGAAGTCTCGACGCTGCCGCTCGCCCGTAAGGCGGTGAGCTGGTCAGGTGTGAGGTGTAGGTGGTGAGGCGGTCGGATCGCCAGGCGGTCAGCCGAGGGTGACCGAGCCGCCGTCGACGTACACCTTCGTCGCAGGCAGGCCCGGGGAGCGGGCCCGCCCTTGGCGCTGCCGTCGGTGATCCTGGTACCGGCGGCCGCCCGGTGGTCGACCCCTGGCTCTCGCCCGACGGGCAGAACGGCGCGGCGCTGTCCGTAGGCGGGGCGTCCGCGGTGTACGCCACCACACCCACCGAGCGTTGCGGGTGCTCCCGTCGCAACCGCTCCGCCGCGGGCACCCCCTCGGCGCCGGTGTCCACCAGGAGCGCCGGGGGCCGCCGGCAGCCGGCCCGCGCCGCCTTCGTACTGCCACAGCCGACCCACCGGATCGATGTCCGGTCCCGTGCGACCGATGAGCACCCGCCGGGCCGTCGGGGGGAGGCGGTGAACTGTTCGCAGGGCACCGGGTGAGAAGCGGCGGGTGCGACCGAACTGCCGGGGCAGGCCGTCCCGGGGTGCCGGAGTCCGACGTGGTGTCCAGCGTGCTGCCCTCCATGGTGCTGTCACGGCTGTCGTAGAGGGTTGGCCTGCGGGGTCTTCCTGGGGAAGTGACCCGCCGAGGCTGAAGAGGTAGAAGCAGCGCGCGGCGAAGGGGCCGGGCCGCGTTCCGCGCCCTGGTGACAGGGGCACGGGGACGTGTTCGGGCGGCAGGCGCCGCCGCGGGTCGTGGGGGCCGGTGGTCAGCGCATGGGCGACGGGTGTTTATAGCCCTCGTATAGCCGGGCGAATCAGGCTGGGGCGTGCCGGTCCTGGCCGGGTTCCGGTGGTTCGCAGGGTGCCGGTCGTCCGCCGCCAGGAGGCCCGCTCGTGAGGGGGCCGGGGCGGACGACCCGTGGCGAAGGGGATCCAGATCGTGTGCACGGTGCAGGAAATCCGCGACGGACACTGCCGTGCGCGGCAGGCGAGTGCGGGCGATCCGGTGGTCCGCCACGCCGCGGCGGCTTCGGGGCCTCGCCGGGCAGCTGCTCCGCGGCAGGAGGCCGCCCGGTTATGAGCGGTGTTCATCGCCTGACCGCATGGCTGGAGCAGTGTCTTGGAGATCCGCGGGACCACCGGCGTGCCCTGTCCGTCGCCCGCTCCGCGGCGTGCGACCGGGCGGAGGAGTTCCCTGACGAGGCGGCCCGCGAGCTGGACGGCCTGGGGCTGTCCCGGTGGTTCGCACCGGCCGGCTCCGGGGGTGCGCTGCGTGGCATGGACGAGCTGTTGGGCATCGTCCGTGCCCTCGCCCGCCGCGACCTCACCGTCGTCGTGGGCTGCGCCACGACCTACCCGGCAGCGGCCGGTGTCTGGCTGGCGGGTCGTCCGGAGCAGGTCGCGCGGCTCTCCGGACGGGTCCGCGCCGGCGCCGTGGTGGGGCTGGCGGTCACCGAAGGTGAGCCCGGCAGCGATCTGCCCATCGGGGAGCTGACGGTGCGGCAACTGCCCGGCGGAGGGTATCGCCTCGACGGGGAGATGCGGCTTGTCAACAACGCCGATAGGTCGGCGTTCCTGTGCGTCCTCGCCCGCACCGTACCCGTCGGCGGTCCCGGCGCCTTCACGCTGCTCTGTGTCGACAAGGAACGTTTGGTACCGGGGAGTTGGCGGACGCTGCCGGCCCAGCGGACCGTTGGTGTGCGCGGCGCCGACCTCAGCGGCATCGTCTTCGACGGTGCCGAACTGCCAGACGAGGCCCGCATCGGCGCGTGGGGGGAAGGGCTGGAGTGCGTCCTCAAGGGCCGGCAACTGGCCCGGACCCTGTGTGCGGGCATGTCGCTCGGGGCTCTTGACCAGGCGCTGCGGCTCGTCCTCGAGTTCGCGCACCGCCATCGGCTCCACGGGCGCCGACTCATCGAACTCCCGCAGGCGGCCCGCGCATTGGCCGAGGTGTACGCGGAACTACTGCTTGCGGAAACGGTCGGGCTCGTCGCCACCCGCAGCGCGCACACCCTTCCGCAGGAACAGAGCGTCGCGTCGGCCGCTGTGAAGTTTCTGGTGCCGACCATGGCCGACCGGTCGCTGGGCGCGTTGCGGCAGCTGCTCGGGGGCCGGGCGCTGCTGACGCGTGACCATGCGGACGGGCAGTTCCAGAAGATCGAGCGGGACCATCGCGCCGTCGGGCTCTTCGGCGGAAGCCCGGTCGTCGGTCTGGTGGCGCTGATCCGCCAGTTTCCGGTGCTCGCCCGGCGTTACCGGGAAGGGCACCACGACCCGGCGGGCGTCGCGGCCGCCGCCCGGCTCGATGCGCCGCTGCCGCCGCTCGGCGCCGTGCCGCTCAGCCTGCAATCGCGGACCGGCAGCAGCATCGTGCAGTCACTCCCGGGCGCCGCCGAACGGATCCGGGCGCTCGCCGGAGCGGGAGAGGTGCGCGGCGAGATAGCTGACCGGGCGGACAGCCTCGTGCGGCTCTGTGACGGCCTGCACGACGAGCTCGCCGCCCACCGGCCCGCTCCGCGCGGCATCCCCGACGACGCCTTCGGTCTGGCCCGACGGTACAGCCTGCTGTACGCGGCGGCCGCGAGTCTCCAGCTGTGGCTGCACAACCGGCCGGGCGGCGACGCCCCGGCGGCGGCCCCGCCCTGGGCGGACGACGGCTGGCTGGAGGCCGCACTGGCCCGATTGGAAAGGGAGCTGAGCGGACAGCCGGACCCGGATGACCTGGACGGCCCCGCCCTCGACCGGCTGCTGCCCGCACTGGAGGAGCAGCGGGTCACCTGTCGGCTGTTCTCCCTGTTCCCGTGTGTGCTCGCAGAGTCCCGCCCACCGAGCGGCGGGGCGCGCTCGTACGGGGAGCCACCCGGATGACCGGGCCCCGCAACACGCCCGTCACGCAGCGAATCGCCGAGCTCGAGCGGTTCCTGGGTGACCCCCACGACCCGCACAACCCGCTCGGCTACACCGCGGTGCTCGAAGCGGACGAGGGCGGGGTGCCGTTCGCCGCGGGCGAGCACACGCTGTGCTGCTTCGGGCTGAACGCCGAGTTCGTGCCCCGCGCGCTCGGTGGCCGCTTCGACCGCGCGGACGACCTCGCCGGGCTGATGCGCAGCGTCTTCCGGCGAGACGGAACGCTCGGCGTCGGATACGGCGTGTCCAGTTTCGTCGCGGGCCTGCCCGTATGGGCGTCCGGGACACCGGGCCAGCAGCGCAGAGCGGCCCGCATCCTGCTCGCCGAAGGGCGGCTCGCGGGCGGGTTCACGGAACTGGCGCACGGCAACGACCTGGCCGGGACCAGCCTGCGGGCGCTCCCGGGCGACGGCGGGCTGGTCCTCGACGGCGGCAAGCAGCTGATCGACAACATGGTGCGGGCCGAGGCCGCCGTGCTCTTCACCCGCGCCGACGACCGGCCCGGTGGCCGAGGCCACACGCATCTGCTGGTCGACCTGGAGAAGCTGCCCCGGGGCCGGGCCGCGCGCGACCGCAGGTTCCGCACCTCGGGGCTGCGTGGACTGCTGCTCGGCGGCATCGAGTTACGGGACTGCCCGGTGCCCGCCGACAGCGTGCTGGGCGAGCCGGGCGAGGCGATGGACACCGTTCTGCGGGCCTTGCAGATCAGCCACACCGTACTGCCGGGCATGGCCCTCGGCATCGCGGACACCCAGCTGCGCACCGTGACCGGCTTCGTGCGGGAGCGGCAGCTCCACGCGGGGCCTGGTGGGGTGCCGCCGCTCGCGAGTGCCACCCTCGTCGGGGCGTTCACCGACCTGCTGGCCTGCGACGCGCTGGCGACGGTCGGGGCCCGCGCGCTGCACGCGCTGCCCGGGGAGACCGGGGTCCTGTCGTCCGCGGTGATGTATCTGGTGCCGAAGATCCTTCAGGACGTCTCGTACCGGCTGTCGGTGCTGTTGGGTGCGCAGGGCCTGCTGCGGGACGGTCCCTATGCCATCTTCCAGAAAGCGGCACGCGACCTCCCGGCCGTGGTCGCCGGCCAGGTGGGTGCTGCGGTCTGCCAGGCGTCGATCGTCACCCAGCTGCCGCGATTGGCGCAGCGCTCCTGGCTGCCCGCCCTGGAGCGGGCGCAGCGCTCGGGCCGTGTCGGCCCCGACGACCCGCTCGGCACGGCCCTGAGCCTGCACCTGCCGCTGCCCCGGCTGGACTTCGCCCGGCTCAGCCTCCACGCCAGTGGCCAGGACAGTCCGACCGACGTACTCCCCGCCGTGCACCACGAACTGGCACGGGTCGGGGGGCGGGACACCGGCGAACTGGCCGCTCTCACCGGGCTCTTCGTCCAGGAACTGCGCGAACTCGCCGCGTCCGTCGCAAGGTTGTCGATACCCGATCGGACCGTACTCGCAGGACCCCGCGGGTTCGCGCTCGCGGACCGGTATGCACAAGTGCTGGCGGGGGCCGCATGTCTGGGGGTGTGGCGCGCCGCGCAGGAGGCGCCGGAGCCGGGCTTCGTGAGCGATCCGGCGTGGGTCACCGCGGCCCTGCACCGGTTGGCGAAGGGTCTGGGGCTACGGCCCGGCCCGCTGCCTCCACCCGTCCTGGCCCGGCTCCACGCCGAGCTGGCGGAACGGTACGACCGGCGCCGCACGCTCGACCTGACGGCCGGACCCCTGGCCTGAGATCCGATGCACGCACCGCCCCACCCGGCCCACCCCGCGCCACCAGAACGCCCCACAGTCTGGAGCTGACCCGTCCATGAGTGAACCCATCGGCCGCCTCGGTGAAAGCGCCGCGGTCCACGTCTGGCACGGCAGGGCGCGGGACACTCCCGACCCCGCCGACACCGCACTGCTCGACGACGTCGAACTCCGTGCCGCCGGGGCCAGACGCGCCCCGCTCGACGCACGGTACGCGGGAGCGCACGCCGCCGTACGCCGGATCCTCGCCGACCACTACCTCGGCGGCTCGCCCGCCGCCATTCGGTTCGGGCGGCACCGGTGCCTGCGCTGCGGCGACCGCACCCACGGAAGGCCACGGGTCGTGGTGCCCGCCACCCGGCTGGAGTTCAGTCTGTCCCGCTCGGGGCCCTACTGGCTGCTCGCCGTCACCGCCGGCGGCCAGGTGGGCGTCGACATCGAGCAGCGCGGCGAGTGCGACATCGGCAGTGCCGCCGAGGTCGCGCTGTCGGACGACGAACGGGCCGCCCTGCGGACCGCGGGGGACGAGCGGGACCGGCAGGACATCTTCTTCCGGGCCTGGACGCGGAAGGAAGCCGTGCTGAAGGCGGTCGGGGTCGGCATCGTCGCCGATCTGCGACGACTGGACGTCCGGCCCGCACAGCACGGTCCGGTGCTCGTCGAGCACGCCGAGCCCGGCCATCGCGGCAGCTGGTGGACCGAGGAAATCCCCCTGGGACCGGGGCTGTTCGCGGCGCTGGCCCGCGAGGCGGACCGCCCGGGCCCCGTGGTGCTGCGCCGCTCCGACGTCTCCGAACCGAAGGAAGTCACGGTATGAACCTCAGCGTTCGCGTCCGGACAAGCGACCGAGGTGGTCGGGCCGCCGGTCCGACCGCGTCCCGCACCGCGCTGCGCACCGTGCTCCCGGAGCACGGGGTGCGCGGCTCGCGCGCCGGACGTGAGCGATGCGGGGGTGTGCAGTGAGCGCCATCTCAGGTCACCGGTGGCTGCGGTGCCACCTGCCGCGGCCCGGGGCGCAGCTGCGGCTGCTGTGCTTTCCCCATGCGGGGGGAGCGGCCAGCGCATTCCACGGGCTGGCACGGGCGCTGCCGGAGGAGATCGAGTTGACCGCCGTCCAGTACCCGGGGCGGCAGGACCGCTACGGCGAACCGATGCCCCCGGGCATCCCCGAGCTCGCCGAGGAGATCTTGCGAGCCCTTCGGACGCCCTTCGGCCGGCCCACCGCGTTCTTCGGGCACAGCATGGGTGCCCTGGTGGCCTACGAGGTGGCCCGTCGGCTCCGGCCGCGCTACCCGTCCCCGCTGACGGCCCTGTTCGTCTCGGCCTGCAAGGCGCCCGCCGAGCGTGAACCCAGGGGGCTGTCGTTCGAGCCGGACGAGATGAGGGAGTACCTGGGGGGCCTCGGTGGGGCGGGTGCGCGGGCCATGGAGGACGAGGAACTCTGGCGGATCGCCTACCCGGTGCTCTGCGGCGATCTGCGGCTCACCGAGCAGTACCGCCATGCGGCAGGGGCTCCGCTGGCCTGTCCGGTCGTTGCCGTGGCGGGCGCGGAGGATCCCGCGGTCACTCCGGAGGCCATGGATCGGTGGGGGGACCACGCTCTCGGGGGCGTCGAGAGGCACGTCCTGTCCGGCGGTCACTTCTACTTCGAGGAGTCGCTCCCGGACCTCGCCGCACTGCTCGCCGACAGGGTTGGGCAACTTCCAAGTCATCAGGGTTAGTTGACGGTCGGCCGGGTCCCGTTCCTGGCCTCGCGGCGGGATGCCCCGGAGGTGTTCTCGGGGTTGTCCCTCCATCCCCTAGGGGATAGCTCGTAGAAACCCCTGGGCTTGCCTCCCAGCCGTTGAACCTCGCCTTTGCACCTGCCAGCCTGCATGAGCAGGTGCTGACACGGCGAATCGGAAGGCAGGGGGGCCGGCGTGGAGAGTGTCCACTGGATGTATGCGCTGCTGGTGCTTGTCACGGCGCCCCCGATGGTTCCGAACTCCGCGCTGCTGGCCGGCGCCGGCGCGCTCGCGGCGGCGGGGAGCCTCAGCCTTCCGCTCCTGGTGCTCACCCTGCTGATCAGTACGGTCGCGGGCGATCTGGGGATGTTCTGGGTCGGCCGCCGGGCGGGCGGGCGAGCTCTCGCCTGGCTGGAACGCAGTGCGCGGCGCCGCTCGATGCTGGAGTGGACGGCCGGCCGATTACAGCGGTACGGGGTGCCGTCGGTGATCGCTGTGCGATTCGTGCCCAGCGGGCGCGGCATGGGCGGGCTGACCGCCGGCATCGTCGGCTATCCGGTGCGGAGCTACCTGCTCGGCGCCGCGATCGCCGAGACCATCTTTGTCTCGTACACCATCGGACTCGGCTATCTGGGCGGGCAGTTCGTGTCGGACGGTCCGGGCCTGCTCTTCATCGGTCCGGCGGTGTCATTGCTCGTCGCGGGGGTCGCGCTGACCCTGCGGTGGATCTCGTGCCGCGTCAACGACGGTGCCTCGTGAGGGAGTTGATGGGGGATCTTCTCGATGGTGAAGCCTGTGGAAGGACATGGGCACCTGCTAACGTTTCCTTGCATGTGCGGTGTGTGGCCATGAGGGAGCGTTCGTTCACCGGGGACGAACTGGTGCAGGTGCTGGCGACATTGGCCAACCCGCACCGGTTGCGGGTCGTTGCCGCGCTGTCCCGGCAGCGGAACTACGTGAGCCAACTGGCCCGGGAACTGGGCATCAGCCGTGCCCTGCTGCAGGCGCACCTGAGAAAGCTCGAAGCGGTCGGCCTCGTCGAGGCCCAGCTGGAGTTCTCAAGTGACGGAAAGGCGATGAAGTTTTACGAGGTGATGCCCTTCGTGCTTCATCTGACGCCGGAGAGCATTACGCAAGCGGTGCCGAATCCTGGCTCCGACGACGCCGTCCAGCAGGACGGTCAGAAGGGATCTCTGCAATGAGCTACCACGGCTGGCAGGAAGTCATCGGGGCCGTAGGCATATTCGGCATGATGGTTGTGGTGGTAACAATCGTGATCTGGCACCTCGCCGCCACGTGGCGCGCCAGAGCGGTTCTTGCGCGTGATTACGAATACCGGACGCTTGCGGAGAAGTCCGTGCGGTTGCAGGAGTCCACCCAGCGGCAGCTCGACGACATCGGCAGCCGCCTCGCCGACCTGGACAGCCGTATGGAGTCGGTCGAACGGGTTCTCAAAGAGATCGAGTAGGGGAACCCGGGCCCGGGTCGTCGAGCTGCAACTCGACGACCCGGTGAAGAAGCCCACCTCGCCGCAGGGCGAGTCTCACAGGATTGCTCCCTCAAGGAAGGAACTGTAGTTCATGCTGTCCAGAGGCAAGCTCTCGCGCGGAAAGAAGCGTCAGGGGCAACGGGATGACACGACACGGAATGACGGGGAAGCCTCCCGTGTCTTAACGACGCCCCGAGCGCGGGGCACGCTGATCGAGCGGATCGCGGGCTGGTCGATCCGGCACCGCGCCCTGGCGATCGGCGGCTGGCTCGCCCTCGTGGTGGTGGCCGTCCTCTCCACCTCGTTGGTGTCAGGCCCCAGTGCGGACACCGACGACCCCGGGGAATCGGGCGCGGTGAAGAGGATCCTGAACAGCCAGAAGAACTATGAGCCGGTGCTGGAGAACGTACTGATCCAGCCGAAGGGAGCGGACGGCGGAAAGTTCACCGACGATCCCGAACTCCGCCGGGCGACCCAGGATTTGGTTGCCGAATTCAAGAAGACCCCGGGCGCGGTGACCGGTCTGCGCACCCCGCTGTCCCCGGGCGAGGAGAAGCAGCTCTCCGCGGACGGCCGCTCGGGACTGGTCACCTTCTTCGTGGCCGGTCCCAACGACAAGATGGATGCGCATTTCGAGGCGGCGACCGAGGCGGTGAAGGCGACCGCGGCCAGACATCCGCAGGTGCGCGTCGTCCAGGCCGGTGACCAGAGCCTGTCCACCGCCGTGGACGAGGCGATCAAGGAGGACTTCGGCAGCGCCGAGACCACCTCGCTCCCGATCACGCTGCTGATCCTGCTCGTGGTCTTCGGCGCCCTGGTCGCGGCCTCCATTCCGCTGCTGCTCGCGGCCACCACCGTCGCGGCCACCTTCGGGTTCATCGGCGTGCTGGGGCAGTGGGTCGCGGTCAACAGCGCGGTGTCCTCGATGATCCTGCTGATCGGTGTGGCGGTCAGCGTCGACTACTCGCTCTTCTACCTGCGACGGGAGCGCGAGGAGCGGGCGGCAGGGCAAAGCGTGGCGGACTCCCTGCGGACCACCGCCAAGACCTCGGGCCATGTGGTCGCGGTCTCCGGCGTGACCGTGATGCTCTGCGTCAGCGGGCTCCTCCTCAGCGGACTCGACGTCTTCCGCGGTCTTGCACTCGGCACGGTCCTGGTCGTCGGACTGGCGATGACCGGCTCCGTCACGGTACTGCCGGCCCTGCTCGCCGCCCTGGGGCACCGGGTCGACAAGGGGCGCATCCCGTGGCTCGGCAAGCGCCGCACCACCGCGTTGGAGTCCAGCGCCTGGCGGAAGGCGGCGCGCGGTGTGGTCAGGCGGCCGCTGCTGTGGGGCGGGGCCGCCGTGGTGGCGCTCGTCGCGATGGCGCTGCCGATGTTCGGCATGCACCTGCAGGACGCCGCGGTGGTCAACAGCCTGCCGCGCAGCGCCCCGACGGTGGACGCCGCGATCCGTATGCAGGAGGCGTTCCCCGGCGCGCCGACCCCTGCCCGGGTGGCGGTCTGGGGCGTCGACGGCAAGTCCTCGGACACTCCCGAGGTACGCGCGGCGGTCGACAAGCTGCACGGCGAGATCGCCCGGAGCGGCGGCCGACTCGCCGGACCGCTCTCGACGGTGCGGGTCGATGACGTCCTGGTGGTGCGCATCCCGCTGGCGGGCACCGGCACCGACCCGGTCTCCAACGACGCGCTGCAGATGCTGCGCGACCGCGCGCTGCCGGACACCCTCGGCACGGTCGAGGGGATCGAGTACGCCACCGGCGGCCGCACCGCCTTCGCCCAGGACTTCGCCGAGCAGCTCAGCGGCCGGACGTTCCTCGTCATCGGCTTCGTCCTGGTCCTGGCCTTCGCCCTGCTGCTCGTGGTCTTCCGCTCGCTGGCCATCCCGCTGGTCTCGATCGCCCTCAACCTGCTCTCGATGGGGGCGTCCTACGGCGTCCTCACCTGGGTCTTCCAGGACGGGAACCTGAGCTCCCTGCTCGGCTTCACGTCCTACGGCGGAGTGGCGGGCTGGCTGCCGCTGTTCATGTTCGTGGTGCTGTTCGGCCTCAGCATGGACTACCACATCTTCATCCTCAGCCGGATCAGGGAACGATGGCTCGCGGGCGCCGATGCCAAGGAGGCGATCGTCGGAGGTATCGCGGCCAGTGCCGGTGTCGTCACCAGCGCGGCCGTCATCATGACCGCGGTCTTCACCGTCTTCATCACCCTGTCCGCCATCGAGAACAAGATGATGGGTGTGGGCATGGCCGTCGCCATCCTCATCGACGCCACCGTCGTCCGTGGGCTGCTGCTGCCGGCCGCCCTGGCCCTGCTCGGCGAGCGGGCCTGGGAACTGCCGGGCCTGCTGAGCCGGCTGCCCGGCAAGGCCGGGCAGCGCCGAGTGCCGGCGGCCGACACCGACCAAGCGGGCGCCGAGCACGTCGCGCGCCCCTTCGAGGGAGCGCGCCGGAGGTAGGGCGACCCCCCGACCGCCCACCTGGCGCACCGCTCCCCGAGGCCCCCCGGCCCGGGACCCGACTTCGGTCGGGTCCCGGACGGGGGGCCTCTTCGTGGATAGCTCCGGTATAGACGGAGTATCGGGGCTCCGAGAAAACTGCTCCAGCAGATTGGGTAATACCTGGACCTACGTTTCTCACGTGAGGATTTCTCATGGCCGATGAGCGGGACGACGAACAGACCTACCGCGTCGTGGTCAACGACGAGGAGCAGTATTCCATTTGGTGGGCGGACCGCGAACTGCCCGCCGGCTGGCGGGCGGAGGGTACCGAGGGAAAACGGGCCGATTGCCTCGCGCACATCGGTGAGGTGTGGACCGACATGCGGCCGCTGAGTCTGCGTCTTCGTATGGAGCAGGCAGCGCAGAACTGACCGTTCGCCGTCCCGGGCATATCGGCAGCAAAACCGACGGATTGTCGGAAACCAAGGTGGCCACCATTCATCGGCGGCAGCAGGAGGAATGGAAAAAATGAGCGTCGGAAAGAAACAGCAGAACTCTGACGTCGACGCCCTTCAGGAGAAACTCCTCCGCTCCCGGCTGGACGGCTCGGGCTCCCGCGGCCGCCGCTCGGGCATCGCCCCGGCCGACCGGTCCCGACCGCTGCGGCTGTCGTTCGGGCAGCAGCAGATGTGGTTCCTCAACCGGCTGGACCCCGACAGCGCCGAGTATCTGGTGCCGTTGGCGTTCCGCTTGCGCGGCACGCTCGACGAGGCGGCGCTGGGTCGGGCCTGGAACGCGCTGCTGGCCCGCCATGACATCCTGCGCACCCGGTACGCCCTGGCCGAAGGTGAACCGGCCCAGGTCATCGACCCGGCGACGCCCGTCGAGCTGCCCGTGGACCGGGCGGCCGGGGTGGCAGCGGCCGCCCGCGAGCAGCAGGCCGCCGAGCTCCTCGCGCGCGCCGCCCGCACCCCGTTCGACCTGGAGAAGGACTGGCCTGTGCGGGCCGGTCTTTTCCAGGTCGCCGACGACGACCACATCCTGAGCATCGTCCTCCACCACATCGCCTTCGACGCCTGGTCCACCCGGCTCCTGGTCACCGAACTCAGCGCGCTCTACCGGGCGTTCGCGGAGGGTCGGGCCGACGACCGGCCCGCACTGCCCCTCCAGTACGCGGATTACGCGGCCTGGCAGCGAGCGGAAGAGGCGCGCGGCGCCCTCACCCCGCACCTGGACCACTGGCGCGAGAAACTCGCCGGCCTCACCCCGGTCGACCTGCCCACCGACCACCCCCGCACCGCCTACCGCAGCCACCTGGGCGCCGACGTCTCGTTCGTGCTGCCCGACGGCCTCTCCGCCAAGGTCCACGCGCTGGCGCAGCGCCACCGGGCGACGCCGTTCGCCGTGCTGCTGCCCGCCTTCCAGGCGCTGGTCGCCCGCTACACCGGCCAGGGCGACATACCCGTCGGCACCGTCGCCTCCGGCCGCACCCGTCCCGAACTCCAGGGGCTCATCGGCTACGGGATCAACAATCTGGTGATGCGCGGCAACCTGCACGGCGACCCCCGCTTCGCCGACCTCGTCGACCAGGCCCGCGCCAACCTGCTGGAGGCGTACGACCATCAGGCGGTGCCCTTCGCCCGGCTCGTCGACGCGCTCCAGCCCGAGCGCGACATGTCCCGCACCCCGCTCTACCAGGTGGCGTTCACCCTCCACGAGCGCGGTGACGAGCGTGTGCAGCTGCCGGGACTGACCATGGAGCCCCACGCGGTGACCGGCGCGGTCGCCAAGTGCGATCTGGAACTCCAGATCAACGCCGCCCCCGACGGCACCTTCCACGGCCAGCTCGTCTACGCGACGGCGCTCTTCGAGCCGGACACCGTCCGGCGGATGACCGGGCACTTCGTCCGGCTGCTCCAGCAGGCCGTCGAGGACGAGACCCTGCCGCTCTCCCGGCTCGACCTCCTCGACGACGCCGAGCGCGCCCTGGCCCTCGGCGCGCCGCGGGCAGCGAGGCCCACGCACCCCGTCTCGCGGACCGTCCACGAGGTGTTCGAGGCGCGCGTGGCCAGGACGCCGGATGCGGTCGCAGTGGTCGCGGACGCCGTCTCGCTCAGTTACGCGCAGGTCAACGCACGGGCCAACCGGCTTGCGCGGCACCTGCGGTCGCTGGGCGTGGGGCCGGAGTCGCTGGTCGGCGTGTGCCTGGAGCGTGGCGTCGACCTGATACCGACCCTCCTGGGTGTGCTCAAGGCCGGTGCCGGATACGTGCCGCTGGACACCGCACACCCCGTCGAGCGCCTCGGCTACGTCCTGGCCGACGCGGGGGTACGGACCCTGGTCACCAGCAGCGGTCAAGTGGAGTCGCTCAAGGGGGTGTTCAGCGGGGAGCCGGTGGTTCTGGACAGGGACCGCGAGACGCTCGACGCGTACCCGGCGGAAGACCTTGAGCCCGTCACCGGTCCGGACAACGCGATCTATGTGATCTATACGTCGGGTTCCACCGGTAAGCCCAAGGGCGTGACGCTGACGCATGCGAATGTGGTGCGGCTGCTGTCCACCGCGCAGGAGCATTACGCGTTCGACGCCACCGACGTCTGGTCGATGTTCCATTCGTACGCCTTCGACGTCTCGGTGTTCGAGATGTGGGGGGCGTTGCTGCACGGCGGCCGGCTTGTGGTGGTGCCGCGTGAGGTGACGCGTTCCCCCGAGGACTTCCTGGACCTGCTGGTCGAGCAGGGGGTCACGGTACTGAGCCAGACGCCCACCGCGTTCCGTGCGCTGGTGTCCGCCGCCGCCGATGGCGATCCCCGCATCGACCAACTGGCGCTGCGCCACGTGGTGTTCGCGGGCGAGAAGCTGGAATTTCCGGAGCTCCTGCCGTGGGTGGAGCGACTGGGCCTGCGGGCGCCCGTGCTGGTGAACATGTACGGAATCACCGAGACGACCGTGCACACGACGTTCTACGAGGTGGCCGCCGACGACCTGGAGCGCTCCGCCGGCAACCCGATCGGACACCCTCTCAGCGACCTGCGGGTCTCCTTGCACGACCGCCACGGCAACCTCGTGCCGGTCGGGGTGCCGGGAGAAATCCACGTCGGCGGCCCGGGAGTGGCCCGTGGCTACCTCCACCGGCCCGAGCTGACAGCGGAGCGGTTCGTGCCGGATCCGTTCGGGCCGCCGGGTGCGCGGGCCTACAGGTCCGGTGACCTGGCCCGGCGCCGCCCCGGCGGCAGCCTGGACTTCCTCGGCCGGATCGACCACCAGGTCAAGATCCGCGGCTACCGCATCGAACTCGGCGAGATCGAGGCCGCGCTCGCCGCACACCCCGGCGTCCGCGAGGCGGTCGTCATCGCCCGCGAGGACACTCCCGGCGACAAGCGCCTCACCGGCTACCTCGTACCGCGGGGCGACACCCCACCCGACACCGCCGAGCTGCGCGGCTTCCTCAGCCGCGACCTGCCCGACTACATGGTGCCCGCGGCCTTCGTCCCACTGGAGCTGCTGCCGCTCACCGCGAACGGCAAGCTCGACCAGCGCGCCCTGCCCGCCCCCGGCGACGACGCCTTCACGCACGGCGCGTACCTCGCCCCGCGCACCCCCGTCGAGGAGCAGGTCGCCCGCATCTGGGCCACCGCCCTGGAACTCGAACGGGTCGGCGTCCACGACGGCTTCTTCGACCTGGGCGGCGACTCCATCCGGGCCGTCGCGCTCGTCGGCGCGCTGCGCGCCGGGGGCTTCGACCTGTCGGTGCGCGATGTCTTCGACCGGCGTACCGTCGCCGACCTGTGCGAGCTGCTCACCGGCCGCACCGCGCTCCCGGACGGAGAGGTCTGCCTCGTCGCACCGTTCGAGCTGATCTGCGCCGAGGACCGCGACAGGCTGCCCGAGGGCGTGCTCGATGCCTACCCGCTGTCGCAGATCCAGACCGGCATGGTCATCGAGATGCTGGCGGACGAGGAGAAGAACCACTACCACAACTGCAGTTGCTTCCGGATCCTCGACGACCGGCCCTTCGACCTCGCGGCCTTCGAGCTGGCCGCGGCGGAGCTGGTGAGTCGGCACGACATGCTGCGCACCTCCGTGCACCTCACGGAGTTCTCCGTGCCGATGCAGCTGGTCCACGAAACGGCCGAGGTGCCGCTCGGCATGCGCGACCTGCGACACCTGGAGGGCGATGAACTCCAGGCTTCCCTGGAGGAGTTCGTCCGCCAGGAGCGTGCCCACGCCTTCGACCTGACCACCCCCACCCTGATGCGCTTCCACGCGCACGTGACCGCCGAGCACTGGTGGATCTCGGTCACCGAATGCCACCCGATCATGGAAGGCTGGAGCTACCACTCGCTCCTGATGGAGCTCCTCACCACCTATCACCGGATCCGGGACGGCCTGGAGACCGAGCCGTACGAGCGGCCCGCGGTCCGCTTCGCCGACTCCGTCGCGGGCGAGCTCGCCTCGCTCGCCTCGGGCACGGACCGCGACCACTGGCGCGGCATCGTCGACGGGTACGAGAAGTTCACCCTCCCCACCGGCTGGACCGGCGACACCGACGCACCACGCGAAAAGCACCACGTCCGCGTCATGTGGGACGACCTGGAGCCGGCCCTGCGCGCCCTGGCCACCCGGGCGCGGGCCTCGCTCAAGAGCGTCATGCTGTCCGCGTTCGGCAAGGTGATGAGTCAGCTCACCGACGCCAAGGACTTCCACGCCGGTCTGGTCTTCGACGTACGGCCCGAGATCACCGGCGCCGACCGCGTCTTCGGCATGTACCTCAACACCCTGCCGCTGGCCTTCGACCGGATGCCGGCCACCTGGCTGGAGCTGGTGCAGCACACCTTCGACCGCGAGGTCGAGACCTGGGAGCACCGGCGCTACCCGCTACCCGCAGTGCAGCGCGAGACCGGTACCGAGCGCCTGATCGACGTGTTCTTCAACTACCAGGACTTCCGGCAGGTCGACGCGAGTCTGGTGGACGACGGGGTGGGCATCGACGACAGCCCCACCGAGTTCCCGCTGACCATCTCCTCGCGCGTCAAGAGCATCTTCCTGACCGCCGACTCCTGGTCGCTGACCCGCGAGCACACCGAGCGGATCGGCGCGATGTTCCGCGCCGTGCTGGAGGCGATGGCCGCCGACGCCGACGGCGACGCCAGGACCCCGCTGCTCCCCGCCGAGGAGCGGGCCCTGCTGACCGGGGCCTGGGCGGCCCACCCCACCGAGCCGGTCACCAGGACCGTGTACGAGCTGTTCGAGGAGCAGGCCGCCCGCACCCCCGACGCCGTCGCGGTCGTCGACGGGGACACCCGGGTCAGCTACGCCGAGCTCGACGCCCGCGCCAACAAGCTGGCCCACCACCTGCGCGCGCTGGGCGTGGTGCCGGAGTCCGTGGTCGGTGTGCTGCTCGACCGGGGCGCCGACCTGGTCACCGGACTGCTCGCGGTCTGGAAGGCGGGCGGCGCCTATGTGCCGATGGATCCGGTGTTCCCCTCCGACCGGGTCGCGCACATCCTCGCCGACGCCGGCGCCGCGGTGTTCTTGACCCAGGAGGCGTACCAGGACCGGGCAGGGGAGGAGTTCGCCGGCCGGACCCTGCGGATGGACCGGGAGCGCGCCGCCGTCGCCGCGCGGCCCGCCGGGGCACCCGGACGGGACGCAGGACCGGACCGCCTGGCCTACGTCATCTACACCTCCGGCTCCACCGGAATGCCCAAGGGCGTCCTCGTCCCGCACGGCGGCCTGGCCAACCACGTCCGCTGGGCCCGGGACGAACTGACCGGCGCGGGCGGCGGCGCCCCGCTGTTCTCCTCGATCGCCTTCGACCTCGTCGTGCCCAACCTGTGGGCACCACTGGTGGCCGGACAGGCCGTGCACACCCTGCCGCAGGACCTGGACCTGGGGCAGCTGGGCGTGGCGCTGTCCGAGCACGCCCCGTACGCCTTCGTGAAGCTGACCCCCGCCCACCTCGAAGTGCTCACCCACCAGGTCACTCCCGCGCAGGCGCAGGACCTGACCCCGCTGCTGGTCGTGGCCGGTGAGGCGTTCCGCCGCGCGGTGGCACGGACCTGGCAGGAGCTCGCGCCCGACGCCGTCCTGGTCAACGAGTACGGGCCCACCGAAGCCTCCGTCGGCACCTGCACCTGGCCGCTGCCCACGGCCGGGTCCGGCACACTGCCCGACGTCATGCCCATCGGCACGCCGCTGCCAGGCGTGACGATGTACGTCCTGGACGACCGCCTGCGGCCGGTACCGATCGGAGTGCCGGGCGAGCTGTACGTCGGCGGGGCCGGTGTCGCCCGCGGCTACCTCGCCCACCCCGGGCTGACCGCCGAGAAGTTCGTCCCCGACCCCTACGGTCCCGAGGGCGCCAGGCTCTACCGCTCCGGAGACCGCGCCCGGGTGCGGCCCGACGGCACCGTCGACTTCCTCGGGCGCGGCGACGGCCAGATCAAGATCCGCGGCTACCGCGTCGAGCTCGGCGAGATCGAGGCGGCCCTCGGCGGCCACCCCGAGGTGGTGGACGCCCGCGTCGTGCTCCGCGAGGACACCCCAGGCGACCGGCGCCTGGTCGGCTACCTGGTCCCGGCCAAGGACACCACGATCGACCCGGCCGGCCTGTACACCCTGCTCGGACGCACCCTGCCGGAGTACATGGTGCCGTCCGCATTCGTCGAGCTGGCCGCCCTCCCGCTCAACGCCAACGGCAAGCTGGACTCCCGTGCACTGCCCGCTCCCGGGGCGGACTCGCTCGCCAGTGCCCGGTTCGTCGCGCCGCGCACCCCGCTGGAGGAGCGGGTCGGCGCCGTGTGGGGAGAGGTGCTGGACGCCGAGCGGGTCGGCGTCCACGACAGCTTCTTCGAGCGGGGCGGCGACTCCATCCGGGCGGTTGCGCTCGTCGGCGCGCTGCGCGGCGAGGGCCTCGACGTGTCGGTCAAGGACGTCTTCGAGCACCGCACCGTCGCCGGACTGTGCGAGCTGCTCTCCGGCCGCTCCGCGCTCTCGGCCGAGGACCTCGCCGTCACCGCCCCGTTCGCGCTGCTCCCCGACGCGGACCGGGAACGGCTGCCCGAGGGCGTCGCTGACGCCTACCCGCTGTCCCTGGTGCAGACCGGCATGCTCGTCGAGACGCTGGCCGACGACGCGACGCACAACTACCACAACGTCAACGTCTACCGGGTCCACGACGCCGTCCCGTTCGACTTCCCCGCCTTCGAGGAAGCCGTACGGACCGTCGTCTCCCGCCACGAGGCGCTGCGCACCTCCGTCGCCCTCACCGGCTACTCCGTCCCGCTCCAACTGGTGCACACCGAGGCCGAGGTGCCCACCGCCCTGCGCGACCTGAGCGGTCGCCCCGAGGAGCGGCAGCGCGCGGACATGCTGGCGTACGTCGCCGCCGAGCGGGCGCAACCCTTCGACCTGTCCGCCCACGCGCCGCTGCTGCGGGTCGCCGCGCACGTCCTGGGCGACGAGGGCTGGCTGTGCACGTTCACCCAGAGCCACGCCGTCATGGACGGCTGGAGCAACCAGCTGTTCCTGGTCGAGCTGGTCCGCGTCTACCAGCGGTTGCGCGACGGCCTGCAACCGGAGCCGTTCGACCGTCCCGCCGTGCGGTTCGCCGACTCCATCGCCGCCGAACTGACCGCCCTGGACTCGGCGGAGGACCGGGTCTACTGGCAGGGCGTCGTCACCCGCCACACCAAGGCCGCGCTACCGGCAGGCTGGCACGGTGACCGCTCCGCGCCCGCGGAGGTGGTCCGCGCCGGTGTCCGCTTCGCCGATCTCGACGAGCCGCTGCGGGCGCTGGCCCGGGCCGCGAAGGTGTCCGTCAAGAGCGTTCTGACGGCCGCGTTCGTCAAGGTCGCCGGCCAGCTCACCGACGAGCCCGCCTACCACGCGGGCCTGGTCACCCACTCCCGCCCGGAGGCCGCCGGCGCCGACCGGCTGTACGGCACCTACCTCAACACCCTGCCGTTCCCGGCCGACCGGACCGCCCGCACCTGGCGGGAACTCGTCCGGCAGGTCTCCGACCGCGAGATCGAGGCGTGGCCGCACCGGCACTTCCCGATGCCGGCGATCCAGCAGCCGGGCGAGGGCCGGCTGGTCGACATCTTCTTCAGCTACCTCGACTTCCACCGGATGGACTCCGAGGAGACCGAGGACGGCTGGGGCTTCAACGACGCCCCGAACGAGTTCGCCCTCACCGTCACCGCGCTGGCCGGTGTCCTCAGCCTGCGCTCCACCACGCACGCGCTGAGTCAGGAGCACGCCGACCGGATCGCCGGGATGTTCCGCGCGGTGCTTGAGGCGATGGCCGCCGACCCCGACGGGGACGCACGGTTGGTCCATCTGCCCCAGGGCGAAAGGGAGCGGATACTCGCCGCCGGCCGGGCCGCGGCGCCCGCCGCACCGGTGACCCGGACCGTCCACGAGGTCTTCGAGGCGCAGGCGGCCCGCACGCCCGACGCGGTCGCGGTCGTCGCCGAGGGAATCTCCCTCACGTACGCGGAGGTCGACGCCCGCGCCAATCGGCTGGCGCGGCACCTGCGCACGCTGGGCGCGGGACCCGAGACGCTGGTCGGCGTCTGCCTGGAGCGTGGCGCCGAGCTGATCCCGGCCCTTCTCGGGGTGCTCAAGTCCGGTGCGGGTTACCTGCCGTTGGACCCCGCCAACCCCGTCGAACGCCTCGGCTATGTCGTGGCCGACGCCGGCGCCTGCGTCGTTGTCACCCAGTCGTCGCTGGAGCCGCTGGTCGACGCCGTGCACGACGGCGAGACGGTCGTTCTGGACCGGGAGACGGCCGCCCTGCACGGCTACCCGGCCGAGCCGCCCGCCTCTTCGGCCGGTCCTGACAACACCATCTACGTGATCTACACCTCGGGTTCGACGGGCCGTCCCAAGGGCGTGACGCTGACGCATGCGAACGTGGTGCGGCTGCTGTCGACGGCGCAGGAGCACTATGCGTTCGACGCCACCGACGTCTGGTCGATGTTCCATTCGTACGCCTTCGACGTCTCGGTGTTCGAGATGTGGGGCGCGTTGCTGCACGGTGGCAGGCTCGTGGTCGTCCCCGGTGAGGTGACGCGTTCGCCCGAGGAGTTCCTGGACGTGCTGGCCGAGCAGGGTGTCACGGTCCTGAGCCAGACGCCCACCGCGTTCCGTGCGCTGGTGTCGGCGGCCGCCGAGGGCGATCCCCGTATCGGACGGCTGGCATTGCGGCATGTGGTGTTCGCGGGGGAGAGGCTGGAGTTCCCGGAGCTGGTGCCGTGGGTGGAGCGGCTGGGGCTGCGGGCGCCGGTGCTTGTCAACATGTACGGCATCACCGAGACGACGGTGCACACCACGTTCCACGAGGTGGCCGCCGGCGATCTGGAGCGGTCCGCTGGCAATCCGATCGGGCGTCCGCTCAGTGATCTGCGGGTGCATCTGCTCGACGGCCGGGGCGAATTGGTGCCGATCGGGGTGCCGGGTGAGATCCATGTCGGTGGGCCCGGTGTGGCGCGCGGCTATCTGAACCGGCCGGGACTGACGGCCGAGCGGTTCGTGCCGGATCCGTTCGGGCCGCCCGGCGCGCGGCTGTACCGGTCCGGTGACCTGGCGCGGCGCCGCCCCGACGGCAGCCTGGAGTTCGTGGGCCGGATCGACCACCAGGTCAAGATCCGCGGCTACCGCATCGAACCCGGCGAGATCGAAGCGGTCCTCAGCGGCCACCCCGGCGTGCGCGACACGGTCGTCATCGCCCGCGCGACCGGCTCCGGCGACCGGCAACTCGTCGCGTACTGCGTCCCCGCCCGGGACGGCGAACTGCCCACCGGTGCCGAACTGGCCGCGCACTGCGGCGAGAGCCTGCCGTCCTACATGGTGCCCGCGGCCTTCGTCGCCCTGGACGCCGTCCCGCTGACCGCGAACGGCAAACTCGACGAGCGCGCCCTGCCCGCCCCGGACCAGGACTCCTTCGCCCGGTCCGCCTATGTGGCTCCGCGCACCCCGGCCGAGGAGCGCATCGCCGCCGTATGGCGTGACGTCCTGGGCGTCGACCCGGTCGGCGTCCACGACAGCTTCTTCGACCTGGGCGGCGACTCCATCCGGGCAGTGGCCCTCGTCGGCGCGCTGCGCGCCGCGAGCCTGGACGTCGCGGTCGGCGACGTCTTCCGGCACCGGACGGTCGGCGCACTGGGCGAACTCCTCGCCGCGCGCGGCAATCTGGCGCAGCACGACCGGCTGGTCGAGCCCTTCGCGCTGATCTCCGCCGAGGACCGGGCGCGGCTGCCCGAGGGTGTCGCGGACGCCTACCCGATGTCCCAGGTACAGACCGGCATGGTGGTGGAGATGCTGGGCGGTGGCGACGCCTACCGCAGCTTCGTCTCGTACCGGGTCTCCGACCGGTACGCGTTCGACGCGGACACCATGTGCCGCGCGGCCCGCCTGGTCGTCGACCGGCACGAGCTGCTGCGGACCTCCTTCGACCTGCACACCTACGCGGTGCCGATGCAGGTGGTGCACACCGGCGTGGACGTGCCCGTCACCGTCCACCAGGTGCCCGCCGGGGCCGTCGGCGACGGGGCCGGCGGCACGCCCGGCGAGGAGCTGATGCAGCTGCTGCTGGCCGAGCGGGACGCCGAGTTCGACCTGGGGGCGGCCCCGCTGCTGCGGATCGCCGCCTATGTCGCGGACGGCGCCGACGGCTGGTGGCTGTCCCTCGCCCGCCCGCATGCCATCACCGAGGGCTGGAGCCACAACTGGCTGCTGACCGAGCTGATCGACACCTACCGCAGGCTGCGCGACGCACTCGCCCCGGAGCCGTACGACGCCCCGGCCGTCCGCTACGCCGACTACATCGCCGCCGAACTGGCCGCCCTGGACTCGGCGGAGGACGCCGCCTACTGGCAGGACGTCCTCGACACCCACACCCCCTTCACCCTCCCCGACGCCTGGGCCCCGGCCGAGGAGCACGGGGAGAGCTACGACCTGCGGGTACCGCTCGACGACCTGGAGGACTCGCTGCGCGCCCTGGCCACCGGGCTGCGGGTCTCGGTCAAGAGCGTGCTGCTCGCCGCCCACGCCAAGGTGATGAGCCAGCTCACCGAGGCGCCCGCCTTCCAGATCGGCCTGGTGGTCGACGCCCGGCCCGAGCTGCTCGGTGCGGACCGGGTCTACGGCATGCACCTCAACACCGTGCCGTTCGCCGTCGACCGCTCCGCCGCCACCTGGCGGGACCTGGTGCTCCAGGTCTTCGACCGGGAGGTCGACCTGTGGCCGCACCGCCGCTACCCCTTCCCCGCCATGCAGCGGGAATGGCGTGGCGGCCGGCTGGTCGGCGTCGCCTTCAACTACGTCGACCTGCCGCAGCTGGAGACCCCCGGCGGCGCGGACGGGACCCGGGCCGACGCCCGGTTCGGTATCTCCCAGACCGAGTTCGACATCACCTTGCACTGCCGCGGCGACCGGATGAACCTGACGACCAGCACGGCCGTTCTCAGCCGGGCCGACGGCGAGCGGCTGCGCGGCATGTACCGCGCGGTCCTCGAAGCGATGGCCGCCGACGCCGACGGCGACGCCCGAGCCACGTACCTGCCGGCCGGGGAACGCGAACGGCTCCTCGACGAACTGACCGCCACCGGCCGGGAACCGGCCGACCTGCGCGTGCCGGAGGAGTTCGCACGCCGGGCCGCGGCCACGCCGCACGCCCCGGCGATCGTCGACGACGTCGTGTCCCTGTCGTACGAGGAGGCCAACGCCCGCGCCAACCGGCTCGCGCACCACCTGCGGGGCCAGGGCATCGGCCCGGAGACCGTCGTCGGCATCTGCCTGGAGCGCTCGCCCGAGCTGGTCCTCGCCGTGCTGGCGGTCCTCAAGGCGGGCGGCGCCTACCTGCCGCTCGACCCGGAAGCACCCGCCGAACGGCTCGGCTTCATGCTGGAGGACGCCGGATCCCGCTTCCTGCTCACCCGCAGGAGCATGCTCGGCGCGGTGCACACCGGCAAGCACGTCACCACCGTGCTGGTGGACGAGCCCGTACGCCAAAGCGCCGGGCCCGCGACCGAGCCGGAGCCGCTGACCACGCAGGACAACCTCGCCTACGTGATCTACACCTCCGGCTCGACCGGGAAGCCCAAGGGGGCCATGGTCCGCCGCGACGGCATGGGCAATCACCTGCTGGCCAAGATCGAGGACCTCGGTCTCGGCGCCGGTGACAGCGTCGTGCAGAACGCGCCCCCGGCGTTCGACATCTCGGTGTGGCAGATGCTCGCGCCGCTGGTCACCGGCGGCCGCGTCCGGGTCGTGGACACGCAGACCGCGCTCGACCCGAAGGCCCTGTTCGGCCGCGTCGCCGAAGAGGAGATCTCGATCCTGGAGGTCGTCCCGTCGCTGCTGCGCACCGCCCTGGACTTCTGGGACGCCGGAGCCGGGGCGCCCGCGCTGCCGCGGCTGCGCCGGCTCGTGGTGACCGGTGAGGCCCTGCCGGCCGGGCTGTGCACCCGCTGGCTGGCCCGCTACCCGGACATCCCGCTGGTGAACGCCTATGGGCCCACCGAGTGCTCGGACGACGTCACACACGCTGTGCTCCGCGAAGAGCCCGGCGCCGGCCGGGTCCCGATCGGTGAACCGGTCCGCAACACCCGGCTCCACGTCCTGGACGTCTGGCTCCAGCCGGTGCCCGTCGGCGTGGCCGGTGAACTGTACGTCGGCGGGGCCGGTGTCGGCCGAGGCTATCTGGGCCGGGCCGGGCTCACCGCCGAGCGCTTCGTCCCCGACCCCTACGGTCCGGCCGGCGCCCGGCTCTACCGCACCGGCGACCTGGCAGCCTGGCGCCCCGACGGCAGTCTGGACTTCCTCGGCCGGATCGACGATCAGGTCAAGGTCCGCGGTCATCGCATCGAACTCGGCGAGATCGAGGCGGCGTTCGGGGCGCACCCCGGGGTGCGGCAGGCCGTCGTGGTGGTCCGCGAGGAGCGGCTCATCGGCTACTTCACTCCGCAGGACGGCCGGCCGGCCACCCCGGAGGCGCTGCGTGACCGGCTCGCGCGGACCCTGCCCGAGTACATGGTGCCGTCGGCGTTCGTCCGGCTGGACGAGATCCCGCTGACGCCCAACGGCAAGGTCGACAAGCGCGCGCTGCCCGCGCCGGGCGACGACGCCTTCGTCCGCGGCGCGTATCTGGCGCCGCGCACCGCGGCCGAGCGGCGGGTCGCCGAGGTCTGGCAGCAGGCCCTCGGCGTGGAGCGGGTCGGCGTCCGCGACGGCTTCTTCGACCTGGGCGGCGACTCCATCCGGGCCGTGGCGCTGGTCGGTGCGCTGCGTGCCGAAGGCATCGACATCGCGGTACGGGACGTCTTCGAGGCCCGCACGGTCGAGCGGCTCGTCGAGCTGATCGACGGCCGCGACGGCCTCACCCAGGCCGACCTGGCCTTCGTCGAGCCCTTCGCGCTGATCTCCGCGGAGGACCGCGCGAAGCTGCCCGCGGGTGTCGTGGACGCCTATCCGCTGGGGCGGACCCAGCTCGGCATGCTCATCGAGATGATCGACAGCGACCGGAATCCGTACCACATCATCAACACCTTCCGGGTGGCCGACGACAAGCCGCTGGACCCTGCCGCCCTCACGCGGGCGGCCGCCGTCCTGGCGGCCCGGCACGAGGTGCTGCGCACCTCCTTCCGGCTCACCGGCTTCTCCGTTCCGATGCAACTGGTGCACACCGAGGCCGAGATCCCGGTCCGGATCCACGACGTGCGAGGGCTGTCCGAGGACGAACTCACCGCAGCCCGCTTCGCGTTGCTGGCTCAGCAGCGCGCCGAGACCTTCGAGGCCGACCGGGCACCGCTGTTCCGGATCCTCGCCCACGACGAGAGCGACGAGGCGTGGTGGGTGACCTTCACCCAGTCGCACGCGATCACCGAGGGCTGGAGCTATCACCAGCTCCTGGTGGAGCTGCTCGACTGCTACCGGGCGATCCGCGACGGCCGGGAGCCGGACCCGTACGACATCCCGCGGGTGCGCTTCGCCGACTCGGTCGCCGCCGAGCTGGCGTCGCTGCGGTCGGAGGCCGACCAGGCGTACTGGCGCCGGATCACCGACGAGCACACCCCGGTGACCGTGCCCGCCGACTGGGCCGGCGAAGGCGACGCACTCCACTACGCCGAGGTGCCGTTCGAGGACCTCGCGGACGAACTGCGGGCGCTGGCCGGATCGGCCGGCGTGTCGCTGAAGAGCGTCCTGCTCGCCGCCCACATGAAGGTGATGGGGCAGCTCACGGACGAACCCGCTTACCACGCGGGACTCGTCGTGGACACCCGCCCCGAGGTGCTGGGCGCCGACCGGGTGCTGGGCATGTACCTCAACACCCTGCCGCTGGCCGTGGACCGCTCGGCCCGCACCTGGCGGGATCTGGTGGGCCAGGTCTACGCCCGCGAGGTCGAACTGTGGACCCACCGGCGCCACCCGATGCCCGCCGTGCAGCACGCATGGGGCGGCGGACGGCTGATCAACGTCTACTTCAACTACATCGACTTCCACCAGGTCGACACCGACCGGGTCGCCAACGAGACGCGTATGACCAGTGCGACGAACGAGTTCGACCTGACCGTCTTCAACCGCGGCAACCGCCTCTACGTCAACACCGGCGACACCGTCATGACCCGCGAACGGGCCGACCGCCTGGCCGGCATGTACCGCGCGGTGCTGGAGGCGATGGCCGCCGACGGCGAGGGCGACGCCCGCGCCACCTGCCTGCCCGCAGGTGAGCGGGAGCAGCTGCTGGAGCTCGCCACCCGGGGCGGCGCAGGCACCCCGGCGCGCGTCCAGGACTGTGTGCACGAGGTGTTCGCACGTCAGGCGGCCCGTACCCCGGACGCGGTCGCGGTCGTGGCCGACGGGGTCCGGCTCTCCTACGCGGAGGTCGACGCCCGCGCCAACCGGCTGGCACACCACCTGCGCACACTCGGCGCCGGACCGGAGAAGCTGGTCGGCGTGTGCCTGCCCCGCGGGGCGGACCTGATCCCGGCACTGCTCGGCGTCCTCAAGTCGGGGGCGGCGTACCTGCCCCTGGACCCGGCCAACCCGGCCGACCGGCTGGCGTACATCCTGGCCGACGCGGGCGCGGCGGTGGTGGTGACCGACTCGGCCTCCCTGCCGCTGATCGAGCCGGCCCACGACGGCGCCTGCGTCGTGCTGGACCGGGACCGGGAGCTTCTGGCGGCCGCGCCGGCCACCGCCCCCGCGGCCCTGTCCGCCCCGGACAACGCGATCTACGTCATCTACACATCCGGCTCCACCGGCAGGCCCAAGGGCGTCACCCTCACCCACACCAACGTGGCCCGGCTGATGGCGACCGCCCAGGAGCACTACGCCTTCGACGAGGTGGACGTCTGGTCGATGGCCCACTCCTACGCCTTCGACGTCTCCGTCTTCGAGATGTGGGGCGCGCTGCTGCACGGCGGCACCCTCGTCGTCGTCCCGCGCGAAGTGACCAGCTCGCCCGAGGAATTCCTCGACCTGCTCGTCGAGCACGAGGTGACGGTGCTGAGCCAGACGCCGTCCGCCTTCCGCTCGCTGGTGGCCGCGGCCGCAGACGCCGACCGACGCGTGAAGCAGCTGTCGCTGCGCGCGGTGATCTTCGCCGGGGAGAAGCTGGAGATCCCCGAACTGAAGCCCTGGACCGCGAAGCTGGGGCTGGGCCGGGTCGCCCTGGTCAACATGTACGGGATCACCGAGACGACCGTCCACACCACCTACCACCGGCTCACCACCCGCGACCTGGAGCCGGGTGCCGGCAACCCGATCGGGCGGCCGCTGTCCGACCTGACGGTCCACCTGCTCGACCCGCGCGGCGAGCTGGTGCCCGTCGGCTCCCGCGGCGAGATCCATGTCGGCGGCCCCGGGGTGGCCCGCGGCTACCTCAACCGGCCGGAGCTGACCGCCGAGCGGTTCGTGCCGGACCCGTTCGGTCCGCCCGGCGCGCGCCTGTACAAATCCGGTGACCTGGCCCGCCGCCGCCCCGACGGCAGCCTGGAGTTCCTCGGCCGGGCCGACGACCAGGTCAAGATCCGCGGCTACCGCATCGAACTCGGCGAGATCGAGAGCGCGCTCGGCAGCCACCCGGACATCCGGGAAGCCGTCGTGGTGGCCCGCGAGGACACCCCGGGCGACAAGCAGCTCGTCGGCTACCTGGTGCCGCACGGCGAGACCCGGCCCGACCCCGGCGAGCTGCGCGCCTGGCTCGGCCGGACGCTGCCCGACCACATGGTCCCGGCGGCGTACCGGACCCTCGGGAAGATCCCGCTCACCGCGAACGGCAAACTCGACAGGCGAGCACTGCCCGCGCCCGACCGGGCCTCCTTCGCCCGGGCCCCGTACGTCGCTCCCCGCAACCCCGTCGAGGAACGGATCGCCGCCGTCTGGCGGGACACTCTCGGCGTGGACCGCGTCGGCGTCCACGACGGCTTCTTCGACCTGGGCGGCGACTCCATCAAGGCCGTGATGGTCGTCGGCGAGCTGCGCGCCGCCGGGCTGGACGTGACGGCGCGCGAGGTCCTGGAACACCGGACCGTCGAGGCGCTGCGCGCCAGGCTGGCCGACCGCTCCGGAACCGGTGAACTGCTCACCGCCGTCGCACCGTTCGCGCTGCTGTCCGAGGCGGACCGCGCCCGGGTGCCGGCCGGGATCGTTGACGCCTACCCGCTGTCGCAGACCCAGACCGGCATGCTCGTCGAGATGCTGTCCGGCGGCGACGGGCCGCGCAGCTACCACCGGGTCTCCTCGACCCGGATCGGCGCCGAGGAGCCCTTCTCCCGCGAACCGCTGCAGCGCACGCTCCAGGAACTGATCGCCCGGCACGAGGCGCTGCGCACCACCGTCGACGCCGAGTCGTACTCGGTGCCCGTCCAGTTGGTGCATGCCACGGCGGAGGTACCGCTGCGGGTCGTCGACCTCACAGGCGCGAGCCCACAGGAGCAGCAACGGGCGCTCGCCGACCTGCTCGACCAGGAGAGCCGGACGCTGCTCCCGCACGACCGGGCCCCGCTGCTGCGCCTGGTGGTGCACCGCTTCGCCGACGGCAGCTGGCAGCTCACCCTCACCCAGTCGCACCTGATCGTGGACGGCTGGACCTTCAACACCTTGCGCGCCGAACTCCTGGCGACCTACCGGGCGTTCCGCGACGGGACCGAGACCCCTCCGTACGAGCCGCCGGCCGTCCGGTTCGCCGACACGATCGCCGGTGAACTGCGCGCGCTGGCCTCGCCCGAGGACCGGGCGTACTGGCGCACGATCGTCGAGGGTCACGACCGGTTCACCCTGCCGGAGAGCTGGGGTGCCGACCCGTCCGCACCGCGCGAGGGCTACCAGATCCGGATCCCGCTGCACGCACTCACCGAGCGGCTGCGCGCCCTGGCCGCAGCGGCCGGCGTACCCGTCAAGAGTGTCCTGCTCGCCGCGCACCTGCACGTGCTGAGCCGGCTCACCCCGGAGCAGCGCTTCTTCTCCGGGCTCGTCACGCACTGCCGCCCGGAGGCGCCGGGCGCCGACCGCGTCTACGGCACCCACCTGAACACCCTGCCGTTCCCGGCCGGGCCCCCCGCGGCCACCTGGCACGAGCAGGTGCGTCGGGTCTTCACCCAGGAGCTGGATCTCTGGCCGCACCGGTACTTCCCGATGCCGGCGATCCAGCACGAACTCGCCGACGGCGCCCGGCTGATCGAGGTCTACTTCAGCTACGAGGACTTCGACACACCGGACTCCACCCGGACCGCTGCCGACGGTGGGCAGACCATGGGCTTCAGCCACGACGAGTTCCCGTTCACCGTCACCGCCAACGATTCCGGCCTGATACTGGACCTCGACTCGCATGCGGTGAGCCGCGCGGCCGGGGAACGGCTGGCCGCCCTGTACCTGGCGGTGCTGGAGCAGATGGCGGCCGGCCCGGACGGCGACCCGCGCGCCACCGCACTGCCCGAGGCCGAGCAGCGGCCGTTGACGGGGGAATGGGCGACCGGCCCGCATCGCACGCCGGCCTGGTCGGCGCCGGATCGGTTCGCGTACTGGGCCGCCAGGACGCCCGAGGCTCCCGCGGTCGTCGTGGACGGCGTCCCGGTGTCGTACGGGGAACTGGAGCGGCGCGCCAACCGGATCGCGCACCGGCTGCGGGCGGCCGGGGTGGACGCCGAATCGACGGTGGGGCTGCTGCTCGGCCGCGGTGCCGAGATGCATGCCGCGCTGCTCGGCGTGTGGAAGGCGGGCGCGGCGTATGTGCCGCTCGACCCGGCGTTCCCGGCCGAACGGCTCGGCCACATGCTCGCCGACTCCGGCGCGGGTGTCCTGGTCACGGTGTCCGTACACGACCGCGCCGACGTGGCGTTCGACGGCGTACGGATCCTGCTCGACCGCGACGCGGCGGCGCTCGCGGCACTGCCGGACACCCCGCCCGCGGGGAGCGGCGACCCGGACCAACTCGCCTACGTGATCTACACCTCCGGCTCCACCGGCCGGCCCAAGGGCGTCCAGATCACCCAGCGCGGCCTGGCGAACTTCCTCGGCCACGCCGTGGACTGCTACCTCGCCGACGGCCGGCACGGCGCCCCGCTGTTCTCCTCCGTCGCCTTCGACATGGCGGTCTCCGGCATGCTGGCACCTCTGATGGCCGGACTGCCGGTGCATGTCTTCCCGCAGGGTCGGGACCTGGACGAACTGGGCCCCTGGCTGGCCGCGAGCGGACCCTTCGACTTCATCGAACTCACCCCGGGTCACCTTGATCTGATATCGGGTCAGCTGTCGGATGCGCTCGCAACGCCGCTGGCCGGGGTCCTGGTGGTCGGCGGTGAGACGGTGACCGGGCGCAACGTGGCACAGGCCCGGCCGCTGCTGGGCGACGGCCGGATGCTGAACTCCTACGGCCCGACCGAGATCACCGTCACCAGCAACGAGTTCGCCGTCGTCGGAGAGCCGGCGGGCGATTCGGTGCCGATCGGCCGGCCGCTGCCGAACCTGACCACGTACGTCCTGGACGCCTGGCTCCGGCCGGTGCCGCAGGGGGTGACCGGGGAGTTGTACATCGGCGGTGCCGGTGTGGCCCGCGGCTACCTCGGCCGGCCCGGGCGGACGGCCGAGACGTTCCTGCCCGACCCGCACGGGCCGGCGGGCGCCCGGCTGTACCGCACCGGCGACCTGGCCCGGGTGCTGCCCGGCGGTGAGGTGGACTTCCTCGGCCGCGGCGACGGCCAGGTCAAGATCCGCGGTCACCGCGTGGAGCTGGGCGAGATCGAGGCCGCGCTGACCGCGCACCCGCTCGTGGCGGACGCCCGGGTGGTGCTGCAGGACGGCACCGCCGCAGGCCCCCGGCTCCTCGCCTACCTGGTCGCCGAAGGTGGTGCCGAGCTGCCCGAACCGGGCGCGCTCCGCGCCGAGCTGGGCCGGATCCTGCCGGACCACATGATCCCGGCGGCCTTCACGGCCCTGGCGGCCGTCCCGCTCGACGCCAACGGAAAGCTGGACCGGCGCCGGCTGCCCGCCGTGGCCGAGGACGCTTTCGCCCGGGGTACCTACGACGCCCCCCGGACCGCCACCGAGCAGTGGCTGGCCGGGGTGTGGGCGGAGCTGCTGGATGCCGGCCGGGTCGGCCGCGAGGACCGGTTCTTCCCGCTCGGCGGCCATTCGATCCTGGCCTTCCAGGTCATCGGGGCGGCCCGGCAGGCCGGGCTGCCGTTGTCGCTGCTGATGCTCTACCGGGACGACCGGCTGTCGGCGGTGGCCGGGGCCATCGATGAAGCGTCCGCCGCCGAGTCCGTGGCGCCGGCCGGGCCCGCACCGTCGGTGCGGGCCGGCGAGGAGACCGGCGCCCACGCGGGACTCGACCTGGCAGCGGCCGGGGTGCCCGGCGTGAGCGTCGCGGTGCTCGCGGACGGCGAGCTGGTGGCCGCCAGGACCCACGGCCTGCGGGACGCCTCCGGCACCGGGCCCGTCACCGCCGACACACTGTTCCAGGTCGGCTCGATGAGCAAACTGGTCACCGGAATCGGCACCCTGCGCCTGGCCGAAGAGGGCCTCCTGGACCTGGACGAGGACGTGAACCACTACCTCGTCGGCTGGCAGGTGCCGGACGGCGTCCGCATCACCCTGCGTCAGTTGCTCGGTCATCTGGCCGGTCTCGCACCGACCCCGAGCGAGGGCCAGGCCCGTACGGAGGAACTCATCGCGCTGCCGGAGCTGCTGCACGGCAAGCACCCGCAGGCCGGCCCGCCGGTCCGCGCGGAGCTGGCGCCCGGCCGGGTCTTCCGCAAGGCCAATGTGCACTTCTCGGTGGTCCAGCAGGTGCTGACGGACGTCACGGGCGAAGACTTCGACGCGCTGCTGCACCGCCTGGTCCTGGCCCCGCTGGCCATGACGTCCAGCAGCTTCGACCAGAGGTTCCCCGAAACCTCGGGACTGCCGGTGGCGGCGGGCCACGACGCGACGGGCGCTCCGCTGGAAGGCGGCTGGCGCCTGTGGCCCGACACCGCGGCGGCCGGGCTGTGGACCACGGCGGCCGACGTGGCCAAGCTGCTGCTGGAGATCCGACGGGCACACCTGGGCCGGCCGCTGGCGCTGCTGACCGCCGACAGCGCACGGCAGTTGCTCACCCCGCAGCACCCGCACAGCGCGTACGGACTGGGTGCGGTGGTCGACGACCTGGGCGGCGACGTCCAGTTCGGGCACGGCGGCGCGGGAGGCGGCTACCACGCCCTGGCCATGTGCCGGATCGGTACGGGCACCGGATTCGTGGTCCTCACCAACAGCGATGCGGGGGACGCGGTGGCCAGGCGCCTGGTGTCGCTCCTGGAGCCCGGGACGGCGAAGACCGCGGGCCGGTCCCTGTGAGCGCCGTCGGCGACCCGGTCCTGGAGACAGGGCCGCAGCCGCCCGCCGGGCCGCTGCGCAAGAACCGCGACTTCCTTCTCCTGTGGTTGGGGGCCGGAATCTCCGTCCTGGGCGACCGGGCGGCCACCGTCTCCTTCCCCCTGCTGATGCTCTGGTACGGATCGCCGGCCCAGGCGGGGCTGGTCAGTTTCGCCGGGCTGCTGCCCATGCTGCTGGTCCAGTTGCCCGCCGGGGTCGTGGTGGACCGGCTGGACCGCCGCAAGACGATGATCGCCTGCGACGTGGCGGGTCTGCTGGCCATGGCCAGCGTTGCCGTTGCGCTGTTCCACGGCACGTTGTGGCTGCCCCACATGCTGGCCGTGGCCTTCGTCGAGGGCGCCGCGGCGATCTTCTACCGGCTCTCCGAGCGGGCGGCGGTCGCCAATGTCGTCGCCCCCGGCCAGGTGTCGTCCGCCCTGTCGCAGAACGAGGCCAGGGCCCGTGCGGCGGGCCTGCTGGGTCAACCGCTGGGCACCGGGATCTACGGGCTGGCGCGCTGGGCACCGTTCGTCCTCGCGGCTGCCGGCCATCTCGTCGCCCTGGTCGGCCTGTTGTTCATCCGCCGCAAGTTCCAGGCCGAGCGCCGTGACACTCCCTGGCGGATCGGGGCGGAACTGGCCGAAGGGTTCGGCTGGTTGTTGCGTCAGCGCTTCCTGCGGGCCGCGATCTGCCTGGTCGCGGTCACCAACATCCTGTTCACCGCGCTCTCCCTGGCCGTGGTGCTGATCATCAAGGAGGGCGGCGGCTCGCCGGCGTCGGTCGGGCTGATCGGGCTGTTCTCGGGCACCGGCGGCATCGTCGGCGCGCTGTCCGGCTCCTACTTCGTCCGGCGCATGCACCCGGGATCCGTGATGCTCTCGATCTTTGCGATCTGGGCCGTGCTGATGCCGATGATCACGTTGACGTCCAGTGTGTGGGTACTGGCCGCGCTGTTCGTCGGCAGCTCCTTCGCCGGCGCCGTCCTCAACGTACTGGCCGGCGTCTACCAGGTGCAGGTCACCCCGGACGGCATGCAGGGCCGGGTGGGTGCCGTCTCCGGCCTTCTGAGCTCCGGCGCGAGCTCGCTGGGTGCACTGGCCGGCGGCTACGCACTCGGCGCGTACGGGACGACCGCGACGGTGCTGGGGGTCGGCGCGGTGATGGTGGCGACCCTGGTCGTCGCGGCGCTGATCCCGGCCGTGCGCGGCGCGCGCCGCCCGAAGGACCCGGGCGTCACCGGGATATAGCCGCAGTATCGGCCGGTTGGACACCATCTGCGCATGGCAGGCCGTGGGGATGCCGCCGCGGCCGGGCCCGCAGCGGGCCGGAACCGGTAACTGCCGACCCATTGGGGAGAATCGATGACAGCGTCAGATCCGTCGGCGGCAGCGCCGCTCCACGAACTCATCGCCCGCCGCGCCGGGTCCTGCGCCGATGCCCTCGCCGTCGTCGACGGCGAGCGTGAACTGACCTACGGCGAACTGGACCGCGGCGCCAACCGGCTGGCGCACCTGCTGCTCCGGGTCGGTGCCGGCCCGCACGCACCGGTCGGCGTCCGTCTGCACCGGGGGGTGCACCTCGCCGTCGCGCTGCTCGCGGTGTGGAAGACCGGCGCGCCGTACGTGCCGCTCGACCCCGGCCACCCGCGGGCCCGCACCGCCGCCGTGCTGGCGGACACCGGAGCCACCGTGGTGGTGACCGAGGCGGAGCTCGCGGAGCGGACCGGCGCGACCGGGCCGCGCACCGTCACCCTGGACCCCGCGCTGACCGTCCTCGACGGCCTGCCCGACACCCGCCCGGCCGTCCCGGTGACCGGTCTGCACCCCGCCTACGTGCTGTACACCTCCGGCTCGACCGGCCGCCCCAAGGGCGTGGTGGTCACCCATGCGGGCCTCGCCAACCAGGTGGGCTGGCGTGCACGTACCCACGAACTGGGCCCCGCCGACCGGGTCCTGCACAAGACGCCGCTCACCTTCGACGCGGCCGGCTGGGAGATCTACGCGCCGCTGGTCAGCGGCGGCACCGTGGTGATGGCCCCGGCCGGCGCGGAGCGCGACCCCGCCCTGCTGGTGACGTCGGTCGGCCGCCACCGCGTCACGGTGCTGCAGGTTGTCCCCTCCGTGCTGCGGATGCTGGTCGACGAGCCGGGGTGGGAGGACTGCCGCACGCTGCGGATCCTGTCGTCGGGCGGCGAGCAACTGCACGCCGAACTGGTCCAGCGCTTCCTGAAGCGGGTGGAGGACAACCGCGACATCGAGGACGAGGTCGAGGTGTGGAACACCTACGGCCCCACCGAGTGCTCCAACGAGGTCGCCGGTCACCTCTTCGACCCCGTGCAGCGCTCCGGGCCGGTGGCGGTGGGCATGCCCGTCGACGGGATGCGCCTGGTCGTCGCCGACGCCGCCGGCCGGGCCGTGGAGGCGGGCGCCACGGGCGAGTTGTACATCGGCGGCATCGGCCTGGCGCAGGGCTACCTTGGCCGCCCGGACCTCACGGCCGAGCGGTTCCTCCCCGACCCGCACGGGCCGGCCGGCGCCCGGCTGTACCGGACCGGCGACCTCGTACGGCAGCGCGCCGACGGCAGTCTGGAGTACCTCGGGCGCACCGACCACCAGGTGAAGATCAACGGGGTGCGGATCGAGCCCGGCGAGGTCGAGGCCGCCCTCGCCGCCCACCCCCGCGTCGCCGAGTGCGCCGTCACCTCCTTCTCGACCGCCGACGGCTCCACCCGGCTGGCGGCCCACGTACGCCACCGCGACCCCGCCCACGCCCCGGATGCCGCGGAGCTGCGGCAGTTCCTCGCCGGGCGGCTGCCGGAGAGCCATCTGCCCTCCGTGTACGTGGCGACGAAGACCTTCCCGAAGACACCGAGCGGCAAGCTGGACCGGGCGGCCCTGCCCACCCCCGAGCAGGGCGGCACCCCGGACGCCGCCCCCGGCACGGACGCCGAGCAGGTGATCACCGGGCTGTGGCGCGAACTGTTCGGGACCGACGCCATCGGCGTGCACGACGACTTCTTCCGGCTCGGCGGCACCTCGCTCCAACTGACGCGCCTCGCCAACCGGTTGCGCGCCGCCACCGGCCAGGACATCGAACTGCCCCGGCTGCTGCTCGCGACCACCCCCGCAGCCCAGGCCCGGCTCCTCACGGCCGACGCCGCGCCCGGGAGCGACCCGGTGCCCGCCGTCCGCCCGGTGCCGCGCACCGGCCCGCTGCCGCTCTCCTTCGGCCAGCGCCGGCTGTGGCTGCTGGAACGCATCGACCCGGGCAGCCGCGAATGGGTGACCGGGCTGTTCCTCCGGGTCCCCGCCAAGGACGACACCGGCCTGGTCCAGGCAGCCCTGGACGCGCTCAAGGCCCGGCACGAGGGGCTGCGTACCCGCTTCGTGGCCGAGGAAGGCGATTCGGGCGAGCCGGTTCAGCTCATCGACCCGCCGGGCCCGATGGAACTGCGGACGGTGACCGCCCCGCGTGAGCGGATCGGGGCCGTCGTCGAACAGGACGCAGGGCTCGGCTTCGATCTCGCCCACGGTCCGGTGGCCCGCGCCCTGCTCATCAGCGACCCCGACAGCGAACCGGACCGCGACCACACCCTGGTGCTGCTGATGCACCACATCGTGGGCGACGGCTGGTCGGCGACCGTCCTGCGCAACGAATTCCACGCCCTCCTCGACGCGCTGCGCGAGGGCCGCGCCCCCGAACTGCCCCGCCTGCCCGTGCAGTACGCCGACTACGCGGTGTGGCAGCGAGAACGCCTCACCGACCAGGTCGTCGCACGGGAACTCGCCCACTGGAAGACGGTGCTCGACGGGGCCGCGCCGCTGGCCCTGCGCGGGGACCGGCCCAGGCCGCCCGCCCGGGACGCGCAGGGGGCGATCGTCACCTTCACCGTGCCCGCTCCGATCGCCGACGCGGTCACCGCACTCGGACGACGTGCCGACGCGACCCCGTTCATGGCGCTGCTCACCGCGTTCACCACCCTGCTCGCCCGGTACACCGCCCAGTGGGACGTGGTGATCGGCACCCCGGTGGCGGGGCGGGAGCGCCCCGAGATCGAGGGCATCGTCGGCTTCTTCCTCAACAACCTGGTCCTGCGCTGCCGGCTGGGCGGGTCGCTCGCCTTCACCGAGGCCCTGGCGCGGGTACGGGACGTGTGCAAGGAGGCGTTCGGGCACCAGGAGCTGCCCTTCGAGGAGTTGGTGGCCGAGCTTGCCCCCGAGCGCGACCTGTCGCGCACCCCCCTCTACCAGGTGGCGTTCGACTACCACGACGTCGAACTCACCGGCTCGGCGGCCGACGCCGCCGACCTGGATGCCGTGGCGGACGTGTCGACGATCGCGAAGACCGACCTCACCCTGTACATGCGCAAGCAGCCCGACGGCAGCGTGATCGGCGCGCTGGAATACGCCACCGCGCTCTTCGACCACGCCACGGTCGAGAGGATGGCCGGCCACTTCCAGCACCTGCTGGCCGCGGCCGCCACCGACCCGCAACGGCGCCTGGACGCACTGGACTTGCTCTCCGGGAGTGAACGGAGTGACCTGGAGCGGTGGAGCCACCGGCCCGCCCCCGAGGTGACGTCCTCCGTGCCGGCGCTGTTAGCGCGGCGGGCCGCGGCCGTCCCCGGGGCGACCGCCCTGGTCACCGGCCCGGCGACGGCGACCTTCGCGGAGCTGGACCAGCGGTCGAACCGCCTGGCCCGCCATCTGCGTGCGCTCGGAGTGGGCCCGGAGTCGGTGGTCGGCGTGCTGCTCGACCGCTCGGTTGACCTGCCGGCCGCGCTCCTCGCGGTGTGGCGGGCCGGCGCCGCCTTCGTGCCGCTCGACCCTGCCTTCCCCGCCGACCGCGTCGGCGCGGTCCTGGCCGACGCAGGTGCCCGCGCGCTGGTCACCACCACCGCGTACGGCGCGCGGCTGGCCGAGGTCTTCGACGGGCCGCTGCTGGCCCTCGACGACGCGGACCAGGCGGCGGCGATCGCGGCCCGGCCCGGCACACCCCTGGACCACCCGGCACACCTGGACCCGCGCCACGGCCGTGACCTGGACCTGCTGGCGTACATCATCTACACCTCGGGCTCCACCGGACGCCCCAAGGGTGTGCAGATCACCCACCGCGGGCTGGCCCACCATGTCCGCTGGGCGGTCGAGGAACTGGCGTCGCACGGCAGGGGCGGCGCGGGCGGCGCGGTCTTCTCGTCCGTCGCCTTCGACCTGGTCGTGCCCAATGTCTGGGCACCGCTGCTCGCCGGGCAGCCCGTACATCTGCTGCCGCAGGACCTGGACCTCACGGAGCTGGGCGAACGGCTCAGGTCCGCCGCGCCGTTGTCCTTCCTCAAGCTGACGCCCGGGCATCTGGAGATCCTGGCCCAGCAGGTCGACGCGGCGGAGCGGGCGGAGCTGGCCCAGGTGATCGTGGTCGCCGGTGAGGCGCTGCCGGTCCGTCAGGCCGACCGGTGGGCCCGCGCACTGGGGCCCGGCCGGCTGATCAACGAGTACGGGCCCACCGAGGCGTCCGTCGGCACCTGCACCTTCCCGGTGAGCGCCCCGGTGCACGGCGAATCGGTGCCCATCGGACGGCCGTTGCCCGGCGTGACGATGCGGGTGCTGGACGACCTGATGCGCCCGGTACCCGTCGGCGTGGCCGGTGAGCTGTACGTCGGTGGGCCCGGCGTCGCCCGCGGCTACGGCAGCCGTCCCGGCCTGACCGCCGAGTGCTTCCTCCCGGACCCCTACGGCGCGGCCGGCGCGCGGCTCTACCGGACCGGCGACCAGGTGCGGCTGCTGCCCGACGGCAGCGTCGACTTCCTCGGCAGGCGCGACGGCCAGGTGAAGATCCGCGGCTACCGGGTGGAGACCGGTGAGATCAAGGCGGTGCTCGACGACCACCCCGCCGTGCACGACGCGGTGGTCGTCACCGTGCAGGACGCCAACGGCACCGCGAGCCCGGCCGCCTACTGGGTGCCGGCGCCCGGGACGCCGGCGACGCCTGCGGTCCATGATGCCCTGACGGCGCACTGCGCCGAGCGGTTGCCCGCCTACATGGTCCCGGCCACCTTCACCCCGGTCGAGGCCATCCCGCTGAACGCGAACGGCAAGGTCGACCGGGCCGCGTTGCCCCGGCCCGCCGAGCGGGGCGCGGACGAGACGGTCGGCCCACGCGGTGTCGTCGAGGAGCGGATCGCGGAGATCTTCGAGGAGCTCCTCGGCGTCCCGGCCGGTGCGCACAGCCACTTCTTCCGCAGCGGCGGCAATTCGATCCTCGCGATCCGGCTGATCGCGCAGATACAGGACGCATTCGAAATCGAATTCCCCACCCGGGCCGTGTTCGAGGGCGGCACCGTAGCCGAACTCGCCGAGGTGGTGGAGGCGGCGGTACGAGCCGAGATCGGTCTGATGTCGGAGACCGAACTGCTGTCGCGGGCGCTGGAGCTGGACGAACAGCGCCCGTCCGAACGGTAATTCCGCATAACCCCTTCCATACCTGGAGAGCGCACACGATGACCGAAGAGGAATACGCCGCCGCACTCGTCACGTTCATCGGGGAAGAATTTCTCCCGAGCGAACAGCAGGAGGAACTCACCGACACCACTCCGCTCATGGAGTCGGGAATCCTGGACTCGCTGCGGGTCGCGCTCCTGCTGGGGCACATTCGCGACGAACTGCATCTGTACGTCTCGCCGGCGAAGATCGACGCCCACCATTTCAAGGACGTCAGGACCATCGCGGGCATGCTGCACGAGCTTTCGACGGAATCCGAGCTGGAGGAGAAGAGCGCATGAAGCCTGATTTCGATGTCGCGGTCATCGGCGGCGGTCCCGCGGGTTCCGCCACGGCCTCCTATCTGGCGCGGGCCGGGCTCTCCGTCGCCGTCTTCGAGAGCGAGATCTTCCCCCGCCCCCACGTCGGCGAGTCCCTGGTCCCGGCAACCACCCCGGTACTGCACGAGATAGGCGTCCTGGACAAGATCGACGAGGCGGACTTCCCCAGGAAGTACGGCGCCTCGTGGACGTCCGCGGAGTCCCGCGACATCCCGACGCTGGGCTACAGCGGCCTCAGCCACGGCTGGACGGCCGAGGTCGCGTTCACGGAGCGCAACCAGCCCGGTGTCGACCGCGACTACACCTTCCACGTGGACCGCGGCCGGTTCGACTCGATCCTGCTGCGGCACGCCGACGAGCAGGGCGCCACGGTCTTCAACGGTGTCCGGGTCCTGCGGACCGACTTCACCGACCCCGATCTGGTCCGGCTCACCGTCCGGCTCGCCTCTCAGGAGATCGACTTCACCGCGGGCATGGTGGTCGACGCCTCCGGCCGACAGACGCTGCTCGGCCGCCAGTTCAAGGTGAAGGTCGCCGACCCGGTGTTCGACCAGTACGCCGTCCACACCTGGTTCGAGGGCCTGGACCGTGCGGAGATCGCCCGTCACGCCGACCAGATCGACCACATCTTCGTGCACTTCCTGCCCATCAAGGACACCTGGGTGTGGCAGATCCCGATCACCGACAAGATCACCAGCATCGGGGTGGTGACGCAGAAGAAGCGCTTCGCCGCGTCGGCCGGCGACCGGGAGGAGTTCTTCTGGGACTTCGTCTCCAGCCGGCCCGAACTGCACGCCGCCCTGAAGAAGGCCGAGCGGGTACGGGAGTTCAAGGCCGAGGGCGACTACAGCTACGCCATGCAGCAGATCTGCGGCGACCGGTTCGTCCTGATCGGCGACGCGGCCAGGTTCGTCGACCCGATCTTCTCCAGCGGGGTGAGCGTCGCGCTCAACAGCGCCCGCATCGCCGCGCAGGACATCATCGCCGCGCACGGGGCCGGCGACTACGACAAGAAGCGTTTCGAGACGTACGAGACCAAGCTGCGCAACGCGGTGAAGTACTGGTACGAGTTCATCTCGATCTACTACCGCCTCAACGTGTTGTTCACCGCCTTCGTCCAGGACCCGCGGTACCGCATCGACGTGCTGAAGATGCTTCAGGGCGATGTGTACGACGGCGAGGAGCCCAAGGCCCTCAAGGCCATGCGCGAGGTGGTGGCCGAGGTGGAGAACAACCCGGACCACCTGTGGCACCCGTACCTGGGGACCCTCAAGGCACCGGCCTCGGCGCCGAGTTTCTGATTCGTCCGGCCGCGGGAGCGGGCAGGCACATGCAGCGAATCCACTTCACCGCCTCCGACCTGGCCCGCACCCGGTTGCAGAGCACTCTCGGCCCCCTGGCCGAGGGTGCTCTCGCGCTCGGTGCACTGGCCGGAGCCGGGCGGGCGGACCACGCGCGCTGGCGACTTGAGGTCCAGGGCCGGCTGGCGCAGCGGACCGGTTCCCGGCAGCCACCTTTCCGGCAACCGCAGGACCGGTCGCGGCACACCGTCGCCACCCCCTACGACCTGCTGTTCCTGCTGGAGCGAGCGGCCCCGCCGGGCGGCGGCGCGGCCTCCGGGCGCCCCCGTGCGGACGCCTCGCGGCTGGCCCTGGACATCTGGCGGGCCGGCGTCGCCCCGTACTGGGAGCGCATCCAGGACCGGCTGGACGCCGAGTGCGAGGCGCGTGGCCGGATCGTCGTGGCCGGGGGAGTGGAGCAGCTGCTGCTCACGCTGCACCCCAAGGTCGTGTGGCGTGGGCCGGTCCTGGAGATCCAGGACGGCCCCGACCGCGACATCCGGCTCGACGGACGGGGTCTGCTGCTCTGCCCCTCGGTGTTCCTGCCCGTGCGGGCCGTCCGCGTCGTCGCCTGCGAGCGGGCGACCGGCATGGCCGCGCTCGTCTTCGCCCTGCCGGTCGCCGCCCTGGCCGCCGACCTGTGGGACGGCTCCCCCGGCAGCTCCCAGGCGCTCAGCGCGCTCGTCGGGCAGACCCGGGCGGCGGCACTGCGCGCCCTGACGGCCTCCTGCACCACCGGACAGCTCGCCGCCCGGCTGGGGATCTCGTCGGCCGGTGCCAGTCAGCACACCACCATCCTGCGGAAGTCCGGCCTGATCACGTCGCGGCGGGTCCGCAACCACGTGCTGCACACGGTCACGCCGCTGGGCATGGCACTGCTCGGCGGCCGGCTCCGCGACGTGCCGCACGCGGCGGACCCCGCCGGGAGCTCCGCCGCGCACGCCGCGCTGTGAAGGGCGCCCCTCAGGCCTCCGGCCAGCCGCGGAACTGCCGCAGCCCGTAAAGGAGGGGGAGCCGGTCCGCGAGCCCGGTCACCCGCCGGGCCCGCCCGTAGACCGTCATGTGGTCGCCGACCCGCTGGGTCAGGAGCACAGCGCAGTCGGCGGCGGTGTGCGCGTCCGCCACCAGGTGCGGTCCCGCCGCCGGAGTACCCGACTCCCAGGGCACCAGGTCGAAGCGCCGCTGATGGCCGGATGCGAACAGCTCCGCGGTCCGGCGGGCCCCCGCGTGCAGCAGGTTCACCGCGAACGCCCCGGAGGTCAGGACCGCGTCCAGGGTCGGGCTGCCGTACCGCAGACAGACCAGCAGCACGGGCGGCTCCAGCGAGACGCTGCACACCGAGGAGCAGGTCATGCCCCGGGGCGCGGCGTCGCCGTCGTGGGCGGTGACGACGGTGACCCCCGAAGGGAACCCGCTCATCATCGCCCGGAACTCCTCGGCGCTCGCCGTGGCGTGCGGAGCCGATGGCTGCGTCCGGATGGCCGGTTCGGTCATCGTCCGCAGCCTCAGCGCATCGAGTTGAAGTACTCGTACGCCTTGGGGAGGGTCTTGATGAGCGCCTGGGTCTTCTCACGGATGGCCGCGAACTCGCGGTGCGCGGCGCTCGCGTCGGAGAGCCGCAGCGCGGGCGACGGCTTGAGCTCGATACCGCCGGTGCCGAGCAGGACGCACATGTACGAGTAGGCCGGCAGCCCGTGGTAGTAGGGGTAGACCGTCTCGCTGTCGGGCAGTTGGGTCTTCCACTTCTCCAGACGCTCGGCGAGTCCTTCGGGCAGCGGACGGGTCTTGGTGTCCCGCCAGTACCGGGTGTCGGCCCGCTTGGCGCCCGCGTAGTGCAGCACGAGGAACTCCCGGACCCCGTCCATGACGTGGGCGACGCCGTCGTTGTAGCGGTCGCGGTGGGTGGGGTCCCAGTCGCTGCCGGGGAAGTTCTTCACCAGCTGCTCGATGGCGTGGTGGATGAAGAAGATGCCGGTCGACTCCAGCGGCTCCACGAAGCCGCTGGCCAGGCCGATGGCCACGCAGTTCTTGACCCATGAGTTACGGCTGCGGCCGATGCGCATCCTGATGTGGTTGGCCTCGGCGTCCGCCGCGGCCGGCCCGACGAACGCACGCAGCGTACGCTCCGCCTCCTCCGGCGACAGGTAGTCCTTGGCGTAGACGTAGCCGGTGCCGACCCGGCCCATCAGCGGGATCGTCCAGATCCACCCGGCGTCCTGGGCGGTGGCGGTGGTGCAGGGGCGGATGCCGCGCTTCTCCATGTCCATCGGGACCTGGAGGGCGACCGCGCTGTCGTTGGGCAGGGTGTCCTGGTACGAGAGGAACGGCTCCTCCAGGGCCTGGTTGAGCAGGACTCCCCGAAAGCCCGTGCAGTCGATGAAGAGGTCACCGGTGAGGTCGCCGTGCTCGGCGGTCCGCACCGTGGTGATCCAGCCGCGGTCGTCGAGGTCGACCTTGTTCACGTCGTCCACGATGTGCCGCACGCCGCGGTCCACGGCATACGTGGTGAGGTACTTCGCCAGCAGGGCGGCCTCGAAGTGATAGGCGTAAGGGAACTGGGTCTTGCCCTGGTGCTCGGACATCGTCAGGCCCTGCATCTCGTCCGCGCCCTCGTCGAAGGGCTGGTCGATCAGCGTGCCGTCGAGCTGCCGCGGGCTGAGTCCGGCGTCGATGACCGAGGCCATCACGAAACAGTCCTTGTCGAAACGGTCGGTCGGCTTCTCCTGCAGCCACCAGTCGGTGAGCGGGAAGCCGTTGACCGACCGCAGCTGCTCGAACGGGTGGTAGAAGTAGTGGCCCTTCTCCCGCCAATTCTCGAATCGCACGGCAAGCTTGTAGGTGGCGTTGCAGGCCGGCATCCAGTCCTTCTCCTTGAGTCCCAGGAACTCGAAGAAGTGCCGGATGTCGCTGAAGGTCGCCTCGCCCACTCCGACCGTGCCGACCTGACCAGATTCGACCAGCGTGATGTCGACGCGGTCGCCGAATGCGGCTTTCATGTACGACGCGGTCATCCACCCCGCCGTGCCGCCCCCGACGATGACAATTCGCTTCACCATGCGAACCCCCCTGATCATTGACTCCGCGTAGTACGAACGGACTGGAGACTAAGCGCGGAGAGGGAAGGTGGATACCTCATTAAGTGTCCAGTGAAATGGGCAGGCGAGGCTTCGTAACTCCCTTACGGATTACTAGGCTCGGGGCCGTTCCCGTTCATCGCGCACCTTCACTGGAGGAGTTGTTCCATGCGTGGATCCAAGAGGACGGCGTCGCTGGTCGCCGCGGCCACCGCCACCCTCGCATTCTCCGGCCTGCTCGCCGCCCCGGCGTCCGCCGCCCCGGTGACCGCGGCCGCCTCGGTGACCGCCCCCGCGGCAATGGAGGTCGGCGGTTACCTCGACTGCGACCTGTACACCGCGCAGGCGTCGGGCAGTGGCTTCGAGCCCGGCAGGACGATAGTCGTCACCCATTACGGAGACTTCGGCACCCCTCCGACCCACACACTGGTCGTGAAGGCCGACGGCCGCTGGAGCACGCCCAAGATCAAGTGGTCGGGCTGGACCTACCGCGTCGAGGTGCGCGACACCCAGGGCACCCTGCTGGCCGACCAGTTCATCCACGAGTGCGGCATCTGGAGCTGAGGCCGGCCCGCGCCCGGGCAGACGGAAAGCCGCCCCTCTCTCCGGCCGGAGAGAGGGGCGGCTTTTTGTGTTGCGGGGGAGCGGAGTTACCCGGCGGGCGCCGGTTCAGCGGCGGACAGCAGTCCTGCGAGGTGCTCGCCGATCGCGGCCACCGTCGGCTGGTGCCACAGCAGCGTGGCGGGCAGCTTGTGCCCGAAGCGCTTCTCCAGCCGCTTGCGGATGACGATCGTCATCACCGAGTCGAGACCCTGCTCCACCAGCGAACGGCGGGTGTCCAGGGAGGCGATGGGCAACCGCATCTCGCCGGCGATCTGCGTGGCGACCTCCGTCAGCAGGCGCTCCCGCAGCTCCTCGGGGGGCAGCCCGGCGAAGGATTCGCCGTCCGGCCGCACGTCCCCGGCCGCGGCGGTCGCGGCGGTGCCGAGTTCGCGCAGCAGCGGCAGTCGTTCGGTGCCCGCCTCCGGCGCGAGGGTCCGCAGCACCGGGAAGTACCCGGCGCCGCGCCGCGCCGCATGGTCCCAGGCGCCGAAGGCCTCCGGGACGGAGATGTCGCCGACCCCCCGCTCCCGCAGCTCCAGGTCGACGACCTCGTTGACCGCCATGCCCTGTCCGCGCCACGAGGTCCAGGCGAGGCTCGTGGTGTCGCCCGCCGAACCTGCCGCCGTGGCCGCCGCGTTGCGGTGCAGCGCCAGAGCGTCCAGGAAGGCGTTGGCCGATCCGTACGTCGCCTGGCCCGACAGCCCGAGCAACTGGCCGCAGGAGGAGAACAGCACGAAGAAGTCGAGGCTGCCGACGGGGAACAGCTCGTGCAGCACCCAGGCGCCCTCCGCCTTGGGCCGCATCACCTCGCGCAGCGACGCCTCGTCGACGTCCGGGACCATCCGGTTGTCCAGCACACCGGCGGCGTGCACGATGCCCCGGATCGGCGGCAGCCCGAGCGCGTCGGCCGTCAGCAGCCGGGCGGCCCCCGCCGCGTCGGCGATGTCCAGTGCCACCGTCCGGACGGTCACCCCGAGCGCCTCAAGCGCCCGGACACCGGCGATGTGCCCGCGCACCGAAGGATCCGTGACGGTGTCCCATGCGGCGCGCGGCGGCAGGGCCCGCCGCCCGACCAGGACCAGGCGACGGGCGCCCCGTTCGGCCAGCCAGTGGGCGACCTCCAGCCCCAGGACACCCAGGCCGCCGGTGATCAGATAGGTGCCGTCGGCCCGGCAGGCCACCGGCTCCCGGACCGCCTCCCGCTCGGTGCGGACCAGCCGCGCTGCGGTGGCGACACCGTCCCGGATCGAGACCACGTCCTCCTGCGGAGCCGCCCCCAGCACCTCCAGCAGCGGTCCGGCCGCCGCCGCGGGCGCACCGGCCGGCAGATCGACGATGCCGCCCCACAGCTCGCCGTGTTCGCCCGCGACGACCCGGCCCAGGCCCCACAAGGCGGCGTGCGTGAGCTGCGGGGCGTCCCGGCTCTCCCGCACGCCGGTGGTGAGGCACCACAGCCGGGGGAACCGTACGGTGTCCACCGCGGCCAGCCGCTGCGCCGTCTCGAGCAGCAGCCAGGCGTGGCGGGCCGCCGCGTCCGGCACGCCGTCGCCGCCCACGGGCAGCGGCGGCAGCACCAGCACATCCGTGGACCCGTCCAGCCCGGGCAGCCCGTCCAGCTCAGCGGGGGCCTTGCAGACCCGGAACTCCGCGCCCGCCGCGGTGAGCCGCTCGCGCAGGGCGTCGGCCACCGGGCTGTCGGTGGCGCCGATCAGCACGACGTCCCTGACCGGACGTTCGGCCGTGGCCGACGGCACCGCCTCCAGCGGCCGCCACACCAGCTCGTGCACCAGATCCTCGGGACGGGCGGCGGCCAGGGTGTCCTTGCCGATCGACGCGTAGCGCACGCCCCGCAGCGCGGCCAGCACCGTGCCGTCCGCCGCGGCGACGAGGACCTCCACCGTGTCGGTCCCCGGGTCATGGCTGACCCGGATGCCGGCTTCGGCCGGCGGTTCGCCCTCGACGCGCACCTCGGCGAGCCCCGCCACCATGCGCAGCGCCGCCGGCCCGGGAAAGGCGGAAGGGGCGATGGACAGTGCGGCGTCGAGGATCGGCGCCCAGGTCGCCGGGGAGTGTGCGGGCTGCTCGGCCCGGACCCGCGCGTGCAGAGCGCCCTCGGCGCGCAGCAGTTCGTCGATCGTCCAGGAGAAGCCCATGGTGGGCACGCCGACGGAGGCCAGGTGCCGCTGGACTTCGCCGGGATCGGCCCCGGCCGTCCCGCCCGGCAGGGCGGGCAGTACGCCCAGCGGCGTCGCGGTCTCCCGCCCCGCCCCGGCCGTGGCCGTGGTGTGGGTGAGCCATGCGCCGTCGCCCTCGGCGGGCCGCGAGGAGAGGTGCAGCCCGTTGTCGTCGTGCACGACCTGGAGCTCGCGCCGTTCGGAGACCGTCAGGGGCAGCCGCAGCGCGACTTCGCGCAGGGTCCGCGAGGCCTCGGCTTCGCCGGTCGCGGACAGGAAGGTGTTGATGAGGACGGCGGCCGGGACGATCTCGGTGCCGTTGATGGTGTGGCTGCCGGGGTAGGGGCGGTTCGCGTCCTCCAACAGCGTGCGCCACAGCGTGATCCCCCGGCCGGAGACCGACACCGGTGCCCCGAGCAGGGCATGGGAGTCCACGTCGTGCGAGAGCCCCTGGCCGGCACCGGGGAAGGACGTCTCCCGCCAGTGCGGCTGTCGCTGCCAGGCGACCTGGGGCAGGGTGACCAGCTCGCCGGCCGGCTGGAGGCGGGCCCAGTCGAAGCCGATGCCACTGGTGTGCGCGGCGGCGACCGCCGTCAGCAGGGAGATGCGCTCGGACTGGTTGCGGCGCAGGGTGGAGCCGACGAACGCGTCCTCGATGCCCTCCTCCGCCAGCGTCTCCCCGAGCGAGTGGGCCACCACCGGGTGCGCGGAGACCTCCAGGAACGCGCGGTAGCCGTCCTCGCCCGCGGCCCGGGTCGCCGCCGCCAGCCGTACGGTGTTGCGGAGGTTGGCCGCCCAGTAGGCGCCGTCGGCGCACGGGGTGCCGCGCGGGTCCTCCAGAGCGGTCGAGTACATCGGGATCAGTTGCTCGCCCGGGCTCAGATCCGCCGCGGCGGCGGCGAGTTCGCGGAGCAGCGGGTCCATTTGCGGACTGTGGAAGGCGACATCGGACGCCACCCGTCGCAGCTGCACGCCCTCGGCCTGCCACTCCTCGACGAGCGCGTCGATCGCCGGAATGTCGCCGGAGACCACGGTGGAGCCGGGGGAGGCCGAGATGGCCGCCACCACGCCGGTGCGGCCGGCGAGCCGCTCGGTGGTCTCCTCCAGGGACAGGCTCGCCATGGCCATCGCGCCCTGCCCGGCAACCCGGCGCAGCAGCTTCGAACGGCGGCAGATCAGCCGGGCACCGTCCGAGTGCGACAGCGCGCCGGCGGTCACGGCTGCGGCGATCTCGCCGACGGAGTGGCCGATCACGGCATCCGGGGTGAGACCGTAGGAGCGCCAGACGGCGGCCAGCCCGATCTGCACCGCGAAGATCATGGTCTGGATGCGGTCGACGGTCTCGAAGTCGCCGTCGGTCAGGACCTGGCGGGGCGAGAACCCGATCTCCTCCAGGAAGACGGGTTCGAGCGCGTCAAGGGCCTCGGCGAACGCGGGCTCGCTCGCCAGCAGTTCACGGCCCATGCCGGACCACTGGGAGCCGTGCCCGGAGAACACCCACACCAGCCCCTTGCCGCCGGCGGCCGGTGCCGATCCGCTGACCGCCTCCCTGGACTGCTCGCCGTCGGCGATGATCCGCAGCTTGGCCGCGAGGTCCTCCCGGCCGCTCGCCACGATCGCGGCCCGGTGTTCCAGATGCGAGCGGCGCAGCGCGAGGGTGTGGCCCACCGAGGCCAGCGGGACGTCCTTCCCCGAGCCCGTCAGCCACTCGGCGAGCTCGCCAGCGGACTGCCGCAGGGCGTCCCGGGACCGGGCGGAGTGCGGGAAGAGCAGGGCGCTGTCCTCGCGGGCACCGGCGGCAGCGGCGGCCGGTGCGGCGGGTTCGGGTGCCTGTTCCAGCAGGACGTGCGCGATGGTGCCGCCGTAGCCGAAGCCGGATACACCGGCGCGGCGCGGACGGCCGCGCTCGGGCCAGGGAGTGCGCTCGGTGACGACCCGCAGTCCGTTGCCGCCCCAGTCGATCGCCGGGTTGCCCTCGGTGTAGTTCAGGCTCGGCGGGATCTCACCGTGGGACAGGGCCAGTACGGCCTTGAGCAGGCTGGCGACACCCGCACCGGCCTCCAGGTGACCGATGTTGGGCTTCACCGAGCCGACCAGGACCGGCTCGTCCGCGGGCCGGCCCGTGCCGTACACGGCACCGAGCGCCCCCGCTTCGAGCGGGTCGCCGAGCCGGGTGCCGGTTCCGTGCGCCTCGACATAGTCGACGGATCGTGCCGGGATGCCGGAGCGGCGCAGGGTCTCCTCCAGCAGCTGCTGCTGCGCCGCACCGCTGGGCGCCATGATGCCGTTGGTACGGCCGTCCTGGCTGACGTGGCTGCCACGGACGACGGCCAGCACCCGGTCCCCGTCCCGCACGGCATCGGACAGCCGCTTGAGGACGAGGACCGCGCCGCCCTCCCCGCGGCCGTAGCCGTTGGCGGAGGCGTCGAACGGTTTGCAGCGGCCGTCGGGTGCGGTGGCGCCGGCGGACTCCAGGGTCAGCGAGAGCCCGGGGGAGATGATGAGGTTGACTCCGCCGACCAGCGCGACCTCGCTCTCCCCGGCACGCAGGGACTGGCAGGCCAGATGGGTTGCGACCAGCGAGGCGGAGCAGGCGGTGTCGACCGCCATGCTCGGGCCGTGCAGGTCGAGGGCATACGAGATGCGGTTGGCGGCCGCGCACAGGGCGCTGCCGATTCCCGTCCATGCCTCGATGCCGGGCAGGTCCTCGAGCAGCCGGCGGCCGTAGTCGTCCGACCCGACACCGACGAAGACGCCGGTGTCACCGCCCGCCAGGCTCTGCGGGGGAATGCCCGCGTGCTCCAGCGCCTCCCAGACCACTTCGAGCAGCAGCCGCTGCTGCGGGTCCATCAACTCGGCCTCGCGAGGCGTGAGTCCGAAGAACGCGGAGTCGAATCCCTCGATGTCCTTGAGGAAGCCGCCGGGTATGTCGGCGCGGCGCACCGCGGCGCCGTGCTCGGGCCCGAGGTCCCGGTAGCTCTCCCACCGGTCCTGCGGCATCTCGCCGATGCCGTCGCGGCCGGAGAGCAGCAGGTCCCAGAAGGCGGCCGGGGAGTCCGCGTCGCCGGCCAGCCGGCAACCGGCTCCGATCACGGCGATGGGTTCAACAGTAGGCACGACTTGGTCTCCTTGCCTTGTCAACTGCACCACGGAGCGGGGTGCAGGATCCGCACGACCGCGCTGGAGAGGGTGACGCCCGGGCCGACGCCGAGCATCAACAGGTGATCACCGGGGCGGAGTTCGCCGGCCGTCAGGAGGTGATCGAGGGAGATGATCTGGTCGCTGGCGCCGAGGTGGCCCACGGTCCGGCCGAAGTCCCAGGTCGACTTCTCCATCGGCAGGCCGAGCGCGGCCATGCAGCGCTGCTCGACGATCTCCCGGGAGTAGTTCATGTACGCGACGCGGGTGACGTCGTCCAGCGTGAGGCCGGCCTCGTCCAAGGTCCGCTGCACCAGTTCCAGGGTCATGCCGTGGACCCTGACCAGGGCTCCGGTACCGGTGCCGTCGGCGAGCGCCGCCTGCTTGTACTCGGCGTTGCGGGCCCGGAAGTCCAGGGGTCGCCCGACGGTGGGGCCGGGTGGGAACAGCGGCTCGGTGCCCCGGTGCATCTGCTCGGCCTCCGAGACGGCGGCCGACCCCACCGAAAGGAGCTGGGCGAAGGACGGCTCGGTGGTGAGCACGACCGCGCCGGCGGCGTCCCCGGCCACATAGCCCGGGCCCATCCGCCAGCGGTCCATCATCGGCGTCCCGAAGTTGTCCGCCGCGACCAGCAGCGCGGTGGACGGCCGCGCACCCGAGGCGTCCGCGCCGTCCGGGCGGCCACGCAGATACCCGGCCCCCAGTTGGAGCGCGGCGAACATGCCGTTGCAGCCCTGCCGGACCTCGACGGCGAGCACGTCGTTGCCGACGAGCTGCCGTTGCAGGTAGTACTGCGGCTGCCACCCGTCGGGGCCCTGGTGCCAGGAGTCGGCGTACAGCAGCAGATCGGTGTCCTCGGGGCGGTGCCCGGCCCGCTTGTACGCCTCCTGCGCCGCGCGCAGCGCCATCTCGGGTGCCGGGACCTCACCGGCCACGGCGGCCCCCGCCAGCTCGTGCAGCTCGGCCTCGAACTCGGGGTAGCGACCCTGCGCGACGGCGTCCTCGACGGTGACTGTGCCGGGCAGGAAGACTCCGAGCCCCTTGATGAATACCTCGGGCGTGCGCAAGGCCGCCTCGCCTCCTTGGTTGTTGTGTGGGTCGTGCCGCGACCGGAAGAGCGGGCCCGCTGGTCAGGTGCGGCCGGCCACCGCTTCGAGCGTCCGTACCAGCCGCTTGAGCAGGCGTCCGGCCTCCGCCCGGGAGAAGGCATCGGTCCGGTAGCCGATCCGCAGGGTGAGGGTGCGGCCGGGCACGGCGGCCAGCCGCAGCGGGTAGTGGGTACCGTCCACGACGTCGAAGTCCGCCACCCGCAGCCCGCCCGCCGCCGCCACGTCGGCGATGTCGAAGGAGTAGTTCACGAAGGTCAGGGCGGTGTCGAAGAGCGCGCCGCCACGGTAACCGAGGTCGGACCCGCCCGCCGCGCCCGACGCCTGGCGCTGGATGTCGCCCAGCGCCAGATGGTGGTGGGGCAGCAGGGCGGTCTGCTCCTCCTGGAGCCGCGCCAGCGTCGCCATCAGCGGTTCTCCCGCCCGTAGCCGCAGCCTGACCGGGATCGTGTTGGTCAGCAGGCCGACGATCGCCTCCACGCCCGGCAGTTCCGGCGGGCGCCCGGCGACCGAGACTCCGAACAGGACGTCGTCGCTGCCCGTCACCTGAGCCAGCATCAGGCCCCAGGCGCCCTGCACCGCGGTGTTCAGGGTGAGGCCGTGGGCGCGGACACGCGCGCCGAGCGCGTCGGTCAGCTCCTCGTCCAGCTCGTGTTCCAGTCGGGCCTGCTGCTCCTTGGCCGGTCCCGACGCGTCCGGGGCGACGTAGGTGGGCCCGGCCAGCCCCTTGAGCGCCTCGCTCCAGGCGAGCCGGGCGGGCGTGCGTTCCCGGGCGGCCAGCCAGGCCGGGTAGGCGCGGTGCGAGGTGACGGGCGGCAGCCCCGTGCCGTCGCCACCGCGTGCGTAGAGCGCGAACAGCTCACGGATCAAAATCGCCGTCGACCAGCCGTCCCAAAGAATGTGATGCGCCGTCAGCAGTACCTGGTGACGGCCCTCGGCCAGCTTCAGCACCAGGAACCTGAGCAGCGGCGGGGCCGCCATGTCGAAGCGGCGCCCGCGCTCCGCGGCAGCCAGCCGCAGCGCCTCGGCCTCCCGCTCCGCCTCCGGCAGACCGGACACGTCGAGCTGGGTCCAGGGGAGGGCGACCGCGTCGCAGATGATCTGCACGGGCTCCGCCGTCCCCTCGTGCCGGAAGGCGGCCCGCAGCCCGCTGTGCCGGGCGAGCAGCGTGGTGGCCGCCGCACGCAACGCCGACGGGTCCAAGGGTCCGGCCAGGTCGAAGCGCAGCTGCGCCGCATAGGCGTCGACCCCGTCGCGGGCCAGGATGCTGTGGAAGAGCAGGCCCTCCTGCAGGGGTGCCAGCGGCAGTACGTCGGACATGCCGGGGAACGCGGCGGCCAGCGTGTCGATCTCCTCCTGACCCAGTGCGACCAGCGGAAGGTCGCTGGGAGTCAGTCCGCCGGCGCCGGCCGTGCGGCTGTGGGCCACGAGGCCGCTCAGCGCGGCCCGCCACAGCTCGGTCAGTTCCTTCACCGCGGCGTCCGAGTGCCGCTCGCCGTCCCAGACGACGGCCACGTTCAGCGCGGGCCCGGCCACCCCGGCGCACCCGACCACGGTGAACTCGACGCCGTACTCGGCCTCGCCGTCCAGGTCGTGCGGGCCGCCGGTGCGGGGCCCGGCGAAGTGGAAGCTCTCCGCTTCGCCGCTGGGCAGCCAGTCCCCGGTGCCGTCCGCGCCGGCCACCGGCAGCAGACCACGGTCGCGGAACGCGAGCGCCGGTGCACGCCGGTGCGCCAGCTCGGCGGCCGCCTCCGGATGCAGTCGGCGCAGCAGACCGAATCCCGTGCCGTCGCCGGGCAGTGCCCGCAGCTGTTCCTTGACCCGCTGGAGCGCCCGGCCGAGCGGGGCAGCTCCCGCGCACACCTCCTCCCAGGAGACCGGGCCCGGATCGAGCCGTACCGGGGCGGTGTCGGCGAAGTGCCCTACGGTGCGCAGCACTCCGGTGTGCGGTGCGGCCCCGGTGCGGCCCGCGCGCTCCACCTCCAGCAGGACGTCCGGACCGGCCCCCCGGTCCGGACGGTCCGTCCAGCGCGCGTACGCCAGCGCCAGGGCGGTGACCAGGACGTCGCCCGCGTCGGCACGGTACAGCTGCGGGAGCGTCGTCAGCACGGGCGCGAACTCCTCGGCGGGCAGGGTCAGCCGAAGGCCCCGGGCGCGGCCGGGGGCCGGGCCGTCGGCGGCGGGGGCGCCCAGGATCCCGGCCCAGGCGGCCGTCTCGTCGGTGCGTGCGGATGCCGCGGTGGCCAGCCTCCCGGCCCAGGTCCGCAGTGAGGTGCCGGCCGGGGCGAGCGCCACCGGCCGGCCGGCCGCCACGTCCGCCCAGGCCGTGGCGAGATCCGCCAGCAGAATCCGCCATGAGGCGGCGTCCACGGCGAGCCGGTGCACCACGACGAGCAGCCGGGCCACGCGGCCTGGACCCGCGTCCAGGTACACCGCATGCACCATCCGCCCGTCGCCCGGCGAGAGCCGGCGCACCGCGACGGCCATCCCGGCCTCGACCGCGTCCTCGATGTCGGCGACCCGGGTGACCAGGTCCTGCGCGGCGAAGGTGGCCGGGGGCAGCGTCCGGGCCTGCCACCCCTCCGTGGTGGACGCGGACACCCGCAGCCGCAGTGCGTCGTGGTGGTCCACCACGGCCCGGACGGCTTCGCGGACGTCCGCGAAGACCGCCCCGGCCGGGAGCCGGAGCAGCACCGACTCGTGTCCTGCGGCGCCGGGCGGGGCGTGTTCGGTCAGCCGGGCGAAGGCCGGGGTCACCGCTACCGGCCCGACGCCCGCGCCCGCGTCCTCGGCCGACGTGCAGATGCTGTCCGACTGCCGTGCGAGGGGCGCCAGTTGGGCGACGGTCGGATGCCGGAACACCTCGCCGAGCTCGATGCCGAGCCCCGCCTCGTGGGCCCGGGTGACCAGCTGCAGCACGGAGACGCTGTCCCCGCCCCGGTCGAAGAACGAGTCCGCCACGCCGATCCGGTCCACGCCCAGCACTTCGGCGAACAGGCCGCACAGCGTCTCCTCCAGGACATCGCGCGCCGGCCGCTCGGCGGCGGCGGAGAAGTCCGGTGCGGGCAGTGCCCGTCGGTCCACCTTGCCGTTCGGGGTGACGGGCAGGGAGTCCAGCAGCACCACCGCCGCCGGAACCATGTGGTCCGGCAGCGAACGGGCCGCGAACCGCCGCAGCTCGTCCGGGTCCGGCAGCGTGCCGGGCGCGGGCAGCACATAGGCGACCAGCTGTTTGCGGCCCGGCCGGTCCTCCCGCACCACGGCGATCGCCCCCTTGACGGAGTCGTGCCGCGCCAACGCCGCCTCGATCTCGCCCGGTTCGATCCGGAAGCCGCGGACCTTGACCTGGTTGTCGGCGCGCTCGACGTACTCCAGCTGACCGTCGCCCCGCCACCGTACGAGGTCGCCGGTGCGGTACATCCGCGAGCCGGACCCGCCGAACGGGCACGGCACGAACCGCTCGGCCGTGAGCGGCGCACGGCGCAGATAGCCGCGCGCGAGCCCGTCACCCGCGAGGTACAGCTCGCCCACCGCGCCGGGCAGCACCGGTGTCATCGCCTCGTCCAGCACGTACACCCGGGAGTTGGCGACGGGGCGGCCGATCGCCGGCGCCCCGTCGGGGGTGAGCGGTGCGCTCACGGTGCTGGTGACGGTCGCCTCGGTGACTCCGTACTCGTTGTACATCGTGCGGCCGCGGGACCAGCGCCGCAGTGTCTCCGGCGCCATGGGCTCGCCACCGGTGATCAGCACCCGCAGGTCGGGCAGTTCCTCCGACGGCAGCCGGGTGAGGAACACCGGGGGGATCGCCGCATGGGTGACGCGCTCCGCCCGCAGCAGCCCGGCCAGCGTGTCGCCGGTCGCGGTCTGTCCCGCGGGGGCGAGCACCAGACGTGCCCCGGCCAGCAGCGTCGGCCAGATGTCGCCCATCGCCACGTCGAAGCTGGGCGAGACGAGCTGCAGCACCCGGCTCCCGGCGTCGAGCCCGTAGCGGGCGATGCGGTCGTCGACGAAGTTCCGCAGGCCACGGTGCGGTACCACCACACCCTTCGGGGATCCGGTGGAGCCGGAGGTGTAGATGACGTAGGCAGGGTGCCCGGGGTCGGGGGCGGCGGGCCGGGGAGCGCCGGGAAGGACGCCGGGACCCGGATCCCCGTCGAGGAGGATCCGGGGGATCCCGGCGGGCAGCCGTGGCTCCACGGCCGCGGTGGTGAGCACGCACCGGGGGGCCGCGTCCCGCAAGGTGTACGTGATGCGTTCGGCCGGATAGGACGCGTCCACGGGGACGAAGGCGGCGCCCGCCTTGAGGGTCGCGAGCATCGCGACGACGAGGGCGGGCGAGCGGGGGAGAGCGAGCGCCACGAAGTCCTCGGGCCCCACCCCCCTGCCGGCCAGGTCCCGGGCGAGCGCGTCCGACTGCGCGTCCAGTTCGCCGTAAGTGAGCGTGCTGCCTTCGTGCACGAGCGCGATGCGCTCCGGCATCCGGGCGGCGGTCGTGCGGAACAGCTCGGGAACGGTTCCGCCCGGCCGCGGCAGCGCCGTGGCGTTGCGCGTCACCAGGAGCTCCTGCCGCTCGGCCGGGCCGAGCACCTCGACGCCGGTGAAGGGGAGCTCCGGGGCCTCGGCGACGGCGCGGAGGAACGCGGTCAGCCGCTCCCGGTGGCCTTCGAGACTGACCGCGTCGTGCAGCTCGGGGTTGCCGTCCATCACCAGCGACATCGCGGCGCCCTCGGCGTCCGGGCGGAGCGTGACGAACAGGTCGAGTGTCGGGCCCGAGGCCAAGTTGTGGCTGGTTGCGCTCAGTTCACCGAAGCGCAGCGGCCCGCCGTACGGCATGAAGTTGACGATGGGCCCCAGGAGCGCCCCCGCACCGCCGTCCAGCCCGAGCTCGCGCTGCAGGTCCTCCAGCCGGAACCGCTCGTGCCTGAGTGCCCGGTGGACCTCCTCGGTCACCAGAGGCACCAGCCGGGCGAGCGTGGCTCCGGGGGCGACGTCCACCCGGACCGGCACGCTGTTGGTCACCATGCCGGGTACGGCCCGCGCCTTGACGCTGCGGCGTCCCGTCACCGGCAACCCGACGATCACGTCCCGTTGGCCGGTCACCCGGTGGATGTAGGCCGCGACCGCGGTCATGAGGAGGATCTGCCAGGTGGTGCCGGTCGAAGCTGCGGCCTTGCGCAGCAGCTCGATGTCCTGCGCGGGCAGCGGACCGCTCCGGCGCAGCCGCAGCTCCTCCTCGGGCAGGGCCTGTGCCGCACCGGTCCTGCCGGGCACGCGAAGAGCTTCCGGCAGGTCCCGGAAACGCTCCAGCCAGTACGCGCGGTCCCTGGCGTAATCCGGAGAGGAGCGATAGGCGGTTTCCTCGTCGAGCAGTGTCGTCAATGGGCCGAAGGCCGGCTCGACTTCGCGCTCCCCACGTGCCAGTGCCGAATAGATTTCCGCGAGACGCCGGCCCAGCAGATGAACTCCGTAACCGTCCACCACCACATGATGTATTCGGTAGTAGAACAGGAAACAGGTGGCGTTCACCTTCAGCAGGGCGTAGGCGGACACCGGGCCGCGGGCGAGGTCGAGCGGACGGCGGACGTCCGCCCGCATCCAGCGGCCCGCGTCGCCCTCGGGGTCGGCCGCGGTGGTGAAGTCGACCAACGGCAGGTCAACCGCGTGGTCGGGATCGAGGACCTGCCACAAACCGTCGTCCTGGACCACGGACTTGATGCGGACGATCTCGGCCTCGGCACGCAGAGCCCGCCAGGCGGCACGCAGCAGCGCGACATCGACCCGGCCCTCGATCCGGATGTACTCCGCGCAGTTGTACTTCTGCCCGGACGCATCCAGTTGATGGGCGAACCACACCCCCTGCTGACCGGCGGACAAAGGCAGCCGCACCGCGTCCCTCTCGACCATTCTCGGCTCCATCGCTCGCCCATCTTCGAGAAATTGGCGCCAGCCGGCCGTTGGAATAACCCCTTGCGCACTGGCTCCCGCACAGTGGTGAACGGTAATGACCACCATGCGGAGCGCGGCTATAGACCGCCTATACCACCTTCGGGCCGTGCCGTTATCGGCCGGATAGCGAAGAAATATAGAACCGGCCTCCAGGGTCGGACCGGACCCCGGTCCGAAGACAAGGAGAGCCCGATGGACGAACCCCGCGCCTGGACCCCGCTCGTCATCACTCCGGCCGAGGCCGATGCCGGTCCGGCCGGTCTGATCGCCCATCTCCGCGGCCTCGACGATCTGACGGGTCTGCTGACCCGCTCGAAGGCCCTGGTCTTCCGTGGCTTCGGGGTCACCCCGGCGGAACTCGACGAGGTGATGGACCTGCTGCTGCCCAACCGGCTGGCCTACGTCCACGGCAACTCGCCCCGCACCAAGGTCGGGCGACAGGTCTACACCTCGACCGAGTACCCGCCGGAGCAGACCATCTCGATGCACAACGAGATGAGCTATGCCCACCAGTGGCCGACCCGGCTGCTGTTCTACTGCGACCAGGCCGCCGAGACCGGCGGGGCGACCCCCGTGGTGGACGGCGTTCGCTGGCTGCGGGCCCTGGACCCCGAGGTCCGCGAGAGGTTCGCCGGCGGGGTGCGCTACACGCAGAACCTGCACGGCGGCGCGGGCTTCGGCAAGAGCTGGCAGGACACCTTCGAGACCGACTCCCGTCCCGACGTCGAGGCGTTCCTCGACGGATCCGGTGCCACCTACGAGTGGCGGAAGGACGGCGGCCTCCGGATCAGCCAGGTGCGGCCGTCGACGGCCAGGCATCCGGTGACCGGCGCCGAGGTCTGGTTCAACCAGGCCGATCAGTGGCATGCCGCCGGTCTCGGGGACGAGACGGCCGCCGCCCTCCACCGGATCATGCCGGAGCGTGACCTGCCCCAGTCGGTCGGATTCGCCGACGGTTCGCCGATCCCGGCGGAGTACATCACCCAGATCCGCGACCGCGGTCTGGAGGCCGCCGTCGACGTCGACTGGCGCGGCGGCGATCTGCTGCTCATCGACAACATGCTGGTCGGCCACGGCCGTCGCCCGTTCACCGGTCGGCGTCGCGTCCTGGTCGCGATGTCCGGTCAGGGCGTTCCGTCCGGATCCGGATCAGGGTCAGGCTCCACGAACCCGGCCTGATCCGGACCGAAGGCCCCGGGCTCCCGCCGACGCCGCGGGCCCGGTCGGACATGTCCTGGCCTTCGCTTCACAGCCGATCCGGGGAGGATCTGTGGTTCTGGCGCTCGATCCCGTGCCGCCCATCGGAGGGCATCCCCTCGCCACCTTCTTCGTGCAGATAGGCGTGCTGCTCCTTCTCGCCACGCTGCTGGGACGGCTGGCGGTGCGGCTGAAGCTGCCGGCGATCGTCGGGGAGCTGCTGACCGGCATCGTCCTCGGCCCCTCGCTGCTGGGCCCCACACTGCCGCAGCTGTCCGGGTGGCTCTTCCCCAAGGCCGCCGAACAGGCCCATCTGCTGGACGCCTTCGGGCAGATCGGGGTCGTGCTGCTGGTCGCCGTCACCGGCCTCCAACTGGACACCCGGCTGGTCCGCAGAAGGGCCGCGACGGCTGCCCGAGTCAGCCTGCCCGGCTTCCTCATCCCGCTCGCACTCGGCATCGGCGCCGGCTGTCTGCTGCCCGCCACGCTGCTCATGAAGGGGTCCGACCGTACGGTCTTTGCGGCCTTCCTCGGCATCACGATGTGCGTCAGCGCCATTCCGGTCATCGCGAAGACCCTGATGGACCTCGGCCTGCTGCACCGCAACGTGGGCCAGCTCATCCTGATTTCCGGCACGGTGGACGATGTCCTCGGCTGGGTCGGCCTCTCCGTCGTCACCGCCATGGCCACCACCGGCCTGCACGCCGCCGGGCTGGCCCTGACGGTCGGATGCCTGCTGCTCTTCGTCGCGGCCGCGCTGCTGATCGGCCGCCCCCTGGTGCGCAGGGTCATGCGGAGCACGGTCAAGTCGGGCGAGCCCGGCCTCACCCTGAGCGCGTCGGTCGTGGTCGTCGTGCTGTTCAGCGCGACCACGCACGCGCTCGGTTTCGAGGCGGTCTTCGGCGCACTGGTCGCCGGCATCCTGATCCGCGGCGGCGGCAAGGACGTACTGACCCGGCTGGCACCGCTGCGCACCTTTGTGATGGCGGTGCTGGCTCCGGTCTTCTTCGCCACCGCCGGCCTGCGGATGGACCTGACGGCACTGAGCGATCCGACCGTGCTCGGGACCGCGGTGGTGCTGCTGCTGATCGCCATCGCCGGGAAGTTCGCGGGCGCCTTCATCGGCGCCTGGTCCAGCGGCCTCAGCCGCTGGGAGGCGGTCGCACTCGGCGCCGGAATGAACGCGCGGGGCGTCGTCGAGGTGGTCGTGGCGATGGTCGGCCTGCGGCTGGGCGTGCTGAGCACGGCGATGTACACCGTCGTGGTGCTGATCGCGGTGGTCACCTCCCTGATGGGCCCGCCGATCCTGCGCGGGGCCATGGGGCGCCTCGAAGTCACCGCGGACGAGCAACTGCGCCGGGCCGAACTCGACAGCACCTTGGGCGGGGACGGCAGGGAGCCCGTGGAGCAGGCCCCGGCGTGACCGGGCCGGACGCCGCCGCCCGCTTCCCTCATCCGAACGAACAGAGAGGCACCACGTGAATCAGCCCCCGCTCCCCGCCCCGTCCTTCAGTGTGATCACGGGCGCTCAGGTGCACCGGGTGATCAGCGGGCACGAGGGGGAGGTCACCCGGATCATCGAGGACGCCTACCGCCTGCACGACGCGGGGCGGACGGTGAACCCCGACTCGTACTTCCTGACGTTCCCCGAGCGCCCGTCCTCGCGGATCATCGCGCTGCCCGCCTCGGTACAGGGCACGGTCGATGTGCACGGCATCAAGTGGATCTCCAGCTTCCCGGAGAACGTGGCCGGCGGCCTCCCGCGTGCCTCAGCGGTGCTGATCCTGAACGACGCACGGACCGGCTATCCGTTCGCCTGCATCGAGAGTTCCCTCCTCAGCGCGGCCCGCACGGCTGCCTCCGCGGCGCTGGCGGCTTCGGCACTGAGCGCGCAGCGGGGCGGCCGCCCGGCGAGGGTCGGCTTCATCGGCACCGGACTCATCGCCCGCTTCATCCACACCTACCTCGCCGGAACCGGCTGGGCCTTCGACGCGCTGGGTGTCCACGACCTCTCCGCCGAGCACGCCGAGGAGTTCGGGAACTACCTGGGACGCACCGAGAACGGCACGATCACCATCCATGAGACGGCCGAGGAGCTGATCCGCTCCTCGGACCTCGTCGTCTTCGCGACCGTCGCAGGGCAGCCGCATGTCACCGACCCGAGCTGGTTCCGTCACAACCCGATCGTGCTGCACATCTCGCTGCGGGACCTGTCGCCGGAGATCGTGCTGGCGTCCCACAATGTCACCGACGACATCGAGCACTGCATGAAGGCCGATACCTCGCTGCACCTCACCGAACAGCGGGTGGGCAACCGCGACTTCGTGACCGGCACACTCGTCGACGTGCTGGAGGGCAGGGCCGCCACACCGCCCGACCGGCCGGCCGTCTTCTCCCCGTTCGGCCTGGGCGTCCTCGATCTGACCCTCGCGAAGTACGTGCACGACCAGCTGGCCGGGGACGGAGCGCTGCACACCGTCCCCGACTTCTTCATCGAGCTGAAGCGCTACGGCTGACCCGGCCCGCCGGCCGGGCGGAGCTGCCGGGGTGGCCGACGAACTCGTGCGGTGCCCCGGCCGGCTCGAACAGGCCGCGTCTTCGTTCGTCCCCCGGACCCGCGAGGGGCATGCTCGTCCTCGGCGGGCGGATGTCGCCCAATGTCCCGAGAGGGGAGTGGCCCGGCGGATTGACGAAGGTCTCGTGCCAGGTTTCGTCGATGCCGCCGGTCAGAATCGCCTGATAGGTGTGGCGAAGGGCGGCACCGGGATCGACGCCGAGCTCCTCCTCCAGCTGCTGTCGCCCCTCGTGGAACACCGCGAAGGCCTCCGCCTGCCGGTCGCAGGCGTACAGGGTCACCATGAGCTGTGCGCGCAGCCGCTCGCGCAGCGGGTGCATCCGCACCAGGCTGACGAGTTCGGAAGTGAGCTGGTCGTGCCGGCCGAGTGCGAGATCGGCGGAGATGCGGCTCTCCATCGTCTCCATGTAGGCCTCCTCGATGCCGGGCCGTTCGCTCTCCCCGAGGTGTTCGGTCACATCGGTCAGCGTGGGGCCGCGCCACAGATCGAGGGCGGCGCGCAGGGAGTTCGCGGCCTGGAGGTACTGCCGGGCTCGCAGTGCCCTGTACCCGGCCTGTGACAGGGCGTCGAATTCCCGGTAGTCGAAGCGGCCCGAGGTGATGCTCATCAGGTAGCCGGAGCCCTTGCGGACGATCTCCGCGTTGCCCTCGACATGCTGTCGCAGCCGCGAGGCATAGGTGTATATCTGCGCCTGGTACGTTCCCGGCGGGTTCCTGCCCCAGAGCGCTTCACCCAGTTGGTGGTCGGGGAGCACGCGTTCGCCGGCCAGCAGCAGCGCTGCGAGCATGGTGCGCTGTTTGGTGCCGTTGAGCATAATCTCTAAGTCTTCGGACCATAATCCGACCGGGCCGAGAATGCGAAACTCCATCACTGGGAAAATCCCTTCCTAGCGAGTCAGCGCGGGAGCCGTTCCCAAGGCGGCGAAGTGCGCCGCATACCTGAAGCTCAGGCGGGGTCACAGAGGGAGATGGCAAAAAGACCGCAACGACCGGTGAATGACTTTGCCCGGGTTGCGCCAGTCGTCGGGAAATGGCGAATGGCATCGGTCGGGCGGCGCCCCATGGTCTGCCGGGCAGGGCAGAGAAATCAGGCGTGACGGGGCGCTTGCCAAGTGAAAGCGAAGATGGTCCCCGATGCCGCCGAATGGCGAGCGGGTCAAGGGGACAACGGAATTCCCCAGGCTGACGGAGCAGCTTTTCGCGTGTGCAGGCAATGCATCGTCGATCCCCCGATACTCCCCCGTTAACCACCACTGCCGGGCGGCTCGAATCATCGCCGCGGCAGTGACTGTAGTCACCTCCTGGAACGGGAGTCAAGGATGGGAGCAGTGCAACGGGAAGCCACCGGATGGGTTGGACCGGCCAAATCCTGATTCAAAGCGAGAGGCCGAATGTTTGAATGCGCCGCCGCCGCTACATGGCGTAACTTTCGCCGGTCAAGGATATGCAACAAAACTTTGGCGGGTGGCCGAAATGGTATTGAAAGGTATCATTGACGGGTGAAATGTCGGGTCCTGCCCTGTTTATGTCATGTGTCGCCGCCCGCGCTCGACGGCATTCCGCGCCCCGCGAATTACGAACAGGCGGAACTGTTGGCTCCACATTCCCGCGAGTCGGTAACGGTCAATAGCTGCGGTATAGATCAAATATCGGGGAGATCGCAAGCATCGGTGCGCGGTCGGGGAGAGTTTCGAAACGGGGCCTTGAATCTGCACGCGCTGCGGGACTCCGCATCTCTCCACAGTGGTGGTGGACACCCTGCTTCCGGACCTCCGTCGCTCGGCCCTTCCCGGACGAGATTGGGTTGCAACAGGTGACGACTATCATCTCGAATCCACTGGACTTCAACGTGGAAGACCTCTACGTCGATCTCCGGCCGAGCCTCGGACGCCGGCTCTTCCTGAAGTGCGAGGGCTTCAACTTCGCCGGATCGATCAAGCTCAAGGCGGCCACCGAGATGGTGGCGACGAAGGAACGCGCGGGCGAACTCTTCCCCGGTGTGACCTTGATCGAATCATCGTCGGGGAACATGGGTGTCGCCCTGAGCATCGTGGCCGCGACCCGCGGCTACCGCTTCATCTGTGTCACCGACGCGCGCTGCAACCGCGCGGCGCGGCGCCTGATGGAAACCCTCGGCAGCGAGGTCCATGTCATCACCGAGCCGGATCCCGACGGCGGATTCCTCGGGGCCCGGCTGGCACACGTCCGACGGCTGGTGGCCGCGCACGCCGGCTATGTGTGGCTCAACCAATATGCCAGCGAAGGCAATTGGACCGGTCACTACCGCACCACCGCGCCGGAGATCGCCAAGGCGTTCCCCGAGCTCGACGTCCTGTTCATCGGCGCGGGCACCACAGGCACCCTCATGGGCTGCGCGCACTACTTCCGCGAGAATCTGCCGTCGGTCAGGGTCGTGGCCATCGACACCGTTGGCTCGGTGACCTTCGGCCGTCCCTCCGGCCGCCGGATGATCCCCGGCCTCGGCACCAGCGTGCGCCCCGGCATCCTCGATACCTCCCTCGTGGACGACGTCGTGTACGTCCGCGAGCCCGACACCGTCCGGATGTGCCACGAACTGGTCCGCAGCGGCTTCCTCTTCGGCGGCTCGACCGGCACGGTCGTCAGCGGCGCACTGGAATGGCTGACGGCCAACGGCGCCGGGGACGACGTCACCTCCGTCGCCATCTCGCCGGACCTCGGCGGCAACTACCTGGAGACGCTCTACGACGACGAGTGGCTGGCCCGCTCCTACGGCTCCGAGCTGCTGCCCGGGGAACTCGACGCGATCCGCTGACGGCGGTGCGGCCGGCGGTGGCAGCGGCGTCGGCCGCTCACGCGAGGGCACCGGGGTGAGGGATGGTGCGGTGCGGCGAGCAGCTCGGACCGAATCGCAGGCGCGGGAAGCGCGCGGAGCCTTGGGGGACCAGGAGCATCCGTGCTGTCTGCACGGCCCGCGGCGCACGGGCGGCCGAGGGGAGGATCCGTGGGCCCACGACGGCCCGGATCCTCCCCGGCGACCTGAGCGGTGCCCGGACAGCTCCGCTGGGGCGCCGCGCCGTCAGCTCAGGGTGACCGAGCCGCCGTTGACGTTGACCTTCGCCGCGGGCAGGCCCCGGGGCGAAGGCCCGCCCTTGACGCTGCCGTCGGTGATGTCGAACTTGCTGCCGTGGCACATGCAGTTGATGGTGCCACCCGAGATCTCGCCGACCAGGCAGCCCGAATGGGGGCAGACCGCGGAGAACGCCTTGAACTCCCCGTCCTGCGGCTGGGTCACCACGACCTTCTCGGCCTTGAAGATCTTGCCGCCGCCCTTGGGGATGTCCGCGGTCTTCGCGAGTGCGCTGCCGCCGCCCCCGGTGGTGCCGCCATCACTTCCACCCGCGGCCCCGTCGTCCGCGCCCCCGTTGTCCGGGGGCGTGTCCTGGCCGGAGTCTTCCGATCCGCCGGCCGCCGGAACCTCCGGCTGAGCCCCGGCCTCCTTCGTACCGCCGCCGCAGGCAGCGAGGGCGGCGGTCAGTCCGGCCGCGCCGACCGCCGCGACGACCGCGCGCCGTGCCGTGCCACGCCTTGCACCCTGCCCCGCCCCGCCCGGGGTCACCGGAGACGTTGCGCTCGGGGCGTCCGCCGCGGCAGCGGATTCCTGGGCCGGATCCCGCTCTGGCTCTGTCTCCGCTGTCACGGCAGTCTCAGCCGTCATATCCGTCCGCACCGATGCTGCGTGTCGAGCCATGGTGTGCCTCCGGTTCGGTTCTCGTCCGCTTCTGCTGCCTTGTGCGTTGTGCCTGTTGCCTGTTGCCTGTCGCTGTCGGCGGTGTGCGGGTGCGCGGCCGGCGGGTCGCCTGGCGCTTGACGACGTGCCGCGCACCCGCCACCCAGCGCCCATGAGGGTGTGCGCTCCCCGGGGTGCTGTACGGGGCCGGCCTCAGCCGGTGGGCGCCATGGACGCTGCGCAGAGGAATACGGACGGCTCGTCGCCCGTGTTCAATCCGGGTTGAGGAAAACCGGAACGGCCGGCGAACGGGACGGTGACGGGAGCGTCGGGGGTGGGGCGACGGGGCGGAAGGAGAAGCGGCAGAATCGTGCTCGAATCGACCCGGTGGCCGCCGCGCGCCGTCCTGACGCGCGGCGGGTGGTGCGTCCGGCGGAACCGCGTCTCACCCCTCGGCGGCGGTCTCCTCGCACTTCCCCTCAGGATCTGATCGACCCTCCGGGCCGATCAGGCCGCCCAGCGCCTCACGCAGGAACGTCAGCTGGTGGCGCAGCAGGTTCTCGTTGACGGCGTCATCGGAGGGCGAATGGGTCGCCCCGGGCAGCGGCAGCACACTGTGCGGCTTGCCCGCAGCGAGCAGTTCCGCCGAGAAGCGCAGGGTGTGCGCTGCCGCCACATTGTCGTCCGAGAGGCCGTGGACGAGCAGCAGCGGGCGGCGCAGCAGGTGCCCCTGTCCCACCAGCGATGAGCGTGCGTAGTTCCCCGGCTGCTCGTCCGGGTGGCCCAGGTACCGCTCCTTCCAATGGGTGTCGTAGAGCCGCTGATCGGTGGGCGGCGCGCCGGCGACCGCCGCGTGGAAGACATCGGGACGGTGCAGTACGGCGGCTGCCGCCAGGAAACCGCCGAACGACCAGCCGCGGATCGCCACGCGCTCCAGGTCGAGGTCGTCGAACCGGTCGCCTGCTGCCCGCAGGGCGTCCACCTGATCTTCCAGGGCGGGCGTGAGCTGGTCGCCGTGGATGGCCTTTTCCCAGGCGGGGCCGCGCCCGGGAGTTCCGCGTCCGTCGACCACGAGAACCGCGAATCCCTGCTCGGCGAACCACTGGGACACGCACGAGAACCACTCACGGGCCCGTACCGCGAGCTGCATCGCGGGGCCCCCGTAGGGGTCCAGCAGCACCGGCAGCTTCCCGGAGCCCTCCTTGTGCCAGGACGGGAGGTGGAGAACGCCGCGCAACTCGCGCTCGCCGAGCGTCAGATGGAGGCGCCGAGGGGTGACGACGGGTTCCTCGGCGAGCGAGGCGATGACTCCGTGGGGGACGCCGTCGGCGTCCGCGTCCCTGACCAATTGCACCTCGCTGCCGCGCGGTGTCCTGCCCTCCAGGACGACCGTGCCGCCGCGCCCCACGCCCCGGTACGTACCCGGGTCCCGGCTCAGCCGGTGGAGGCCGCGCACGGGGTCATGGCGCCAGACATGGCTCTCCGTGGGGTCCTCGCTCGCCACGAACAGCACCTGCTCGCCGTCGACGCCGAGCACCTCGCGCAGCTGCAGCCCGTCCGGAGTGACCCGTCGGCCGCCGACGGTCAGATGCCGGGTGTCGTCCGTGTCCTCGGGCAGGACGAGGGCTCCGGACGCGGTACGGGCAGGAGTGCCGGGGACGATCTCCACCCAGGCCGGGTCGGTGCGTTCGTGCAGCACCTCGGTGGCGCCGGTCGCGGGGTCGACCGCGAGCGTACGCAGCGTGCGCTGGTCGCGGCTCTGGACCGCGAGGTAGGGGCCGAGCGCGTCCCAGCCCGCGTCGACGAGGTATTCGTACGCCTTGCGGTCCCATTCCACGTCGACCCGGTCGCCGTCGAGGGACAGCAGCTGGAGCGTGACCTCAGCGTTGGCCGTGCCCGCGGCCGGATAGCGGATCGCCTGCGGCGGTTTCGTCGGATCGGAGGGGTCGCTGATGAACCGCCGTTCCACCGGGCCGGTGTCGACCCTGGCGACCAGGACTTGGCTGCTGTCCGGCGCCCACCAGTAGCCACGCGACCGGTTCATCGACTCGGCCGCCGTGTATTCGGCGAGCCCGTAGGTGATCTCCGGGCCTTCGGCACGGGCCACCTGCCGGTCGTTGCCGTCCGGACCGACGAGATGGAAGGACCTACGGCTCACGTAGGCGATGTGCCGGCCGTCGGGGGAGGGCCGGGGGTCGACGACCGGGCCGGCCGCCGGCACGGAGAACGGCGCACCGCCGTCCGTACGCACCGCCCACAGCGCCCCGGACAGCGCGAAGGCGACGAGTCGGGCCGCGTCGTCGGTCGCGTACGTCACCACACCCACGGACCGCTCGCGGGCTCGCTCCCGCCGCAGCCGCTCCTCCTCGGGTACCGCCCCCGGACGGGCTCCCACCAGGAGCGTCGGATCGGCCAACAGGCGCTCGGCACCGTCTTCGTACTGCCACAGCCTGCCCACCGGATCCGCGCCGGATCCCGTACGGACGAAGAGGACACGGCGACCGTCGGGGGAGAGGGTGAGATGCCGTGGCACTCCGAGGGAGAAGCGGCGGCTGCGCGCGAACTGACGAGGAAATGCGGCGGCGTTCGGGATGGGGTTTTCCAAGGTGCGGTCCTCCGAGGTGGTGTCTTCCAGAGATCTGTACTGCGTCAGGAATGAGTCGGGCACGGATCAGGGATCAGGCGTGTATCAGGCAATGAGCAGAGGCATCGGGTAATGCCTACGCGAAAAAGAAGGTGCTGCAAAGACTTCTTTGTGCGGCGCCGGGCGCCGGTGCCTGGACCGGGTGAAGCGGCAAAGATGCGAGTGGTGCCGCCGCAGCTTGGGACGCGGACGGAAGTCGCTGTGAGGAGAGTCGCCGTGACGAGCGGTGTCACGCCCATGTGGGTTCGGGCGGATCGCTCCTGGCACCGCCGAAGCGGAGATCTTGATCCGCGGTACTTATATCACGGGATTCGGAGTCGTACCCGTGCTCCTGCTCAGCGCACGAGGCCCCGTCGTCGTCCTCGGTGACTACTGGACTCCGGCAGGGCCTCGCCCCAACTACAGGTGTCGGAAGGTGCATTGCGGCGAGCGCTGGACCGGGGGGGAAGCAGTCGTGTGTGCGTCACGCGATGGGTGTGGCGCACTCTGCAGCGACCAGACCACCCAGGCCGCCACCGGCAGCGATTTCGCGTTCCTCGGCGGGCAGGGCGCGGTGCTTGCCTCCCCGGTACGCCGACTGCGTCCACGGAGCCGCACCTGCTGTCGCCTGAGCGTGACCGGACCGGGGCCGGGGCCCTCGCGCCATGCGTTCCAGTGCGCCGCCTATGGGGGCGGCCCGGGACCGCACCCGAGGGCGGCCCTCGCAGCCCTCCCGCTCGCCTCCTGCGCCACTCGTCGCCGGGTGGGCCCGGCCCCACCGATTTGCCCGTGGGCCGGTCGACCGCGGTTCCCCGTACCGTGCCGTCGTCGCGCGAGCGCAGGGCGCCACGGCGCGGTTCCCCTCCTGGCCCGCGCGCCCTGAAGGGTGAACCGGTCAGTGCACGACCGCGTGTCGCCGGGCAGGATCCGCAGAACGACCTAACGTTCTAATCACCCCCATGTGTTCAGGGGAGCCGAATCCAATTCTCTGGTGAAGGTGAAGCCCTCCGCACGCCGGAGATGACGCGCAGAGCGCCCCCGCACCAGAACTCCGGTGCGGGGGCGCTGCCGTACTCCCGCACAGGCCATCGCCACCCGATGACCTTCCACCTCAACACAGCATGTCGCACAGAAGGAGCCGTGCCCGCTCCGGCCTCAGGGACGGTCGGGAGGGCTCCTGCGCGGTGCACCCACGAGCGGGCCGCAAGAAGGGCCGCGAGGACCAGCATTGAGGAGGAGACACTCATGAACGACACCAACCGGCGCCCGGACAGGCTGTCGAAGGCAATCGCCCGCCGCCGGTGTCCTCGCCGCCGAACGGCTGACCGGCGTACGAGCCCGCTGTGGCACGACCTGGTGCGCGGTGCCGCGTACACGGCGGGCGGCACCCTGGTCACCCTGCTCACGGCCTGGATCCAGACCTGGCACTGACACCTGACGAAGAGACGTCCGGACGGCACGAAGCAGAAGGAGTGGAGTGTCCTTCGGCTCAACATGCGGATTGGAAGGGGCGGTTGGAGGAGAAAACCAGGCGAGCGAGGAGCGGGCCCGGGGGCGTAGCCTGCCCCCGAGCCCTCGAATGCCACCCGACTGCGCACGCCGGCTCGGTGAAGAGCGCGGGTCAGTCATCATGTCGTCGTGTTCTGCCTTTGAACTACCGCGCATCGAAAAAGAGCTGCACGGGCCGGACTTGAACCGGCATCCGACGACGTGGGCCCGGCCCGGTCGATCCGGCGATCGGTGGCGAATACTGAGACTGGAGCAAGAGTCTGAGTTTGATCGCGGTCTGCCTCTGCCGAGTTGGGCTACCGCGGCCCGTGAATGCCGCGGGGAGGATTTGAACCCCCACTGAAAACCGCGTTCGTCACGACAAGCTTCAGTTTCAGCTTGCGCTCCTCGCGCACCCCGGCCGCACAAAGGCGCCCGGGGAGTTATGGACGCTACCCGAACAGGTAGCCGAAGACGAGCTCACCCACCCGCTCGTCGCTGATCTCGATGGAGTTCGCCTCCTCGCGGGCGAACTTCACCGCCTGCTGCAACTTCTCCACCCGGTCCAGCAGTTCGTTCACCCGTCGAGCGGGCAGCGCGCCGGAGAACTTCACGGTCGTCCAGTAGCCGACCGGAACGTCCTCGTAGTACACATCGACCTGCGCCGGGTGCTTGTCGGTGGCCTCCGCCTTCACGTGGTTGCGAGGCACCTTCTTCGTCCGCACCGTCCGGACCGGCTCGGTCTTCCAGGCATCCGTCGAGGGGTCCTGCACCCACGACTCGGACGCGTCCAGCACCGGCAGTTTGCGTAGGAAGGTGTTGACGTCGGTGAGCTGCTTCTCCAGGAACAGCAGATACGACACGGGCACCTGGCTGAGCAGCGTCCGGCCGTCCACCTTCACATCGGCGCGCGCCGTGCAGTTGGCCCAGTCCTTGGTGGCGGTCACGTCGAACAGCCGCGTCAAGGTCGCGGCCGTCTCGCGGAGCACGTCCTCCGCCTGCACCTGCACCCGGGTGGACTCGGGCGGCAGTTGCTCACCCTCCTCGTCCTTGGGCTGGTACGCACGGGAGATCCCGGCCAGCAACGCCGGCTTCTGCAGGCCGTGTTGAGCGGACGTCAGGTCCTGGTGGGTCTTGGACTTGACGCCCTTCTCCACGGCAATGATCTGGTTGAGTTTCGCCACTCCGGCAACGTAGCAGCGCTGATCACCGCGAGCCGAATGCTTTTTCGAGTTCATCCACGGTCCCGTTCGCCTCCCGTCCCGGGGCCGGGCGGTGGGGTGTGTGGGAGCGATCGGGAGTCCCGCACACGCCGTGCGCGACGGCATGTGGGGGAGTGGCGGGAGAGGGGGCGGCGTCGAGGTGGCCGTCGATGCCACGAAATGCGTACGCGGTGGCCGGCGAAATGCGGTCGCCGCAGCCGATAAACGGTACGGGTCGGTTACGGCCGGAATCTGTGCCGACAAAGGTCACTCAGGAGAAACCCCAGCCGGCCCGGCACGGGGAGCATTCACGGATGCCCGCATTCCCCCGGAGGAAACAAGCAGGTTTTCCGGAGTAGGCGAAGTGGGTGGGGGCACAAGGCTGCTCGGAGGTTGATAACTATGGTTCCCCTGCTACTCGTCCTACTCCTTGCACTGCTGCTCTTCGGTGCCGGCTTCGCGCTGAAGGCACTGTGGATCGTCGCGGTGGTGGTCCTGGCCATCTGGCTGCTGGGCTTCGTGATGCGCTCCGCCGGTGCCGGCGGCAAGCGCGGCCGGTGGTATCGCTGGTAGCCACGGGCCGAACGGCTCCGGGCAATACAGGAATCAAGGGGTGCGGCAGCAGAAATTGCTGCCGCACCCCGTTTCCCGTTCCGGCCCCGGATTGCCGACGCCACCGGGTCCACGCCGGATGGGCGGGTGCTGCCGGTATTACCGGTTTCGTCGTCCCGTTCGCTCCTCGGAGGTCCATCATGCCGAGCCTGGTTCGTCCGAACGGTGGGTGGCGAAATGGCGATTTGATAACGTCGCCCGAGCGGCGAAGATCCGATTTGCCCCGTCCGCGCAGAGCGTTTTTCCGGTGAGGAATCTCGGGTCGAGAGGCGGAATTCAGGTGAGGCTAGGCACTGTCCGCGACGCTGTCGTCCCGGACGGAAGGGTCGCCCTCGTCGGCTGCGAGCCGGGCGAACGCCGTGTGGAAGGCCTCCAGGCCGGCCGCGAGCTTGGCGACGTCGGCGGGTTCCATCCGCTCCAGGGTGGCCGTGACCTCCCGGCTCCGTGCGGCGCGGTACTCCTCGAGCAGCACCCTGCCGCGCAGGCTCAGCCTCAGCTCGACCTCGCGTCGGCTCGTCGCGCTGGGGCCCCGTTCGGCGAGACCCATCGCTTCCAGACGGTCGCAGAGTCTGCTGACCGCAGGTGGACGCGAGGCGAGCGCTTCGGCCAGCGTGCGCAGATTCGTACCTTCCCGTTTCTCGATCACCAGCAGGGCGCGGAGCTGGGAAGGGGACACCTCCGCCGAGCGCGCCGCCTCCTGTCCGCGCCCCCACAGAACCTCGAGCAGCTCGGAGGCGGCAAGGGCCGCCGCGCTCGCTTGCTCGCGGGAAGAGGGCCGACTGGTGAAACGGGACACACCAACACTCTGTCACCCTGTGCGTCCCGTTGTCAGACCGACCCTGCCCTTGGCGCGCTACGAAGGGGGCCCGCGAAACCATGACCGAAAGCCGCGACGCGGGGAGGGCGCTGCGCGCGTCGGCGCCCCACGCCCTGCTCGACACCGTGCGTGACCACATCGCCACCGTCTACGGCGCCACCTGCGTCCGCCTGTATCTGACGGACTACGGCGGCACGGTCCTGAGCCCGTGCGACTCCTCGGGGGACGAGCGACGCCTGCTCTCCATCCCCAATAGTCCGGAAGGGCGCGCGCTGGGGAGCCAGGAGCGGCGCGAGCAGCAGGTGCCGCACGGTGACTTCGTCGACCACCATCTCCCCGTAACGGTGCGTGGCGACCGGATCGGCATTCTGACGGTCCGGCTGTCCGGTGACCGCTCCACGCCCGCGGTCCTCGACGAGCTCAGACAGGTGACCGACCAGCTCGGGCACGAGATCCTTGTCGCCGAACGGGACACCGACATCTATCAGCGGGTACGCCGCGTCAGCCGCCTCACCCTGGCGGCGGAGATGCAGTGGCAGCTGCTGCCTGCCAGGGCGTGCACCGCCGAGCGCTACGCCCTCGGCGCCCAGCTGGAGCCCGCCTACGCCGTGCACGGTGACAATTTCGACTGGGCCTCGGACGGTGAGGAGCTGACCCTCGCTGTCACCAACGGCATGGGGCAGGGCGTCGACGCCTCGCTCCTCACCCACCTCGCCGTCAGCGCGCTGCGCAACGCCCGGCGGGCGGGCATCGACCTCGCCGACCAGGCCGCACTGGCCGACCAGGCGGTCTACGCCCATCACCGGGGCGCGTCCCACGTATCGACGCTGCTCGTGCGCGTCGAGCTCGGGACCGGCCGGATGGAGATCATCGACGCGGGGTCGCCGCAGATGTGGCGGCTGCGGGGCAAGACCGTCGAACGTATCGAACTGGACAGGCAGCTGCCTCTGGGCATGTTCGAGGAGTCCCACTACGCGGCGGAGAGCTTCACGGTCCTGCCGGGGGACCGGCTGATCTTCGTGAGCGACGGCGTGTACGAGGCGCCCGCGCCGCGGGGCGGTCAGTATGTCGAAGCGGCGCTCGCGCGAGCACTGCATGCCACGCGTCTGCTGCCTGCCGCCCTGGTGCCGGGGGCGCTTCTGCGTGATGTGGCCGAATACCGTGCCGCGGAGACACTGGATGACGCTTTGGTGCTGTGTTTCGACTGGTTCGGCGACCATGTCGACTGAGTGCGGTTCGTAGCGGGTCCACTGCCGGCGCCCTTGAGTTCGCCGCCTTCGTGAGGTCCGTCACCGGGACGCTCTCCGGGAGCGTCCCTTCCGGCCGTGGCCCGGGCCCGTGGCCGCCGACCTGCTACGGCCCTCGTCGCCGGTCGCCGCCGTGCGATCACCCACGATGTGCGGCCCGCCCGCCCGGCCACAGAGCCGCCGTACGCCCGGATCCCCGGAAGGCAGGATTCTCATATCCGCTCTCCGGCCGCAAGATCACCGCATCGATCCGGCCGGTCCGGCCATTCTCGGCCTCGGCGGGTGAAGGAGGGGCCCGCGGGTTACCGGGCTTGATCGCGCTGGATAACATTTGCCGCTAGGCAACTATCGACGAGCGCGGGCCGGCCCGGCCCCACCGCCGGGCGAACGGTCCGACGGTCACCACGGGTCGACCGGACCGAAAGGACGAAAAGTTGGGTTCCGCTGAGGCTGCCGCACGCGAGCGTGTCACGAGCGTGCTGCGCGAAGAGGCCGATGAGATCTCGGACCGCTGGGTGCAGTTGCAGCTGGCGCAGCCGTCACTGGACGGGGAAGTGAGCGAGGCCGAGCTCGGCGAGGAGGCCGACGCCCTGGTCGGCGCCCTGCTCTCCGGTCTCGACCTCGGGCTCCCGGTGGAGCGCGTGGTCACCTCGCACGAGGAGATGCACCGGACGGTGTCCGAGATCTCCATGCGCCGTGCCCGCAGAGGTGTATCCCCCACCGCGACCTCCCTGGCGGTGCTGTCGCTCAAGGAGGCCCTGCTGGAGGCCGTCCAGCGGCGGACCCGCGAAGGGGACGACCTCTTCCGCAGCGCGGTGCTGATCAACCGCCTGCTGGACAGCGCGGGCGCGCTCTCCTTCGAGACCTTTGTCGAGGGTCGCGAGGAGATCATCCGCCGGCAGAGCCAGCAGCTGCTCGAGGTGTCCACGCCGGTCGTCAGGCTGTGGCGCCAGGTGCTGGCCGTACCGCTCATCGGCACGCTCGACACCGCACGCACCCAGGTGGTGATGGAGAACCTCCTCCAGGCCATCCAGGAGCACGAGGCGCTGGTCGCCATCATCGACATCACCGGTGTGCCCACCGTCGACACCGCTGTCGCCCAGCACCTGATGCACACCGTGAACGCGGTGCGTCTGATGGGCGCGGACTGCGTCATCAGCGGTATCCGACCGCCCATCGCCCAGACCATCGCGCAGCTCGGGATCGACTTGTCGACGATCCTGACCCGCGCCACCCTCGCCGACGCCCTCGGAGAGGCCGTGAAGCTCACCGAGGCCGCAGCGTCCGACCACGAGCAATTGGACAAGCGATGAGCGCGCCCGCCCCGGGCGGCGTTCCGATCCTGCGTCTGGGGGACGTGCTGGTCACGGGCCTGCTCAACGAACTCGACGACAAGACCGCGGTGGCCTTCACCGAGGAGCTCACGACCCGGATCAGCAGCGACCGAGCGCGCGGGGTCCTCATCGACATCTCCCGGCTGGAGATCGTCGACTCCTTCGTGGCGCGTACGTTGATGGAGCTGACCACCATGGCCCGGCTGCTGGGCGCCCGGGTGATCGTTGCGGGGATGCGGCCGCCGGTGGCCATCACCTTGGTCGAGCTGGGGATCCAGCTCACCGGAGTGGAGACTGCACTCAACGCCGAGCAAGGAATGGCTGCGATGGGCTGGCGCCAGAGCCCGCAGTCTTCCGGAGGGGGCCGGGGTGAGTTCCGCGCGGAACATTGACGCCGCGGTGGCTCTCGCCACCACGCCGCCCGACGCCGCCGATCGTGACGCGAACCCGGACCGGACCGTCCAGCGCGTGCGCACCGAAGAAGACCTGCTGACCGTCCGCCACGCGGTGCGGGCGGCCACCCTGCGCGCCGGCTTCAGCATCGTCGACCAGACACGGGTGGTCACCGCCGCCAGCGAGCTGGCACGCAACGCCTACATCCACGGGGGAGGGGGCACCGTGACCATCGACCAGCTGACGCTTGGCGGGAACGCCGGGCTGCGTCTGACGGTCAAGGACGAAGGCCCCGGCATCCTGGACGTGGACGCGGCGCTTGCCGACGGCTTCACCACCGGCGCCGGACTCGGGCACGGCCTGGGGGGTGCCCGGCGTCTGATGAACGACTTCGAACTGCACACCACCCCCGGGCAGGGCACGACCGTGATCGCCACGCGATGGGCGGGGCGGTGACTTCTCCCGAGGCCTTGCCGACGGCACACATCGCTGTGGACCACTACAGCGCCGTTCACCTTGCCGCCGAGACCGCCCGTACGGTCGCCGCGCGTTGCCGCCTGTCGGGCGCGCTGCCCGACCAGGCCGCGGTCATCGCTTCGGAACTGGCCAGCAACCTGGCCAAACACGCGAGTAGCGGGGCGCTGTTCATCCAGCCGCTGCCCCTGGGCGGCGGGATGGAGATCGTCGCCGCGGACCACGGCCCCGGCATCGGGGAACTGCAGCGGTGTCTCGCCGACGGCTACACCACCAGCAACACGCTCGGTGCCGGGCTGGGTGCCGTGAAGCGGATAGCCACCGCCCTCACCATCCGTACGCAGCCCGGGGTCGGCACCCTCGTCTGCGCACGCCTCACCGAGCCCGACGCCGCACCCCCGGCCGCCCAGGAGGTGGGAGCCATCTGCCTGCCGGCGGAACGCGAGCAGCTCAGCGGCGACGCCTGCGCCGTCGTCGATGAGGGCACCGTCCGCACCGCGGTCGTCGTCGACGGCCTCGGGCACGGCCCCCAAGCGGCCGAGGCCGCGCAGACGGCAATGCGGTCCTTTCACCGGGCTCCGGGCCTCCCGCTGCCCGACCTGCTCGCCGCCATGCATCGAGCGCTGCGCCGCACCCGGGGCGCGGCGGTGGGCCTGCTGCGCCTGCATCCCGGCCGCGCGGAGTACAGCGGTATCGGCAACGTCCGGGTCCTGACGCTGACCCCGCTCGACGTGGGCCACCGCCTGACCGGCCAGCCCGGTATAGCCGGCCTGACCATGACAACTCCGCGAGTGCGCGCCTTTCCGGTGCCGCCCGGCGCCACGGCGGTGCTCCACTCCGACGGCATCGACCAGCGATGGGCCCGATCGCCCTCGGCATTCGTGCACCGGCTGCCGCCGCTCCTGCTCGCCGCCTCCATCGCCCACAGCCACCGCCTCATCCGCGACGATGCGACCGTGATCGCCGCCCGACCGAGCCAGAGACTGCCGTGAGCCCCCACACCTTCGACACCCTGGCGGGCCTGCGCCGCGCCGTCCGGGGAATCTGCGAAGCGCACCTGCTTCCGTCCCACAACGGAGCGCGTCTGCTGCTCTCGGTGTCCCGGATGGCCGCGGCCGCCTTCGACTCCGGCGCCCCCGTCCGTCTGGAGGCCGTCGAGCAAACCGCGCCCGGTGGAAAGACGCTGCTGGCCGTCACGCTGCACGCCGGACGGACACCGGCGTCGCCGAGCACGGCCGACCTGCCGCTGCCCGGGCAGGCCACCACCGAAGGCGCCGTCGCCTGGCATCTCCCGCTCGGTGAAGGGGAGGATCCGCCTCCCGCCCCGTTGCCCGCGCCCCGCGGAGCCGCGCCCGCCCGCGTCCGTGAGATGGCGGGCGCCGAGGCGTACGAGGCGGAGATCGCGGCACTCGAAGGCGATCTCGGCGTCGCGCTCTCCCGGGTCGACACCCTCAGCACCGAACTGCACCGGCTCAAGGACGAACTCGCCGAGACCAACAGCGGTGTGCTCGCGCTGTACGTCCAACTGGAGGAGAGGGACGAGCAACTGCGCCGGGCGCACGGTCAGATCCTGCGCGAGCTGGAGGACGCGCTGCGGCCCCCGCCGATCACCGTCGGCGGCGTGGATCTCGCCGTCCACTACGCACCGGCCGATCCGGACGCCCCCACGGGAGGCGACTTCTACGACTGGCTCCTGCTGCCCGACGGCACGGTGCACATCACGGTCGTGGACGCGCTGGGCCATGGCGTGCGCAGTACCCGCAGTGCGCTCAATGTCACGCACGCCGTGCGCACCCTGGCCCTCGAAGGCCATCCGCTGGAATCCATCGTGGCCCGTACCCACGACATCCTCGCGCCGTTCGACCCCGAGCTGATGGCCACCGTCCTGCTCGCCCGGATCCACCCGGAAACCGGCGCACTGCGTCTGGCCAACGGCAGCCACCCGCCGGCCCTGGTCGTCCGCGCCGACGGGACGTCCGACTACCTGGAGGTCCGCGGCCGGGGCATCGGCTTTCCGCTGCCCGGCAGCGAGTCCGTGCTGGAGGACACCCTGCACCAGGGCGACCTCCTCATGCTCTACACCGACGGCCTCACCGAGAGCCGACGGGACCCCATCGAAGGCGAGGCGCGGCTCGTCAAGAGCGCCCAGGCCCACGCCCGGCGCCCGGTGCGGGAGATCCCTGGCGCCGTGGCGGAGGACATGCACACCGTCATCCTGCACCCGGACGACACGCTCGCCCTGGCCGTTCGCCGGGCGGAGAATCCGCAGGGCGGGCACCCCCTGGCGCGGCAGCCGTGAGCAGCGCGCACCACAGCGGACCCAACACACTCTTTTCCCGATCGATTCTCTGGGTAGGCGCGTCTCGGACAGCCGCCGAGAACGGGACCCAGCGAGCGGGGGGAAGAAGGCCATGCAACGCCAGCTAGCGATCGACGACCAGCCGTCACAGCCTGTGCAGCGTGTCTGCCATCCCGGCTCCGCGGCGGACGCCCGCGATTTCGTCCGGAGCTTCGCCGCCCTGCTCTGCCCCGAGCCGCCCGCTCTGACCACCCAGAACCTCCTGCTCCTGGTGTCCGAGCTGGTCGCCAACGCGCTACGGCACGCCGGCGCGGTCACGGCCCTGCACCTCCGCGCGGACCTGGAGCGGATCGAGGTGTTCGTCGAGGACCCCAGCCCCACACATCCGCAGGAGCGCAGCCCCGACCTGTCAGGCAGCAACGGAGGCTTCGGATGGCCCATGGTGCACACGCTGGCCCTCGACGTCGCGATCCTGCCGGGCCCCAGCGGTGGCAAGACGGTACAGGCGGCCCTGCCACGCTGAGGCCCTGTCCGCCTGCCGTCGTGCCCCGGACGGCCGAGCCGTGTGATCAGGACAGCGAGGACGGGATGCGCTCATGCAAGGCCACGGCGCCGAACCGCCGAGGGAGGCGCAGCGCGAGGCTGCGGAACGGCTGGCTGACGCAGGCGAGGCGATCGCCGGCCTGATGAGGGAAGTGGCGGCCTCGGTGGAGCCGCGCCTGACCCCTCCGGGTCTGAGGGTGATGACCGCCGTGTCGGACTCTCCCGGACGAAATCTGACCGCGGTGGCGGCTGCCGTGGGACTCAGCCTGCCGCGCGCCAGCCGCGTCTGTGCCGCCTTGGAGTCCGCGGGCCTGCTTCTGCGCCGGCCGGCGTCCACCGATCGGCGTGAGATCGGGCTTGAGGTGAGCCCCGGGGGCCGTGCGCTGCTGGAACGGTTCCGGGCGGTGCGGCGGGAGCGGATGGCGGCGGTGCTGCGTCGGATGCCGGCGGACGAACGGTGTGCGCTGGTCGCAGCGCTGGACGAGCTAGCCTTCGCGGTCGCCGCCGTCGGCTCCGAAGGGGGCTGACGGCTCGGCGTCGATGGCTTCGTCCACGCAACCGTGGAGCGGCAGGACGGTATCGAGCCCGGTGAGGGTGAAGAGCCGTTCCAGGAAGACCGAGGGGGCGGCGAGGCGCAGGGCGGGGCCCAGCGCGGTGTGCGCACGGAGCAGGACGTTGACCGTGGTCGAGTCGGCGAACGTCACGGCCGACAGATCGACGACGACCGGGGCGGCGCCGTCCTCGGCCGCCTTCCGGAGGGTCTCGTCCAGTGGCGCGATGTTGTCGATGTCGAGGTGTCCTGTGACGGCGACGACGCGAGCGCCGCGCTCCTGCCACACGGCCATCTCGCTCACGATCGGTCGGCCTCCACTGGGCTGGGGCGGCACGGTGAACCTCGCTGTACGGGCTGACGGTTTGAGCAATGCGGCGGTCCGGGCGTTCCTCGCGGCCACGTGACCAGCTCGGACCAGGATAGAAGCGATAGTTGCCGTTTGACAACATTCGCCATAAGGCAACAATCTGTTCTCGTCACATCACAAGGCGGCTGCGCCTGGCGTGGCTTGGGACGAAACAGCGGCCCGAGTTCCGCTGCACGCTGTCAGAACACGGGAGCGGCCGCCAACCATGCGTGGGCTGTCAGCCTCAATGCGAGTGGGGAGGAGGCCGCCGCGTGGAACGCATCGAGCCCCGCCACCGCGCTGTTGACGGCGGACGTCCCCCTGCGCCCGGCGAGAGCCGCGAACTCCCGCGTACGCGCCACCGAATGCCTTCGGCAGCCCGTGCCCGCCACGCCGCGAATTCGTCCGCCGCCGAGCCCGTCGTGCGTCGGAAGGGCACGCGGCTGTGACTGAAAGGCCCCCTCCTGACGGGAGGACTCCTTACCCACCCCTACGCGCCTCCAGCGGTTCAACGGCGCCAGGGGTGCCCGCTCTTCCGCGCTCGCGGCGGGTCGCGGCCACCGTGACGAGGCGCCGGGCCCGCTCTGTTCCGTCGTGCGGCGCGGTCCGTCAGTTCCCGCCTCTGCCCTCGTCCACCGGACGAAGAATGCCTGAGAGACCGTGACTCAACGTCGTGAGGTAGAACGAGCCGTGCGGGCGTCGGCCCCGCACGCTCTGGTGGACACGCTGCGTGCCGTGCTCGCCGAACGCTACGGAGCACTCTCGGTGGAGTTGCTGCTCGCGGACCACGGGGCGACGGCGCTCGCTCCCTTCGGCTCGGTGGGGGCGGCCACCGAGCCCGTCCCGGTCGCCAACAGCGCCGAGGGCAGGGCCTTCGGCGGCCGGCAGCCCCACCTGCAGACCCGGCACGGAGACATCGTCGAGCACCACCTCCCGGTGACCGTACGAGGGGAGCGCACCGGCCTTCTCACCGTGCTGCTGCCCGCCGAACGGTCCGCTCCGGACGCCGTCGACGACCTCGTCCACGCGGCCGGCCTGCTCGGCCACGAACTCCTGGTCGCCGAGCGGGACACCGATGTCTACCAGCGGGCGCGACGCCTCAGCCGGCTCACCCTGGCCGCCGAGATGCAGTGGCAACTCCTCCCGGCCAGGGCCTGTTCGGCCGACGAGTACGCCATCGGCGCCCAGCTCGAACCCAGCCATGACACCCACGGCGACAACTACGACTGGGCCTCGGATGCCGACCAGCTGACCCTCGCCGTCACCGACGGCATGGGCACCGGCGTCAACGCCTCGATGCTCACCCACCTCGCCGTCAGCGCGCTGCGCAACGCTCGCCGGGCCGGAATCAGCATCGAGGACCAGGCGGCACTGGCCGACCAGGCCCTCTACGCCCAATACCGGGGAGCCGCCCACGTATCCACCCTGCTGCTGCGCTTCGACATCGCGACGGGCCTGGTCCAGGCCGTGGACGCCGGATCGCCCCAGCTGTGGCGGATGCGGGGCAGAGCGATCGAGCGCATGGAACTCGATCCCCAGATGCCGCTCGGCATGTTCGAGGAGACGCATTACAAGGCGCAGGAATTCGAGGTGCTGCCCGGGGACCGGCTGCTGGTCGTCAGCGACGGCGTCCATGCGGCGCAGTCGCCGCAGGGAGAGACGTACGCGGAGCGTGCCCTGGCCCGGGCCGTCCACGCCGGCAGGCTGCTCCCGGCCGCCGCCGTGCCCCGCGCGGTACTTCGCGACCTGGCCGACTTCCGTGGTGCGGAAGCTGCGGACGACTCGCTGGTGCTCTGCGTCGACTGGTTCGCAGAGCCCGGCGAGCGGTCGCGCCGGCCGACGAACGCGGAGGGCGGCGCCCGTTAGAAGCCGAGGATTCGGGTACGAGGGCCAAGGCACCGCTCCGAGGGCGCAGTTGGTGCCTCCACAGGAGCCTCGAACGCGTCGGCAACGCCACGCGCCGGCTCCCTGCCGTCCCCGATACGGAAAGGCGGAGCATGCTTTTCTTGGTCGTAGCCCTGTTCCTCTTCGGCGCACTGATAGGGACCGCCGGGCATGTCCCCGTGCCCGTCACGGTCGTCGCCGGAATCGCCATCGCGGCCTGGCTGGTGATCTTCTTCACGAGGGAGCGCCGAAAGGCCGGCAGTACGACGAAGGGAGCCGGCCGATGACCTCCGCCCGGATCCCCCTGAAGACCGGACCGCACCCCCAGGCCGACCGTATGGCGGTCGCCGCATTCGTCTGCGGCCTGCTGGGCGCCCTGGTGTTCAACATCGTCTTCGGCCCGTGCGCCCTTTTCTTCGGCGCCGCCGCTCTTTACCGCGGGACCATCCGACGCCTGCGCGCCTACTTGGGCCTGCTGTTCGGCACCGTCGACATCGTGCTGCTCGTGGTGCTGTCCGCGCACAACGGGACCCTCAGCTGGCATCTGTGAAGGCCGGGCGGGACGGGTCGGGAGCCGACGCCGGCGCCCCAACGCCCGTAGCCCCGGTCCGCGGACGGTGACACAGCGCGGCGGCCCTGGCGCCATGCCAGGGCCGCCGTAGTCGTCCACACGGACCGCCCGCTGTCGCCCCCAGGGGGAACGGCCTTCCCTGGGGGCGACCTGACTAGGCAGCGGCCTGGCGCGCCCGGTGACGGGCGGCGCGGCGCCGCATCGCATGGCGCTCGTCCTCGGTCATGCCACCACAGACCCCGTACGCCTGACGGGATTCGAGAGCCCACTCCAGGCACTCCTGCATGACCGGACACCGGTGGCACACCGTCTTGGCCTCCTCGGCCTGGAGCAGGGCCGGGCCGGTGTTTCCGATGGGGAAGAACAGCTCGGGATCTTCGTCACGGCAGGCGGCGTGGTGACGCCAGTCCATGAGGGGCCTCCGTTCTCCGCGAATACGCGCGGTCACATAGGGGTTGCCGGGAGCGCGGCGACGACGTTCGTCGGCTGTCGCTTCATCGGACCTGCCGTACTCGCGTGCCCGACAAGCCCGTTGGGATGCGGATCGGCGGCAGTTTTCTGTGTGGCGATCGCATCTCCGGGGGGGCCTCGGTGCGGGGAGTGACTCGCGGCGCGCCGCTCAGTTCGTCGTCGGTCCCTTTCGTCGCTCGTGACGTGAACGCGCGAGGAGATGGGCGGCACGGAGCAGGTCGCGGACCGCCGCATCGGTCCGCGGGCCCGGATTCACCACTGCCAGCCAGCCGACGGAGCCGTAGACGGGATGTGCCATCAAGGCATCGGTGACGCCGGGGTCGTCGTCGGAGGCCGGATCGCGCGGCGCGTGACCGGTCCACCGGATGAAGGCTTCCCTGCCGGCGGCGATGTTGAGGCGGAACGTGTCCGGGCGATCCAGGCGGGATCGCTCGTCCCCGGGGTAGTTCTTCGTCACGATCGTCGCGAAGGGTTGCGCCGCGGTCGTGGTGACGCCGTCGGGAGAGTGGAAGAAGTAGGTGTCCCCCCAGCTGATCTCCGGTGAGCCGTCGCCCGGGCCCGGCGTGACGGCCAGGACGTCCGCCGGCTCCGTCACGAAGTCGATGATCTCGTCGATGGTCATGTGCTCAAGCGTTTCATTAAGGTGCTTGTGGAGACTTCGAGCCGCAAGACGGAGGAGCGACGGGTGCCAACTCGCAAGTCGTCGGTCATGCGGACGGTCGATGTCGCGCGCCGCGCCGGGTACTCCGTTCAACAGGTCCGCAATCTCGAAGGCGCCGGAGTGCTGCCGCCGGCGAAGCGCACGGCCGCCGGCTACCGCACCTACGAAGAGGTGCATCTGCATTCCGCACTGGCCTACCGGGCCCTCGCGGCAGGCACGGGGCCGGTGGAGGCCAAGCGGATCGTCCGTGCCGTGCACGAGCGCCCCGCCTCGGAGGCCCTCGCACTCCTCGACGCGGTCCACGCCCGGCTCGACCGGGAGCGTACGGACCTCGCACTCGCCAAGGAGGCGGCAGCGGCGATCCGTGCCGAACCGATCGAGGACATCCGCCCCTCGGACGCGATGAGCGTCTCCGAACTTGCCGCCGCACTCGGAGTGCGCCCGTCGACGCTTCGGCACTGGGACGTCGAAGGGCTCGTTGTTCCCGACCGGATTTCCCCGCGGGGCACGCGACGGTACGCACCGGCGCACACCCGGGACGCCCGTATCGTGCACCAGCTGCGCAGCGCCGGGTACCGTATCGACGCCCTCCGGGCCTTGATGCCGGGCCTGCGGCGAGGGCACCGGTCGGATGATCTCGGAGCCGCGCTGGCGGAGCGGGATGCGAGTATCGCGGCGCGCTCCCGTGCCCTGCTGGACGCCGCTGCCGCACTCAGCGCGGTCCTCGCCGCACGGGGGCGCGACTGACGCCGGGTCCGGCGTCGGGACGAGCCTCGCCGAGCGGCCTGGCGGATGCCCTCACCAGCGACGATCCCGCAATCGTCGACTTCCGGGCGGCTCGGCACCACATCGTGCATATGCTCAATTCCGCCCACGATGTTCTCCTGGACTCTGGAGCACACCATGACCGATGCCTCGCCCACGGACGTCTCCGGCACGCGGACCGACCCGCTCGTCCAGCTGTCGCTCGAGCAGTTGCGACAGCGCACCAGCATGAAGTGGCGCGCGTACCCCGAGGACGTCCTCCCGCTGTGGGTGGCCGAAATGGACGTGCCGCTGGCCCCGGCCGTCGCCGAGGCGCTGCGGGCCGCGATCGCTGTCGGCGACACCGGCTACCCCTGCGGAACGGCCTATGCGGAGGCGTTGGCCGCATTCGCCGGCGCACGCTGGCAGTGGAACGACCTGCGCGTGCAGAACACGGCCATCGTGCCCGACGTCATGCTGGGCATCGTCGAAGTGCTCCGGCTGATAACCGACCCCGGCGACGCGGTCGTGGTGTGCTCACCGGTCTACCCGCCCTTCTACGCCTTCGTCGCGCACGACGCCCGTGCCGTCGTCGAGGCTCCTCTCGGCCCCGACCTGCGGATGGACCTCGACGCTCTGGACGACGCCTTCACCCGGGCCCGCCGCCACGGGCGCCGCGCGGCGTTCCTCCTCAGCAACCCGCACAACCCCACTGGTGTGGTCCACACCCGCACCGAACTCGAAGCCGTCGCCGGCCTCGCCCGACGGCACGGCGTGCGCGTGGTCTCCGACGAGATCCACGGCCCCCTGGCCCTGCCCGGGGCCACCTTCGTACCCTTCCTCAGCGTCGCGGGCTCGGAGGACGGATTCGCGCTGATCTCCGCTTCCAAGGCATTCAACCTCGCCGGCCTCAAGGCCGCCCTGGCCATAGCGGGCACCGAATCCGCCGCCGACCTGCGCCGGATGCCCGAAGAGGTCGGCCACGGACCCAGTCACTTCGGCATCTTGGCCCACACCGCGGCGTTGCGCGACGGAGGCGAGTGGCTCGAGGACCTGCTGCGAGGACTCGACGCCAACCGGCAGCTCCTCGGTAGCCTGATCGACGAGCACCTCCCCGGTGTGCGCTACAGCCCGCCCGAGGGCACCTACCTCGCCTGGCTCGACTGCACCCACCTCGCGCTCCACGACGACCACACCGACGGGCCCGGCATCGTCAGCGACCTGGCCGGGCCGGCCCAGATGTTCCTCGACCATGCGGGAGTCGCCCTCAGCTCAGGACATGTCTTCGGCACGGGCGGCGCCGGATGCGTACGGCTGAACTTCGCCACCTCCCCGGACATCCTGCGGCGGGCCCTCACCCAAATGGGAACCGCCCTACGCCAACTGAGCGGCGCCCCGTAGCCGCACGGCCAACTGCTGCCGATACGCAGCCGGAAGCCGAATCCCCACTCCGTCGTGAGTGCCGCGGCGGTCCGTGTCGGGGCGGTCAGAGCCTCAACTTCTCCCGGACGCAGTGGACATGGAGATCTGCGGCCGGAGTGCGGCGCCCGCCCGAGGGCCGCCGCAAGGGAGCGCGAGATGTGGCCGAACCCGGGCTGGTCAACCATCCATCACATCCTTTAATTTAGGTAAGGCTTACCTAATGGAGGTCGTGATGAGTCCTACCCCTGCCTGCGCGGACGCGCCGACCGCTGCGGAGCGGATCCGTTCCGTGCTCGCCCGCGCGGGGTCGCTTTCCGTCACGACGAACGGTCATCGTCTCGATCTCGTCGGCCTCCACACGGTCGACAGCAAAGGCCGGTTGAGGCTGCGACTGCCGGCCGACAGCCCGCTGCGGCCGCCCGCCGCGTGTGCGCCCGGCGCCACCCAGGCCGCTCTTGTGGAGTTCACCGACATCGCCCCCACCGCCGTGCGTGAACGCGTGCGGGCCAGGGTGTCCCTCTCGGGATGGCTCACCCCGACCGGCCCGGAAGGGGCCACGGACGCGGGTGCGGACCACCGCCTCGACCTCGCGCGCGCCACCCTCGAAACGGCCTCGGACATCGTGGCTGTCCGTCCCGATGAACTCGCCCTCGCCACCGCGGATCCACTGGCCATGGCGGAGGCGGCCATGCTGGCGCACCTGGCCGACGGACACCCGGACGTGGTGGCGCGGCTGACCCGGCTGGCCGACTCCCGTCTGCTCCTCGGCGCAGTCCGCGTTCAGCCCCTTGCTCTGGACCGGTACGGCATCACGCTGCGCTGCGAGTACGCCCGGAGCCACTGCGACTTCCGCTTCGTGTTCCCGACACCTGTGCGGGCGGCGGCAGAGGCCGGTGAACAGATCCGGCTGCTGCTCGCGACGGCGCGCCGCTGTCCGCGTCGCCGCATCTCCTCACGTTCATGACGGCGCCCGCTCCACAGCCCGCCGGGGAAGGCGGTACGGACGCGGACCTCTCCGGTGCCGAGAGCCCACGGTCACCTCTCCCCGGCGCACATGCACCCCCTCCGTGGACAGCGGGGGGTCCGGGGCTGACCCCGGCGCGTGCGCGCATGTTCCTGGAGGCTCTCCGGGAGGGGGACACGGTCCGGCGTTCGGCGGCGCGAGCCGGTGTATCCAACGACACGGTGTACAAGCGCAGAGGAGCGGACCAGGCATTCGCCGAGCTCATGGAGGAAGCGCAGAGCACGGGAAGGCAGGCCCGCTCTCGCCAACGGGAGCGCAGGCGAGCGCCCTACAGAGCGATGCAATACCGGCTGGTTCAAAGGGAATCGGACGACTCGTGACGTGCCGTCGAAACCCTGCCGCCGCGCGGATCGGGTGATCCGCGCGGCGGCAGGAACCGGTCGGCCCCGGGGCATGGCGGAGCGCGCCGGCGGATCAGTCGGCCGAGGACGTGGAATGCAGTTCCATCGTGCAGCACTTCACACTTCCGCCGGCCTTGAGCAGCTCCGACAGATCGACGCCGATCGGGTTGAAGCCCCGGCGTTCCAGGACCCCGGCAAGGTCCGTCGCGTTGTGCGGCAGCACCACGTTGTGGCCATCGGAGACCGCGTTGAGGCCGAAGACCGCGGCCGTGGCGTCGTCCGCGACGATGGCGTCCGTGAAGAGCCGCCGCAGGACGGCGCGGCTGCCCGGGGAGAACGCCTCCGGGTAATAGGCGATGGTCTTCCTGTCGAGGACTGCCAGCGCGGTGTCGAGGTGGTAGTAGTTCGGATCGACGAGGCGCAGGCTGATGACCGGACGTTCGAAGAACTCCTGGGCCTCGGTGTGTGAGCGAGGGTCGCTGCGGAAGCCGGTGCCTGCCAGTATCCAGTCGTCGGTGACGAGGTAGTCACCCTCGCCCTCGTTGACGAACCCGGCGGTGCGCAGGCGGCGGAAACCGCGGTCGCGCAGCCAGTTGTGGTGGGCCACCGCTTCTTCCGCCCGCTCCGCGTTGCGGAACCGGGCCACGAGTGCGCGGTCGCCGATGACCGTGGCACCGTTGGCGGCGAAGACCATGTCGGGCAGACCTGGCAGCGGGTCGATCGTGTCGACGGTGTGCCCCAGGCTCTCGTAGACCTTGCGGAGCTGTTCCCACTGGGCGATGGCCAGTTGGGTGTCGACGGGTTTCGTCGGGTCCATCCACGGGTTGATGGAGTAGGCCACGTCGAAGTGGGCGGGGCGGCACATGAGGTAGTGCCGCGGCCGTGCTGTACGCCGCATGGGTGTGGGTCCCTTGGTCGACAGGGTCAGGGACGGCCGGTGAGGTAGCCGCCCATCGAGGTGAAGTATTCGGCCGCGGGCAGTTCGCGGCCGTCCTCGGTCCGTACGCGGGTGATGGCGAGGCCCGGGTCGCGGCCTGTGCGGGCGTCGGCTCCGGCGACGATCACCACGCCGTCGCCCTCGCGGTAGAAGATGCGGCCGGGCGTACCGCCGTAGCGGCCCTGGGAGACCACGGCGGACACGACCTCGATGCGCTTGCCCTTGTGGTAGGTGAATGCGGCCGGGTACGGGGCGGACTGCGCGCGCACCAGACGCTCCAGGACCTCGGCGGGCCAGTCCCAGTTGATCCGGATGTCCTCCTCGGCCCGCTTGTGGAAGAAGGTGGCCTGGGAGCGGTCCTGCTTGGTGAACTCCGTCCGCCCGGAGGCGATGAGTTCGAGGGCACCGGTGGTGACCGGGGCGATGAGGTCGACCGTCCTGTGGAACAGGTCGGTCGCCGTGTCCGTCGGTCCGACGGTGACCGCACGCTGGAGAACGATGTCGCCGGCGTCGAGCTCCTCGTCCATCAGGTGGGCGGTGACACCCACCTCGGGCTCGCCGTTGATCACGGCCCAGATGATGGGGGAGAAGCCGGCGTACTTGGGCAGCAAGGAGTCGTGGACGTTCAGCGTGCCGTGGCGGGGGAGGCCGTAGATGCGCGGGGGGATCCATGTACGCCAGTTGTTGGCCACGATGATGTCCGGGTCGGCTTCCTTCAGCCGCTCGAACAGCTCCTCGTCGTCGGGCCGGTTGCGGATGATGACGGGGACCCCGTGCTTCTCCGCCAGGTCGGCTACGGAATCGCTCCAGATCTTCTCGTAGGCGTGCTCGCTCTTGGGGTGGGTCACGACCGTCACCACGTCGTGCTCGGAGTCCAGGAGCGCTTGCAGGGTGCGATGGCCCCAGGTCTGATAACCGAACATGACGACCCGCATAGGGGTTCCTCCTCGGGAAGGCTGAGGTTGACTGTCGCCAGTAAAGCAAGGCTTACCTAAGCGTGCAACGCCCTCTGATCTCAAGGCTGTTCGGACCTCGGCTTCTCCGGGCGCGCTCCCGTGCGTGCCCGATTTATCCTGTCGACAGGTTGGCTGGATCAGGTTAGCTTTACCTAAGTTCCGCTCGGCCGCCGGTTGTTGACCACTGTCATCGGCGTGCCCTGGCCTCCCTGTTTCCTCCGCCTGGCAGGCGGCTGTCCAGCACGATGGGAGTGACATGTCTCAGGTTCTTCCTGGCGACGCACCTCTGATCCACGACCTCATAGGCATCGGCTTCGGGCCGTCCAATGTGGCCATGGCCATAGCGCTCACCGAGCACAATGCACGCGTCGACAGGCAGGAGGCGGTCACCGCTCACTTCTTCGAGAAGCAGCCGCACTTCGGCTGGCACCGCGGCATGCTCATCGACGACGCGACCATGCAGGTGTCCTTCCTCAAGGACCTGGTGACACTCCGCAACCCGTCCAGTGAGTACAGCTTCCTCTGCTATCTGCAGAGCAAGGGCCGGCTGATCGACTTCGTCAACCACAAGAACCTCTTCCCGCTGCGGGTGGAATTCCACGACTACTTCGAGTGGGCGGCGGCGAAGGTCGACGACATGGTCTCCTACGGCCACAAGGTCATCGCCGTGGAGCCCGTCGTGCGCGACGGAGTGGTCGAATACCTGGACGTCACGGCCCGCTCCGGGGCGGAGACCGTGGTCCACCGGGCGCGCAACCTCGTCATCGGTACGGGACTGCGGCCGCTGATGCCGGAGGGGATCGAGCGGACCGACCGCGTCTGGCACAACTCCGACCTGCTGGCGAAGGTCGATGCACTGGAGGGCACCGACCCCTCCCGTTTCGTCGTCGTGGGCGCGGGCCAGAGCGCCGCGGAGAACGTGGCATACCTGCACCGCCGTTTCCCCGAGGCCGAGGTCTGCGCCGTCTTCTCCCGCTACGGCTACAGCCCCGCCGACGACAGCAGCTTCGCCAACCGCATCTTCGACCCCACCGCGGTCGACGAGTACTTCGTGGCCCCCGACAACGTCAAACGCAAGCTGATGGACTACCACGGCAACACCAACTACTCCGTGGTGGACATCGATCTGATCGACGACCTGTACCGCCAGGCGTACCAGGAGAAGGTCCTGGGCACCGAGCGTCTGCGCTTCGTGAACGTGTCCCGGCTGACCGGCGTGGAAGAGCTGCCCGGCAAGGTACGGGCCTTTGTCACGTCGCTCGTCACGGGCGAGGAGTCCGCGCTCGACGCCGATGTCGTGGTCTTCGCCACCGGCTACAGCCCCGCCGAGCCGATCCGCCTGCTCGGTGAGGTCGCGGACCACTGCCACCGCGACGACGAGGGCCGCGTCCGCGTCGAGCGCGACTACCGGGTGGCGACCGACCCCGCACTGAGCTGCGGCATCTACCTGCAGGGCGGCACCGAGCACACCCACGGCATCACGTCGTCCCTGCTGTCCAACACCTCGATCAGGGTCGGCGAGATCCTGGACTCGATCCTCGACAGGGGCCGCAAGGGCGTCGCCGACGCGTCACGTCCCGTGGTCGAAGGGATCCGTACGGCCGGCTGAGGCTCCGGTCCGCTTTTCCCCCCCCCACACTGCCGTGTTCGCCTGGCGTCACCGTGCTGACCAGGCAGGCGTGGCCATCACAGTGCAGCCCCCTGAAAGAAAAGGAAGATCCGTGTCCGTTGGTACTGGTACACGCCCCGCGCTGACGCGGTTCGCGAGACATGTTCCCCGTGTGGCCGTCGCCGTCGTCGCCGCGTTCGCCCTGTCCGCCTGTGGGGGCGGCGCCGAGAATTCCGAGTCCACGCCCGCTGCCGAGGGGGGCGCGAAGAACGCCGCCTTCCCGGTGGCGGTGCAGCACAAGTACGGCAGCACGAAGATCGAGGCGGAGCCGAGGAAGGTCGTCACCCTCGGGCTTTCGGATCAGGACGCGGTGCTGGCGCTCGGTGTCAAGCCCGTGGGTGCGGTGGACTGGTTCAAGGAGAAGCCGTACGGCAAGTGGCCCTGGGCCAAGGAGAAGTGGGGCTCCCAGCCGCCGCAGATCGTCGGTGAGCGCGACGAGTACAACATGGAGAAGATCGCGGCTCTCCAGCCGGATCTGATCATCGCTCAGTACTCGGGCATGAAGAAGGAGCAGTACGACACGCTCTCCCAGATCGCGAAGGTCGTGGCCCAGCCCAAGGGCCACCCCGACTACGCCGCCCCGTGGCAGGTCATGACCAAGCAGATCGGCAAGGCGCTGGGCAAGGAGGGCCAGGCCAAGAAGCTGATCGCCGGGATCGACGCGCGCTTCGCGGCCGTTCGTGACAAGCACCCGGAGTTCGCCGGCAAGACCCTGGCCGTCGCCGACAGCTTCGAGGCGGGCAAGTACTCGGCGTTCACGAAGACCGACCCCAAGGCGATCTTCTTCTCCGAACTCGGCTTCGCACTGAAGCCCGGGATCGACAAGATGGCCAAGCCGGGCGCGAACGTCGCCGAGCTCAGCGCCGAGAAGCTGAACGTGCTGGACGTCGACCGTCTCGTCTGGGTCACCTCCAGTACCGAGGCCAACGACCGGATCAAGGCCGAGGCGCTCTACAAGAAGCTGAAGGTCCACAAGGAGAAGCGCGACCTGTTCGTCCCCTACCAGGACCCGGACATCGGTGCGGCCTTCTCCTTCAACACCGTCCTTTCGATCCCGTACGCCCTCGATGAGATCGAGCCGCTGCTGACGGCCGAGGACTGACAGCTCACACCTGTCGCACCACGGGGAAGAGTGACCGTTCGACGGCGTGGCGGGCAACCGGCACGCCGTCGAACGGCCGGTCTCCTTCCGGCGCACGGCGCCATCCGAAGTCCGAGGCGGAGCCGGGACCTTCCCGCTCGGCCTGCCGGACCGGGACGCGGTGCCGGCGCCCGGGGCCGAGCCCGTGGGTGCGACACGCCGTACGGACCACCCCTCCATGACGCCCACCAGGGAAAGGCCCTTGCGAACGATGTTTGACGTCGAGTCGGACCGGACGTCCGCTTCCGGGATGCCCCTCACGGGCGGGCAGTCCGGCATCTGGCTTGCCCAGCAGATCGAACCGGACAGCTCTGCCTACAACATCGTGTTCGCCCTGGACCTGCGTGGCGACATAGACGTCGACCGCCTCACCGGCGCCGTCCGGGAGGCCGTCGAGGAGGCCGAGTGCCTTCACGTGTGCATCCGCGCCGAGAACGGCCGGCCCCGTCAGGTGCCCGCGCGGTTCGCCGTCGACGTCCCCGTCATCGATCTGCGCGATGCCCAGGACCCCGAGGAGGCGGCCGTCGACCGGATGGCCGCCGACCGCGACCGGCCCGCCGATCTCACCCACGGACCGCTCTTCGGCCAGGCGGTGCTCCGGCTCGCCGACGACCGTGTGCTGTGGCACCAGCGCTACCACCACATCGTCCTCGACGGTATGGGCGTCGCGCTCCTCACCCGCCGGGCCGGCGAGCTCTACACCGGGCGGGCCGGGGAGCAGGCGCCGTCCCACGGCTGGGCGCTGTCCCCGTTGGTGGCCGCCGAGCTGTCCTACCGAGGGTCCGATCAGTACCAGGCGGACCGCGACCACTGGCTGGACCGGATGGCCGACCGGCCCGAGCCGGTGCGCCTCGTCGAGCGTGCGCCGTCACTCATGACGCAACGCCTCCGGCGCACCACGACGCTGTCCGCGCAGGCCACCGCGCGACTGCACACCGCCGCGTCGAACGCGGGCGTCCGGACGTCCCGACTCCTGCTCGCGGCCGTCGCCGCCTACCTGCACCGGGTCAGCGGCGAGCAGGACCTCGTCCTCGGCCTGGCGATCGCCGCCCGCCAGGACGAGGTGTCGGCGGTCGTCCCCGGCATGGTGTCCAACATCCTCCCGCTGCGGGTGTCCGTCCGCCCCGGCACCACCGGTGGCGACCTCGTCACGGAGGTACGGCATCGCGTCGCCGACGCCGTCGCGCACGGACGCTACCGCGGGGAGGACCTGGCCAAGGACCTCGGGCTGGCCGATGGCACAGCGGAACTCGTCGGCCCGACGGTCAACGTCCTCCCCCGGGGCGGGGACCTGGGCTTCTCCGACCACGAGACCGAGATCCGCCCGGAGTGGCTCGGCCCGGTCAGCGACCTGGCCGTCAACTTCGCCGAGTGCGAGGGGGGCCGCGCCATCCGTGTCCACCTCGACGCCGACGCGGGCGCCTGCGACGAACAGAGCCTGCGCGACCACGAGAGCCGGTTCCTAGGGCTGCTTCGGGCCTTCGCCGAGGACCTGGACCGACCGGTCGGCCGCATCGAGCTGACCGAGGGGGCTGAACGGGCGTACCTGCTCGACGAGTTCGGTGTGTCTCCACGCGAGACGGCCGAGTTGTCCTGGCCCGCCGCTTTCGAGCGGCAGGTACGCCGTTCCCCCGAAGCCGTCGCCCTCGTGTGCGAGGAGCGGCAGCTGACGTATGCCGAGCTCAACGCCGCCGCCAACCGGCTCGCCCGGCTTCTCCTCGCCCGTGGCGTGCGTGCCGAGGACGTGGTCGGTGTGGCCGTGCCGCGCTCGCCCGAACTCGTCGTCTCCCTGCTGGCGGTGATGAAGGCCGGCGCGGCGTATCTGCCGCTGGACGCCGACCATCCGCAGGAACGGATCGCCTACATGCTGTCCGACGCCGGCGCACGCACCGTCCTCACCACGCGCGAACTCTCCGACGAACTGCCCGAAGCGCCCGGCGTCGGCCGTCTGCTGCTCGACGAGCCGTCGGTAACCGCCGAGTGCGCCGCGCTCGACGCGTCGGACCCCGGTCTGCCCATCGCCCTGGACCAGGCGGCGTACGTCATCTACACCTCCGGCTCCACCGGCCGCCCCAAGGGCGTCGTCGTACCGCACGACGGTGTCGGGAGTCTCATCGCCACCGCCACCGACCGCATCGGCATCACCGCCGACAGCCGCGTGGTCCAGTTCGCCTCCGCCGGCTTCGACGTCACGGTCTGGGACCTGATCATGTCCCTGTGCGTCGGCGGACGGATCATCGTCGTCCCCGCCGAACGCCGGGTCGCGGGACTGGCCCTGACGGACTACATCGCACACCACCGCGCGACCCACATGATCCTCCCGCCGGCACTGGTCTCGGCGCTTCCGCAGGAGTGCGAACTGCCGGACGGAGCGGTGCTCGTCGTCGGAACCGAGGCGGTGCCCGGCGAGCTGATCGCCCGCTGGTCCGGGCGTGTCCAGGTCGTCGTCGCCTACGGCCTCACCGAGGCGAGCGTCAACTCCACGCTGTGGCGCGCCGAGCCCGACCGGCCCGGTCCCGCACCGATCGGCCGACCGGACCCCAACACCCGCGCCTACGTGCTCGACGCGGCCCTTCGTCCGGTCCCCGTGGGCGCCGAGGGTGAGCTGTACATCGCCGGGCGCGGCCTGGCCCGCGGCTACCTGGGCCGCTCGGGGCTGACGTCGGAGCGGTTCGTCGCCGACCCGTTCGGCGCGCCCGGCAGCCGGATGTACCGCACCGGCGACCGGGTCCGCTGGAGTGCGGACGGCAACCTGGACTTCCTCGGCCGCGCGGACGGTCAGCTCAAGATCCGCGGCCACCGGATCGAACCGGGCGAGATCGAGAGCGCGTTCATGGCCTGCCCCGGCATCGCGCAGGCGGCCGTCCTCGTACGCGAGGACCACCGGAGCGCGAAGCGGGTGGTCGCCTACCTCGTCACGGAGCCCGGCTCGGACGCCGATTCCTCCGTCGCCGCGGCGCGTACCCGGATCGCGGAGACGCTGCCGGATCACATGGTGCCGTCCGCCGTGGTCGTCCTGGACGGCCCCCTCCCGATGACGCCCAACGGAAAACTCGACAGCCGGGCCCTGCCCGCGCCCCGGTGGACGGCCGTGATCGGCGCGGACGCGGCCACCACCCCGGCCGAGAAGGCGCTCTCCGCGCTCTTCGCCGAGGTCCTCGGCCTGCCCTCGGTGGGCGTCCACGACAGCTTCTTCGAACTGGGCGGGGACAGCATCGTCGCCATCCAGCTGGTCAACCGCGCCCGTGAGGCCGGGCTCGCCCTCACCCCGCGCGAGGTGTTCCGGCAGCGGACCGTGGCGGCGCTCGCCAGGACAGCGGGCCAGGTGACGGCCGGCGGGAGTCCGGTCGCGGCCGGTGCGGACCTCGACGAGGACGCCCTGCCCGTCTCCCCGCTCCAGGAAGGCTTCTTCTTCCACGCGGAGTTCGACCGGCGCAGCGCCGACCTGTACGTCGTTCAGGAGCTCCTCGACCTCGCCGGCCCGGTCGACCCGGAGCGGCTGCGGGGGGCGCTGCAGCTGCTCCTCGACCGGCATCCGCTGCTGCGTGCGGCGTTCCGCCAGCTGCCCGGCGGCGAGGTCGTCCAGCGCCTCGCGGAGCGGGCGACCCTCCCGTGGCGGGAGGCCGACACCGACGCGACCGGACTGGATGACCTGCTGCGCCGGGACAGGGACGAGCGGTTCGATCTCACCCGGCCGCCACTGCTGCGCGCCACTTTGATCCGGGACGGGCAGCGTCACAGGCTGCTCCTCACCCTGCACCACCTCATCGCCGACGGCTGGTCGGTCTCCGTCCTGCTGCGCGAACTGATCGCCGCCTACCGGGGCGAGGCGCTTCCGGAGGCGGTCGGCCCGCTGCCGTACCTGTCCTGGCTCGCCGGCCGCGACCGCGATGCCGCGCGTGCCGCCTGGTCCCGGGCCCTGTCCGGTCTGGAAGGCCCGACCCGGCTGCCCGCCCTCGCCGCCGTCACGGGCGAAGACGCGGTGACGCCGGCCAGGTCCGAGCACGTGGACACCCGGCTGCCCGAACAGCTCTTCACCGAATTGACCGCGTACGTTCGGGCCCACGGCCTGACCCTGAGCACCGTCCTGCACGGCGCCTGGGCTCTCCTGCTGGGCGGGCTCACCGGCAGTCGGGACGTCGTCTTCGGCACCACCGTGTCCGGGCGGACGACCGAGGTCGAGGGCCTGGACTCCGCCGTCGGGCTCTTCATCAACACCGTCCCGGCACGGGTGAGCCTGCGCGCCGACGAGTCGCTCACCGAGCTGCTGCGCCGCGTACAGGACGAGCACACCGCGCTGCTGGATCACCAGCACCTCGGTCTCGCCGAGGTCCAGCGGATCGCGGATGGTGGCGAACTCTTCGACACCCTGGTGGTGTTCGAGAACTACCCGAGCGGCGGTGGGGGTCCCTCCCCGCTCATCAAGAGCTCGGGGGAGTCCGCGCCCAAGGAGTCGGACGGACTGCGTATCACCGGCGCCGAGGTGTTCGACGCCGTGCACTACCCCCTCGCGCTGATCGTCGAGCCGGGCGACGGCCACCTGCTGCTGCGCTTCAAGCATGACGCGGCGCGGCTGGACCAGTTGCGCGTGGCGGTGCTCGCCAACCGGTTCGTGGCGCTGCTGCAGACCCTGGTCGGCGACCCGGAGCGTCCGGTCGCCCGGACCGGCATGCTGTCGGACCGGGAGCACGAGCGCCTCACCGAACTGAACGCCACCGCACATCCACTGCCCGACCCCGACGCCACCCTCGCCTCGCTGTTCGCCGCCCGGGCGGCACGGACGCCCCACGCCCCGGCGGTCCGCTTCGAGGACACCACGCTGACCTACGCCGAACTCGACGCGCGCGCCGAGGCACTGGCACGGCGGCTGCGGGCCCGGGGCGCGGGACCGGAACAGTTCGTCGCGGTCGCGGTGCCGCGCTCGGCAGAGCTGATGGTCGCGCTGCTGGGCGTCCTCAAGGCGGGCGCCGCCTACCTGCCCGTCGACCTCGGCTATCCCGCGGACCGGGTGGCGTTCATGCTCGGCGACTCGGGCGCGCGAACGGTGGTGACCACCGGAGACGCGGCCGGGCGGCTGCCCGACCTGCCGGGTCTCGGCCGACTCGTCATCGACCACGATGCGGAAGGACCCGACGGCGCCGCTTCCGGCGTCGCGGACGAGCAGGCAGGGCCCGACCATCCCGCCTACCTGATCTACACCTCCGGTTCCACCGGGCGCCCCAAGGGCGTTGCCGTCACCCACCGGGCGATCGTCAACCGACTGGCGTGGATGCAGGGGGAGTACGGGCTGAGCGCGGACGACCGGGTGCTCCAGAAGACGCCGTCCAGCTTCGACGTGTCGGTGTGGGAGTTCTTCTGGGCCCTCGTCGAGGGCGCGACCGTCGTCCTCGCCCGCCCCGACGGCCACCGCGACCCGGCCTACCTGGCGGAGCTGGTCCGCGCCGAGCGGATCACGACGATGCACTTCGTGCCGTCGATGCTGGCCGCGTTCGTGCAGGTCATGGAGGCCGGTACGGACACGGCCACGCCGGGCTGGGCGGACAGCCTGCGCCGGGTGTTCTGCAGCGGCGAGGCACTCACCGGCGCGGACGCCCGCCGCTGGTGGGAGCTGACCTCCCGGTCCGGGCAGCACGGCCCCGTGCCCCTGCACAACCTCTACGGGCCCACCGAGGCGGCCGTGGACGTGACCTTCTTCCCCTACGGGGGCGGCACCGAGGTCGCCGTTCCGATCGGCCGGCCCGTGTGGAACACCCGGCTGTATGTGCTCGACGCCTTCCTGCGGCCGGTCCCCGACGGGGTGCCGGGAGAGCTCTACCTCGCCGGGGTCCAGCTGGCGCGGGGGTACCACGACCGGGCCGGCCTGACCGCCGAGCGGTTCGTCGCGGACCCGTTCGCCGCGCCGGGCGGGCGCATGTACCGCACCGGGGATCTGGTCCGGCGCCGTGCCGACGGTGCGGTCGAGTACCTCGGCCGCACCGACCGACAGGTCAAGATCCGAGGCAACCGTATCGAGCTGGGCGAGATCGAGACCGCCCTCGCGGGACTGACCGGTGTCGCCCGCGCGGCCGTGGTCGTTCGCGACGGCGCGCTCGTCGGCTATGCCGTCCCCGGCGCCGACGCTCCGGACTCCGAGGCCCTGCACGCGGGGCTCGCCGCCGCGCTGCCCGCGACCATGGTGCCTGGCGCCGTGGTGGTCCTCGACGGGCTGCCGCTGACCCCCAGCGGCAAACTCGACCAGAACGCGCTGCCCTCGCCCTCCGTCGCCCCCGAGGGCGGCGGTCGAGAGCCCCGCGACGAGCGCGAACGCGCCCTGTGCGAGATCTTCACCGCCGTCCTCGGCATGCCGGGAATCGGCGCCGACGACGACTTCTTCGTTCTCGGCGGTGACAGCCTCACCTCGATCGCCGTCGCCACCCGGGCCCGGGAAAGGGGGTGGGTCATCAGCCCGCGCGACGTCTTCGAGCTCCGTACGCCCGCCGCGCTCGCCGCCACCGCCGCCGACACGGCCCCGGCGCAGATCGCACCGGACGGCGCCGGGACCCCCGACAACCCTGCCGTGACCGTCTCGGCCGCCGACGCCGGGCAGGCCGCGGCCGCTCTACAGGCGATGCTGGCGCAGCAGGAGCAGTCCGGTACGGCGGTCGACCCCGCTCTGCGGGCGCTGCTGGACCAGCTGACCGCCGTCGGCGCGCCGCAGGATCCCCCGACCCCACCCGCTCCGTTGGGCGGACTGGAGCTGTCCGAGGAGGAGACCGCCCGCGTCGAGGCCGCCGCGGGGCTGCCGGTCGCGGACATCTGGCCGCTCTCCCCCCTCCAGGAAGGTATGTACTTCCACGCCACGTACGACGCGGGGGAGACACTCGACGTCTACCAGTCCCAAGAGACCCTGCACTTCGACCACCGGGTCGACGCGGACCGGCTGCGGGCAGCCTGCCGGTCCCTCCTGGAGCGCAACGCCGGCCTGCGCGCCGGATTCACCAGCGACGGCCTGCCCCGCCCGGTCCAGTTCATCGCGGACGGTGCGCACATCCCGGTGGTGGAGGCCGACCTGTCCGGACTGCCCTCGGAGGAACAGCGGTCCAGGGTGGACGAGTTGCTGGCGGAGGACCGCCGGAAGCGCTTCGATCTGTCCGCGCCGCCGCTGTGCCGGATGCTGCTGATCCGGCTCGCCGACGGCCGGGACCGGCTCGTCCTCACCCACCACCTCATCCTCTGGGACGGATGGTCCGCCTGGCTGTTCCTGGAGGAGCTGTTCACGCTCTACGAGCGGGCCGGTGACGCCACCGGCCTCCCGGCCCCCGGTTCGTACCGCGACTACCTGGCCTGGCTGGACGAGCAGGACACGACCCGGGCCGTCGAGGCGTGGCGCGGCGCGCTCGCCGGGTTCGACGAGCCGACCCTGCTCGCGCCGACGGGCCGCGACACGGGCCCGGTGATCCCGGTGGACTTCGACGCGGTGCTGACGAAGGAGAGCAGTGACCGGCTGCGCTCCCTCGCCCGGCGGCACGGGCTCACCTTGAACACGGTACTGAACGCGGCCTGGGGACTGGTGCTCTCGGCGATGACGGGGCGCGGTGACGTCGCCTTCGGAACGGCCGTCGCCGGACGCCCCGCGGAGGTGGCGAACGTCGCCGGCATCATCGGCATGTTCCTCAACACGATCCCCGCCCGCGTCGCCCTCAGCCCCGACGAGCCCCTGCTCGACCTGCTGCGGCGGATGCAGTCCGAGCGGGCCGCGGTCATGCCGTACGAGTACGTGGGACTGGGGACGCTCCAGCAGGAGACCGGGCACCGGCGCCTGTTCGACACGCTGTTCGTGCTCCGCTCGGCCGACGGTGAGGGCCGGGCCGACGCGCTGCGGCAGCGGCACGGCATCACCGACGTATCGAACGTGGACGGGACCCACTTCCCGCTCACCCTGATCGTCACGCCCGAGACCCGGCTGAGGGTGACCCTGGCGGCCCGGCCCGACCTGTTCGACACGGAGGCCGCCACCTCCGTCCTCGCCCGGTTCACCACCGTGCTGGAGCGGCTCGCCGATGCCCTGGCCGACCCGGCGGCGGCCTCCGCCCGCACCGTCGGCGTCGACCTGCTCCTGCCGTACGAGCGCACCGCCCTGGTCGCCGACCGGGAGACCACCCGCGCCCCGGTGCCGAACGAGACCATCGCCGACATGCTCACCGCCCAGGTCGCCCGCACCCCGGACGCGGTGGCCCTGGTCTTCGGTGAGCACTCCCTGACGTACGCCGAACTGGACGCCCACATCAACCGGTTGGCGCGACTGCTGCTCGCCCGCGGCGCCGGGCCGGAGCAGGCCGTCGCGCTGGCGCTGCCACGCTCCATCGAGATGGTCGTCGCGCTGTTCGCGGTGCTGCGGACGGGCGCCGCGTACCTGCCGCTGGACCTCGACCACCCCGCGGACCGGCTGCGGCTGATGATCGAGGACACCGGGCCCCGTTGCCTGGTGTCCACGACCGCCGTCGCCCCCAACCTGCGCGGCGATACCGGCGCCCTCGCCCCCGAACTCCTCCTGGACGACGAGGCGGTGACCGCCGAGCTGACCGGCCTCCCGGGCGGCGAGATCACCGACACCGAGCGGCCCGCGTTCGCCCACGACGTGCCGGGCCGCCTGGAGCACCCGGCGTACGTCATCTACACCTCCGGCTCCACCGGCAGGCCCAAGGGCGTCGTCACCCCCTACCGGGGCCTGACGAACATGCAGCTCAACCACCAGAAGGAGATCTTCGACCCGGCGATCGCCTCGGCCGGCGGACGGCGGCTGCGCATCGCGCACACCGTGTCCTTCGCCTTCGACATGTCCTGGGAGGAGCTGCTCTGGCTCGTCGAGGGGCACGAGGTGCACGTCTGCGACGAGGAGCTGCGCCGCGACGCCGAGGCCCTGGTGGCCTACTGCGACCGGCACCGCGTCGACGTGGTGAACGTGACGCCCACCTACGCCCAGCTGCTGATCGAGGAGGGGCTGCTCGACCAGGACGAGGACGCCGGACGGCACCGGCCCGCACTGGTCCTGCTCGGCGGCGAAGCCGTGTCCGACACGGTGTGGACGACACTGCGCCGCACCGAGGGCACCTACGGCTACAACCTCTACGGGCCGACCGAGTACACCATCAACACCCTCGGCGGCTCCACCACCGACAGCGAGACCTCCACGGTCGGCAGGCCCATCCGCAACACCCGCGCGCATGTGCTGGACGCGATGCTGCGGCCCGTCCCGCCTGGCTGCCCCGGTGAGCTGTACATCGCCGGCACCGGCCTGGCCCGCGGCTACCACGACCGGCCGGGCCTGACAGCCGAGCGGTTCGTCGCCGACCCCTTCGGCGAGCCCGGTGAGCGGATGTACCGCACGGGCGACCTCGTACGGCAGCGGCCCGACGGGCTGCTGGACTTCCTCGGCCGCACCGACGACCAGGTCAAGATCCGCGGCTACCGCGTCGAACTGGGCGAGATCTCCACGGCGTTGTCCGGCCACCCCGAGGTCGCGCACGCGGCGGTCGTCGTGGCCGAAGCCGCCGGGACCAAGCGGCTGATCGGCTACTTCGCACCCGAGGACGGCGCCGCCGACGGGGGCGAGGCGCTGCTCAAGAGGCTGCGCGACCACCTGAAGACCGCGCTGCCCGACTACATGGTCCCAGCGGCGCTGGTGCCCGTGGACACGCTGCCGCTGACCGTCAACGGCAAGCTGGACGTCAAGGCCCTGCCCGCACCGGCCCTCTTCACCGACTCGGGGGGAGGTACGGGTGCCGGACGCGCGCCCCGTACACCGCAGGAGGAGACCCTGTGCCGGCTCTTCGCCGAGGTGCTCGGCATACCCGAGGGCGGCGTCGGCATCGACAGTGACTTCTTCGAGCTCGGCGGCCACTCGCTGCTGGCCACCCGGCTGGTCAGCAGGGCCCGTACCGCGCTCGACACCGAGCTGGCGATCCGGGACCTGTTCGAGGCACCCACCGTCGCGGAACTGGTGGAGCGCGCCCTGCGCTCCGGCGCCGCCGCCAGACCGGTGCTCACGGCCGGAGAGCGGCCGGCCGAACTGCCGCTCTCCCACGCCCAGCAGCGGCTGTGGGTCATCCAGCAGATCGAGTGCACCTCGGCCGCGTACAACTTCCCACTGGTGATGCGGCTGCGCGGGGCCTTCGACGTGGACGCGTGGTGTGCCGCGCTCGCCGATGTGACGGCCCGCCATGAGGCACTCCGTACGGTCTTCACCGACCGGGACGGCCAGGTGTTCCAGCACGTCCTGCCCGCCGAGCGGGCGCGGCCTGTTGTGGTTCGCGTCCGTGCCACCGAGGACGAGGTGCCGGGCATCGTCGACGCCGCCGTGAACCGGCCGTTCGACCTCGCCACCGAACTGCCGATACGGGCCACGATCGTGGAAGCGGCGCCCCAGGACCACGTCGTCATCCTGCTGCTGCACCACATCACCACCGACGAGTGGTCGGACCGGCCGTTCCTGCGCGACCTGGCCGCCGCCTACGCCGCGCGCCTCGACACCGGCAACGGCCCCGAATGGGAGCCGCTCCCCGTCCAGTACGCCGACTACGCGCTCTGGCAGCAGCGCCTGCTCGGCGACCCGGCCGACCCGGGCAGCCTGGCCGCTCGCCAGCTGGAGTACTGGCGTACGGCGCTCGACGGTGCCCCCGAGGAGCTCGAACTCCCCACCGACCGGCCCAGGCCCGCCCGTCCGGCGTTCACCGGCGCCGAACTCGACATCGCCTTCGACTCCCGGGTCCACGAGGGCCTGAGGCGTCTCGCCAGGGAGGCCGGCGCCAGCATGTTCATGGTGGTGCACGCGGCCGTCGCCACGCTGCTCCACCGCGTGGGTGCCGGGACGGACATCCCCCTGGGCTCGCCCATCGCGGGACGGAGCGACGAGGCGCTGGACGACCTGGTCGGCTTCTTCGTCAACACACTCGTCCTGCGGACGGATCTGAGTGGGGACCCGACCTTCACCGAGCTGCTGACGCGGGTACGGGAGTCCGATCTCGCGGCCTTCTCCCAGGCGGACGTGCCGTTCGAGGCGGTCGTGGAGAAGCTCAATCCCACGCGTTCGCTGTCCCGCAACCCGCTCTTCCAGGTGATGGTCGGCTACCACGCCCGCACCGGCGAAGGACTCGAACTGCCGGGCCTGCGTGCGGAGTACGTGCCGTTCCGAACCGGCTCGGCCAAGTTCGACCTCGTGTTCAGCTTCACCGAGCACACGCCCGCAGACAGCGACGACACCGGCTCCCTGAACTGCCGCCTGGAGTTCGCGACCGAGCTGTTCGACCCGGAGACCGCCGAGCGTCTGGGCGCACGCCTGCGCGGACTCGTCGCCGCGCTGGTCGCCGCGCCCGAGCGGCCCGTCTCCCAGGCGGAGATCCTCACCACACAGGAGCGGCAGCTGGTCGTGGAAGGCTTCAACGCCACCGCCCGTGAGGTCGACGAGGCGACGCTGCCGGCCCTCTTCGCCCGGCGGCTGGCCGAACGGCCCGAAGCGGTCGCCGTCGTGGAGCGCACGCGCTCGGTGACGTACGCGCAACTGGACGCCCGGTCCAACCGGATCGCACGCCTTCTCGTCTCCCACGGCGTGGACGCCGAGAGCGTGGTCGGCGTCGCCGTGCCCCGCTCGGTGGATATGATCGCCACGGTCCTCGCCGCACTCAAGCTGGGTGCCGCGTTCCTGCCGCTCGACCTGGTCCATCCCGCCGACCGCCTGGCCTACATGACCGAGGACTCGGGAGCCGCGCTCGTCGTCGGCACCGAGACGGTGGCCGGGAAGATCCCCGAAGTGCGGGACGTGCCCGTGGTGCTGCTCGACGAGCCGGTCACCGCCGCCGCGCTCGCGAAGCTGCCGGAGTCGTCCGTGGACGGCTCACCTGTCGCCCTGGACCAAGCCGCCTACGTGATCTACACGTCCGGCTCGACCGGCCGCCCCAAGGGCGTGGTCGTACCGCACGAGGGCATCTCCAGCCTGGTGGCCACCGCCGTCGACCGGATGGGTCTGGAACACGACAGCAGCGTGCTGCAGTTCGCCTCGATCGGCTTCGACGTCTTCGTCTTCGAACTGTCGATGGCGCTGTGCCACGGCGGACGGCTCGTCCTCATCTCCGACGAGGCGCGGGTCGCAGGACCGGCGCTCACCGACTTCCTCGCGGACCAGGGAATCACCCACATGATCCTGCCGCCGTCCCTCGTCTCGGCGCTGCCGCCCGGCTGTGAACTGCCCGAGGGGTCGACCGTCCTGGTCGGCACCGAGACGGTGCCGCCGGACCTGTTCGCACGCTTCGGCGCCACGGCTCACCTGATCTGCGCCTACGGGCTCACCGAGGCGACGGTCAACTCCACCCTGTGGCCCGCACGCGAGCACGGCGGCCGGCCCGCCGGGCGGGTGCCCATCGGCCGGCCCGACCCCAACACCCGCACCTATGTCCTGGACGAGCGCCTGCGGCCCGTCCCGCCGGGAGTGGTGGGCGAGCTGTACGTCTCCGGCCGCGGCCTCGCCCGTGGCTACCTCGGCAAGGCCGGGCTGACGTCGGAGCGGTTCGTCGCCGACCCGTTCGGCCCGCCCGGCAGCCGGATGTACCGCACCGGTGACCGCGTCCGCTGGCGCGCGGGCGGCAACCTCGACTTCCTCGGCCGGGTCGACACACAGGTGAAGGTGCGAGGCTTTCGCATCGAGCTCGGCGAGATCGAGGCGGCACTCGCCGGGCACCCGTCGGTCGGCCAGGCCGCCGTGGTGCACGACCGCGACGGCGACATCGTGCGCCTGATCGGTTACGCCGTCCCGGAGGCCGGTGAGTCCGCGCCCCCGGACCTCGATCCGCAGGCGCTGCGCGCCCATGTCGCGGGGCTGGTGCCCGAGTACATGGTGCCCGCCCTCGTCGTACCGCTGGCCGGTCCGCTGCCGCTGACCCCCAACGGCAAGCTGGACAAGAAGGCGCTGCCCGCGCCGGACTGGTCCGCGATGACCGGCGACGCCCGCCCGGCCAACGCGACACAGGCCCGACTCGCTGCGCTGTTCTGCGAGATCCTCAAGCTGGACAGCGTCGGCGTGCACGACAACTTCTTCGCGCTCGGCGGCCACTCCATGGCTTCGATGCGGCTCCTGGGCCGCATCCGCTCCGAGTTCGGGGCCGAGCTGAGCATCCGGGACGTCTTCGACGCGCTGACCGTCGCCGGTATCGCGGGCAAGCTGGAGGGGGCGACGGTCGCCCGGCCGGCCCTGCGCACCGCGGCGGGCGTGGACGTCCATCCGCTTCCGGTCGCGCCCGTCCAGCGCCCGCAGTGGGACGCCTACCGCCGCAACCCGGGCTTCGATCACGCACTCGCGTTGCGGGCCGCAGGCGGTGGCCTGGACGCCGAGGCGCTGGCGGCCGCGCTGGCCGACGTGGTGGCCCGGCACGAGCCGCTGCGTACGGCATTCGCGCAACGCCAGGGCGCCGTTCTCCAGCGGGCCGCCAAGTCACCGGCCCTGGCCGTCGAACGGTGCGCCGACCTGGACGCGCGGTTGGCCGAGCTCGCCGGTCAGGCACCGGACCTGGAGCGGGAGGCGCCCTTGCGGGCCCGGCTGCTCACCGGCCCTGACGGCGGCCAGGCGGTCCTGTTGACCATGCACTACCTCGCGGTCGACGAATGGTCGGTGGTGCCCCTGTTCCGCGACCTCACCACGGCCTACACCGCGCGCAGGGACGGCCGCGCGCCCGATTGGGAACCGCTGCCGGTGACATACCGCGACTACACCCACTGGGCTCGCGAGGTGCTCGGCGACCTCACCGATCCGGACAGCCGAGGCGGCAGTCAACTCGCCTACTGGCGGCGGACGCTCGCCGACGTGCCAACGGAGCTGGCGCTGCCGGCGGACCGGCCGCGCTCCACCGCACCCGCCCGGCGGGGCCGGGCCGCCGATCACGTCGGGTTCGTCCTCGACGAGCGGCTGCACGAGGACGTGGACCGGCTCGCCCGCGCGACCGGCACCAGCATGTTCATGGTGCTGCACTCGGCACTCGCGGCGCTGCTCACCGCCCATGGCGCGGGCACCGACCTGCCCATCGGGACCATGGTCGCAGGACGCACCGACGATCAACTGGCCGATCTGGTCGGCTGCTTCGTCAACACGGTCGTACTGCGCACCGACACGGCGGAGGACCCGACCTTCGCCGAGCTGCTGGCCCGCGTACGGGAGACCACCCTGGGCGCCCTGGATCGTCAGGAGGTTCCGTTCGACGAGGTGGCCCGTGCGGCCGGTCTTCCCACGGAAGGCCCGCAGGTCATGGTCATCCACCACGAGCAGGCTGAGCTGGAGCAGCTGGAGGGCGGCATGGGCTCGCTCGACGCGCTGCCGACCGGCTCGGCGCGCGCGGACCTGACACTCAGCTTCCACGAGCCGCGCGGCGCAGGGCCGGTGCACTGCGGGCTGATCCACTCGACCGAACTGCTCGGCACCGCCAAGGCGCGGAAGCTGGCCCACGAACTTCAGGCGCTGCTGCGCACCGTGGCAGCCGATCCGCAACAGCCGCTCTCGGAGCTGTTCACCGTACCGTCCATGAGGAGTGACCAGGCATGACGACCAACCCGTTCGAGGACCCCCAGGGCCGCTTCAAGGTCCTGGTCAACGACGAGAACCAGCACTCGCTGTGGCCTTCCTTCGCCGAGATACCGGCCGGGTGGCGGACCGCCTTCGGCGAGGACACCCGCGAGGCGTGCCTCGCCTACGTGGAGATCCACTGGACCGACCTGCGCCCCACGAGTCTGATCGACCGGCAGAGCTGACCCTCCGACGCGGTGTCGCCGCCCGGCGGTGCGCCGGGCGGCTCCCGCACGAGGCGAGGGGATGCCGGTGGCGGATTGTCAGACCGGCACGCTACGTTCGGCGCATGACCGATGGAGAGGGCAAGGTCGAGCGCATCAGGCCGCAGCAGTTCCACGAGACCTCCGGCCTGGAGGACTGGCGTGTGGTCGGCGAGGGGGCGTGCGCGTACTTCCGCACCGGGGCGTTGACGTCCGGCGCGCGCCTCGTGCAGGCCATCAGCGAGTTGCCTGGCGTGGGGGACGGCCAACCGGACATCGACCTGCGGCACGAGGGTGTGACCGTACGGCTGATCACGGTCTCGGACGACTACTACGGGCTGACCGGGCGGCACATCGAACTGGCCCGGCAGATCTCGGCAGTGGCACGCGCCCTGGACCTGCCGGCCGACCCTTCCATGGTGCAGACCGTCCAGGTCACCGTCGACGCGCTCGCCCGTGCCGACGTGGTGGCGTTCTGGCGCGCCCTGCTCGGATACCAGGACCGCGCGAACAGCGGCGAGGACCTGATCGACCCGCGGCGCCGCGGGGCACCGTTCTACTTCCAGCAGATGGACGCACCGCGCCCGCAGCGCAACCGGCTCCATGTCGACGTCTGGGTGCCGTACGACCAGGCCGAGGCGCGGATAGCCGCGGCCCTCGCGGCCGGCGGACGCCTGGTCAACGACGCCGATGCGCCGTCGAACCGGGTGCTGGCCGACCCCGAGGGGAACGAGGCGTGCGTCGGTGTGGCCGGATGGACGGGCCCGGACTCCAGCAGGTGAAGCGGGGAGGTGGGCCTCTCAGCTCTCCACGGGCACGCGTGGCACCGGGACTTCCGGCTGCCGGCGGCTGTCGGACCACGCCGCCCAGAGTTCCGCGTAGCGGCCGCCGACCGCGATCAGCTCCTCGTGCGTACCGGTCTCGACGACCCGGCCCTGGTCGAGGACGACGACGCGGTCCGCGGCGGCGGCCTGCGGGAGCCGGTGAGCCACCACGAGTCCCGTGCGGCCTTCCAGCGCCCGCAGGGCTGCCGTCTCCAGGACGCGGGCGCCCGCGCTTCCGGCGTCGGCGGTGGCCTCGTCCAGGATCGCGATCAGCGGGTCCGTCAGGACGAGACGGGCCAGGGCCAGGTGCTGGGCCTGGGCCACGGTGAGCCGGTGGCCGCCCTCGCCGACCACCGTGGCGAGACCGTCGGGCAGGGCCTGAACCCATTCCAGAGCGCCGACCCGGGTCAGTGCCGCGCGCAGCTCCTCCTCGGTGGCCTCGGGGCGGGCCAGTCGCAGGTCCTCGGCCAGCGGACCGGCGAAGACATGGACCTCCTGACTGACCAGCGTCACCGCCTGCCGGACACCGGTCAGGCCCAGCTCCCCGACGTCGACACCGCCGAGGACGACCGACCCCTCGGACGGCTCGTGCACACCGGCGATCAGCTTCGCCAGGGTGGTCTTGCCGGCTCCGCTCGCGCCCACCAGGGCCACCCGCTCCCCGTCCCGTACCTCAAGGCCCACATCGCGCAGCACCGGGTGTCCGGAGAGGTACGCGTGGCTGAGCGTGGAGACCTTGATGGAGCCGTCCGCGGGTACGGCCCGGCCGTCGGTGTCCCGCTCGGCCGGCAGGTTCGATACGCCGACCAGACGGGCCAGGCTCGCGCCGGCGGACTGCGCGTCGTCGATGAGGAAGAGCGCGGCGTTGATCGGGTTGAACAGGCCGTGGAAGTAGAGCGCCGCGGCGGTCGCCGTGCCGATGCTCACGGACTTGGCGTCGACCAGGAGGAACCCTGTCAGGAGAATGGAGGTCAGGCCGATGAACTCCGCGATGTTCAGCCGGGAGAAGAACCCGGAGACCAGGCGCATGCCGCGCGCGGCGAGGTTGACGGCGTCCTGGGACCGCCGCTCCAGCAGGTCCGCGTGCCGGCCGTTCATCCGGAACGCGCGCACGGTGCGGACGCCGCCGATGCTGTCGAGAAGCTGGTGCTGGAGGGCACCCGTCGCCACGCGGTGTGCGGCGTAGACCGTCGCGGCGCGGGGGATGTACCAGCGCACCGTGAGGATGTGGACCGGCACGGCCAGCAGCACGGCGAGCAGGAAGCGCCAGTCCAGTACGGCGAGTCCGACCAGCGTCAGCACGATGGTGAGGAAGGCTCCGGCGAACTCCGGAAGGGCCTGGCGCACGGCCTTCGCGATCAGGGTCACATCACCGGTCACCCGCGAGGTGAGATCGCCGGAGCCGGCCTGCTCGACGCGTTCGAGCGGCAGGCGCAGTGCCCGCGCGATGAAGCGTTCGCGCAGCCTCGCCAGGACGGTCTCGCCGAGCCGGGCGACGAGGGACTTGCCGATCGCGGTCGCGATCCCCCTGACCACGGCCACCGCCAGCAGGAGCAGCATCGGCACGGTCAGCGAGTCGGGACCGCGCTTGTCGACGACCAGGTCGACGATGCGGCCGAGCAGCGGGGCGGTCAGCATCCCGACGCCCGTTCCGACGACCAGGACGGTCACCGCGGCGAAGGCCAGCGGCCGGTGGCGGCGCAGCAGCCCGCCGACGACGGAGAGGGTCCGGGCACCGGTGGCCGTGGGCAGGAGCTCGCGTTCAGACGTGCTGGGTCCGCTCATCGTCCGTCCTTCGTCCGTCGCGTACGCACTGGCTTCGGGTCCCTCTCGCTCACGGAGAGGGCGTGCACCGGCGTCATGCCAACACCGCGGTGCGGTACGCCTCGTGGGCGGCGACCAGCTCGGGGTGGGGGCCTTCCGCGGCCACGGCGCCGCCGTCGAGCATCACCACACGGTCGGTCCCGGCGAGCAGCGCGGGGCTGGTGGTGACCAGGATCGTCGTGCGGTCGCGGCGGAGGTGCCGCAGACGGTCGGCGATGCGCGACTCGGTGACGGTGTCGACGGCGGTCGTCGGGTCGTGGACGACCAGCACCGGCGGATCCGCGGCCAGGGCGCGGGCGAGTGCCACCCGTTGGCGCTGCCCGCCGGAGAGCGACCGCCCGCGTTCGCCGAGCACGGTGTCCACGCCCTGGGGCAGGGCCTCGGCGACCTCGTCCGCGGTCGCGGCGGCCAGCGCGGGTTCGACGTCCGTGGTGTCGTCGTCCGTCGCGGCCCGTACGTTGTCCAGCAGGCTGTGCTCGAACAGGTCCGCGTCGTGGTGGGCGACGAGGATCGCGCGGCGGGCGTCCTCGGGGGCCAGCTCGGTCAGCGGTACGCCGTCGAGCTCGATGCCCCCTTCATCGGGGTCGCGTTCGCGGCCCAGGCAGAGCAGCAGGTCGTTCGCCACGGCCGGGTCCTTGGCGACCACGCCGACCAGGCTTCCGGGGGCGATGTCGAGGTCCACCCCGCGCAGCGCGCCGTGTGTGACACCGCGCAGCCGGAGCCGCCCGGCGACGGGGTCGGGGAGCGCGGCCGTGCCCGCCGTGACGGACGGCGGCGAGGCGAGTACCTCGGCGATCCGGTCGGCCGAGGCGCGGCCCTGGGCGAACTCGCCGTTGACGTAGGTGAGGAGCTGGAACGGCCCGAGCAGATACTGGGCCAGACCGACGGCCGCCACCAGATCGCCCACGCTGATCGTGCCGCGCATCGCCAGATGGGCGCCGACCAGCCCGATGACCGCGATGAAGACTCCGGTCAGGGCGAGGATCGCGCCGTCGTGCCAGGCCCGGCTGCGGGCGGCGCGCAGGGCGGCGGCCAGCGAGTCCCGGCTCGTCACGCGGTACCGGGACACCGCGGCCGGTTCGGCGCCGATCCCCTTGAGGACGCGCAGGCCGGCGACGAGGTCGGCGGCGACACCGGAGGCATGGGCGGCGCGCTCCTGCTCGGTCTCGCTGCGCCGTTCCAGCGGGCGGCTGATCCGGTGGCCGAGCCACAGCAGGGGCGGCACTCCGAGGAGGACGAGCAGACCGAGCGGTACCGAGACGCGCAGCAGCGCCACCGCGCTGACGGCCAGTCCCGCGAGCGCCGAGATCGCGTACGGCATTGCGGAGGCGACCGAGCCCACCCTTCGGGCGTCACCGGTGGCGACGGCGGTCAGCGCGCCGGGCAGGCGGCCGGCGTCGGCGCCGCCCCGCGGGTCGAGCACCCGGTCACCGAGGTCGAGCCGGATCCGGTGCGCTGCGCGTTCCGCCGCCGACTCGGTCAGCCTCGCGGAATTGCGGTAGCACGTGGAGAGAATGAAGAAGAGCGCGGCGAGGACGAGCAGCCACCGCAGGAGGGCGCCGGAGGAGCCGGTCGCCACGGCCTCGTCGATGACCAGGCCGATGACCACCGGGACCATGGCCTCGCACACCTGGTGCGCCATGCCGAGGATCGAGGCGACGGCGATACGGCGTCGTTGGTCGCCGAGCGCTCTGCGGAGGACGTGTCCCCCCGTTGGTCCTCCAGCGGGCATGCGGGTCCTCCACAGAACAGGACTGGATGGTTAGGTAAGCCTACCTTGATTGACTTCCCTGCCAAGGCCCCCGAGGGCAGGTCGTACCCCCGCATACGTCCGAACTCCGGCTGCGTTGACCGGTCTTGGGCGTTCGGTTAGCCTCACCTAAGTCGCACTGTGGCGCACTGCGTTGATGCTCCATCGCCGTCCGCGACGCGTCCTGTGTCGCTCGCGTACCCACCGCCAGGGGGAGTTGTCGTTGTCGGTCGAAGTCCAGGCGGCATCCGCAAGCAAGGCCGGCGGGCTCGCCGCGCCCGAGGCGCGCAGGGGCGTGGGCACCCTGCGCGGCACGGGCCTCTTCCTGGCGCTCGGCGCGCTGGTCCTGGTCTCGCTGGTCAGTGTGTGGGTGGGCACGAGGGGAATCCCGTTCACCTCGACATGGGGCCTTCTGTGGCAGCCGGACGGTTCGGAAGCCTCGGTCATCATCCACGACTACCGCATCCCCCGTACCCTGCTCGGACTCCTCGTCGGCACGGCACTGGGGCTTTCCGGCGCACTGATGCAGGCCCTGACCCGCAATCCGCTCGCCGACCCCGGACTGCTCGGGGTGAGCCTGGGAGCCTCGACGGGTGTGGTCGTGGCCATCGCCTTCCTCGGGGTGGCCGCGCCCCTCGGCTATGTGTGGTTCGCCCTCCTCGGCGCGGCCGTCACGTCGGTGGTGGTCTACCTGCTGGGCTCCTCAGGACGGAAGCTGGCCACCCCCGAGCGGCTGGTCGTCGCGGGAGCCGCGGTGACCGCGGTGCTGTATGCCTTCAACTCGGCGGTGCTGCTGCTCAATCCGAAGGCGTTCGACCAGTTCCGCTTCTGGACGGTGGGCGCCCTCGCCGGCCGGTACTTCGACATCGTCCACCTCACCCTGCCGTTCGTCGTGGTGGGCCTCCTCATGGCACTCGGGCTCGCCCCCTCGCTCAACGCCCTGGCCCTGGGCGACCAGGTGGGCCGTGCCCTGGGGGTGAACGTCGGCCGCACCCGGGTGCTGGGTGCGATCGCGGTGATGCTGCTGTGCGGCACCGCCACGGCCGCGGCGGGCCCGATCGCCTTCGTGGGCCTCGCCGTGCCGCACGTGGCCCGCTTCATCGTCGGCCCCGACCAGCGGTGGGTGCTCGCCTATTCCATGCTGCTCGCGCCCATCCTGCTGGTCGGGGCGGACGTCCTGGGCCGGGTCCTCGGCGCCCCCGGCGAGATCCAGGTCGGCATCGTCACCGCGTTCATCGGCGCGCCGCTGTTCATCGCGCTGTGCCGCCGCCGGAAGCTGGTCATGCTGTGAGTTCCGTACGGGAGGCGAACGCCCGAGTGCCCAGATCCGTCGATGCCCCGAAGCTCCGCGTCGTCAGCGGGCTGGTCATCCGCACCGGAAGGGGCGGCGTGTCCCTGCGGGTGCAGGGCCGGGCTCTCGCACTGACAGCCGTGCTGCTCGCCGTTCTCACGGTGGTCATGGGCATCACCTTGACCACCGGGGACTACCAGCTGTCCATCGGCGAGGTCCTCCGGGCGGTGACGGGCACAGGATCGGGCGCCGCGGACTTCATCGTCAACACACTGCGCATGCCGCGCCTGCTGACCGCCCTGGGCGTCGGCGCGGCCCTGGCGGTGAGCGGCGCCATCCTGCAGAGCCTGACCGGCAACTCCCTCGGCAGCCCCGACATCATCGGCTTCACCAACGGATCCGCGGTGGGTGCGCTCGGCGTCATCATCGTGCTGCATGGCAGCATGACGCAGATCGCGATCGGCGCACTGCTCGGCGGCCTCGCCACCGCAGGCGCGGTCTACCTCCTCATGCTGGGACGGGGGTTGCAGGGCTTCCGGCTCGTCGTCGTCGGCATCGGCGTCAGTGCCCTGCTTCTCGCCGTCAACTCCTACCTCATCACCCGGGCGACCTGGCAGGAGGCGCTGGAGGCCCAGGCGTGGCTCATCGGCAGCCTGAGCAACCGGGGATGGCAGCACGCGAGCGCCATCGGCCTCGCCGTGGCCGTGCTGCTTCCGCTCGCCGTCGTCCTCGCCCGCCGGCTCTCCTTGGTGGAGATGGGCGACACCACCGCCATGGCCCTGGGCGTCAACGTGGCCCGCACCCGCACGGCCATGCTCGTCATCAGTGTCGCCCTGGCCGCGTTCGCCACCGCGGTCACCGGTCCCATCTGGTTCATCGCACTGGCCGCGCCCCAACTGGCCCGCAGGCTGGGCCGCTCATCCGGTCCCGCACTGCTGCCGTCCGCCCTCATGGGTGCGCTGCTGCTCGCCCTGAGCGACCTCGTCGTGCAGCGGGTCTTCGCCCCCACCCTCCTCCCGGTGGGCACGGCGACCGGCACCATCGGCGGGCTGTACCTCATCTGGCTGCTGATCACCGAGTCGCGAAAGAGCCGCGCATGACTGGAACGCACCCCCTGACACCCCGGCTGCGAGCCGAGGACCTGACGCTGTCCTACGACCAGCGGACGGTGGCCACCTCCCTCGGCGTCGACATCCCCGACCACTCCTTCACCGTGATCATCGGACCGAACGCCTGCGGTAAGTCCACTCTGCTCAAGGCCCTCGCCCGGATGCTCAAACCCCGGGCGGGCCAGGTCTACCTCGACGGTGCCGCGATCGCGTCGTACCGCTCCCGCGAGGTCGCCCGCCGGCTGGGGCTGCTCCCGCAGTCGTCGACCGCGCCCGGCGGCATCACCGTGGGGGACCTCGTCGCCCGTGGCCGCTATCCGCACCAGCGACTGCTGAAGCAGTGGTCCGCGGAGGACGAGACGGCCGTGGCCGAGGCGATGCGGCAGACCGGCGTACTCGATCTCGCCGACCGGCCCGTCGACGACCTCTCCGGCGGCCAGCGCCAGCGTGTCTGGCTCTCCATGGTGCTGGCACAGCAGACCTCCATCCTGCTGCTGGACGAGCCGACCACGTACCTCGACATCGCCCACCAGGTCGAGGTGCTCGACCTGTGCGCCTGCCTGCACGCGCGCAAGGGGCACACGGTCGTCGCGGTCCTGCACGACCTCAACCAGGCGTGCCGCTACGCCACCCACCTCATCGTGATGCGGGCGGGCGGCACGGTCGCGGCCGAAGGTGACCCGGCGACCGTCATGACCGCCGAGCTGGTCGAGGACGTGTTCGGGCTGTCCTGCCGCATCATCGACGACCCGGAGACCGGTACACCGCTGATGGTCCCGGCGGCCCCCAGGGTCCACGCGCCCGAGGAGCGCCCGGCAGGCACGCCCGCCGCCGGCACCGTGCGGGCCGCATCGATGGCCGAAACCAGCTGACACCGCCCAGGACGGACTGCCCATGCTCTGTACGAGGCTGACGAACGCGCACATTCTCACCATGGACCCGGACCACCCCGTCGCCCATGACCTGGGCATCTGGCGGGGCCGGATCGTGGGCCTGGACACCGCGGTGACCTCACTGCCCGCACGCGAGGTCATCGACCTGCAGGGCGCCACCGTGCTGCCCGGTTTCATCGACAGCCATGCGCACCTGTCGTGGGCCGGCTTCAAGGCGAGCACCCCGAGCGTGGCGCCGTGCGAGCGGGTCGAGGACATCCTCGCGGTCGTGGCGGAGGCCGCCTCCCGGCCGAGTGCGCCCGGCGCCTGGGTGGACATCGCCGGGTACGACCAGCGGGCGCTGGGGCGCCATCTGACCGCCGCCGAGCTGGACCGCGTCAGCCACGGCCGCAAGGTGCTCATGATGCACGACTCCGGACACGCCTGCGTCGTCAACAGCGCCGTCCTCGACCTGCTTCCGGCCGACATCCCGCACCAGGACGGCTACTTGGTGGAGGGCGCCATGGGCGCCGCACGCCGGCTGCGCCTGCCGTGTTCCCAGGAAGAACTCGCCGACGCGATCGAGCACGCCGCCCGCGCCTGCCTGGCCGAAGGAGTGACGGCCTGCGCCGAGGCCGGCGTCGGAGGCGGCCTGCTGGGCTACAGCCCCGTCGAGGCGGGTGCCTATCAACTGCTGCGCGACCAGGGCCGGTTGCCTCTGCGGATCCAGCTCATGGCGGGCGGCGACACCCTGCGGCCCGTCGCCGCGCACCGCAGCGACGGCATACCGCGGGCTCTCGACCTCGGCCTGCGCACCGGGTTCGGTGACGACTGGCTGTCCCTGGGCGCGCTGAAGATCTTCACCGACGGCGGCATGATGGCCCGCACTGCCGCGCTCACCGCCCCGTACGAAGGCATGGAGCACTCCGGACAGCTCCAGGACGACCCCGACCGTCTCGCCGACCTCATCGTGGACGGACACCTCGCCGGGTGGCAGCTCGCCGTCCACGCCATCGGCGACCGCGCCGCCGACCTCGCGCTGGACGCCTTGGAGCGGGCACAGGTCCTGCGGCCCCGTCCGGACGCGCGGCACCGCATCGAGCATGCCGGGCTGATCCGCCCCGACCAACTCCCGCGCTTCGCACGGCTCGGCGTCAGCGCCGTGATCCAGCCGAACTTCCTGCGCTACTTCGGCGACGACTACGCGGCCGTCATGGGGAAGGAGCGCGCGCCGTGGATGTACCGCGGCCGCGGATTCCTCGACCACGGCGTCACGGTCGTCGGCAGCTCCGACCGGCCCGTCACCCACGGCCAGCCGCTGCGGGCCATTCAGTTCATGGTCGAACGCGCCTCCACATCAGGGCAGTTGATCGGCCCGGACGAAGCCCTCACCGTCGACGAGGCCCTGCGCGCCTACACCGTCGCCGGTGCCTACGCCTGCCGCTGGGACGACAGCGCGGGCAGCCTCACCCCCGGCAAGCGCGCCGACCTGGTCGTCCTGGGAGACGACCCGCGGAGTGTCGACACCTCGCGCATCGGAGACATCGAGGTGGTCGCGACGTTCGTCGACGGCCGCGAGTCCAAGGAGGTGGCGCAGTGAGCACACGGGACACCATCGAGCGCTACGCACACCTGTGGGAGGCGCCGCCGTACCCCCACCGGTGGGTCATCTGGACCACCCCGGCAGAGTCCATGGTCTTCGACCGGCAGACCAACTGCCCCGAGTTCATCGATGACGAGGCGACCCTGCACGAGATCCTGCGCAGAATGCGTGAGGTGGGCGCGGCGGAGAGCGACGAGTATCCGGGCAACCCCTGCGGTTGACCGCTCCCCGGTGCTACGTCGGTGACGGCGCAACCGGCAAGTGCGACGGAGTCAGGTGGCGCGCCAGTAGCCCATGGAGTGCAACCGCGCTTTGGGTACGCCGAGTTGCCTGCGCACGAACGAGGCGAGGGCCCGGGTCGTCGATGTGTCGCACGCGATCCAAACGTAGGAGCCGGTCGTCCAGGTGGGCGAGCAGGGCGGATCGCACCGTTTCGATCAGCAGCGCTCCGTTGTCGCGCCGGGGCACATGGCGCACCTCGTGGCGCGCGGTGCCGGAGCGCAGCGGCAGTTGCTCGTCGGCGGGGTGCGGAGTCTCGAACCAGATGGTGGCCGGTGTCAGCGGCATCGAGTCCAGGAGCGAGTTGATGGCGGGCAGGGACGCCGGGTCCCCGATCACGAGAAGTCGTGACGGCAGGGAGTGGGGCACGGTGAAGCCCGTGCCCTGGACGGTCGCCTCGATCGTGTCGCCGGGACGCGCGGCGCGTGCCCACTCGCTTGCGCGGCCCTCGTGCAGTGCGAACTCCATACTGAAGGTGCCGGTTGAGGGATTCGGGTCCAGGAGCGTGTAGGCGCGTTGGTGTGGTGCGCCCGCGCTGTCGAACCACAGGCGCACCCACATGGTGGGGTGCGTCCCGGTCGGGCCGAGCCACCGTCGTCGAAACGCAGCCTGCGGTAGCGGTCGGCAATGTCCTTCGCGGTCTGGACGGTGAGGGTGAAGTTCCTCCCCCGCATCAGCTTGAGGACGACGCCCTCCCAGCCATGCTTCATGCCCGCCCACCTCTCCTATCGCTCCCCCTGCTTAGGTCAGGCTAACCTAAGTAGGGTTGAATCCCTGCGGGAAGAGGCGGAGAGAGCAGTGGCGGTCAAGACTTACCGGGATGCCTGGGGCATTCCGCACCTCCGGGCGTCCGACCCGCTGCAACTGGCCTTCGGCCAGGGCGAGAACGCCGCACTGGACCGGGCCTGGCAGATCGAGGTGGAGCGGCACCGCTCCCAGGGCACCACCGCCTCGTTCCTCGGTCCCGCCACCGTCGTCTGGGACCGGTTCGCCCGCCAGGCCAGGCTCGACGACACCGCACGGCGCTGCTTCGCGAACCTCGACGACGAGACAGCGGCCTGGGTGACGGCGTACGTCGACGGGGTCAACTCCGCTCTGGAACGGGGCGCGGCAGCCGCGCCCGAGTTCGCCACCACCGGACTCGCGCCGGAGCCGTGGCAGCCGTGGGCGCCCCTCGGCATCTGGCTCGCCCACCACATCCTCTTCGCGGGTTTCCCGACGAAGCTGTGGCGCGAGCAGGTCGCCCGTCGCCTCGGTGCGGACGCCATCGAGCTTTTCGCCACGGATGACCCCGGTACGGCAGGGTCGAACGGCTGGATGGTCTCGGGAGAGCGCACTGCCGCCGGCGCACCGCTCATCGCGGGCGACCCGCACCGCTTCATCCAGGACCCCGGGGTCTACCAGCAGTTGCACCTGTCCTGCCCGGAGTACGACGTCGTCGGCTTCGCCGTACCCGGTGTCCCCGGTATCGCCCATTTCGGCCACACCGGAACGGTGGCCTGGGCCATCACCAACGCCATGTCCGACTACCACGACCTGTACCGGGAACGGCTGCGCCGCGCGGGCGGCGGCATCGAGGCGCTGGGGCCGGAGGGATGGTCGCCGGCCGCCCATCACCGGGAGACCATCGAGGTCGCCGGAGGCGAACCGGTCGAGGTCGAGGTGATCGAGACGGAGCGCGGGCCGGTCGTCATCGAAGGCCTCGGAGACCTCGGAGATCTCGCAGCCCCCGCGGACGCCGCCGGTGCGGAGGGCGCCGGTCCGGAGGCGGAACCGGCCGGCATGCCCGGGGGGATCAGCCTTCGCTACCCGCCGCGTGTCACGGGTGATCTCGGATTCGACGTGCTTCCCGCCCTGCTGCGTGCCCGCACGGTCGCGGACGTGGACCGGGCGCTGGACCGCTGGATCGAGCCCGTCAACGTGGTGCACGCCGCCGACGCCACCGGAGAGCTGCTGCACCGCGTGGCCGGATACGTACCCGTCCGCCATCGGGACAACTGGCTGCGGATCGTGCCTGCCTGGGAGCGGGGGCACGGCTGGCAGGGACGTCACGGCACACCTCGCGCCGAGGTGGACGGCATCGCCGTGATGGCGAACGCCCGGGGTCTCGCCGGTCTCCTCGGGGTGGAGTTCGCACCGCCGCACCGCGCCGACCGCATCGAAGCTCTGCTGCGGGAGTCACGGGACTGGACGGCCCCCGACATGGCGGCAATCCACATGGACACCCTTCTCACCGCCGCCGGGCCACTGCTGGAGCAGGTGGCCCGCCTCGACGAACTCGGCCCCGCGGCCGAGCGGTTGAGGGAGCGCCTGCTGTCCTGGAACCGTTATATGGACGCCGACAGCATCGCCGCGGCGGATTACGCCCGCCTGCGCTCGGCCGTCTCGCGCCGGATCGCGGCAGCTCCACAGCTGGAATGCCTCGCCGAGCCCCTGAGGTATCCCGCGGTGTTCGAGAGCTGGCTGAATCTCACCTCGAAGGTCGCCTTCGCGCTGGAGACCCTGCTGACCACCGACCGGCTCGCCGGCCTCGACGTGCCGGGAATCGTCGGTGCCGCCTTGGACGAGGTCGCCGGCGCCGAGCCCGTGGCATGGGGCGAACTCCACCGTCTCGCTCCCGGCCGGGCCCTGCCCTCCGTCGAGGGCGAGCGGTGGCCCGGACTGGGCGGCGATCACGATTGCGTACTGGCCACGTCCAGCACGCCCGGCGTCACCGACCTCAGCGCACGTGGCCCCTCCGCCCGCTACGTCTGGGATCTCTCCCGCCGGGAGAACAGCCTGTGGGTGGTTCCCCTGGGTGCCCACGGAGTCCCCGGGGGCAGCCATCACCGCGACCAGCTCCCCCTGTGGGTCCGCGGCGAACTGGCCCCCGTCATCACTGATTTCGCCCTCCTGGCGGAGGAGGCCGAACCGACCGAAGAGACCGAACCGACCGCGGACGCGAGTCGTGGCGAGGGGGCCGACGGGGGAGACCGGTCGGGTGACGTCTAGCGGCGGCTGCGTACGAGCAGATGGAGGAAGTACGGCGTGCCGATCACCGCGGTCATGAGGCCGGCGCCGAGCTGAGCCGGCGCGATCACCGTGCGGCCCACCAGATCGGCGGCGCAGACGAGCACAGCGCCGAACAGTACCGCGACCGGAACGACCCGCGCGTGCTGCCGGCCCACCAGGCCACGGGCCGCGTGCGGCGCCACCAGCCCGACGAATCCGATGGTGCCCGCCGCGGCCACGGCGGTGGCGCTGAGCAGGACACTCAACACCAGGAATCCCAGGCGTCCGCGCGACAGATCGAGCCCGAGGAGCCTTGGGGTGTCCTCGTCGAGCGACACCAGATCGAGCTCGGTGCGCCGTACGAACGCGACGAGCACGCCCACCGTGAGCACGGCCGCGAGGGGCGCCACGTCGGGCAGCGTCCGGCCGTACGTGGAGCCCGAAAGCCAGGTGAGGGCCTTCGTCGCGTTGAACGGATCGGTGAGCACGATCAGCAGGCTGATCAGCGCAGTTGCCCCGGTGGCGAAGCCGAACCCGACGAGGACCAGCCGGTTTTGCCGGAACCCGCCCCGCGCGGCGAGCCCGAAGACGAGCACGGCGCTGAACGCGGCGCCGACGAACGCGGCGCCCGCCATGCTCCACGAACCGGCCTCCGCCACCGTGGTCACCAGGAGCACGGCGCCGAGCGCGGCCCCGCCGGAGACGCCCAGGACACCGGGATCCGCGAGGGGGTTGCGCGTCACCGACTGGATCAGTGTCCCCGCCAGGGCGAGGGCACCGCCGGCGAGCAGCGCGGCGAGGACGCGCGGCACGCGGGTGTCGAGGACGAACGTGACGGCCCGGCCGGCCCGGCCCTGGGCCCAGTTCGCCACGTCACCCAGCAGCAGCTTGTTGTCACCCAGCAGGACGGCGGCGATCGCCACACCGACGAGTGCGGCCACCAGGACGGCCGTGAAGGTGAGGAAGGTCTTCCGGCTCCTGACCCGCAGCCGGTCCTCCGCGGCCGCTCCGGCGGTGTCCCGGACCCGTGTGGCCATCATGATCAGGAACACGGCGCCGACGAGGCTGGTGACGACACCGGTCGGCACGGCGACCGAGATGTCCGTGGGCACGACGGCGCGCAGCAGCACGTCCGAGCCGAGCACCAGTGCCGCCCCGGTGAGGCCGGTGACCGGAAGGCCGGCCCGCGTCCGTGCGAACGCGCGGACCCTGCGGGCGAGGGGGCGTACGAGGGCGGGGGCGCACAGGCCGACGAAGCCGATCGGACCGGCCAGGGTGACGGCCGCCGCGGACAGCAGGGCCGAGAGCACGACCGCCGTCACCCGGGTGGCCCGGACCTTCACGCCGAGGCCGCGCGCGGCGTCGTCGCCGAGCGCCAGCGCGTCCATCCGGCGGGCGACCAGCAGCAGCCCGACGAGACCGGCCAGGCAGATCGGCGCCATCTGGAGCACGCCGTCGAACCCGTTCTGGGCGATGCTGCCCTGGTTCCACTGGTAGAGGCCCTCGGTCTGCCGGGGGAACAACAGGAGCAGACCCTCGGTGACGGCGGTGAGGCCGAAGGTGAGGGCGCTGCCGGCGAGTACGAGGCGCACCGTGCCGGCGCCGAGACCGGACAGCCCCAGCACGACGGCGGCCGCAGCGAGGCCACCGGCGAACGCGACGCCGGAGGAGGCGAACAGCGGCAGGGACACACCGGTGACGGTGGCCAGCCCGAGCGCCAGGTAGGAGCCGGCGTTCACCGCGAGGGTGTCGGGTGAGGCGAGCACGTTGCGGCTGACGGTCTGCAGGGCGGCTCCCGCCATGCCGAGCACGGCGCCGACGAGCAGCCCCGCGGTCATCCTCGGGAGCCGGGAGGCGATGACGACGGACGCGTCGGCCGGGTCGGCCCGGCCGGTGAGCGCCTTCCAGACCTGCGCGGGGCCGACCGCGGCCGTGCCCTGTGCGATGTCCACGATCGCCAGTGCGGCGACGAGGAGGACCAGTGCGACCGTCACCACGGCCGCGCCCGTCCGGGACGTGACCGCCGACGGACGGGTGGCGGGGGTTGTTGCGGTGACGGCCATGGTGTTACTTCGTCAGCGCTTCGACGACGGAGTCGATGTACTCGTTCATCGACGCGGGGCCGCCGAACATCCAGACACCATCGGGCAGCCGGTGCACGTGGTCGTTCTTCACGAACGGCAGAGACGTCCAGACCTTGTCCTTGGCCAGGGTGCCGGTGAACGGCGCGCTGCTCTTGTCGCCGTCATTGCTGATGTAGGCGAACCGCACGTCGTCGCCCAGCTTCGTCAGCCCCTCGACATCGGTGGCGCCGAGGCCGTAGCTCTTGTCGCCCTTGACCTTCCAGGCGTTCTTCAGGCCGAGCTTCTCGCTGACCGCCCCGATGAGCGAGCCGCTGGTGAAGGGCCTGATCGAGACCTGGTTGGAGGTGACGTAGCCGTCGGCGAAGGCGTACTGCGCGCCGTCGAGCCCCGCGTCGGCGAGCTCCTTCCTCCCCTCGGCCAGCTTCGCCTCGAAGCCCTTCTTGAGCTTCGCGGACCGCTGCGTGGTGCCGGTGGCCTTGGCTATGAGGTCGAGGTTCCCGGTCATCCGCCCGATCGGGTCGGCGGCATCGGCGGGGCGGAGCGACAGGACCGGGGCGACCCTGCGCAACTGCTTCACGGCGGCCTGCGGGAGGTCGGTGGTGGCGACGATGAGGTCCGGGGACAGCCCGGCGATGGCGTCCATGCTCGGCTCGCCCCGCGTGCCGATGTCCTTGGGGGTGTTCTTGAGCGGGGCCGCGGTGTCCCAGGCCTTGTACCCCTTGACGTCGGCGACGCCGACCGGGTCGACGCCCAGCGACACCAGGCTCTCGACGACGTTCCACTCGGTCCCGACGACCTTCTTGGCGGGCCCGTCGAGTTGGACCTTCTTGCCGGAGGCGTCGGTGAGGGTGATGCGCTCGCCGGTGGTCCGCTTTGCGTCGTCGGCGGCGGGCTCGGTCGTCCCGCAGGCGGTCAGGGTGAGGGCCGCCACGGCGGCGGCCGCGGCGGTGAGGAGGAGGCGTCTCATGAGGCGGCGCTGAGCCTTTCGGTTCGCGTGTGGTGGCGGCCGATCGCACGGGTGCGCAGCCGTCCGGTAAGGGGGTCGGTGTCGACTTCGATGCGGATGCCGTACGTGTCGGTCAGCCGCTGGGCCGTGAAGACGTCTTCGGGGAGGCCGGCGGCGAGGATCCGCCCCTCGTGGAGCAGCACGATCCGGTCGGCGACGGTCGCGGCCTGGTCGAGGTCGTGCAGGACGGCGCCGACGGCGATGCCGTGGTCGTCCGCCAGGTCACGTATGAGGTCGAGGAGTTCGACCTGGTACCGCAGGTCGAGGTAGGTCGTCGGCTCGTCGAGGAGCAGCACGCCGGTCTCCTGGGCGAGGCAGCCGGCCAGCCACACACGCTGGAGCTGCCCGCCGGAGAGGTGCTCGACGCCCCGCTCGGCGAGCTCCTCGACGCCCGTCATGGCCAGCGCGCGATCCACCGCGGCCCGCCCGTCCGGGTCGGCCTTGCCCCAGCGGCCCCGGTACGGGTAGCGGCCGAACTCGACGACGTCCCGTACGGTCAGTCCACTGGGGGTGGGGCGCCCCTGGGTCAGCAGAGCGACATGGCGCGAGAACTCACGGGGGCCCAGAGCGAGGCCGTCGGTGTCGGCGTCGATGACGAGCCTGGCCGTCCTGGGCCGCTGCAACCGGGCGATCGTGCGCAGGAGTGTCGACTTCCCGCTGCCGTTCGGGCCCACCAGGACCGTCACTTCGCCGGGCCGCAGCGTCATCGAGGCGTCGTGGACGACATCGACGCCTTCGTACGCCACGGTGACACCCATGGCCGACAATTCATGACCACGGGGGCGCACGGCCGCGGAGGTCTCTTCACCTACATGCACGCCCAGAGGTTAGCCTAACCTTAGAAAGTCGTGAAGAGGGCCGGAATAATCGCCCACAAGCGCCAAATTCGGCCTAAGATCCGCTTCCGGGCCCGCACCCGGGGACCGGTGCCGCGCCCGCCCTCCTCCTCCTGGCGGAGCGCTCAGCCGGTCAGGCCACAATCGAACGGCATCGTCCGCCATTGCTCGACGGCCGGCTTCACCGCCTCCACGAGCATGGGCAACTGCGGCGCGAGCGCGAGGCACGCCACCATCCGGACCATGCCCACGGCGTTGACGAAGCGCAGCACCCGCTCGTCCAGCTGCCGCACGCCTCGGCGCTGCGCCGCGGACCGGTACGCGGCCTCGCAATCGGGGCCGAGGGCGGCCATGTCCCATTCGACCGGTCCGAGCGTGGCCAGCTCGAAGTCGGCGTACAGCGGGCCCTCCGATGAAGCGACGATGTTGACCGCCGGGGCATCCCCGTGGATCGGCTGCAAGTCGACTCCCGGGAACGCCGCCGCAAAGCCGTCCCGCGAGCCGACGACGGGTTCCAGGACCTCCCACTCCCGCCGCGCACGGTCGAGATCCGCCGGCGTGAGGAGATCCGGACGCGCTTCGAGGGCCGCGAGCGCCTCCGTGACGAACCTCGGTTCGGCCGCCGACAGGAACGGCAGATCGCCCGGGTAATCGCGCAACGCGGCGTGCAGGCCGACGACCAGGCCGGAGTTGTGCACGAAATCGGGCTCGACGCTCTTGTCCTGCTCGACGAACTGCCAGAACCTCATCGAGAATCCGTCGCGTCGTACGGGCTCCCGCGGCACGAGCGGACTCGGCGGGATCACCGGGACGCCCTGTTCGGCGAGCCACCGCACCACATCGAGCTCCACCCGCTGTCGCGCCGCCTGGGTGTCGAGGTCGGCGTACGACGGCAGGACGACGGGGACCCGGACCACCACGGGCGACGGAGCGAGGTGCACGACAACGGAGAACACGTCATGGAGCACCGTCGCGTCGGTCACCGTCAGCCCGAGCTGTCGACCCGCGACGACGGCCGCGTCGAGAGCGCGTGACGTGCGGGCGGCGAGCTGATCGGACGTCAAGAATGCCAGCATGCCACCGACGGTGCCACACCGGGCCGAGCGGCGCGACGGTGTATTCGACCGGTCGTCTCCACCAAGGCGCCGCGCCCCGCAGGTCGGTTGCTCTCGATGTCCGGTCGTAACGGCGTAGCTTCGGCCGAGAGGGAAGGCGGGGGAGGCCCCTCCATCCGCGGCAGCGTCGCCCCGTAATCTCGGAGAGAAGGAAACTCTCCGCCGACGCGATCCTGTTCGACAGCGACGAGACGCTCGTTTCGTCCATCAAGTCTGTTCTGCGGTGCTGGTCGCGATGGGCGGACGCGCACGGCCTCACAGTCGCCGAGATCATGTCGGTGCAACCGCACGGCCGGCCCGCCGCCGCCATCGTGGCCGATCTCCTGCCTGCCGAGGAAGTCGCCATGGCCCTGGCCCTCCTCGAACAGGCCGAGGTCGACGATGCCGCTGCCGGGGGTGTTCTCCCCGTCCCCGGTGCCCTGGAGCTGTTGGCGTCGTTGCCTCCGGACCGCTGGGCCGTCGTCACCTCCGGCACGCGCAGGGTCGCCGACGCGCGGCTGGCCGCCGCGGGTGTGCGCGCCGCCCACGTCATCACCGTGGACGACATCACGCGCCACAAACCCGACCCGGAGCCGTTCCTCGTCGCTGCCGGCCGGCTGGGCGCCGCCCCGTCCCGCTGTATCGCCTTCGAGGACGCGCCGGCCGGGCTCAGCGCGGCCCGAGCGGCAGGCATGACCACCGTGGCCGTGACCACGACACACAAGGCCGATGACCTCGAGGCCGACATGGTGATACCCGACCTCTCCGCTGTCACGGCCCGGGCCACGCACGCGGGCGTGGAGCTGACGATCGCGGGCTGATGCGCCATCGGCGTCCGACGGTGGGCCGGCGCCGTCGAGCGGTCGGTCAGGAGGGTGGGAATGCTCTTCGTCTGCTGGTGCCGCACTCGCCCTACGCGTCCCGACCGCTGACCAGAGATCCGCGCGGCACGTCGCCCCCGGTCAGGGCCGTGCTCAGGGCGCTGCGCCGTTGGATGCCCAACTTGCGGTAGCTGTGCGTCAGATGGGTCTCCACGGTACGGCGGGCCAGATGCAGCAGGGCCGCGATCTCCGCATTGGTGCGTCCCCCCGCGGCCAGTTCGGCGATACGCCGCTCGCTGTCGGTGAGCGAGGCGGCACCGGTCCGCGTCGCCGGACGGCGCGCGCCGCCCGCCCGCAGTGCCTCCTCCGCCAGGTCCCGCAGCCGTATCGCGCCCAGGCGTTCGGCGAGCCCGGCCGCCTCCCGCAGGGTGTCGCGGGCGCGGGACGACTCGCCCGACGCGGTCAACTGACGGCCCAGAGCCAGCAGCGCCGCCACGATCTCCGGTCCTGCCGGGCCGCCACGCAGCAGCCGTACCGCCTCCTGAGTCAGGTCCAGACCCCGGCGCCCGCCGGTCGCGGTGCCGAGGACACGCAGTGCCCGGCCCACCGTGCGGGGCGTGTTCCACACCCGGGCCAGGCGCAGCTCCTCCTCGGCAAGGGCCAGCGCCTCCCGTGGGACGCCCAGAGCCAGATGGCACTCGGCGGCGGCCGTGCGCCACGGGGTGACGACCGGGCTGAAAACCTCCCGGGCCGACTGGCGGCGCCCGCACTCCAGGAAGTCGTGCAGGGCTCCCGCCAGGTCACCGTTCGCGGCGCGCAGCTGCCCGCGCGCGTACAGGAACCGGTTCAGCTCCCAGGACTCCGGCGCCGTCCGTAAGTCGAAGGACTCGGCCAGGCGTTCGGCCTCGGCGGTGCGGCCCGCCTCCACGAGTGCCGTCAGCGCGTGGGCATGGGCGTTGGTCGGGGTCGTGGCGGCGGGCGGCGGGCCGGCCAGGAGGCGCGTGTAGTCGGCCCGTGCCGCCACGATGTCCACACGGGTGTTGAGCAGCGCCTCGTGCATGGGGTGCAGGACGTCGGGGCGCTGCCCGGTCAGACCGCGCTCCACCAGCCTTTCGGCCTCGTCGAGTTCGTCGGCCCACTGAGCGACCACGGCGGCCGTCCCCAGCAGGTACGGCTCGGACAGCGGGTCGGCCGGTTCCGCCAGCAGACCGCGCAGGCGCAGCATCGCCTCCCTCGCCGAGGTCATACCTGCCGTGACCGCGTATTTCACCAGGAACGCGTGACCGGCCGTGCTGATCGACTCCGGCGAACGCTCGGCCACCTCGGCCAGCCGCTTGTACGCCTCCTGCCGCACCAGCTGGTCCCTGTCCGACAGTTGCAAGAACGCCTGCCGCAGGATGCGCACCAGGTCGGGTCGGTCGGCGAGTGCGTCGTACAGCGAGCGCAGCACCTCGACCCCGGCGCGGGTCCTGCCACGGCCGGTCAGCGCCGTCCCCAGGGCGACCGCGGCGCGCACCCGTTCCTGCGGCGGCCCCGGCAGCCGCAGCGCCTCGGTGAGCCGCAGGATCGCGGTCGAGGAGCCGGGCACCGCGTACTCCAGCGAGCCCAGTTCGGTCAGCAGACGTTGTCTGCCCTCATCGGCGAGGGGCTCGTCCAGAGCGCGGCGCAGGAACGCCACCGCGTCCTCGATGTGCCCCGCACGTAACGCAAGTGCAGCGGCGTCCTGCAGCACCGACAGCGCCCATGGCGCGTCCACCACGTCGGTGAGCAGCAGTTGCCGGGCGACAAGCTCGCTGGAGACACCGCGGTGCAGCATCGCCTCGGCGGTCGTCCGGTGCGCGGCGCGCCGCCGGGCCGCGGACACGCCGGTGAGCATCTCGTCCCGCAGCAGCGGATGGGCGTAGCGGGCGCGGCCCATGCCGTCGGGGCGCAGCAGTCCGAGGCCGGTCATCGCGGTGATCCAGCCCGCGACCCGGGCTGGGTCGGCGCCGGAGAGTTCGGCGAGGAGTGAGGGGATGTGGAGGACGGGGAACGCCGCGCTGGGTCCGTGGTCCCAGCCCTCGTCCAGGATCGCCAGCGTGCGCGCCACCTCCGCGGTACCCGGCCCGGCGCAGTCCAGCCACCACTGCACGGCCGCCGGAAACGCTCCCCGGTACAGCGCGGCCGAGGTGTCCGGCACGACCGGGTGACTGCCGTCGGAGAGGTCGTCCAGCAGGGCGCGCAGCAGCAGGGGGGTGCCCGCGCCGGCCCGTACGCAGTCCTCGATCCAGGAGTCGTCGGCGTCCGGGAAGGCCGAACGGGCGGCTGCGGTGGCTGAGTTGTCGGACAGCGGTGTCAGGGTGTGGGTGGTGACCAGGGCGGGGGAGAGGCTGTGGGCGAGGCCCTGTGCGGGCGGGTCGATGTCGTACTGGCTGCGCTCGGTGACCAGCAGGACGATCGGCAGCCTGTCCATGAGCCGGGCGGATTCCACCAGCCAGCGGCGGGACGCCGGGTCGGCCAGGTGCACGTCGTCCACGGCGATCAGCAGCGGCGACCGCTCGGCCCACGACCGCAGCACCCGTCGCAGCCCGGCGCCGGTCGCCCGTTCATCTCCGTCCCATGCCGGGTCGGCGAACTCGGGTATGAGGCCGAAGAGTTGAAGGATCGCGGCGAAGGGGATCGCGGAGTCGCCGGCGGAGCAGCGAGCGCGCAGCACCTGCATGCCGTGGGCGCCTGCGTCCTCGGCGGCGGCCTCCAGGACCGTGGTGCGGCCCGTGCCGGTGGCGCCGCGCAGCAGGACCAGACGACCGGTGCCCGCATGAGCGCGCTCGGTCGCGGTGGCCAGCAGCCGTGCCGCATTCCGTACTGCACATGCCGGTCGGGACATCCCTGCCTCCTCGTGTGGACGTGAGCGTCCTCAGTCACGAGGACGGAGTGCGCCGGATTTCGGTGGCGTGACCTGCACCGTGAGAAGAACCACCGTGGTCGCGCGCCTGTGCGAGGGAACCGGGATGTCGCTTCCGCCATCACGTTCCCGCTGTCGTGGTTCCGGCCGGTCGATCTCGTGGTCCGTGTCGTGGTGCTCCACGATTGCGCTGTTCACGGGGTCACATGAGGGTGAATAGCCTCCGCACGCCTCTGACCCCACAGAAGTGGCGGGTCGCGGACAGGAGGCAGGGTGCTCAACTCAATCCGGATGACACACGCCGGTACGGCAGACGGCACGGGCGTGCCGCAGGCTCGGGTCCCCGTGGCGGCGCACGCCCGTCTGGTGAAGTGGCGTCAGCCGCCGTGCTGGTTACGTCTGTCGTGCCTCGTGATGGCGCGGGCGGCGCCCTCAGAGGGCGAACACCGATACAGCTCCGCCGTGTTGGCGAGACCAGTTTCCGGAGAGGTGCTTCCCGTCATCGAACGGCGCGGCCCTCTGGGCGCACTGAGCCTCTCGTCCCAGGCCGAGTCCCAAGCACCAGCGGCGCACGGCCCCGTAGGAGACGGTCACGCCGCGCTGGAGCATCAGCTCCTCGACCTGACGGAAAGCGGGCGGGAACCGGAAGTACAGCCACACGCAGTGGGCGATGACCTGCACCGGACGGCGGTGGTTCGTGTACGACGGCGGGGCGCTCTCCACGACAAGCCCCTCCCGCCAGGACCAACCCGAAGATCATCTCGCTCGCCGGTCAACGTGACAGCACCCTCCGGCGCCTTCCTGGCCGACGCCGGACGGCGGACCACCGCCCGCCCGCTCTCGTCACGCCCCAGCGCCTGCCCCCAAGTGCCGCACCCGCCCTGCCGCCTGCGACTGGACCCACCGAAAGTTAAACCTCGTACCAAATTTATGGCGGAGATCGTCATGTTTGTGTCCTTGCTGCCAAATGAAACGGCGGGCCAAGATGCACGGGTGACACAACGGCGCGTCGTCTTCCTCGTCTTTCCGCAGTTTCAGGTGCTGGACCTGGCGGGACCGCATGAGGTGTTCGCGCAGACGGAGCGGTGGGTGCCCGAGGTTGAGGGCTATGCCGTGGAGATCGTCGCGGCCCGGGCCGGAGCGGTCCGGTCCTGTCACGGCATAGACGTTGAGGCGGGCAGCGGCGTCCAGCAGTGTCAGGGACCGCTGGACACGCTGGTGGTTGTCGGTGGACCGGGCGAACGGGAGGCGGTGGACGATGAAGAGCTTGTCGGCTGGCTCAGGGCGGCGGCCGGCCGGGCCCGGCGGGTAGCTTCCGTGTGTACGGGCGCGTTCCTGCTCGCGCGGGCCGGGCTGCTCGACGGACGGCGCGTGGTGACGCACTGGGCGGCCTGCGAGCGGCTGGCCCACGAGTACCCGGCTGTCACGGTCACCCCGGACCAGATCTTCGTACACGACGGGGCGGTGTGGAGCTCCGCCGGAATCACGGCGGGGATGGACCTGGCGCTCGCCATGGTCGAGGAGGACCACGGGCCCGAGGTATCCCGTGCCGTCGCGCGGATGCTGGTGATGTTCGTCCAACGCGCGGGCGGTCAAGCTCAGTTCAGTACTCAGCTCGCCGCGCAGCGGCCCACGCGGAAGCCGTTGCAGGACGTTCAGGCATGGGTTGCCGACCACCTCGCTGACGACCTGACCGTCCGAGTGCTCGCCGAACGGGCCGGTATGAGCGAGCGCAACTTCACCCGGGTCTTCCGCACCGAGACCGGACTCACCCCGGCCGCTTACGTGGAGACCGTCCGCGTCGAGGCTGCCCGGACTCTGCTGGAGACGACGGATACCACCATCGACTCGATCGCCCGAGCTTGCGGCTTCGGCTTCGCCGAGACCCTGCACCGCCGTTTCAAACGCACCCTGGGCGTCACACCGGGCCAATATCGCCACCACTTTTCCAGGTCAGGGTAAAGGAGCGCCTGGGCCTGTCCGTCGCTTGAGAAGTCCGAGCGCCACCGGCATGTCTCCTTGGACGTCTTCGGGCGTCGCGGGTTGTGGAGCACGGTCAGTGCTCCTCCGACCCGGACGCCGACCTGGCCGTGGGACCGCACGTCAACTGCCGGGCCCGGCACGAACAGCACATGGAGCGCACCTTCCGGGTCAGCGAACGCGGTCCATCACGTCCCCGGTCTCATCCAGTCGCGCAGACCGCACCTTTCCTCCCGTCATCTCCCGTCCCGGTACACCCCCTGATCGGAGCAGTCTCGATGAACGACACCACGCCGGCGGAGTTCTCCCCGCCCCGCAGCGCAACGGCGGGTGGGTGTCCGTGGAATGCAAGTCGTATGCGGCTGAACACGCGCCGGGCCCGGCTCCGGCCGAGCCGGCACGACTCCAGCCGCAGGGCGCACTCATGGACTCTCCGGGGGGCGCTCGGCGACAGCTGAGCCTCCGGAGGTGCTTGCCCACGCAGTCAACGGTTACAGCTCAGTAGCCAGGTCGGTATGCGTTCCGTCCAACTTTGCAAGCCGGACCACATCGCCTGGCTGATCCCCCACAGAAGCAGGTCATGCAATGGCAGTCTCGTCAGGTAACGACGGCAGCGGCGTAGCGGCAGCTCCCTTCCGGGTGCTCGGGCCGCTTGAGGTGAGCGGCGAGCTGGGTGCCGTCTCCGTGGCACCGGGGCGTCAAGAGATCGTCCTCGGGGCGTTGGTGCTCGAACTGAACCGGGTGGTGGAGACGACCCGTCTGGTGGATGTCATCTGGGCGCACGATCCGCCGAAGACCGCACGCGCCCAGGTGCAGATCTGCATCTCCCGGCTCCGCAAGGCACTTTCGAACGGGGGAATCGATGCCACCATCGAGACCCGTGCGGGTGGCTACATCCTGAGGGCGCCGGCGGATGCGACCGACGTGGGCACCTTCCGTCGACTGGTAACGGAGGCGCATGCGCTGGCCCGTGACGGTATGAAGATGCCTGCGGTGGACGCGCTCCGCTCGGCGCTGAGCCTGTGGCGGGGGCGGTGCCTGGCCGGTGTACCCAGCGAGGTCCTGGCCGGTACGGCGGCGCAGTGGGACGAGAGCCGCCTGGAAGCGGTGGAGACCTGCATGCGCCTGCTGCTGGAGCTGGGCCGTCACGAGCACCTGATCGGCGAGCTGATGCAGCTTGTCGCCGACCATCCGCTGCGTGAGCGGCTGCGCGGGCACCTCATGGTGGCGTTGTACCGCTCGGGGCGGCAGGCGGAGGCGTTGGACGCCTACCACCAGGGCCGCGCGATGCTCACCGAGGAACTGGGCCTGGATCCAGGAAGGGAACTACGCGACCTGGCGCAAGCAATCCTGACCGACGACGCCGACCTGGCACCGGTCGAACCGGCCGAGCCGGCCGGACAACGTTCTCCCGTGGCGACGCCGCTCTCCGAGGCCGTGCAGGAGAGTGGTGCCGATCCCGATCCAGCTGTGACCCCACGGCAACTTCCCGCCGACATCGGGGACCTCGTGGCCGACGACACGATCGTTTCAGCGGTCTGCGACGCCGTCACCGAGGGACAGGAAAAGGGGCAACTGAACGTGGTCCTGGTGCTCGGCAGGCCTGGTGTCGGCAAAAGCACGCTGGCCAGGCACGTGGCGCACCGACTCACCACCGAGTACCCCGACGGACAGCTCTACTGCGACCTCCGGGGGCCGGGAGGGCAACCGGTCGCCCCCGCCCAGGCGTTGGGGCGGTTCCTCCGAGCGCTGGGCGTACCGGGCCAGGCCATACCCGATGCGCTTGATGAGCGCGCGGAGATGTACCGCAGTCTGCTGGCCGGTCGCCGGATCCTGGTGTTGCTGGACGACGCGGTGAGCGAGTCGCAGGTGATGCCGCTGCTGCCCGGAACCGGCAGCAGCGGTGTGCTGGTCACCAGCCGCTGCCGGCTCACGGCGTTGCCGGGCACACGCCGGTTCGATCTGGAGCCGCTGAGGCCGGAACAGGCCATGCAGCTCCTGGGGCGGATCATCGGAGAGCACCGCGTGGAGAGCGAGCGGGAGGCGGCGCGGGTCGTCATACGCTTGGTGGGCGGGCTGCCCCTCGCGCTGCGTATCATCGGCGCGCGCCTGGCCGCGCGCCCGCACTGGTCACTGACCTCCATGCGGCACCGGCTTGAGAACGAGCACCGCCGGTTGGACGAGCTGGCACACGGCGAGCTGTCGATCCGGGCAAGTCTTTCGCTCAGCTACGACGGCCTGACGGCTGCCGACCGTCGCCTGTTGTGCCTGCTCAGCCTGGCCGAGGGGACGGAGATTCCGAGCTGGCTGGGAGCCGCCCTCACCGGCGACCGGACGCCGCACCCCGCTGACCTTCTGGAACCGCTCATCGACAGGCGGCTCCTCGACATCACCGCCATGGACCAGGGCGGTGGGTTCCGATGCGGCCTTTCCCAGATCGTACGGATGTTCGTGCACGAACGGCTGCCCGCGGAGATACCCGAGGCCGAACGCGCCGGAGCGGTGCGGCGTATGGTCGGTGGCTGGATGGCGCTCGCCGAGGCTGCACACAAAGAGCTCCACGGCGGTGCGTACACCCTCGTGGCGGGCCGGGGCGGACGGTGGCATCCGCCGGAGGACCATGTCCAGCGGTGCCTCCGCGACCCGCTCGGGTGGCTGGAGAGCGAGCAGACCAACCTGTTGAACGCGGTCGAGTTGGCGGCACGGTCCGGGCTGGACGAGTTGTGCTGGGAGCTGGCGACGACCCTGGTGACGCTCTTCGAGGCCCGTGGCCATCCCGAGCTCTGGGAGCGCACCCATCAGATAGCGCTGACCGCGGTGCAGGAGGCCGGCAACGAAAGGGGCCGGGCGGCGGTACTCGGCTCGTTGGGGACCCTGCACCTGTTCCGGGGCGAGCATGAGGCAGCACGTCCCTACCTCAGCACCGCTTTGGAGATCTTCGAGCGGCTCGGGGAGCTGAGCGGCCAAGCACTGTGTCTGCGTGACCTGGCGCGTATCGAGCGGCACCATGGTGAAGACGATCGGGCGCTCGCCCTCTACGAGAGCGCCGAACGCAACTTCGTGCGGGCGCAGGACGTCATCGGCCGGGCATATGTGCTCGGCGAGATGGCACACATCACGATGCGGCGAGCGGACTTCGTGCGAACCCGTTCGTATCTCGACGAGGCCCTCGGGATCTGCCGGTCAGCCGGCTTCGACCGGGGCCAAGCCCTCGCACTGCGGCGGCTGGGCCACATGCTGATGTACCAGCAGCGGTACGAGTCGGCGGAACGGACCCTGCTCGAGGTCCTCGCCATGGTCGGGGCGAGCGGCGACCTGGTCGGGGAGGGGTATGTGCTGCACGACCTCGGCCGGGTCAATGCCCACCTGCGGCGCGTGGAACAGGCCGTCCGGTACTACTCGCGATCGGCCAGGATCCGGGAGCGCATCCTGGATCACAGCGGGGCGGCTGCCGTACGGGCTGACATCGTTGCCATCCTGGGCAGGGCCATGACCCCGGTCGGCTGACACCAAGAGGCGTGATGGGCCGTCACGTCCAGGGCGTGTTGTCGGTGGGTGTTCCGCCGGCAGGCAACACGGCGACCGGTCCCTGCTCCACGCCGTGCTGATTTCCTGCGGCGCCCAGGACCAGCACGGTGGCCCGAGCGACAGCCGACGACTTCTTGATGGCCATTCAGTTCCTCTCCCTACGCACCCGTTTCGCAATCCGTCCGGGCGTTGCTGAAACCAAGCGTGAACCAGGCGCCCATCGCGGCCGCATGCTCGCGCTATCACCGCCTTATCCCGGCCCGTCCCGTCGTGGATGCGCCGTGATGCCGGGCCGATAGAGCGACACCGGAGATTGGGCCCTGCCGACCTCGGAGCCCTTTCAGGGGACGGCCTCAAGGAGTGGTCCGAATGACCGTAGTGACCCAGGACGCGGTGACGCCCGCCGCGTTCGGCGTCCCGGAAACGGAATCGCAGCAGGGGAAGGTGCACGGCCGATGACCATGGACGCGGAGTTCTACTCCCGGGTGGCCGAGCGGTTCGGCGGCTACTTCAGCGGTGCGCGGAGCACCGACGTATTCGCCGACGGCCGCCCGGACACCGTCTTCGATGAACTGGCGACCGCACTCGGAGCGCCGCAGGCCCGACTGCTGGATGTCGGCTGCGCCGACGGCCGTAGTTTGCTGCGCATCTCTCCTGCGTACGGCGCCGTGACCGGGATGGATCTGTCGCCGTCGATGCTGGAATGCGCCGCGCGGTACCGAGCGGAGGCGGGTCTGTCGCACGTCACGTTCGAGCTGTGCGATGCCGCCCACACGGGGCTGCCCGATGGGTACGCCGATGTGGTCACCTCCCGCCGCGGCCCGCTGATCGCCCGTGAATTCGAACGGGTTCTGCGCCCCGGTGGGGTCGTGATGTACATGGGGATCGGGGAGCAGGACGCGCGCGAACTGAAGGAAACGTTCGGTCGCGGCCAGGACTTCGACAGCTGGAACGGCAGGCCCTTGTCGGAGGGGATCGCTGAAGAACTGTCCGAAGCAGGCTTCGTTGTGACACGAAACCAGGCGTTCCGCTTCGAGGAGTTCTACCACTCGGCGGGCGATCTGGACACTTTTCTGCACCAAGTGCCGATCGTCGAGAACTACGATTCCGCGGCCGACAAGGAGGCATTCGATCGATATGTCGACGCGGTGACCGTCGATCAGGGCGTCCGGCTGAGTCGGCATTGGTTCATCGTGCAGGCGCAGAAGCCGGCGGCCCTCGAGCCGTCCCACTCATAGGAAACGGTGCGCCATGGAGCAGGATCTCGTAGTCAACGAAATCTTCGGTCCGACCGTCCAGGGCGAGGGTCGGTCCCTGGGACGCAGATGCGCGTTCCTGCGACTCGGTGGGTGCAACCTGTCGTGCTCGTGGTGCGATACGCCATATACCTGGGACTGGACCGGAGCAGGTGAGAGCGGGGTCGCCCACGACCCGCGTAAGGAGCTGCACCGCCGCCCGGTCGAAGATGTCGTCGCGGTATTGCTCGAATTCGACACCGAGCTGATCGTGATCTCCGGCGGTGAGCCCCTGGGTCAGCAAGTGCGACTGATTCCTCTGGTGGCAGCACTGACCGGACGCGGTAAAGAGATCGAGATCGAGACCAACGGCACGCACGCCGCCCACCCCGAACTCATCGCCGCCGGCGTCAGGTTCAACGTCTCGCCGAAGCTGTCGCACTCGGGCGACACCCTGCAGCGCAGGATCGTCCCTGCCGCACTCACCAGCCTTGCGGCACTGCCGGAAAGCACGTTCAAGTTCGTCTGCCGCAACACCCGCGATCTCGACGAAGTGGCCCAGCTGGTTGCCACCTTCGATCTGCCCTCGGTATGGATCATGCCGATCGGGCGTACTGCCGACGATGTCACAAAACACATGGGCGAGTTGGCCGACGCGGTGGTGAAGCGCGGCTGGAACCTGACGACCAGACTGCACACCTTGTTGTGGGACGAAAAACGCGGCGTGTGAGCAACGGCACACGCAAAGGAGAGGGAACTCGGATCGATGGCATTTCGAATCACGAAGAAATTTGAATTCTCGGCCAGCCATCGGCTTGCCGGCCTTGCTCCTGAGCACCAGTGTGCCCGAATGCACGGGCACAACTATGTGATCGAGCTGGAGCTCGGAGCCGATGATGCGGATCTATTGCCCGTGGGCTTCGTTCGAGACTACGGAGAGTTGTCCGCATTCAAGGTCTGGCTCGACGAAAACCTTGATCATCGGCATCTGAACGATGTGATGGACGGGAATCCGACTGCTGAGAACATGGCAGCTTGGGTCTACAAGACATGGTCGATGGAGTTTCCCGAGTTGACCTGCGTACGCATATCGGAAACTCCCAAGACCTGGGCCGAGTACCGGCCGTCAGGTCAGTAACTCCGAAGCCCGGACGAAAGGTGACCGCATGTCGGTGACAAAATTGGACCTCGATGGTGACGCGTCGGCTTCGAGGACGACCGAGGACCCACTGGTCGATCTCGCCCGCCAACTGCTGGTGGAGATCGGCGAGGACCCCAATCGCGACGGGCTGCGCGACACACCTGCGCGGTTCGCCCGCTGGTGGCGAGAGTTCATCAACTACGACCCGGGTTCGCTGGGCACTCTCTTCGAGTCCATCGGCACGAGCCAGCTCGTGGTGGTCTCGGACATTGCGCTCTGGTCGCTGTGCGAGCACCACCTCCTGCCGTTCAACTGCTCCGTGACGATCGCCTACCGCCCGACGGGGCAACTGCTCGGCCTGTCGAAGTTCGCCAGGGTCGCCCATCAGTACGCGCACAAGCTGCAGGTCCAGGAGCGTCTCGTGGACCAGATCGCGCTGGAGATCAGCACCCTGAGCGGCACCCCGGACGTCGCGGTCATAGCGAAGGGCGAGCACCTTTGCATGTCGATGCGCGGCATCAAGGCTGCCGCGCAGATGACATCGACCGCATATCGCGGGGAGTTCAGCACGGACCCCGAGCTCCGGCGCGAGCTGTTCGACCTGCTCCGGGCGTGACGAGCCATCCGGCTCCGATCCGCACCGCTGCGGGGCCGTATTCGTCCTGCTCGCCGCGCCGGCGATCGTGACAGCCGTCGGCCGGATCCGGGTCGCAGAGCGGCGAACGGAAGCCGTTCTCTTCGACACCCGTGCAATTCCGGTCCGGTCGACATGAAAGGACAACGATGAACGAGAATGATTCCTCGACGCCTGCGGAAGCGGTTCGGCTGCTCCCCGTGATGGACGCCGACCGGCTGGTGGCCGACCTCATGACAGCCCGCGACCACCTGTGGGATGAGCAGAGCTCGTACTCGAACGGGCGGGTGTCCAGGTGGGCGGAACAGGACTGGCGCTGCCTCGCGGTGCGCAGCCCGGGTGGTGACAAGACACGTACCGACGCAGGGGGCCCCGGCAGTACGGCGTTCGCCGACACCGAGTGGCTGGACCACATGCCGTACGTGCGGGAGGTCCTGCGCTCGATTCCCGGACCTCTCTACGCAGCCCGATTCATGGATCTTGGACCCGGCGTCGTCGGATACCGGCATTCCGATGCCAAGTTCGCTCCGGACTGGGGCATGGCCCGGCTGCACATCCCGGTCACCACCCACGAGGAAGCCTCGCTGGACCTCGACGGGGAAATCCATCGCTGGCAGCCCGGAGAGTTCTGGTTCGGCGACTTCAGCCGCAAGCACCAGATCCAGAACCTCGGTCCCGAGCATCGGGTGCATCTCGTCGTGGACGTACTCGTCACACCGGAACTCGCGAAGCTGTTTCCGGCGGACTGGGCCGACTACTTCAACGGCTCGGAAGTGCTCTACAACCGTCCGGCAGTGGCCACGACCGATCGAGAGCGGCAAGCCGCGCGGTGTTCGTTCGACGCGCCGGCGCACCTGCTGGAGGTGGAAGTGTTCGGGTCGCTCACTGGCCCGCAGCCGCAGGCCGCCTTCAGCATCGTCGACACCGGCACGGGCCTCGCCATTCGATCTCCCCAGGACCACCTCTTCCCGCTGGTGGCGCTCGGCGGACACGAGTACCGCCTGGTCGGGTGGAGCGAGGAGCGAACCGTCACCACGAGGCTGGACGGTCCGCGGCCCCAAGTCGAACTGACCTACCGCAAGGGCCACCGATCGACCCGGCTGCTCGTCCCGGCCACGCCGGCGCCGTGACGAACGCCCGCACCTTCGCCGCTGTTTCGGTGCACAGCACACCGCTGCCCTGATCCCTGAATACGGATCCTCCCTCCATTTCCGCCTTCCGGAAGGCGACGCATGCCGAAAACTGTCGCAATCGTGTCCGGCGGCCTGGACTCGGTCACCATGGCCTACCACCTCCAGGCGCAAGGACACACACTCCACCTGCTGTCCGTGAACTACGGCCAGCGTCATCTCGTCGAGCACGAATTCGCCGCGAAGGCGGCTCGATCACTCGGGGTGCCGCACGACGTCGTCGATCTCAGCCCCGTCGGCAAGCTCCTGAGCGGCTCCTCGCTCACCGACCCGACCGTCGACGTGCCGGATCACCGGAGTGGGTCGTCCGGCGGGAGCCCGAACGTCGTACCCAACCGCAATGCCCTTCTGCTGTCCGTCGCCTTCGCGGTCGCCGTCGCGGAGAAAGCGGAAGCGGTGGCCGTCGGGGTGGTCGACGACCTGCAGGCCGCGCCCGACAGCAATGCCGCGTTCATCGACTCCTTCCTCGCCATGGAGCGGATCGCGACCCGCGGATACGCCCACCCCGACCTGACCCTGACGGCGCCGCTGGTCAGGCTGCGCAAGAGCGACGTGGTCTCGCTCGGTGAGGAACTCGGCGTTCCCTGGACCGAGACCTGGAGCTGCTTTCGTGGCGACGCGCTGCAGTGCGGACGGTGCGCCGCCTGCAGGGAGCGGCAGGAAGCCTTCCGGGACGCCGGCGTGAGCGACCCGACGACCTACCAGACCAGCGATGCGAAGGAGCTGCCATGACCGACACCTTTCCCGTGCTCGACCTCCGTGACGCCGCCGGTTCAAAGGAAGCCAGGGCAGCGTTCCTGTCCCGGTTGCGCAAGGCCGTGCACGAGATCGGCTTCTTCCAGCTCGTCGGGCACGGCATCGAGGACGCCGACGACATGCTGGAGCTCACCCGCCGGTTCTTCGCCCTGCCCGAGGCCGATCGGCTCGCGCTGAACATCCTCGACTCGCCGCTGTTCCGCGGCTACTCCGAACTCGGCCGCGAACACACCCGGGGCGTGCCCGACCAGCGCCGGCAGCTGGACATCGGGCCGGAGCAGCCCGCGACGCCGCCCGCGCCCGGCGATCCCGCCTACCGGTGCCTGATCGGCCCGAACGAGTGGCCCGAGGCGATGCCCGAACTGCGCCAGGCCATCGAGTCCTGGATCACCCGGCTGACCGATCTGTCACATCGACTGCTGCGGCTGATGCTCGAGTCGCTCGACGCCCCCGCCGGGTTCCTGGACGATGTGGTCGATCCGGATCCGCAGATCCACCTCAAGCTCCTGCACTACCCCGGCCCCGCGCAGGCGGACGAGAACGCCGGCTCCGACCAGGGCACCGGCCTCCACAACGACCTCGGGCTGCTCACCCTGCTCGTCCAGGACGACAACGGCGGCCTCCAGGTCGCCGTCGAGGACGACCGGTTCGTCGATGTGCCGGTGATCCCGGGGGCGTTCGTGGTCAACCTGGGAGAGCTGCTGGAGGTGGCGACGAGGGGCTACGTGCGTGCCACCCTCCACCGGGTGGTCCGGCCCGCCCCGGGCGTCAACCGCTACTCCATCCCCTTCTTCTACAACCCTCGGCTGGACGCCACGATGCAGCCACTGCCCAGCCCGTACGTGGAGGGCGCCGACGGAGTCATCGACGTCGTCGGCAACCCGTTGTTCGCCCTCTACGGCGACAACGTCATGAAGGGGCTGATCCGCTCCTTCCCCGACATCGTTGCCCGGCACCACCCGACCCTGGCCGCGGGAGCCGGATCCAGGAGTTCCTGACACCGAGCGGCCGTGCACATCCTCACCGCCCGGCCCGAGTGGTCGGGCCGGGCGGTGGCGTCGCCGGCCGGTCCGACGGGGACCGAACGAACATGAGACAGGGCGAATTTCATGAGAATCAACCTTCTCGGGCCGCTCCAGGCCTACGGGGACGATCACCGCGTCGACATGGCGCCGGCCGCCCAGAAAGTACGTCAGACACTGGCAATGCTCGTGCTGAACGCGGGCCGGGTGGTGCCCTTCGAGCAACTCATGGACGAGCTGTGGAACGACGACCCGCCGGCCAGCGCGCACACCGCGCTGCAGACGTATGTGTACCAGCTCAGGAAGCGGTTCTCCCTAGGCAACCCGAGGAGCGGCGGCGCGGTACGGGCGGCCGGGCCGCTGCTGGGAACGGTCGACGGCGGCTACCAGCTGTCGTTGCCCGCCGAAGACGTGGACGTCTTCCGGTGCGAGCCGCTGCTCGCCCGTGCCCGTGCGGAGTTCCGTGACGAGGACTTCGCCCGGGCCCGTGACACGGCCGCCGCGGCGCTGCAGCTGTGGCGGGACGATGCCCTGGTGGACGTACGCAAGGGCCCCACTCTGCGGGCCGAGGCGGTCCGCCTGAAGGAGTTGCGTACCGGCGCACACCACCTGCGGATCGAATCCGACCTGCACCTCGGCCGGCACCACGAGGTGCTCGACGAACTCACCGCGATGGCCGGGCGGGAACCCACGAACGAGCGGGCCCAGCGCAATCTGATGACGGCGCTCTACCGCATGGACCGGCGGGCGGAGGCGCTCCAGGTCTACCAGCGGGCACGCGGGCGGATCGCCGGCGAGCTGGGTCTCGACCCCTCGCCCCAACTCCAGGCCCTGCACACGGCCGTGCTCACGTCGGACGAGGCGCTGCTGCGTCCCGCCGGGCGACTGACAGCCGTGACTGCCGCCACCCGGGCGCCCTGCCATCTGCCCGCCCCGCGCGAGCGTCTGACCGGACGCGCCGACCAGCTGGCGCGCCTCACCGGGGTGCTGGCCGGCCGGGCCCGGGAGGACCGGCCGCTGGTGATCGTGGGGGGTGCCCCCGGCACGGGGAAGAGCGAGCTGTGCCTGCACGCCGCGCATCAGGTGAGCGGTCACTACCCGGACGGACGGCTGTACGCGCGTCTCCGTGACGGTGCCGGCCGGCGGGCGCGGCCCGCCGAGATCCTTCGCTCCTTCCTGCGTGGACTCGGCGCGACGGAGGAGCAGTTGCGACTGGGCACGACCGACCTGAGCCTGCTGTTCCGTACCTGGACCGCCGACCTCCGCGTCCTGGTGGTGCTCGACGACGTCTGCGACGTACGGGACTTGACGCCGTTGCTGCCATCGGGCGCCGGCTGCGGCGTGGTGATCGGCAGCCGTCGGCGACTGTTCGTGTCCTCGTCGGCGGTTCACGTCGAACTGACCGGACTGCCCTTCGCCGACTGTCTGCACCTGCTGGAATCCTCCGTTCCGAGACACCGGATCACCATGGACCCGGAGGCGCTGCGACGGCTGGCCCGGTTGTGCCGGGGACTGCCGGGCGTGCTTTTCGCGGTCGCTTCGCAGTTGCGTCGCCGCCCGCACTGGACGGCCCGGCAGGCCACTGCCTGGGTCCTCGCGTCCGGGGGCGTCGACAGCGATCCGCTGGGCGTGCGGGCCGGCTTCGACCGGACGCTCGCGACGCTGCCCGCCGGCTTACGGCCCCTGGCGTACGCGCTGTTGTCTCCCGGCGTCCCCGATCGGCTCACGCCGGCGCTCGTTGCAGCGTCCCTGGGGATCGGCGACCAGCAGGCGGAGGACCTGCTGGAGGAGCTCGCGGAGAGCTACCTGCTGCGCGCGCAGCACCCGTGCGTGAACGGCCGGTTCTCCTACGAATGGGAGCCCGGGATACGCCCGTTCGCGGCGCGGCCGAGCAGCGCGCCGGCCATGTGCTCCGCTTGACGGTCACGGCTCCAGTACCACTGCCAGTTCGAGAATGCACACGCGACGTGGAGACGTATGCACCGGTGCGTTCCACGACTCCGTTGCCCGGACCCGCCCACGCAGCCGAACCTTGGAGAACCGCACATGTCACAACGTCCGAAGCTCGTCCTCGTCGGTCAGCTTTCCACGTTCCCCTGGGTGTTCGATGCTGCCGAGCGTGCCGGCATCGACGTCATCCTCGTCCCCAGGGGGGACGATACGGAGGAGTCCGCCGGGCGGGCCGCCGGGGTGGTCGAACTGCTGCCGCTGGACATCGAAGGAAACCCGGAAGCCGCGCTGTCCGCGCTCGCCGACCGTTACCGGCGCGAGCCCTTCGACGGGATCATGGCGGGCAACGAGCAGGCCGTGCCGTTCGTGGCGCGCGCCGCCGGGAAGCTGGGCCTCATCGGCCTGACCGAGGAGGCGGCGACCGTGGTGCGCGACAAGCGCAGCATGCGCCAACACCTGCGGGACGCGGGGCTGGGAGTGCCCGGCTTCGTGCTCATCGACGATCCGGACGACTGGACCGACGCGCTGACCTTGCGGTTCCCCGTCGTGGTCAAGCCGGCGAACGGCCACTCCAGCTTCGGTGTGATCCGTGTGGATGACAAGGACGGCCTGGAGCAGGCCGTGGCCCGCACCTGCGAGCTCGTCGAGGCCCACGTCGGCGCCGACGACGGACTGGCTCCGGAAGCCGGCGTGTTGGTCGAGGAGTACCTCGACGGTCCGGAGATCAGCGCCGAATCCCTCGTCCACCAGGGGAAGGTGCGGGTCTGTGCCATCAGCTGGAAGGGAGAGCTGACGGGGCCCTACTTCCAGGAGACCACGTTGCGGGCCCCCGCCCAACTGCCCGCCGAGATCATCGCCGCGGTCGAGGCGGAGGTGATCGGCGCCCACCACGCCTTCGGTGTCACGGAAGGCACCACGCACACCGAACTGCGGCTGGTCGGCGGGGTGCGCCCGGTGCTGCTGGAGATGGGCGCGCGCATCGGCGGCGGGGGCTACATGGCCCACCTCGCCCACGTCAGCAGCGGGATCGACATGGCCGTCGAGGCGCTGCGCATCCACCTCGGCCAGGAACCGCTGTGCTGGCGTGAGGAGCCGGTGCCGGCCGGTCACGCGGCGGCCTATCAGGTGCCGGTCGGAAGCGGCGGACGGATCAAGCAGATCCACGGCCTGGACGCGGTGCGTACCGACCCGCGGGTGGATTACCTGGTGCAGACCATGGGACCCGGCGCACTGATGCGCCCCTACCCGGACTTCTCCGGATACCCGGTGATCGTGCTCTCCCGCCACGGGTCGGACGCCGAGGCCGAGGCGTACCGCGAGCACCTCGCCCGGACGCTGTACGTCGAGTACGAGGAGCAGGGCTGAGCACGCGCGAGGCCTTCTTGCCTCGCACTTGAGTCGCGGTTGACCCGCCTCGACCGATCCCGTGCCACACTCGGCGCATGCTTCACAGGCATGCTGATAAGTCCCTGTTCGAACGGGCAAAGCAAATCTGCAAGGGCCGCACGGGAACCCCACTGATTCCCCAGGCGGAGGAGCAGTGCGACTTCGTCGCCAAGCGGGAATTCTGAACCGGCTGTCCCGAATGCAGGAACTGCTGGTCGAACTCGACTCGGTCTATCAGCCCGACCATTACGCCAATCCGGATGGCCGCGACGAGCATTGCCGCTTCAGCGCGCGGGCGAGTTGGGCGCGCTGGCCGGCCCGCTGTTCCGCACTCATCTGAACTACTCGGGCCGCGGCTTCATGTACCGCACCAGCCGCCTCATCCGCTACGGCGAGCAGCATGACCGAAACGGTTACGTGGTGGGGGCGGCCTTCGTGACCCGGCGGGTCCGGGGTATTGAGCCGCCGACCCTTTGCCGGCCCCGGCTCCGCGAAAGCAGTGGTGTACAAGTGAAAGAGAGAGAACAAATGCAGCAGAGCACGATGCGGCTGAACGGACAGCAGGCCGATCCGGAGTTCTTCCGCTTCGAGGAGCGCGGCGAACTGGACTACCAGCTCGTTCTGGACGTCCTTCACGGCCGCAGGCTGGGAGTGATCTTCCGGGACGTCATACCGCCGGCTGCACGCAAGGACCTGACCGAACGGTTCTGGGCCAGCCCCGCCCGGCAGCATCGCGAGGGCGAGCCCTCGCACTACGTCGGCGCCTACCACTGGAACAAGGACGTGGACACCTATCTCGACGAGTCCGCCGTGGTCGCCGAGCATGTCCAGCGGGTCATCGACGCCCCCGACTCGCCCTGGCACGTGTTCCGCCAGGGCGTGGACGAGGCCCTGCGGCAGGAGGGGGCGACCTTGCGGGTGGCGCAGATGAACGGCCGCTCGGCGTGCGCCGCGCTGATCCGCGCGTGGGACAAGGAGGGCGACTTCTCCCTCGACCCGCACGAGGACGAAGCGCAGTGCAAGGACCCGCGTCAACACGGCTTCGAGGTCCAGCGGGTCCTGGACCACCAGATCTGCGCGGTCAACATGTGCACCGAACACACCGCCGGAGGACGGCTGGTGATCTGGAACATCCGCCCCGACGACGCGACCCGGCGCTCGCTCGGCATCGAGCAGACGGGACTGCCCTACCAGGCCGAGGCCCTGGCGGACTTCGAGGAACTGCGCCTGGACATCCGGGAGGGTGACGTCTACGCCTTCAACGGTGCCTTTGTGCATGCGGTGGACGCCAGCGCAGGCAACCGCACGACGGTGTCCTTCATCATGGGGTTCGCCGATCCCCGGACGGTCGTGAGCTGGACCTGAGGCCGACCGGGCCGGTGGCGGGACCGACCGCCGCAGACGTCCAGGGCCCGCCTCTCCCAGAGCGTTCGCCGGCTGCGTGCGAAGCCGTTGACGCCCGGGGAGAGGCGGGCCCTGGCGACGTCCACGGTGCGGTGGGCCCGGGGCGGCGCGGTGTCCGCCGCCGACGGTCACGCCGCGGTCGAGGTCACCCGGTGGCGGGCCTCAGCAGTACGGTCCCCAGCGCTCGCCGTCCACGGCGGCGGAAACCGCGGGCGAGGAGTCGCGCAGGCGGGCGAGCAGGGTGCGGTTGTGCTCGCGGATGTCCTCGTCGTACCCGGCCAGCGGGCTGTCCTCGGACAGGTCCAGCAGCCACAGCGGCCGGAGCGTCGCGCCGCGCAGTGCCTTTCCTTCCGCGGTCCCGGCACCCGCGTGCAGCCGGCGCACTCCCGGGAGCCGCGCCGCCATGTAGTAGGTGAGGTTGAAGTACTCGGCGGCCGAGCGGAGTTGGTCGTGGTCGAGGCCGTGCGCCCGCAAATACACGGTGTCACCACAGCGGTAGTACAGGCAGAAGCCGACGGGCGGTTCGCCAGGGCGCGAGCACAGCACCACTTCGGCTCGCGAACCGCCGAGTTCACCCTGCCGGCGGAAGGACTCGGCCATCGGGGCCACCTCGACAGTTCTGCCGTAGCGCAGGAGCGAACGGGCCAGCAGTCGGGCGACGTCCTGCCAGGACTCGGAGAGTGTCCGGTGCTCCAGTTCGTATCCGGCCCTCTCGAACTTCCGCACTTCGCTGCGGATACTGCGGGCCCGGCGCCCCGACAGCGATGCCAGCCAGGCGTCGTAGCCGCCGGGCGGGATCTCGATCCAGGCGTCGGTCGTCAGCGCGACCGGCGCGGTCCGCACCCCCGCCGCACGCAGCGCCCCCACGTCCTCGGTGGTCAGGTACATCGCCACACGGGCGATCTTCGACTCCTCGTGCAGGGGTGAGCGCAGCGCGCGGACCGCGTCGAGCACCTCGGCGGCGGCCTCGGTCCGATCGGTTCCCTCGCCGGTCAGCAGGTGCGCCAGGTAGCCGCGGCGCTGGCCGATGAGCAGGCCGTCCGGCTCGGGTGCCGGCAGGCCGCGCGCAGCCAGCAGGTCGTGCCACCGCAGGCCCGGGGTCGGCTCGTCGGTCACCGCCGCCACGGGGATCGCGGCCCGGCCGCCGCCCGGGGTCTCCACGTGCAGTCCGCCGGAGACCGCCCCGGGATCGAGGGCGCACACCCGCAGCCACAGCGCCGACGAGTAGAACCTGCCGTCGGCGAGCCGGTCCCACTCGGCGTCCCCGAGCCCGCCGATGGCATCGGCGAAAGTATCCGTCGTGGCGGTCATGGCGCCTCCCCTGGTCTCTGCCCGACCGCGCCCGCGAGTGCGCTGCGCGATCGGACGCTGAATGTGCCGAACATCTTGCGTGCGTGATAACTGACCGTGTGCGGCCCGTGGTTGACAGGCGTGGCGGTCCTCCGGTCGGTTTTCCCGGGACCGCAGGCCGGCGTCGGCCGAAAAAATGGACGTTCCCCGCATGGCTGCCGAGTAATTCTTTCTCGGATGTGCAAACACTCTAGTCTCCACGCGCAATGTGCCGTGTCCACAAGGGACGTTGGCCGAGGATTGAGGAGCAGAATTGAGCCGCAATTGAGTCGCGCCGTAGATCGGGGTGAAAAAGTGAAACCTGCGGGCCGAGGGGCCCCGGTCAGCACCGAGCAGGAGCGGAGGCCGCATGTCGGCGGAGCGGGTAACGGCCCAGTACAACGAGGAGTTCCGCACGCCGGGCAGCGGCTTGCCCGCGGTCGCCCAGCACGTCAAGGACTACCCGACGCTCGCACCGTGGCGTGGCGAGTATCTGGCCAGGCCCATCTTCTTCGCCGAGCGGGAGATTCGCGAGTTCGCCGATGACCTGCACCAGCTCGTCGGAATGCTGATTTCCCTGCCGGAGCGGATGTTCGGCGGCGATCTGGAGGCATTCCGGTCGGTGCTCGGTATCGACGACGGCCAGTGGGAAGTAATACGGCAGTTCGGTGACCTGACTCCACCCCACTTCGGCCGGGCCGACATGTACCACGACGGCACTTCGTTCAAGCTCCTGGAGACGAATCTGGGGAGCGAGTCCGGCGGCTGGGGCCTGGTGAGTGAAATATCCCGGGCGATGATGGAGGTTGATGCCTTCGCCGACTTCGCGCGCCGGAACCGGCTCGGTTACGTGCATCCCATTCGCGCCGTGGTGGAGGCGCTGCGCCGCTTCGGCGCCCCGGTGGCACGCGGCCGCGAGCCGGTGGTGGCCATACTGGAATGGCGTGGTGGTCTGAAGGACTACGGCGACCTCTGGCGCAACTTCCAGTCCGCTCTGCGCTCGGCGGGCCTGGACACCCTGCTGGCCGAGGTCTCCGACGTGCACGAACGCGGCGGGGCGCTCTACCTCGGGGACACAAAGATCGACGTGGTCAACCGCGCTTTCGTCCCGGACCAGATCGCCGAGGAGGCCGGCGGCTGGGACCTGGTGGCACCCCTGCTGCGTGCGCACCGGGCGGGTGGGACGCTGCTGTGGACCCCCTTCTCCAGCAACGTATTCGCCAACAAGGCCTGTATGGCGCTGCTTTCGGACCCGGCGCGGCGGCGCTACTTCAGCGCGGACGAGTGCCGGCTCATCGACCGGGTGCTGCCCTGGACCCGACTGGTGAACGCTGACGTGCTCACGTCTGACACCGACCTCGTCGACGAGTGCCTGGAGCGGCGCGAGGAGCTGATCCTGAAGGCCAATGCGCGCGGCGGCGGAGCCGGCGTCGTGGTGGGCTGGGAATCGGACGCTGCCACGTGGCGGCGGGCTCTGGAGAACTCCGCCGTCGAAGGATGTGTCGTACAGCAGAGAGTGAGGCCACGGTCGGAGCTTGTGGTGGACCCGATATCAGGAGAAACCGAGGAATGGCATGCGGCCTATGGAATGTTCTACACCCCGAAGGGCTGTGCGGGCGCATTTGCCAGGATGGTGCCGGCCGGTTCGGGCAGCGTCATCTCCCTCATGGCGCATGCCGAGGCGCGCAGCGCAGCCGTCTTCCATCAGAGCGAGCTACCCATCTGGGGCGAAGTGGCTGCCGTGGGCGTATCGCCCGCCAATGCGGCGAAGTAAAGAGAAGTCATGATGCCGCAGCATTCCCCCGCGCCTTCGGCGTGGCGGCGGGTTCAGACGGCCTGGGGTCTGCCGGACCTCGCGGGAAAAGGCCGATTCGTCACGGCCAATCTGATCGACAGCCTGGGAAACGGGTTGGTGATGGCGTTCACCGTCGTCTTCTTCGTGAAGACGACGTCGCTGTCACTGGCCGCTGTCGGCGCCGCGCTGACCGTCGGCCAGCTGCTCGTCCTGCCCTTTCCGCTCTTCATCGGGCGCCTGTTGGACAAATGCGGTCCGCGCATCGTGGTCGCTGCGGGTAACTGGATTTCGGTGGCCGGATTCATCGGCTTCCTGTTCTCGCACGCGGCCTGGCAGATCGTGCTGTGGCAGTTTGTGGTGCAACTGGGCTCCACCGCCTTCTGGATGGGCAACAGTCCGCTCACCGTGATGGTCGCCCGGGGCGTCGAGCGGGCCCGCTGGTTCGGCTTCGTCCGTGCCCTGCGCAATGTCGGCGTCGGTATCGGCGGCGCCGCGTCCGCGGTGGCCCTGAGCATCGGAACCGTCGCCGGGCTGCGGGCGGTCATGGTGCTCAACGTGGCCACCTTCGCCGTCGCAGGCTGGCTCGTGATCACCTTGCGGGGCGCGGACACGACCGAGGCGGCCGACGCCGGGCCCGCGGAGCCGAAGCCCGCAGAGCCGGAGCAGGCGGCGGGCGAAGCCAACGGACCACCCTCGGGCGGCTATCGCACCGTACTGAAGGACACTCGGTATCTGCGGCTGGTCGCGACGAACATCTCCTTCGTCTTCGCCTCCACGGTGATCTCGGTGCTGCTCGCCGTCTACGCCGTGGACAACCTCGATGTCGGCGCCTGGATCGTCGGCGCGGTCGTCGTGCTGAACGCGGCCATGGTCGCCCTGCTCCAGACGCTCGCCAGCCGGTGGATCGAGGCCCGCAGGCCGGTGACGGTGCTGGTGCCGGCCCTGCTGTTCAACGCGGCGGCGTTCGTCGTCTTCGGCACGCTGCTCGTGCTGCCCGGCTGGGCGGTGATCGCCGGGCTGCTGATCGCCATGGTGCTCTACACCGTGGCCGAGATCCTCAGTTCGCCGCCGACCAGCGAACTGAGCGTGGTGATGGCGCCCGAGCATCTGCGGGGCCGCTATCTGGGCGTCTACCAGCTGTCCTGGTCGGTCGGCGGTGCCGTCGCCCCGGCGCTGCTCACCGCGCTGTTGGCGGGCGGCGCCGCGCTGCCCTGGGTGTTTCTCACGGCGATCAGCGTGCTGGCCGTACCGCTCGTGATCGGGCTCGACCGGCGGCCCGCGGCGACGAGCTGGGCCGTACCGGCCGAGGAGGTCGCCCCGGTGGAGCACGGCGACTCCGTCGGCTGAGCCTGCCCGCGCCTGTTGAGCGCGCACCGCACGCACCGCGCGCACCGCCGACCGCCGCCCGGCAGCACACCCGGCGGCGGTCGGCGTTTCCCGTATTTGCCCTTTCGCCGCGCCGCGCAGCGGCTCGACCACGATCCCGCCGCCGGCCTCGTGAGGGAATCCGGCGTACCCGACGAGCAGTTGTCGTGCGCCGCGCAGTCCGGCAGCCTTGCCTCCGGCGTGCTCTGTACGCGGACGACGGCGCAGCCGCGGTTCATGAAGACCTACGTCGGTGCGTGACTCGACGGACAGACCCGCGTCGATCAGGAGACGGCACTGCTGCTGTTGATGCCGTTGGTGCTGCTCATCGCTGTGTGTCCGTCTCCAGGGCCTCGGCGAGGCCCGCGACCGTGGGGTTTTTGAAGACCAGGACCGGCGGGACCCGGCGCCCGAGTCGCTCGCCGAGCCGTCCCGCGACCGTGGTGATGGTCAACGAGGTCCCGCCGACGTCGAAGAAGTCGTCCTGTGGTCCGAAGTCCTCCTCGACGCCCAGGCACTCCCGCCATACTTCGGCGACGAGGAGCTGCTGCTTGGTGACGGCCCGGCGGGTGGCGGGGGCTGGGGCGGACACCGGGCGGGGGTCGGGCAGTGCGTCCCGGTCGACCTTGCCGTTCGGGGTGAGGGGGATCTCGCCGATCACGGTGTAACTCTGCGGCAGCATGTACGGGGGCAGTCGCTCCGCCAGGTGGGCGCGCAGGTCCGCCGGGTCCGGGGCGGGTCGGTCGGGGTGCTCGGGGATCAGGTGGGCCGCAAGCTGGTCCACACCGGCGCGGGTGCGACGCACAGCCACCACGCATTCGGCCACGGTGGGGTGGCTCTGGAGCGCGGACTCGATCTCGCCGAGCTCGATGCGGAAGCCGCGCACCTTGACCTGGTGGTCGTTGCGGCCGAGGAAGACCAGATTTCCGTCGGACAGCAGCCGGACCACGTCGCCCGTGGCGTACATTCGGGAGCCGGGCTGCGCTGCGTACGGGTCGGGCAGGTACGCCGAGGCCGTGCGGGCCGGCCTGCCGAGATAGCCGCGGCCGACCGCGCTGCCGCCGACGTACAGCTCGCCGCGACAGCCCGGGGCGACCGGGCGCAGCTGCGGGTCCAGCACATAGAGGTGCGCGTTGGCGGTCGCCCGGCCGAACGGGACGCTCGGGAGATGGCTGTGCCGGTCGAGCAACTCCTCGGTGATCGGGCAGAACGCCGAGGTGACGGTCGCTTCGGTGGGCCCGTACTCGTTGAAGACCTGGCATCCCGGCGGGGTGGAGGCCAGGACACGGCGGGCCACATCGTGCGGTACGGCCTCGGCGCCGGTGAACACCAGGCGTACGGAGGCGAGTCGCGCAGCGGGGCCCGTACCGGACTCCAGCAGGATCCGCATCTGCGAGGGCGTCGCGTTGAGCGTGGTGATGCCGCGCTCGGCGACCTCTCGCAGGAACTCCTCAGGGTCGTAGGCGGCGGTGGGGCTCGCCAGGTGCAGTTCGGCGCCGGACACCAGGCATTGGAAGATCTCCCAGACCGAGTTGTCGAACGCCACCGAGTGGTTGAGCAGGGCCCGGTCCCGCCCGGTGAGCCGGCACAGCCGCTGGTTCCACTCCAGGAATCCGGTGATGTTGGCGTGGGTGATCGCGACGCCCTTGGGGTTGCCCGTCGAACCCGACGTGTAGATCACGTAGGCGAGGTGGTGCGGTTGTGCCTCCTCGGCCGGCCCGGGATCCGCCCCCGGGTCCGCCCCCGGTTCCTGGTTCACCGCCACGAGCCGCACGCCGTCGCCGAACAGGGCCGAGGTGGGGCGCCCCGGGTCCGCGACGACCAGGCGTACGCCCGAGTCGGCCAGCAGGTACTGCAGCCGGTCCGTCGGGTAGCCGGGGTCGAGCGGGACGTAGGCGCCGCCCGCCTTCAGCACGCCGAGCAGGGCGACCACCAGCTCCACCGAGCGTTCCAGGCAGACGCCGACCAGGCTTTCGGGGCGCACGCCCCCGGCCCGCAGCTCCCGGGCCAGGGCCGAGGCCCGCGCGTCGGTCTCGGCGAACGTCAGCGACCGGCCGTCGCCCACGACACAGATCGCGTCCGGGGCGGTCCGCACCTGGCGGTCCCACAGACGGACCAGGGTGGTCGGCTCCGGCAGCGGCTCGGCCCGGTTGCCGAGGGAGAGGGTGCGCAGCTCATCGGCCGAGACGAGCTCCAGCTCGGACAGTCGGGCCGTGGCGTCGGACACCATCTGATCGATCACCCGCAGGTAGTGCCGGCCGAGGCCCCGGACGAAGTCCGCGTCGAACAGGTCGGTGGCGTACTCGAAGGAGACGCTGAGGTCACCGGCTCCGGCGGCGTGGTCCGTCACGTCGAGGGCGAGGTCGAAGCGGGCGGTGCCGAGCAGTCCCTCCAGCTCCTTGCGGTCGTACAGCTCGGTGAGGTGCCCGGCCCTCGGCTCCTCGTGCAGGGCCAACAGCACCTGGAAGAGCGGGTTGCGGCTCAGGTCGCGCTCCGGGCTCAGCTCCGCCACCAGCTTCTCGAAGGGCAGCTCCTGGTGCGCGTACGCCTCCCGCGCGACCTCGCGGACCCGGCCCAGCAGCTCGCGCCAGGTCGGGTCGCCGTGCAGATCGGTGCGCAGGACGACGGTGTTCACGAAGTAGCCGACCACGTCGTCCAGTTCGGGGCGCGGTCGACCGCCTGCCAGGGTGCCGACGGCCACATCGCTCTCCTCGGCGTACCGGCCGAGCAGCACCTGCAACGGGGCCAGCAGGCCCATGAACAGGGTGATGCCCTCGGATCGGCACAGCGTGCGCAACCGGTGCGCCAAGTCGGCTGGTACGCGCAGCAGTTCACGACGACCGCGGTGGCTCGCGACGGCCGGTCGGGGTCGGCTGGTCGGCAGCTCCAGGACGGGCACGCCGGACAGTCGGGTGCGCCAGTGGGCGAGCAGCCGCTCCAGCTCGGCGCCGGTGAGTCGCTCGCGCTGCCAGGCCGCGTAGTCGGCGTACGTCACGGGCAGCGGTGCCGGGGCGGGAGGGCGGCCGGCGCCGAACGCTGTGTAGAGCTCGCCCAGTTCCCGCACCATCAAGTCCACGGATGCACCGTCGCACGCGATGTGATGGAACGTCAGGAGCGTGACGTCACGGCTCGGGGTGCGCAGCACGTCCGCGCGCAGCAGCGGTGGGCGGTCGAGGGCGAAAGGTGCGCGGATCCGCTCGGTCACCAGCGCGTCCAGGTCCGCCTCGGCGACCTCGGTGCGGCGCAGCGGCACCGGTCCCGGCTCGCGCAGTTCGGGGCGGCTCCGGCCGGCGACGGCGACGAGGGCCGTGCGCAGCGCCGGGTGCCGTTGCACCAGCGCGGACAGGCAGTCCTGCAGCAGCGTCAGGTCGACGCGCCCGCCGGGCATGCCGAGGGCGACCGGCAGGTGGTAGGCGGGCACTGAGTCGTTCAGCTGCTCGAAGATCCAGATCCGCTCCTGGCCGAAGGAGAGTTCGGCGGTCGCGGCCGAGGGGATCGGCACGTCGTCCGAGAGCGCCACGCCGTCCAAGGCGGCGGCGAGCGTGGCAGGCGTCGGATGCGCGAAGACCGACTGTGCGTCGACCGGTACGCCGAGCTCCGCACGCAACCGGGCCACGGCCCGTACCGCCGTGAGCGACTGGCCGCCCAGGCCGAAGAAGTCGTCGTACGGGGACACGTCGTCGAGCCCGAGAACCTCGGCCCACACGCGGCGCACCGCCGCGGTGTGCGGCGGCAGCGGCACGTCGTCGGTCGTCGGCCCGCTCGCCCGGACCAGGCTGTGCGGGATCCGCCGCACGGCGCCGCGGTCGGCCTTGCCCGCAGGGGTGCGAGGCAGGGCGTCGAGCACTGCGTAGCCCTGGGCCACCATGTGGGCGGGCAGCCGCTGCGCGAGGTGGTCACGCACCTGGCGGGGCAGGTCCTCGGATACGGTCCGCGCGTCGTGCGCGGGCACGAGGTACGCCACCAACCGGTCGCCGCCGGCTGCCTCGCGGTCGACGACGACCACCGCGTCCGTGACGAGGGGGTGGCTGCGCACACAGGTCTCGATCTCGCCGAGCTCGATGCGGAAGCCGCGGACCTTGACCTGGTGGTCGTCGCGCCCCAGCACCTCCAGCATGCCGTCGGCGGACCACCGGGCGAGGTCGCCGGTCCGGTACAGGCGCCCGGTGGCGTCCCCGAACGGGTCGGGCACGAACCGGTCGGCGGTCAGCGCGGGCCGGTTGAGGTAGCCGCGCGCCACGCCCGCGCCGCCGATCCACAGCTCGCCGGTGACTCCCGGGCCGACCTCCCGCCCGCCCTCGTCGACGACGTGCAGCCGGGTGTTGGACAGGGCGGTGCCGACCGTGACCCGGTCGGCCACGGCGTTGATGCGGGCCGCGGTGGCCCACACCGTCGCCTCGGTCGGCCCGTACAGGTTCCACAGGGTGCCGCCGGTGGCGAGCAGGTCGCGGGCCAGCTGCGGATCGAGCGGCTCACCGCCCGACAGCAGCACCCGGCCGTGCCCGTCCGTCCAGCCGGACGCCAGCAGCATCCGCCAGGTGGTGGGGGTCGCCTGGACGACGCTCACATCCGCCTCGGCGATGGTGGCGGCCAGCAGCTCGGGGTCGGTGTTGGCGGCGCGCGGGGCCATCACCACCGTCGCTCCCCGGGTCAGCGGCAGGAACAGCTCCAGTATCGAGATGTCGAACGACAGCGGGGTCAGCGCGAGGACCCGGTCGTCCGCCCCGATGCCGGGGCGTTCGGCCACACTCCGCAGGAACGAGGCGATCGCCGCGTGGTCGACGGCCACGCCCTTGGGCAGGCCGGTCGAGCCGGAGGTGTAGAGGACGTAAGCCAGGTGGTGGGGGTGTGCCACCGGGGTCACGGGTGCGGCAGGCTCCGCGGGAATGTCCTCGACCAGCAGGACGTCGGCCACGCCGGACGCCAGGGCCTGCGCGCGGTGTTCCGTGTCGCACAGCCACAGCCCGGCCCCCGAGTCGGTGGTCATGTGCCGCAGTCGGTCGGCCGGGTAGCTCGGGTCGAGGGGCAGGTACGCGGCGCCCGACTTCAGGATGCCGAGCAGGGCCACGACCATCTCGACCGAACGGCCGAGACAGACGCCGACCAGGTCCTCCGGCCCGATGCCGCGTGCCTGCAGCTCGGCGGCGAGTGCCGTGGCCCGGCGGTCCACGCCGGCGTAGGTGGCGCGGTGTGCTCCCGCCACGACGGCGATCGCGTCGGGTGTCGCGGCTGCCTGCCGCTCCCACAGTGCGACGAGGGTGGTCGGCGCCATGAACGATCCTTTCTCAGCCCCGTGCGGGGAAGGTGCGCGTGATCGTCTCTGCCAGCTGTCGTTCCGCGCCGCGCACATACAGGTGGGGGGCACCCGGGAAGAGGCGCAGTTCGAAGTCGGCCGAGGTGTGCTTGCGCCAGGCGGCGAGCTCCGTCCCGCCGACGCTGTCGTCGTCCGAGCCGGCCAGCACGGTCAGGGGACAGGGCAGGGGTGTCTCGGCCCGGTGCGTGTACGTCTCGCACAGCGTCAGGTCCGCGCGCAGCAGCGGCAGCAGCAGCTCCTGCAACTCGGCATCCACCCCGTCGAATTCGGCTGTGGCGAGCAGCTTGTCGTCCGGCAGCGTGTGCCGCGGGTCGCGGTCCGGCAGGCCGGGCGCGCGCATCCCCGACAGGTACAGGCGGTCGGGGAGGCGCGTGCCGAGTGCACGGAGCCGCCGGGCCGTCTCGAAGGCGATCAGGGAGCCCATGCTGTGCCCGAAGAAGGCGTACGGCAGGTCCGTGTGGTCCGCGATGAGCGGCGCGAGCGCGGCAACGGCCTCATCCAGGGACGTCAGGGCCGGTTCGGCGAACCGGTTCTCCCGGCCGGGCAACTGGACCGTACAGACTTCGACGGTTGCCGGCAGGTACGCGGCCAGCCGGTAGGCCGAGGCGCCGGCTCCGGCGTGCGGGAAGACGAACAGGCGCCGCTGCGCGCTGAGTTCACGGCCGCCGAGCCCGCGAAGCCAGGCCGCTGCGAGGTCAGCGGCCGTCATGATGCCGCTCGCACGGAGCGCGGGGTCAGGTCGGTCCACACCTGCTCGATGTGGTCCAGGCACTCCTGGCGGGTGCCCTGCGCGCCGGTGGCGGTCCAGCCGGCGGGCAGGGCACGGTCGGCGAACCAGACCGAGTACTGCTCCTCGTGGTTCACCACGACGACGTACCGGTCCCCGGCGGGGCGCGGGGCGGGTGAGGCGCTCATGCGTCAGACCTCCACCCCGGTGAAGAAGTCGCTCTCGCGGCGGCCCCGGCCCGCCGCGACGACCCGGTCGTGCACCCACTTGCCGACGGCGAGGTCGAGTACGCCGAGTCCGAAAGGCGAGAAGATCGCCGGACGTCCGTGGTCCCGGCGCAGCCGCCCGCGCAGCAGGTCGCCGAGGGTGCCGTCGACGAAGTCCCGGTTTCCGGTGCGCTGTTCGGTCAGGTGCAGCGAGGTGCGCTCGCGTACGGCGTGGTCGACGTCGTCGGTGACGTTCTGGGCGGCGAGGATCAACTCGGGGGCGAGGTCGCGCAGGGACAGGTGCAGGACCACCGGGTTGTGGGCCAGCAGGCGGGGGTCGTGCAGGTGCGGTTCGCCGGCCACGGTGGTCAGCACCACCAGGTCGCAGTCGGTGAAGGCGTCCTCCACCCTGTCGGCAACGACGATCTCGGCCTCGGTGTGCTCGGCCATGACGACGCCGAAGCGGCCCGCCGTCGCCGGGTCGAGGTCGAAGAGCCGGAAGCCGTCGATCTCCCAGTCGAGATCACGCAGGAACCGCCATACGTGCTGGGCGATCAGACCCGTGCCCACGATGCCGACTCGGCGGGCACGTCGCGCGCCGAGCAGCGTCTGCGCGCCGAGCACCGCGGAGGCCGCGGTCCGCGTCGCCGAGACGATCGAGGACTCCATGCAGGCGAACGGGTAGCCGCTGACGCAGTCGTTGAGGATCAGCGTGGCCGAGGCGCGGGGGATTCCGTGCTGCGTGTTGTCCGGAAAGCTGGCGATCCACTTGTTGCCGGCGACCTCGAACTCGCCACCCAGATAGGCGGGCAGGGAGATGATGCGCGACCGGTCCTGGTGCGGGAAGCGCAGGAACGAGCTGTGCGGATTCGAGCTCTGTCCGGCGTCGTGCGCGAGGTAGGCGGCGCGGACGACCTCCATGAGCTCCGGACGGTGACGGTCCGTCTCGGCGGCGACGTCGCCCGCGCCGATCACGGTCATGGGCGGTGGGGCCAGGGTGGACACGGGGTGGTTCTCCTTCAGTTGACGGCCAGGGCTTCGACGCCGGCGGGCTGGACCGCTTCCGCGCGCAGCTGCTGGACCCACGTGGGGTCGTAGACGGTCCGGGCGTAGGCATGGCCGCGGTCGGCGGCGATGAAGGCGACCCGGGGACGGTGTGCGCCGGGACGGTGACGGGCGAAGTAGTCCTGGACGGCGGCGTAGGTGCTGCCGGTCGAACCTCCCGCGTACAAGCCGTACTTGGCGACCAGGGCGTCGCAGGCCTCGACGGCGCGCACTTCTGAGACGATCTCGACCTGGTCGATCAGCGCCTGATCGCACAGCGGCGGCACGATGCTGGATCCGATGCCGGGTATCCGCCGCTTCTTCGGCGGGCCTCCGAAGATCACCGAACCTTCGGTGTCGACAGCGACGACCACGCAGCCCGGGTACGTCTCCTTGATCCGGTGGGAGAGTCCGGCGATCGTGCCGCCCGTGCCCACGCCGACGAAGAGGTAGTCGAGCGGGCCGGCCTGCTCGATCAACTCGCCCGCGGTGAAGCGGTAATGCGCGTCGCGGGCATCCGGATTGGCATACTGGTTGGGCCAATAGGCCGAGTCGAGTTCGACCAGCAGTTCCTGCACCCGGGACAGCCGTGTCTTCAGGTAGCTGCCCGCCGCATCACGGATGGATACCTTCTCCACCCGCCCGCACAGCAGCCGGAGCTGGGCCTCGGTGGCCTCGTTGCAGTTCGGATCGATGACCGGGACGAACGAGATGCCGAGCATTCGGCAGTAGAAGGCCAGGGCCAGCGCGAAATTGCCGGACGACGACTCGACCACCGTGGTGTCGTGCGCTATCTCCCCGCGACCGATGGCCTGTTCCAGAATCCACAATGCCGAACGGTCCTTGGTACTTCCGGCGGGATTGCAGAATTCCAGCTTGGCGACGATGTCGCACTGCTCGTCCGCCAGGGGAACCAGCGGGGTTCCCGTGAGGCCCCTGCGAATCTGCTTTGTCCGTTCGATCAGAAATTGATCAGCACGCCTGTGGAGCATGGGCCGAGTGTGGCACGGGGTCGGTCGAGGCGGCTCAAATGCGACTCAAGTGCGGTGCGACAAAAGCCGGAACGCGGGGGCGAGTACGACAAGGGCGCGAGTCCGGCGTCGGTGACATGCAGGGGTGCGGAGGCGAGTTCTCTCTTCTGCTCACCACGCGATTCGGCAATGCCGTGGTCGCGAATACATGGAACACCTTCACCGGAAAACCGGCGTCGGCCAAGGCCGGCATCATCCCTCCGCGTCCAGGGGGGTGAAGCAGGGGCAGTGGGAGGCGGCGCCGAAGTGCGGCCTCCACGACGGAGTGGCTCGGGCACTCCTCGCCGTCGGTCACGCTCGGTTACTACGCTCACTTCATGCCGGGGGCCGGGGCCGAGGGCCAGGGGCCCGGGGGCCGGGAGCAAGAGCCGCGCCGTCTTGGACGGAATGCTCGGGAGGCAGGGCGATCTGCGTGCCGGTCGGAACTCTCCAGATTCTCTCCAGTCCTGAGTGTGGCCGACTCTGTGCGTTTGGATGTTGCGGCGGAGGTGTGGATTGTAAGGTCGGGCATTCCTATAGCCTGGGAAAATGTTGACCGAAGTCACAGCGACCCGCTATGTCACGCCCTTGCGTGAGGGTGGATCGCTCCCGGGGATCGTCGAGGCAGACGACCTCGGTACGTACGTCATGAAGTTCACCGGCGCCGGCCAAGGGCGCAAGACCCTCGTTGCCGAGGTGATCTGCGGGCAGTTGGGCCGTCGGCTCGGGTTGCGGGTGCCGGAGCTGGTCCGGATGCAGCTCGACCCCGTGATCGGCCTGAGCGAGCCCGATCAGGAGGTCCAGGAGCTGCTCAAGGCCAGTGGGGGACTCAATCTGGGGATGGACTACCTCCCCGGGTCGCTCGGATTCGATCCGCTCGCCTTCGAGGTGAGCGCCCGTGAGGCGGGGCGTGTGGTGTGGTTCGACGCGCTCCTCAACAATGTGGACCGGTCCTGGCGCAATCCCAATCTGCTGGTGTGGCACGGTCAGCTGTGGCTGATCGACCACGGCGCCACGATGATCTGGCACCACAACTGGCCGAGCGCCGAGAAGGCCGCGGCCAAGCCCTACGACGCCGCCGATCATGTGCTCGCCACCTTCGGTCCCGACATCCCCTCCGCCGCGGCCGAATTCGGCCCGCAGATCACCGAGGAACTGCTGACCGAGATCGCCGCCGAGGTCCCGGCGGAATGGCTCGTCGACGAGCCCGGCTTCGACTCGCCGGACGAGCTGCGCCAGGCGTATGTGAAGACCCTGCTGGCCCGTGCGCGGACGATCAGCGACCACATCACCATCGGCGAACGCACCAAGGACGCGGCCTCCCGGGCACCGGAGTGGCTGGCGGGAAAGCTCCCGCGGAGGGCAGTGAAGTGAGCGGACTGCACAACGGGCGCGACGTCTTCGAATACGCGCTGGTGAAGGTGGTGCCGCGCGTGGAGCGCGGCGAGATGATCAATGCCGGCGTGGTCGTGTACTGCCACGCCCGGCGCTTCGTCGAGGCCCGGACACATCTAGACGAGGCTCGGCTGCTCGCCCTCGACCCCGCCGTGGACGTGGCCGGGGTCCGGGCCGCGCTGGGCGCCGTCGAGGGCATCTGCCACGGCGGTGAACAGGCCGGCCAGGCGGCGGGCGACGACCCCGGGCGCCGCTTCCGCTGGCTGATCGCACCGCGCAGCACCATCGTGCAACCGGGCCCGGTGCACACCGGCCTCACCGCCGATCCCACCGTGGAGGCGGAGCGGCTGCTGGAACTGCTGGTGCGCTGAGCGGCAGGCGGGCGGCCGGGTTCGGCCCCTGTAGTGGGGCCCGCGCCCGGCCGTCCGCTCGGTCGGGTGACGCGATCACGCCCCCTGGAGGTTCCTGTCGCAGGTGAGGTGGGTAACGGCGCGGCAGTGGGGCGTTGACAGCGGGTGGCCGGGCTTCTAGCGTCAGCCCTGCTGAAGCTACTAAGCGGTTGCTCACCTTCGGGATCGGTGCGGCGGACCGCTTGTCGAGGTTTCGAGGGTGAGGAGAACCCGCATGTCCACCACCGAGCAGCGCGTCGCCATCGTGACGGGCGCGGCCCGCGGTATCGGCGCGGCCACCGCCGTACGCCTGGCCGCCGAGGGCCGCGCCGTAGCCGTACTCGACCTCGACGAGGCGGCGTGCAAGGACACCGTCGAGAAGATCAGCTCGGCCGGTGGCAAGGCCATCGCCGTCGGCTGCGACGTATCGGACTCGGCGCAGGTGGAGGCGGCGGTCGCACGCGTCGCGGCCGAGCTGGGCGCACCGACCGTGCTGGTCAACAACGCCGGCGTGCTCCGCGACAACCTGCTGTTCAAGATGAGCGACAGCGACTGGGACATGGTCATGAACGTCCACCTGCGCGGTGCGTTCCTGATGTCCCGGGCATGTCAGAAGCACATGGTGGACGCCAAGTTCGGGCGGATCGTCAATCTCTCCTCCAGCTCGGCGCTCGGCAACCGCGGCCAGGTCAACTACTCCGCGGCGAAGGCCGGTCTGCAGGGCTTCACCAAGACCCTCGCCATCGAGCTCGGCAAGTTCGGCGTCACCGCCAACGCCGTCGCCCCTGGCTTCATCGTCACCGACATGACGGCCTCCACCGCCGAGCGCGTCGGTATGGGCTTCGAGGAGTTCCAGGCGGCGGCCGCCACCCAGATCCCGGTGCAGCGCGTCGGCCGCCCCGAGGACATCGCCAACGCCATCGCCTTCTTCACCGGCGAGGCGGCCGGTTTCGTGTCCGGCCAGGTCATGTACGTCGCCGGCGGCCCGCTCAACTGACCGCCCCCACCGACTTCAGGAGTACAAGAACATGACCGAGCAGGACAGCGGGCTCCCCGAGCTCTCGGGCAAGGCGGCACTCGTCACGGGCGGCAGCCGCGGAATCGGCTACGGCATCGCGCAGGCGCTGGTCGCCCGCGGCGACCGGGTCTGCATCACGGGCCGCAACGAGGACGCCCTCAAGGAGGCCGTCGAGAAGCTCGGCGCCGACCGGGCGATCGGCGTGGCCGGAAAGGCGCACGACGAGGACCACCAGGGCGTCGCCGTCGAGCGGGCGATGGAGGCTTTCGGCCGCGTCGACTACCTCGTCAACAACGCCGGTACGAACCCGGTGTTCGGCCCCATCGCTGACCTCGATCTGGGCGTCGCACGCAAGGTGTTCGAGACCAACGTCGTCTCGGCGCTCGGCTTCGCGCAGCGCACCTGGCACGCGTGGCAGAAGGACAACGGCGGCGCGATCGTCAACATCGCCTCCATCGCGGGCATCAACGCCTCGCCCTTCATCGGCGCGTACGGCATGAGCAAGGCCGCGATGGTGAATCTGTCGCTCCAGCTCGCCCACGAGTTCGCGCCGACCGTGCGGGTCAACTCCATCGCTCCCGCCGTGGTGAAGACGAAGTTCGCGGCGGCGCTGTACGAGAACCGTGAGGAGGAGGCGGCGGCCGGCTACCCGATGGCACGGCTCGGCGTCCCGGAGGACATCGGCGGGGCCGCGGCCTTCCTGCTGTCCGAGGCCTCCGGCTGGATCACCGGCCAGACGCTGGTCGTCGACGGCGGCCTGTTCCTCAACGCCGGGGTCTGACAGCGAGCGCCCGGCCCGGAAGCCTGCCTGCCGCACGGCCGGCCGGGCCGCGGGCCGTGCACACGAGGCGCAAGGCCCACGGGGTCTTGCGCCTCCTGTGCGTGGCACGAGGCGTGAGACCGTGGTCCCGGGGGCGGCCCGCGGGCGGCGTTGTCAGTGGTCGCCGGTAGGTTCTGGGTGGGAGAACGGAACATACACCGGAGGTTGTTGACGTGCTGACCGACATGCTGCCCGAGTCCTGGCGCGGCGTCCTCGGCGAGGAGTTGGAGAAGCCCTATTTCAAGGAGCTGACCGACTTCGTCGAGCAGGAGCGGGCTCTGGGCCCGGTCTATCCGCCCCGCGAGGAGGTCTTCGCGGCGCTGGCGGCGACGCCCTACGACCAGGTGAAGGTGCTCATCCTCGGCCAGGACCCGTATCACGGCGCCGGCCAGGGCCACGGCCTGTGCTTCTCCGTGCGACCCGGTGTCAAGACGCCGCCGTCGCTGCGGAACATCTACAAGGAGATGAAGGACGAGCTGGGGCACCCGGTCCCCGACAACGGTTATCTCATGCCCTGGGCCGAGCAGGGCGTCCTGTTGCTGAACGCCGTGCTCACGGTCCGCGAGGGCGAGGCCAATTCCCACAAGGGCAAGGGGTGGGAGAAGGTGACCGACGCGGTGATCCGCGCGGTGGCCGCCCGGCCCGACCCGGCCGTCTTCGTGCTGTGGGGGAACTACGCCAAGAAGAAGCTGCCGCTGATCGACGAGGAGCGGCATGTCGTCGTGCAGGGCGCGCACCCCTCCCCGCTGTCCGCGAAGAAGTTCTTCGGCTCCCGCCCCTTCACCCAGATCAACGCGGCGATCGCCGCCCAGGGCCACACCCCTATCGACTGGCGGATCCCCGACCTGGGCTGAGCCGGCCGCCCGGTACGCCCGGGCAGCTCCCGCACACCGCGCGGGAGCTTCCGCCGGCGGTTAGCGTCGTGGAGACGGCAATGGCGACGGCGAGTGAACGCGGGGAGTGTGCGGTGGCGGAGAAGCAGCGGCAGGAGGCGCCCGAGGACAGCGTGCCGACCCGGATCGGCCAGGCGATCATGTTGCATCGCGCCGGGGACCGGGAGGAGGCACGCAATCGTCTGGCGGAGCTCTGGCGGGAGATCGGACCACAGGGAAACGCCTTCCACCGCTGCACCCTCGCCCATTACATGGCGGATACCCAGGACGATCCCAGGGACGAGCTCGCCTGGGATCTAAGGGCTCTGGCGGCGGCCGAGGGCTTCGTCACCGAGCGTTTCCCGGAGGCCGGCGGCATCCCGCGCGCAGCGGTGGCCGACGGTCCCGGGCCCCGGCACCCGCTCGTCGCCCTGCGGGCGTTCTTCCCCTCCCTGCATCTCAATCTCGCGGCCGACTACGCAGGGCTCGACCGGCCGGCCGATGCGCGAGCGCAGCTGCGGCGGGCGAAGGCGTCCGCGAACGCCCTGGCCGACGGCGACTACCGCCAGGGGCTCAGAGAGGCGATCGACCGACTGGAGTCGCGGATCGACGGCGCGGCGGGCTATTCGGCGTAGGCGCCACGGCAGATCCGCTGCACGGCGCTGCCTTGCTCCCACTGTCCGTAGGCCCGGCCCAGCGCGCAGACGTCCGTCCCGGACGGCGCGGCGGGCACGCCCGGGCGCGGGGGTCGGGGTGTCGCGGCCCCGCCCGCGGGCGCTCCGCCGATGCCGGTGCCCTTTCGTCCGCCCGCGTCAGGAGCGGACGCCGCCCGGCTCCCGCTGTGCTTCCGCCCGCCCGCGGACGGTGCCGCCGCACCGTCCGCGGCCTTCCGCCCGTCGCCGGGTGCCGATGAGGGCCGCGGGCCCCTGCGGTCGTGACGCGGCGACGGTACCGCCGTCGTCACCTTGTTCTTCGAGGGCGCGGAAATGCCCGGGCCGAGTGGTTCCACTGACGGCGCGGGCAGCGCGGGGCGAGGGGGCGCCTCGGATGCCGGGGGAGAGATGACGGTCATACATCCGGTGGTGGTCGCCGCGACCACCGTCACCAGGACCGCCGCTGCGGGCAATTGGTACACGCCGACAACTCTCCACGTCTGTCGAATCCTTGGGAAGGCCCCACAGGAGTGATCGGCGCGCCGCGGAGGGGACGCGCCGACCGGATTAACGGAACGGAGGAGCGGGGGCGGCGGCTGCGCCGCCGCCGTGGCCTAGCGGTTCAGCATGCCGACCAGGAGCTCCGTGCAGGACGTGCGCAGCGCGTCGCGCGTGGGGACGGACGCCTGGTACTGCCCCGCGGTGCAGGAGAACATCGCGCCGTCGCACCAGGCGATCACGTTCTGCGCGTGCCGTTCGGGATCGGTGGAGCCGGCCGCCGTCAGGAGGGCGATCATCGGCTCCCGGAAGGCCCGGCCCGCGTGCGCGTGCAGGGCGACGAGGAACTGACCGCCGATCTCGTCGTGGCCGCCGACGGCATCCGCTCCGCCGCCCGTCGCGAGCTCTTTCCCGGCCTCCCCGAACCCCGCTACGCCGGCTACACCGCCTGGCGCTTCGTGGTCCCCGCCCCCGACCGCCCGTTTCCGGCCGGTGAGACCTGGGGACCGGGCGGCGTCTGGGGCACCGTCCCGCTGTACGACGGGCGCGTCTACGCCTATGCGACCGCGGCCGTGCCTCCCGGAGGGCGGGCAGCCGACGGCGAACGGGCCGAGCTGTTGCGCCGCTTCGGCGACTGGCACGACCCCATCCCCGCGCTCCTGGGCACCGTCGACCCGGCCGCGGTGCTCCGCAACGACGTGTACACCGCTGCCGCTGCGCCGCCCGCCTTCCACCGCGGGCGGCTCGCGCTCCTCGGCGACGCCGTGCACCCCATGACCCCGAACCTCGGGCAGGGCGGCTGCCAGGCGATCGAGGACGCCGTCGTGCCGGCCCACGAGGTCGCCTCGCAGGACGGTCTCGGCGTCGCCCTCGCCGCCTACACGAGAGCGCGGCTGCCGCGCACCATGGACGTGGTGCGCCGCTCGGAGCGACTCGGCCGGCTGACCACCTGGCGTTCCCGGCCGGCCTGCGCGCTGCGCGCCGCGCTGCTGGCCGCCGCGGGCCGTCTCGCACCGGATCCGGCGCTGCGCAGCTTCGACGGCATCGCCGACTGGCGGCCGCCGGAGGGCACGTATGCTTCCGGCACGCGGGGCACCCGGACCGCGGTACTACCCAAGGAGCACGAGTGAAGGTCGGCTGCATCGGACTCGGAGACATCGCCCAGAAGGCGTATCTCCCCGTACTGGGCGCGCAGCCCGGTGTGGAACTGCACCTGCAGACCCGCACCCCCGCCACCCTCGAACGGGTCGGCGGCACACACCGGCTGGCGGCGGACCAGCTCCACACCGACCTGGACTCGCTCCTCTCCGCGGGCCTCGACGCCGCGTTCGTGCACGCGCCGACCGCCGTGCACCCCGAGATCGTGACCCGGCTGATCGACGCCGGTGTGCCGACCTATGTCGACAAGCCGATCGCCTACGAACTCGCCGAGTCGCAGCGGATCGTGCAGCTGGCGGAGGACCGGGGCGTCGGGCTGGCCGTCGGCTTCAACCGGCGCTTCGCACCCGGCTACGCCCAGTGCCTGGAGCACGCCCGCGATCTGATCCTGATGCAGAAGAACCGCATCGGCCTGCCCGAGGACCCGCGCACGCTGGTGCTTGACGACTTCATCCATGTCGTCGACACGCTGCGCTTCCTGCTCCCCGGCGAGATCGAGCACGTCGACGTGCGCGCCAGGATCCGCGACGGGCTGATGCAGCATGTCGTGCTGCAGCTCTCCGGCGACGGATTCACCGCCATCGGCACCATGAACCGCCTGAGCGGCTCAGCGGAGGAGCTCCTCGACGTCTCCGGCCAGGACACCAAGCGCCAGGTCGTGAACCTCGCCGAGGTCATCGACCACAAGGGGCAGCCGAGCGTGCGCCGGCGCGGGGACTGGGTGCCGGTCGCCCGTCAGCGCGGCATCGAGCAGATCGTCCTCGCCTTCCTGGACGACATCCGGGCCGGTCGCCGACCGTCCGCCCAGGACGCGCTGCGCACCCACGAACTGTGCGAACGCGTCATCACCGAGGCGCTCGCGCAGGCCGTCTGAGCGCCCGAAGTCCCCCGATCCCGGCGGCAACCAGCAGCGCGGCCACCGCGCCGTACACCGCCCAGTCGCCGAACCGGGTGTACGGGCTGGTGCCTTCCGCCAGCGGCAGGTCGTACACGGCGGCCGCGGCCCGGTCGGTGCCCAGCCGTCCACCGACGGGCTCACCGCGCGGGCCGTACACCGCACTGACACCGGTGAGCGTGGCGTGCACCATCGGCCGCCAGCTCTCCGCCGCCCGCAGCGCGGCGAGCGAGGCGTGCTGGTCGGGCGCCCAGCTGTTCTGGAACGTCGAGGTCGAGGACTGGGCGACCAGCACGCGCGCACCGTTCTGCGCGAGCCGGCGGCTCATGTCGGGAAAGGCCGTCTCGAAGCACACCAGCGGGCCGATGCGCAGACCGCCCGCCGTGGCGACGGGGATCAGCTCCGGGCGTGCGCCCCGCAGCCGGTCGGTCGCGGCGGCCTTGCCGACCTGTGTCGCCCAGCCCAGGAGGGATCTGGCCGGGATGTACTCACCGAAGGGCACCAGCCGCATCTTGGCGTACCGGTCACCGGTCGGGCCGTCAGGTCCGATCAGCACCGCGCTCTTGTAGATGCCCGGCCCACCGGCGTGCGGTGCGTCGGCGTTGACGAGCAGCTCGGCGCCGGTGCGCCGGGACAGGGCGGCGAGCCGGGCGGCGAGTGCTGGATGGTCCGCCGGATCCCTGTTGAGGCTGCTCTCGCCCCAGACGACGAGGCGTACTCCGCGGCCCGCCAGCGCGCGGGTGAGCTCTTCACTCCGCTCCAGCCGGCCTCGGGGGCCGCCGGCGACACCCGGCTGGACCACCGCGACGCGCACCGTACCGGCGGTCCGGGGGACGGGGGCTTCGTACCAGGCCGCGGTGGTGGCGAGGGCGCAGACCAAGAGGCCGGCGACGGCAGGCCGCCAGGCCGCCGGCCGGGCGATCAGCTCGGCGACAGCGGTGTTCACCGCGACGATCAGCAGGCTCAGCAGCCATACGCCGCCGATCGACGCGAGCCGCAAAGCGGGTGGCAGCTGCCACTGGCTCGCGCCCAGCAGCCCCCACGGACCGCCCAATCCTTCCCAGGACCTGACCAGTTCGACCATCAGCCAGCCCGAAGGCACCAGCACCAGGGCCGCGGCGCGGCGCCTCGCGCCGGGCGCGCCCGACAGCAGCTGACGGACCAGCAGCCCCCACGGTGCCCACAGAGCGCCGAGGAACAGGGCCAGCACGAGGATGAAGACGTGCAGGCTCGGCAGCAGCCAATGATGGACGGAGAGCATGAACCCGGCGCCGCCCAGCCAGCCCTCCAGTGCCGCCCGGCCGCGCGTCGGGGCGCTGCGCACCAGCAGCAGCCAGGGAACGAGCGCCACATACGCCAGCCACCACCACGACGGCGCGGGGAAGGTGAGCGCGGGCAGCGCCCCGGCGAGCGTCGCGGCGGCGCCGCGCGACCAGGGGGAGCCGAGCCACCGCGCCGGATGGCCGAGCGGTCTGTGCATGCGTCTCCCTGTTGGCGGGGCCGTGAGCCGGACGGTCAGTGTGCGCGGACGGGCCGATCATGAACAGGGTGCCCCGGCGGAGATGGCTGATTCGCGCAGCCACCACGGTGATCCGCGCCCCGAGCGGTGCGTGGTGCGGGCACTGCGGTGGGCCGATCAGGCGGCGGGAGGCACCTGCCGCCACTTCTCGTGGACGACGACGCCGCTCAGCCGCCAGCCGTCCGGGGTGCGGCGGGCGGTGAACGCGTAGCGGCCCGCGCAGGTGAAGTTGGGGGCGGTGGGACCGCCGTCGCCGTCCGCCGCGGTGCCGGTCAGGCGCATCGGATTGAGATAGTCGGTCTGGACCGTGGCGGTGTCGCCGCTCGCGCCGTCGAGCGACCCCACACGGATCCGGCGGTTGACGATGAGGTGCTGGCGTACGGAGAAGAGGCGCAGGGTGTCGGCGAGCCAGGTCGCGATCTCCTCGACGGTGCCCTCGATCCCGCCGGCGGACCGGTAGTCGGCCCGGCCGTCCGGGGTGAACAGGGCCAGGTAGGCGGGCCAGTCGCCGTCGTCCACGGCGATGGCGTAGCCGGTGATCAGATCGTCGATCGCGAGGCGGTCCATGACAGTCGAGTGTTCCGCGCGCTGCGTCATCGCCTCAGTTTTCGGCATGGCGAGGCCCCCGCCAAGAGGCGGGGGCCGACCGGCGCGGCGTCACGGCACCAGCGCGGTCTCCTTGACCTGTTCCGGGCCGGAGTCACGATCGGAGCCGTGGGCGGTCGGTGCGGTGCTCGCTGCGGACTCCTGGCCGGGCCCGGCATCAAAGTCGGTGGCCGAGAACTGGGTCCGGTGGAGCTGCGCGTAGCGCCCGTCGGCGGCGAGCAGCGTCCGGTGCGTCCCGCGCTCGACGATCCGCCCGCCCTCGACGACCAGGATCAGGTCGGCGGCCCGCACGGTCGACAGCCGGTGGGCGATCACCACCGCCGTCCGGCCGGCCAGCGCCTCGGTCAGGGCTTCCTGCACCGCCGCCTCCGAGGTGCTGTCCAGGTGGGCGGTGGCCTCGTCCAGGATGACGACCCGGGGGTGTGCGAGCAGCAGCCGGGCGATCGTCAGCCGCTGGCGCTCACCGCCGGAGAGGCGGTAGCCGCGTTCGCCGACGACGGTGTCCAGGCCGTCGGGGAGCGAACGGATCAGCTCCTCTAGCCGGGCGCGGCGCAGGGCGTCCCACAGCTCCTCCTCGGCCGCCTCCGGCTTGGCCAGCAGCAGGTTCTCGCGGAGGGAGTCGTGGAAGAGGTGCCCGTCCTGGGTGACCATGCCCAGGGTGTCGCGCAGCGAGGCGGCGGTCAGGTCGCGGACGTCCTCCCCGGCCAGCCGGATCGTGCCGGAGTCGGTGTCGTACAGGCGAGGCAGGAGTTGGGCGATGGTCGACTTGCCGGCGCCTGAGGAGCCGACAAGTGCCACCATTTGGCCCGCTTCGGCGCGGAAGGAGATGTCGTGCAGCACTTCCTCGCCGCCGCGCGTGTCGAGGGTGGCGACCTCCTCCAGTGAGGCCAGCGAGACCTTGTCGGCGGAGGGGTAGGCGAAGCGTACGGAGTCGAATTCCACCGAAACCGGCCCGTCGGGCACCGGGCGGGCGTCCGGCTTTTCGGTGATCAGCGGTTCGAGGTCGAGTACCTCGAAGACCCGCTCGAAGCTCACCAGGGCGCTCATCACCTCGATGTGCGCTCCGGACAGTGCGGTCAGCGGGGCGTAGAGCCGGGTCAGCAGCAGGGCGAGCGAGACGATCGCGCCGGCTTCCAGCTGCCCGCGCAGGGCGAAGAACCCGCCCAGCCCGTAGACGACTGCCAGCGCAAGGGCGGAGACCAGGGTCAGGGCGGTGACGAAGTACGTCTGCACCATCGCGGAGCGGACGCCGATGTCCCGCACCCGCCGGGCCCGCGAGGCGAATTCCGCGGACTCGCGGGACGGACGGCCCATCAGCTTGACGAGGGTGGCGCCCGGCGCGGAGAAGCGTTCGGTCATCTGGGTGCCCATGGCGGCGTTGTGGTCGGCGCCCTCGCGCCGCAGGCCCGCGAGCCTGCGGCCCACCCGGCGTGCGGGCAGCACGAACACCGGCAGCAGGACGAGCGCGATCAGGGTGATCTGCCACGACAGGCTGAGCATCACCACCAGGGTGAGCAGCAGCGTCACGATGTTGCTCACGACCCCGGACAGGGTGTCGCTGAACGCCCGCTGGGCGCCGATCACATCGTTGTTGAGGCGGCTGACCAGGGCTCCGGTGCGTGTGCGGGTGAAGAACGCCACCGGCATCCGCTGCACGTGGTCGTACACGGTGGTGCGCAGATCGAGGATCAGCCCCTCACCGATGGTCGCGGACAGCCAACGGGTCAGCAGGCCGAGGCCGGCCTCGGCGACCGCGATGGCGGCGATCAGGCCGGAGAGGCCGAGGACGACGGAGGAGGAGTCGCCGTTGACGATGGTGTCGACCACGTGTCCCGCCAGGAGCGGGGTGGCCACCGCGAGCATCGCGGTGAGGGTGCTGAGGATCAGGAACCACACCAGCTGACGCCGGTGCGGGCGGGCGAACTTCAGGATGCGGCGCAGCGTCCCCCGGGAGAAGGGGCGCCTGTCCTGCTGCGCGGTCATCGTGCTGTGCAGCGAATGCCAGGCGGTGACTTCCATGTCCATCGCGGCCTCCTGTGTGTCGTGGTGTCACGGCATCGCCGTGACTGACCGGCGACATGAAAGGAAACTAGGACCTAAACCAATGTTGAGGTCAAGGGATTCCCGATCGGTCACCCTCCCGCGCACCCGCACGGACCAGCAGCCCCCCCCCGGCCACGGTCGTCCGATGTCGCCAGGGGCAACGTCGGCCGGCGGCCCCGCGGCCGATAGCGTGCGGTGGTGAGCACCGCCATCGCCGAGACCCTGTCCGTCCTTCTGCTGCTGGGGGTGCTGGTATTCGCCGTGCAGCGGCCGCGCGGCGCCTCCGAGGCGGTCGCCGCGGTGCCCGCCGCGGTGATCGTCGTGCTGCTCGGCGCGGTCCCGCTGTCCGACGCCTGGTCCCAGGTGCACAGCCTGCTTCCGGTGGTGGGCTTTCTCGCCGCGGTGCTGGCCCTTGCGTATCTCTGCGCGCGCGAGGGCCTCTTCGAAGCGGCCGGTGCGGCGCTGGCACGGCTGTGCACGGGCCGGCCGCGCCGTCTGCTCGCCGGGGTGTTCGTCCTGGCCGCGGTGGTGACGGCGGTGCTCAGCCTCGACGCGACGGTGGTGCTGCTGACGCCGGTGGTGCTGGCCACCGCCAACCGCGCAGGCGCGCGCCCGCGACCCCACCTCTACGCCTGTGCCCACCTGGCGAACTCCGCGTCGCTGCTGCTCCCGGTCTCCAACCTCACCAACCTGCTGGCGCTGGGGGCCGCCGGGCTGTCCTTCACACGCTTCGCGGCCCTGATGGCGCTGCCGTGGCTGGTGGCCGTCGCCGTCGAGTACGTCGTCTTCCGCGGCTACTTCGCCAGGGAACTCGCGGCGGACGACGGGACCTCGGGCCGGACGGGCGGCCTTCCGGAAACCCCTGTGGCCGCCCCGGCCCCCGACCTGCTCACCGCCCCGGCCCATCTGCCGCCCTCGGCGGCCCTGCCGGCGCCGCCGCCCCTGCCGGTCTTCGCCCTGGTGGTCCTCTCCCTCACCCTCGGCGGCTTCGTGGTCAGCTCCTTCGCCGGACTGAACCCCGCCTGGGCGGCGCTGGCCGGCGCGCTCGTTCTCGCGGCCCGCGCGCTGCGCCGCAAGGAGACCACCCCGAGGGACTTGGTCGAGGCCGCCAACCCGTTGTTCTGCGTGTTCGTCCTTGCTCTGGGCGTCGTGGTCCAGGCCGTCGTCGACAACGGGCTGGGAGAGGCCGTGGACCGGCTGCTGCCGGACGGCGCTTCGCTGCCCGCGCTGCTCGGACTCGCCGCGTTCGCGGCCCTGCTGGCGAACCTGATCAACAACCTCCCCGCGGTCCTCGCGCTGCTGCCCTTCGCGGCACAGTCAGGTGCGGGACCGGTGCTGGCGGTGCTCATCGGCGTGAACATCGGCCCGAACCTGACCTATGTCGGCTCTCTCGCCACCCTCCTGTGGCGGCGCATCCTGCACGGTCACGGCGCGGCCCCGGACCTCAAGTCCTTCACCCGCCTCGGGCTGCTGACCGTCCCGGTGACGCTGGCCGCGTCCACGGTGGCGCTCTGGGCCGGCCTGCGCGTCATCGGCACCTGAGGTCCGTCGCCCGGCCCTGCTGACGGCCGATCACCACCTACCCGCTGAGACCGTGACGGCAGGGCAGGGGGCCGAAGCGTCCGCGCGCCCGCCGGTTTGCCTTGAAGAGCGCTCCAACTCGTAGCGTCCGGGGCACGACCTGACCGAAGGGGAACATCGTGCGGTACACACTGTTCGGCAAGACCGGCCTGCGGGTCAGCGAGTTGAGCCTTGGTGCCATGACCGTCGGCGACGACTGGGGCTGGGGCGCAGCCAAGGAGACCAGCGGACGGATCCTCGACGCCTACGCGGAGGCCGGCGGCAACTTCATCGACACCGCCAACAACTACACCGACGGCAGCTCGGAGAAGATCCTCGGGGAACTGCTCGACGGCCGCCGGGACCGTTTCGTGCTGGCCTCCAAGTACACCTGCGCGACCCGTGAGGGTGATGTGAACGCCGCAGGCAACCACCGCAAGAACCTGGTGCGCTCGGTTGAGGAGAGCCTCGACCGGCTGCGCACCGATCACCTCGACATCCTTTGGGTGCACGCCCGCGACAACTTCACCCCCGTCGAGGAGGTCATGCGGGCGCTCGATGACCTGGTACGGGCGGGCAAGACCCACTACATCGGTGTCTCCGACTGGCCCGCCTGGGAGATCGCGCAGGCCAACACCCTCGCCGAGCTGCGCGGCTGGACCGCCTTCGCGGGCTCGCAGCTGCTCTACAACCTGCTGGAGCGGACCCCGGAGAGCGAACTGCTGCCGCAGGCCAGGGCCTTCGACCTGGCCGTCCTGGCGTGGAGTCCGCTGGCGGGAGGCAAGCTCACCGGCAAGTACCGCCGCGGCGGGACGGGCCGCCTCGACACCGTGGGAGCGGGTGCGGCGGCCGGCAACGAGGACGAGATCATCACCGCCGTGCTGGAGGTCGCAGAGCAGGGCGGCTGGAGCCCGGCGCAGGTGGCGCTCGCCTGGCTGCGGAGCCGCCCGGGCAACATCATCCCGATCATCGCCGCGACCAAGGAGAGCCAGCTGACCGACAACCTCGCCGCCGTCGATGTCACGCTCGACGACGATGCCGTCAAGCGGCTGGACGCGGCGAGCGCGGTGCCGCTCGGCTTCCCGCACGACTTCCTGCGGGAGCCCGGCATCACGCGGAACGTCTACGGCGACCGCTGGGCCGACATCGAGGACCGGCGTTCCACCTACCGCCGGACGACCAGCGAGATCCGCTGACGCACGAGCGCACGCAGCCCGGTCGCCGCGGACCCGGCACCGGGGCGGCCGGCCGCGAAGCACTCCGCAGGCGAGGGCGATTTTGAGACAACTTCTTTACAGGCTCCCGGCCGGGTCTCGATCGCGCGGCCGAGGGGTAAGCCGTAGACACGTAAGGGCACAGTCGACGACCCGGGTACGTCCGCACCTCACCGGACCGGATCGCGCCGGGCGCTCCCCTCACCTTCCGTATGCCTCCGCCGCACCGCGCGTGGCCATACCCGCGCGCCAGGCACGAAAGTGGGTCGGGCCGATGGACGAAGGTCAGGACTGCCGAGGTTTCGCCGGGCGGATCCACGAAACCGGCGCGGTCACCGTACTGGAACTCTGTGGTGAGCTGGACATCTTCGCCGCGGGCAAGCTGTCCGAGCGGCTGGACGACCTGACCGGCCACCGCCGCCCCGACCTGGTGCTCGATCTGCGCGCGGTGACCTTCATCGACTGCGCCGGCCTGTCCCTGCTGTGCCGCGCCCGCCACCGGGCGCGCGAGCGCGGTGGCCTGCTGCGCCTGGCCGGCGTCGCCGAGAGCGACAGCGTCATGCGGCTGCTGCGTCTGACGGGAGTCGGCGAGGACTTCGTGATCGTGCCGGATCACGTCGTGGCCGACGCCCTTCGCGCGGCGCGACGCGCGGTGCCCGACCTCGCCCCCGGCCGCGCCGGTGTGATCGTCGGCGTCACGGACATCGCCGGGACCGCGGTCGGGTGACGCCCGGCCCTTCGGCGGGCCGTGCCGGCGCCGGGCCGGTCCGGGACACGGGCCGGCCCGGTGGCCAGCCGCGGATCAGGCGGGCAGGGCGGCCTCGATGGCGGTGACGACCTCATCGGCCTCCGGCTCGGTGCGTGGCCGGAAACGGCCCACGACCTCTCCCTGGTGGTCGACGAGGAACTTCTCGAAGTTCCACTGCACCTCACCGGCCGCCCCCTCGGCGTCCTCGTGGGTGGTGAGCCGCTCGTAGAGCGGGTGCCGGTCCGCGCCGTTGACGTCGGTCTTCTCGAACAGCGGGAAGCTGACGCCGTACGTCGCCGAGCAGAACGTCGCGATCTCCTCGGCCGTGCCCGGCTCCTGGCCGGCGAACTGGTTGCTGGGGAAGCCGAGCACGCTGAAGCCCCGGTCCGCGTAGCGCTCCTGGAGGCGCTCCAGCCCGGAGTACTGCGGGGTCAGCCCGCACTTGGACGCCACGTTGACCACCAGCAGCGCCTTGCCGCGGTAGTCGGCGAGCGAGGCGGGCTCACCGGTCAGGGTGCGCAGCGGGATGTCGTACAGGCTCACGGTCATGCTCCTCAATGCGGTTGCGCGGATAGGGACGTCCGTCATCGGTGCCAACAGCGGCACCGGGCTTGATCTTCCCCGGTTCGTCCACCGGCCAGGAAACCACCGGGCGCAGCGCCCCGGCGCGCCACTCCTTGAGCAGCTGATCGAAGATCGGGGTCGCCTCCTCAGGGGGCCGCCGGGCCTGCGGAGGCGGGGGCGGCGGAGACTGGTGCGGAAGCGTGAGGCGCTGGAAGGGGTGACCCGCGGGCTGCTTGGCGTCCATGCCCGGACTCAACCCGAGGACGGGCTCGCTGGTTGCGGGACGCGGCCTGGACGGGCCTCAGATGCCCCTGCGGCGGTGAAGGTCAGAAGATACGTTCCAGCGAAGCCGGCGACCGCCGGCCGTTCCGCCTGCCTGGGCAACCCCGTGCGCTCCCCGACACACAGGCCCGCTCGGCCTCCTCGAACGCCGGCCGTCCGGCGTCGGCCGGTCAGCCGCTCCGCTCGCTCGCGCTGCGTTCCACGCAGAACTCATTGCCCTCGATGTCGGCCAGCGTGACCCAGCCGGTGCCGTCGCCCCTGCGGTGGTCGGCAACCAGGGACGCCCCCAGTGCCAGCAGCCGTTCGACCTCCGCGTCCCGGCTGCGGTCCTGCGGCTGGAGGTCGACGTGGACGCGGTTCTTCACGGTCTTCCCTTCGGGCACTGTCACGAACAGCAGAGCGCTGCCCGCGGCCGTGACCGTCGCCTCCGGATCGCCCGGCAGATCGTCCGAGGCCAGCGAGCCGTCCAGAACGGAGGCCCAGAACGATCCGAGGCGGTAGGCGTCGGTGCAGTCGATGGTGATGTGGCGTACGAGTGAAGTCATGCGCGTCACTTTGTAGTTGGCGGGCCGGGGTGTCCAATCCATTGTGCCGTCGGACGACGGGACGGCCGCCGGCGACCTTCCCGGCGGCGAGGCGTCGCCCCGCAGGCATCCGTTCCGCCGCTCCCGCACGAAATCGTGGACCGCCGTCGTTTACAGTTGCAGAATTCTGCAATTCAACAGGTGACGCGACGGCCGGTCGGCCTGAATGCGGAGGCATGCGTGGGCGGTTTCGCCGAGTCGGTACGGGAACGGGTGCGAGCAGCGCGAGCCGCGGTCGAGGAGGCGCGGGCCTCGGGTGACGCATACGCGCTGGCCGTGGCCGAGGACGAGCTGGACGACGCGGTGCGGGTGGCTCGCAGTGTCGACGTCGACCCGGGCCCGGCGCCCGGAGACGAACCGGGGGACGAGGGCGATCCGGGAGACGGGGCAGGGGCGTGAACGGCGCACAGATCCCCCTCTACCAGGCGAAAGCCGAATTCTTCCGGATGCTGGGGCACCCCGTCCGGATCCGGGTGCTGGAGCTGCTGCAGGACGGGCCGCTGCCGGTGCGCAGCCTGCTCGCCGCGATCGAGGTGGAGCCCTCCGCGCTGTCCCAGCAACTGGCGGTGCTGCGCCGCTCGGGCATCGTGACGGCCACCCGCACCGGCCCCACCGTGGTCTACGAACTCGCCGGCGGTGACGTCGCGGAGCTGATGCGCGCCGCGCGGCGGATCCTCAGCGACGTCCTCACCGGGCAGCACGCCCTGCTGGCCGAGCTGCGGGAGGCCGAGGCCGGTGGCGTCCCGGCGCCGCGCGAGGTGGCGCCGGCCGACACGGTGACGACGGCGCCCGGCGTGGGGGTGGTGTCATGACGCACGCTGTCCGCACGACAGCCCTGGTCCGGCGGGGCGCCTCCCTGCCGTCCGATGACGGAGCCGGGTGACGCGTATGGCCGGCCCATCGAGGCGTAAGGGGCCCCCGCCCTGGCGGGCGGTCCGCTCCCGCACCTGCATACCCCCGGCGACCGGGCCCGGCGCACGGCCCTGCCGAGGTCGCCCGCACGGCCGTGGCCCGCGCCGCTCCACGGGGCGCACCTGCCCGGACCTCGCCCTTCGCCACCGCACGGCGCCACGGTGCTTCGGGCCGAGGGGCCGCTGGACGGCGGTTCGTCCCGGGGCGCAGTTGGCGAGGCTGTCCGGCGTGACTCTGCCGTCCCGGCAGGCGGTGCGGCGCAGCAGGTGGCGCCGGATCCTGCTCACCATCGTCGTCACCCACCTCGTGCTCGTCTTTCTGGCGCTGGTCGTCTACCTGGGTCGGCACGCCGGCACATAGCGGTCGCACCGGACGTCACGACGACGGCGTCCCGTATCCCCGGTCGACCTCCGAAGGGCTCCGCCCGCTCGCCCCGGCCCGCCACAGCCAGGCCACATCGCGGCCGAACGACCACACGAGGAGCCCCAGCGCCACAGCCACCGCGGTGCCCGCCGCCGGCCGTGGCAGCACCCCGGCACCCGCGACGACCAGCACGATGCCCTGCAGCGCCGCCACCGTCTTGCGGGCGAACCGGGGCGGCAGGGCGCCGCGGAGCCAGGGCAGGACCCAGGAGGCCGCGACGAACGCGTAGCGCATGACGCCGATGCTCAGGGCCCACCCGCCGACCGATCCCGCGACGTGCGCGCTGAGCACCAGGAGGAGGACGGCGTCGACCTCCATGTCGAAGCGTGCGCCCAGCGCGCTGGCCGTCCCGGTCCTGCGGGCGACCTGGCCGTCGGCCGCGTCCAGGAGCAGTGCGACGGTGGCCAGACCGGTCAGTATCGCGAGAGGCGGCCGCCCGCCGAAGGAGTCGGCGACCAGCGCGGTCACCCCGCCCACGAGCACGGCACGGGTGAGGGTGACACGGTTGGCCGGGCCGAAGGGCCCCGTCCAGGAGCGGCGCAGCGCGAGCGTGAGCAGCGCCGAGGTCGCCGCCGCGTACACCCCGCCGGCCACCCACCCCAGGGGCCCCAACCCGGCCGTCCATCCCAGCAGGGCGAGCAACAGCAGCTGCCCGCAGGCGCCGAGTGCGAGGTCGGGCGCGAACGGCCGGGTGCCGTAGCGGATTTGCGTGGTCACCGTGCCTCCTCTGACTTGTGGCGGAGCCGATGAGTGCCGCGTATCGTAACGGCGTCCTTCAAGATCGCCCGCTCTCCGGAACGGGCGCGTCGCTGCGTCCAGGAGGGTCCCGATGCCGCGAGTCGCCCGCGCGTTCTGGCTCAATGCCCCGGGGGAGGGCGAGATCCGGACGGTCGAACTGCCGCGGCCCGGACCCGACGAGGTGCTCGTGCGCACGCTCTGCTCCGGCGTGAGCCGCGGGACGGAGACCCTGGTCTTCCGGGGCGGCGTGCCGCGCAGCCAGTACGGCACGATGCGGGCGCCGTTCCAGGACGGTGACTTCCCCGGGCCCGTCAAATACGGCTACCTCAACGTCGGCGTGGTCGAGGAAGGGCCGCGCCGGTTGCTGGGCCGTACGGTCTTCTGTCTCTATCCGCACCAGACGCACTACGTCGTCCCGGCGGACGCCGTCACCCCCGTGCCGGACTCCGTGCCCGCGCCCAGGGCGGTGCTGGCCGGCACGGTCGAGACCGCGGTGAACGCCGTCTGGGACGCCGCACCGCTGCTCGGCGACCGGATCGCGGTGGTGGGCGCCGGGATGGTCGGGTGCAGTGTCGCGGCCCTGCTGGCCCGTTTCCCGGCGGTCCGGGTGCAGTTGGTCGACGCGGACCCGGCGCGGGCCGGGATCGCACAGGCGCTGGGCGTCGGCTTCGCGCTGCCCGAGGACGCCCTCGGCGAGTGCGACCTCGTCGTGCACGCCAGCGCCACCGAGGAGGGGCTGGCGCGGGCGCTGGAGCTGCTCGCCCCGGAGGGCACGGTCATCGAACTGAGCTGGTACGGCGACCGGCGGGTGAGCCTGCCGCTGGGGGAGTCCTTCCACTCCCGCCGGCTGGTGGTGCGCAGCAGTCAGGTGGGCACCGTCTCCCCGGCCCGCGGGGCGCGCCGGACCTTCGCCGACCGGCTCGCGGTCGCCCTCGACCTGCTCGCCGACCCCGTCTTCGACGCGCTGGTCACCGGCGAATCGGCCTTCGAGGACCTGCCGCTGGTGCTGCCCCGGCTCGCCGGCGGCGACCTGCCCGCGCTGTGCCACCGCATCCGGTACAGCGCGGACGGCGGTGCGTAGGAAGCCGGGCCAACTCCCTTGCCACGGACGTCCGCCGGTCCGGAACCGATCCGGCCGGCACACTCGACTCCCCTTGGAGGAACACCGTGTTCAGCATCACCGTCCGCGATCACCTGATGGTCGCGCACAGCTTCCGTGGCGCCGTCTTCGGTCCCGCCCAGCGACTCCACGGCGCGACCTACGTCGTGGACGCCACCTTCCGCAGGGCCGAACTCGACGCGGACAACATCGTCGTCGACATCGGCCTCGCCACTCAGGAACTCGGCGGTGTGATCGGCGAACTCAACTACCGCAACCTCGACGACGAACCGGCCTTCGCCGGCATCAACACCTCGACGGAGGCGCTGGCCAAGGTTATCGCCGACCGGCTGGCCGACCGCGTCCACGCAGGCAACCTCGGCGAGGGCGCCCGCGAGCTGGCCGGGATATCGGTCAGTCTGCACGAGTCACACATCGCCTGGGCGAGCTACGAGCGGACGCTGTGAGCCGGTGGGGTGCCCCCGCGGTGGCGGAGCGCGTGGTGCACTTCTTCCTGCCCGGCGACGTCGACGACCCGGCGGCGCCCAGCGGCGGAAACGTCTACGACCGCCGGGTCTGCCGCGGTCTGCCGGCGGCCGGTTGGCGGGTGCACCGCCACGCCGTATCCGGCAGCTGGCCGCTGCCGGACGCGACGGACCGTGAGGAACTGGCCCGGCGCCTGGCCGCGTTGCCGGAGGGTGCCGTGGTCCTGCTCGACGGGCTGGTGGCCTGTGGCGTCCCCGAAGTCGTCGTCCCGGCCGCCGCACGGCTGCGGACGGCCGTCCTGCTGCATCTGCCCCTGGGCGACGAGACCGGTCTCGCCGCGGACCGGGCCGCCGAGCTGGACGCCAAGGAGCGGCGAACGCTGCGGTCCGCGAAAGCCGTCGTGGCCACCAGCGAGTGGGCCGCACGTCGCATCATCGGCCACCACGGGCTCCCCGCCGCCCGCGTCCGTGTCGCCCGCCCCGGCGTGGACCCGGCCCCGCGCGCTTCCGGAACCGACGGTGCGGGCCGGCTGCTGTGCGTCGCCGCGGTCACCCCGCGCAAGGGTCAGCACAACCTGGTGCGGGCCCTCGCTGCCGTCGCCGACCTGCCCTGGAGCTGCGTCTGCGTCGGAGGGCTGCGGCGCGAGAAGGAGTATGTCGACCAACTGAGACGGGACATCGTGGACTTCGGTCTCGGCGGCCGAGTCCATCTCGCGGGCCCGCAGGCGGGCGCGGAGTTGGAGGCGAGCCGCGCCACCGCCGACCTCGAGGTGCTCACGTCGTCCGCCGAGACCTACGGCATGGTCGTCACCGAGGCGCTCGCCCGCGCGACCCCGGTGCTGGCGACCGCGGTCGGCGGCATCCCGGAAGCCATGGGTCGGGCCCCCGACGGCAGCCTGCCGGGTCTCCTCGTCGCGCCGGACACACCCGAGGACCTCGCCTCGGCGCTGCGCTCCTGGCTCGGCGATCGCGAACTCCGCGGCAGGCTGAAGGAATCGGCCCAGCAGCGGCGTGCCATGCTGGAGGGGTGGGAGATGACGTCGCACGATCTGGCCGAAGTGCTGGAAGGTCTTCGGCTCGCACACCGGAGCGCCGGATGAACGCGGTCGGCGCACCTCGATTCGCCGCGGAGTGGCTCGCCCTACGGGAGCGCGCCGACGCCGCCGCACGCGCGCCGGAACTGCTGCATCCGCTGCGCTCCCGGCTGAACGCGCAGCTGCCGCGCAGCTCACCGGCCCCGGCCGGGCGGCCCGCGTCGGAAGCCGCGCCGGCCCCTCACGAGCTGGTGATCCGTGACCTCGGCTGCGGCACCGGCTCCATGGGGCGCTGGCTCGCCGTCCGACTGCCAGGACCGCAGCGCTGGATCCTGCACGACCACGATCCCGCGCTGCTCGCCTGCGCCGGTGACCGGTTGCCTTCAACGGCCGCCAACGGCAGGCCCGTCACGGTCACCACCGAGTGCGGCGACCTCACCGGCCTCACCGCAGGCACCCTCGCCGGCACGTCCCTGCTCACCGCCTCCGCGCTGCTGGACCTGCTGACCCACGACGAGATGGACGCCCTCGCCGCGACCTGCGTCGCGGCCGGGTGTCCGGCCCTGCTGACGCTGTCCGTCACCGGCCGGGTCGAACTCACCCCGTCGGAGCCGCTCGACGCCGCGATCGCCGCGGCGTTCAACGACCACCAGCGCCGTACGGACCGCGGGCGCCGGCTGCTCGGTCCGGACGCGATCGCCGCCGCCACCGAGGCGTTCGAGCGACGCGGGGCCACGGTGCTGACGCAGTCGAGCCCGTGGCGGCTCGGCGGCCCGGAAGCGGCGCTGACGGCCAGTTGGCTGCGCGGCTGGGTCGGCGCGGCCGTCGCGCAGCGGCCGGATCTCGCGCTGCGCGGGATCGCCTACCTCCGGCGGCGCCTGGCGGCCTGCGCGGCGGGCGAGTTGAGTGTCACGGTGCACCACACCGATCTGCTGGCGCTACCGCTACCGCTACCGCTGCCGGTCACCGGGACCGGCTGATGAGCCGGTCCCGCTGGGCGTGGCTCAGGGTCTTCGGAGGCATGGCGATCCTCGGAGTGCTGCTGTGGCACCTGGGATCCGGCGCCTTCCTGGCCGGCGTACGCAGGGTCGACGCGGCCACCCTGTCGGCCGCCCTCGCCCTCGGCCTGCTGACGACGGTGGGCAGCGCCTGGCGCTGGTGCCTGGTGGCCCGCGGACTCGGCCTGCGGCTGCCGCTCGGCCGGGCCGTCGCCGACTACTACCGCGCCCTGTTCCTGAACGCGGCGCTGCCCGGTGGTGTGCTGGGCGACGTCCACCGCGCGGTACGACACGGCCGTACGGAAGGCGACATCGGCCGAGGTGTCCGCGCGGTCTTCCTGGAGCGGGTCGCGGGCCAGGTCGCCCTGCTCGCCGTCGGAGGCGCGGTGCTGCTCGTCCCTCCGTCCCCGGCCGGGGCACGGATCCGCGAGCTCCTCTCGGCGCCCGGCGCCGCGCCGGTGGCGGCGATGGTGTGCGCTGCGGTGGGAGTGACGGCCGTTCTGCTGCACCGGCGGCGCGGCGTCCCGCGCGGACGCCGCGGGCCGGCCGCCGCGCTGTCCGAGGCGCGCCGGGGGCTGCTCGCACCCGGCGTGTGGCCCGGCGTCGTGCTCTCGTCCCTGGTGGTCCTCGCCGGCTACCTCGCGATGTTCCTGCTCGCCGCCCGAGTCGCAGGAGCGACCGCGCCCCCGGCCGTACTGCTCCCGCTGGTGGTGCTCTCCCTGCTCGCCATGGCCGTGCCGCTCAACGTCGGCGGCTGGGGCCCGCGGGAGGGCGTCGCAGCCTGGTCCTTCGGCGCGGCCGGGTTAGGCGCGGCGCAGGGGCTCACCGCCGCTGTGATCTACGGGGTGCTCGCCTTCGCCGCGAGCCTGCCGGGCGCCGCCGTACTGATCGTCCGAGGCGTGGCCGGGCTGCGCTCCGCCGTCCCGCAGGTCGAGCTCGAAGAGGGTGTCCGCGCCGAGTGCGGCGCGCCGCAGCGGCGGTCGTAGCGCGTCCCGCATCACGGGGGTGCCGGGAAACCGCAGGCCGGGTACGCCGTCGCCGAGCAGGACCGGGGCGACGGTGAGATACAGCCGGTGCAGCGAGCGCTCCCGCAGGAAGCGGGACACGGTCACGCCGCCGCCCTCGACCAGCACCCGCCCCAGGCCCCGCCGGGCGAGTGTCCCCAGCAGGCGCTCGGGGGCGAACCCGTCCGGGTCGGGCAGGACCATGGTCTCCACACCGCACGCGTCGGCTTCCCGGCCGGTGTGCACGGCGTCCCCGCCGTTCGCGTGCTGCCCCACCAGCCACAGGGTCGGCGCCGCACCATCGGTGAACACCTGGTGCCCGCGCGGCACCCGCCCGCGCGGATCGAGTATCACGCGCACCGGGTTGTCCCCGGCGCAGGCCCGCACCGTCAGCCGCGGGTCGTCCGCGACCGCCGTACCGGCCCCGACGATCACTGCGTCCGCCAGCGCACGCAGCCGGTGCAGATGGGTGCGGTCCTCCGCGCCGGTGACGTAGTCCGCGTCGCCGGTGCGTGTCGCGATGAAGCCGTCCAGGCTCTGCCCGAGCTGCGCGAAGGACAGCCGGGGGCCCGCCAGGCACAGTGGCAGATAACGCTCGGCCAGCTCCACCGCCCCGGCGGTGGTGGGCGCCGCCCACCGCCATCCGCCCTCCCCGTCCGCGACCATGCCGGCGGCCTCGGCCTCCCGCCGGGACCGGACGCGGCGAAGCCGGTCCCACGCCTCCACCGCGTCGAGTTCCGTCGCCGAGTCGGTCACGGCGCGCCCCTTCTCGCTCTCGGGATGTCGGTCGGCGAAGTGCCGCCGGTGGTCAGGATCCGCATCGTGCGCAGCCGTCACCGTTTCGCCCCTCGGGGGACCTCTGCCGGGGCCAGCAGCGCGGCGTACTCGCCGAACGCGTCGACCAGACCGGCCAGCAGTTCCTGCCCCTTCGCGGCCGAGGCCAGCGACGGCCGGCCGATCACCCCGGATGCGGTGTACGGCGTCAGGCCGAGGGTGAGCAGATGCTTCCGGTCGTCGGCGACGTGATCGGCAGCGGCGTATCCGGGCCCGACCAGCTCGGGACGGGCGTGCAGCAGGAGGGAGGTCTCCGCCTCTCCCGCGTGCATATCGCTGTGCGAGGTGGTCACCACTCCGGCCCGGCGGCGCGCCGCGTCCCAGTCGGCCGGCCCCGGGAAGAGCGCCATGCGGGTGCCGGTGCCCGCGGACTCCTGCACCACATTGCGCAACACGTAGTTCCCGCCGTGGCCGTTGACGAGAACGAGGGCTCCGATCCCGGAACGGCGAAGCGAGGCGGCGATGTCCGTCACGACGGTGTGCAGGGTGGCCGCTGAGATGCTGACCGTGCCGGGCCACGCGGCGTGTTCCTGGGAACAGGAGATCGTCAGCGGTGGCAGCAGGAGGACCGGATGGGTGGCGGCGACCTCCGCGGCGATGGTGCAGGCGATGACGGTGTCCGTCGTCAACGGCAGGTGCGCGCCGTGCTGTTCGAAGCTTCCGATGGGGAGCACCGCCATCTTCGGCTGCCGCTGCCGTACCTCCTCCGCGGTGTCCGTCGGCAGGAGGCCGGGGGGCGAAGTCCGTTGTCCCGAAGCGGTCATGGTGGGGCGGGCCTTTCGTCGCTCGGTCCTCGTGTCGGCGCAGCAGTCGCAGCATAGGCCGCGAGCGGCGCGCCGGGCGGGGGCGGGCGCGCACCGCTCTTGTGCAACGCGCCTCATCGACGAGCAGTTGGCGGGCCTTGTCATCTTGTGAGTGATTGCCGCCACCCGTTCTCCCGCGCACCTACGATCGCGGGATGACGGAGCCCGGTGCCGATGTCGCGTTCGACGATGCCGCTCGCCAGTACGGTGTCGTACGGCAATTCTCGGAAGACGAACGAAGAGCAGCGGTCAACCGCCTCTCGGATGCCGTGCGCCCCACGGCCGTGCAGCGGGTCGCCGAGGTGCGCATGCCGACGGCGTACGGCGAGTTCCTGGCCGTCGGCTATCTGGACCGCCGGGGCGGCGTGGAGCACGTGGCGCTGGTGCACGGCGACGTGGCCGGCAGGACGGTGCTCGCCCGACTGCACTCGGAATGCCTGACGGGCGACGCCTTCGCGTCCACGCACTGCGAATGCGGCGAACAGCTGTCCGCGGCCCTCCGGGCGATCGTGGCCGAAGGGCGGGGCGTTCTGGTCTATCTGCGCGGCCATGAGGGGCGCGGAATCGGGCTGGTCGCCAAACTGCGGGCGATGGGGCTGCAGGAGGACGGTCTCGACACCGTCGAGGCGAATATCGCCCTGGGCCTGCCCGTCGATGCCCGCGACTACGGATCAGGCGCCGCCATGCTGCACGATCTCGGCGTCCGGTCCGTGCGCCTGCTGTCGAACAATCCGCGCAAGCGCGAGGCGTTGGTGCGGCACGGTGTCACGGTCGAGGCGCAGGTCCCGCTGCTGACGCCGCCCGGCGCCGAGAACCTCCGCTATCTGCGGACCAAACGCGAGCGGCTCGACCACGACCTGCCGCATCTCGACCACCTTCCCGGCCCGTCCTGAGACTCCGGTGATCTGCCGGGAGGTTGTCCGCCGAGCACAGGGAAGGGGCCCGCGACGGCGTTCGCGGGCCCCTTCCCTGTAGTGCGGTGCCGGCGTCAGGGTGTGACCGGCACACTCCGCGCGGCAGCCGACTCCTTCGTCGGGACGACGCGCTCCGCGAGGTGGCCGAAGATCAGCCCGAAGGCGGTCCACAGCACCAGTTGGATGGCGATCGCCGACAGCCGGAACTGCCAGAGCAGCGTGCCCGAGAAACCGTGCGGCACCTCGTTCATGGACGGCAGGAAGGCATACGCGATGCCGACGGCCACGACGAAGGCCGCGCCGCCTGCCACCGTGGCGTACCAGTTGCCCAGTTTCGGGGCGAGCCGCCGCCCGAGGATCGTCGCGGCGACGGCGAGCAGGATGCCCAGCAGCATCATCAGGAAGTACAGGGCCGTGCGCTTGCCGATGGTGTCGGGGTCGCCGACCGCCGGCGGATTGGCCGGGTACTTCAGGAACGGTACGAGGTGGACGGCCAGCAAGGCGGCGCCGGACAGCAGGACTGCGGTGGCCCGGGCACCGAAGCGGCCGATCCGGCCCAGCGCGAAGCAGAACGCCAGCGCGGCGATCCCGCCCAGGGCCACGCCGTAGACCAGTACGCCGGTCGCCAGCCCCGCCGTGGACTGCACACCGCGGCTGACGACCTCCACCTCGGCCTCGTGGCCGTGGCCGTGGCTGTGCGCCTGCGCTTCCTCGAAAGCGATGGCGGCGTCCACCCGCGGTTCGCCCAGGAAGTAGGCGACGACGAGGGCGAGGACACCGGCTGCCAGACCCGCGAGCATGCCGCGCACCAGGAGATTTCTGATGGTGACGGAGTTCATTTCCTCGGGTCCGATCAGTGGCAGGGGAAGCCGAGCAGGTGGCGACCGTCGTGGACCCACTCGTGGACATCCGTACCGGACAGCAGTGAGGTGGCGCCCTGCTCCGCGCCGATGAAGTAGAGCAGGACGAGCATCAGGACGCCGAAGAACAGCGCCCACGGGGCGATCGCCTTGAGGGGGAGCGTGGCCGGGGTGACGGCGCCGGACGTCGGCGGTGCGATGGTCTGAGCCATGGCGGAACCTCCTGGTAGGGGAACTCGCGTCCCGTGTGGTGGAGTGCGTAACGACATGGCGGGTCTGGCTCGCCCGGTCCCGGCCCCGCGGGGGCCGAGTCGAAACCGGACATACAGTGGCGCGACCGCGCCGGGATCCCACCGGCTTCCGTCATGTCATCGTCAACATCCTCGGGAAGGTACCGCGAACCCACGGGCGGGCCAAGGCCGAGCGGGGGGCGGAGTGGGGCAGTGCGGGGCGCGCGGGACGGGCAACTCGCGGTACCGGGCGCTCTGTTGTCGCCGGGGTACAGCGAAAGAGGAGTTCATGACAACTCGGGTGACCTTGATCTCACCGGCCGCCGGGGATGCGCAGCGCGAGGTGCGGTTCGACGACGACGCGCCGCTGAGCGACGCCGGGCTGCGCCGGGTCCGTGCGGTCGCGGGTGACCTCCCGGCTGCCGACCGGACCCTGGTGTCCCCGTCCGTACGCTGCCGCCGGACGGCCGGTGAGCTGGGGATCTCCGCCGAGACCGTGACGGAGCTGGCCGGCTGTGGGATGGGTGACTGGCGCGGCCGGACGTTGGCGGAGGTGGCCGAGGCGGATCCCACGGCCGTGTCCGACTGGCTGTCCGACCCCGGCTTCGCGGGGCACGGTGGCGAGTCCCTGCGGGAGCTGTGCGACCGGGTCGGGAGGTGGCTGGACGGCGTGGCCGGCGTCTCCGGGCGCGTACTGGCGGTGGTGGAGCCGGACGTGGTGCGAGCTGCGGCGGTGTGTGCCCTACGGGTGCCGCCGGACGCCTTCTGGCGGATGGATGTGCCGCCGCTGACCGCGACGGAGTTGAGCGGTCGGGATGGACGCTGGAATCTGGCGCTGGGGTGGACGCCGGGGCGCCCGTAGGGCGACTCTCGGTGCGCCGGGCCGTCGCGAGAAAATTGAATGGCTGAACATCTACCCATAAAGGGGACATAAGTGCAGAATAAAGAGTGCGTGGCAGATGCCTCGCGGTACGGCCAAGGCTTGTGAACCAAGGAGGCGAGTCGCATGGCCGACGTCTCACACACCAGGGGCGACCTCGCGGGTCACCCCGACGCTACTGAGATGCAAGCCCGATACGACCGGGTTCTCGGCGGGCGTGACGTGGTACTCGTGGACGGACCGGTGTTCCTCGTCGGCCTGTACTGCGCGGCTTCGCCATGGATCGTCCACTACACGGCCTCGCAGTCCGCGCTCGTGACGCACAACCTCATCGTCGGCATCGCGATCGCCCTGCTGGCGCTCGGGTTCACCGTGACGCCGGACCGTATGTACGGCCTGAGCGGTGCGATGTGCGCGATCGGCGCATGGATGATCGTGGCGCCGTGGATCGTCGGCACCGACCCGGATGCCGGCGTCATCTGGAACAACGTCGTCATCGGTGGCCTCACGTTCCTGCTGGGGGCGATGTGCGTCGCCGTGGCGTCGAGAAGCCGCCGCGTGACCTGAAGCCCGCTCCCGTGAGGGGCCGGTGACAACCCGTCGGCCCGCCTGCCGCCCAACGGACGGCCGGCGGGCCGGTGTGTATCCGTCCGCCGCCGGAAGGCGGTCAACCCGCCGGCGGTGCGTCCCTGCCGGGCCCTTCGCCCGCGCAGTCGGGGTACGGCGCGAAGGGGCGGCCGAAGAAACCGGCCAGCATCAGCCCGCCCGCGATGAGCAGGCCGTCACCGAAGGCGACGCCGAGGGCGAGAAGACCGGCCGCGGCGAGCAGTGCCGGCCGGGCGGCTCCACGCCGGTATGCGTCGCGCCGGTACACGGGTCGTCGGCCGGCGACCGGGGCGGTGCCCGGGTGCGGGGTGCGGGCGTGCCGGAACCGCTCGGCGGCGTCGGCGAGTTGGCGTTCCTGCTCGGGGGGCACGCGGCGTCCCTCCTGTTGCGGGTGCGGTCGGTGCGCGGTCACGGCGTGAAGAAGGAGCGCCGCTGCGGGCGGACGGGGGCAGTGAGCGGGGATGGGGGAGTGTGCCCCGAGCCAACGCGGCCGTGGCGTGCGTGGGTCCACCACGTCACAGGCGTTGTTGTGCCCTGTGGAGCCCTGCCCGTAACTCTGTTGACCCGACCGGTGACGCCACGTGGACCGAGCCGGGGTCCCTCGGGGCGACGCGGTAGGGCGCTGCGCGGGTCGGCTCTGTGGTCCATGTCAGGGATGGGGCGGGTGGGGCGTCGGCGTGCGTGCGCACGCGTGTGCGCGAACCGGGCACAGTGGGTTAAATCATGTTCAAGGGTCATCCGGCGACGCCCTCCTGGGTGGCGATGGCTGATCCCCGTGGCGGAGGCGCCGGCGACCCGCCGGACCACCGCCCTGCCACCCGGAGAGGTAGTGCCACGTGAGTGCTGTGCCCGTCGATGACCACGCGGACTTCGCCGATGCCGACCGCGGATTCATCGCCCCGCTCGACCCGCCCCATGTCCTCGCGGCGGACGGGCGGGTGGTCTGGGACGCCGGGGCGTACGGGTTCCTGGGGGGCAACTGCCCTGATACGGCGGACGCGAGTCTGTGGCGCCAGGGCCGGCTGGTCGGTCGGCAGGGCCTTTACGAGGTGACGGAGGGCATCTACCAGCTCCGGGGGCTGGACCTGTCCAACATGACGCTGGTCGAGGGCGAGCACGGTGTCATCGTCATCGACCCGCTGCGCTCGGCCGAGACCGCGGCCGCGGGTCTTGAGCTCTACCGCAAGCACCGAGGTGACCGGCCGGTCACCGCGCTGATCTACTCGCACTCCCACGAGGACCACTTCGGCGGCGGGCGAGGGGTGCTGCCGCACGGCCAGGACCGGGTTCCGGTCCTGGCTCCCGCCGGCTTCCTGGAGCACGCGGTCAGCGAGAAGGTCTACGCGGGGACGGCCATGACCAGGCGTGCCGTCTACATGTACGGCGCGGAGCTGCCCAAGGGGCCGGCCGGCCAGATCGGCTGCGGTCTCGGCACCGCGGCCTCCACCGGCACCCGCACCCTCATCCCGCCGACCGTGGACATCACCAGCACCGGACAGGAGGAGATCGTCGACGGGGTGCACATCGTCTTCCAGCTGACCGCGGACACAGAAGCACCCGCGGAGATGAACTTCTACCTCCCGGCCCACCAGGCGTTGTGCCTGGCGGAGAACGTCACCCACACTCTGCACAACATTCTCCCGCTGCACGGTGGGGCCGTCCGTGACTGCCGGAACTGGGCACACCATCTCAACGAGGCCCTCGCGCTGTTCGGCGACGACGCGGAGATCGCCTTCGCGTCCCACCACTGGCCGACCTGGGGCAAGGAGCGGATCGGCAGTCTGCTGACGCACCAGCGTGACCTCTACGCGTATCTGCACGACCAGACGCTGCGGCTGCTCAACCAGGGGCTGACCGGAGCGGAGATCGCGGAGGAGCTGCGGCTGCCGCCGGCGCTGGAGAGGGTGTGGGCCAACCGCGGCTACTACGGCTCGGTGAGTCACAACGTCAAGGCGATCTACCAGCGATACCTGGGCTGGTTCGACGGAAACCCCGCCCATCTCTGGGAGCATCCGCCGGTCGAGCAGGCCAGGCGCTACGTGCAGGTCCTGGGCGGTGTCGAGGCCGCCTACGAGGCGGGCAAGCGGTACGCCGCCGAGGGCGATCTGCGGTTCGCGGCGACCCTCCTCAACCACGTGGTCTTCGCCGACCCCGGCCATACACGGGCCTGCCTGGAGCTGGCGGCCGTCTACGAGCGACTGGGCCATGGCTGTGAGAACGGCACCTGGCGCAACTTCTATCTCACCGGAGCGATGGAACTGCGGGGCACTCTCGCCGAGGTGCCCCCGGACGCCACCGGTCCTGAGGTTGCCGTGGCGCTGAGTGTCGACCGGCTGCTGGATTCCCTCGCCATTCGGATCGACGGCCCCGCGGCCGCGGAGTTCACCCTCTCCTTCGACCTGTACGTAACCGACCAGGACCGCACCTGGCGTCTGACGTTGTCCAACGGCGCGCTGACGCACCTCGGTTCGCCGGGACCGCCGAGTCCGTCCCCGGAGCGGCGGCCGGATCTGACGCTGCGGCTCACCAAGGTCCAACTGCTCGGTCTGCTCGCCGGCCGGGAGGCGGGCGGGGTGGAGCAGGAGGGGGATGCGGGAGCGCTGCAGCGGCTCATGGGTCTGCTCGTGGACCCGGACCCCAATTTCTCCATCGTCACCCCCTGAACGGGCTCCCGCGGGCCGCTGCTAGCTGTTAGGTTAGGCTTACCTAACTATTGAGTCGAGGGGTGAGTCATGCGGGAAGGGGAACTCTCCGGGCGGACGGCGCTGGTCACGGGGGCCGGCGGCACTGCGGGGGAGGCCGTGGCGAGACTGCTGGCCGATCGCGGCGCGCGGGTGATCGCCGTCGACCGCGAGGCGGATGGCATCGCCGCTCTGCAATCCGCGTACGGCGCCGCGCGCGTGATCGCCCGCGCCGTGGACATCACCGACCGCGCCGCAGTGGAAAGCCTGGTGGACGAGGCCGAGCGCACTGTCGGGCCCTTGGACATCCTCGTCAACGCCGCCGGCGTACTGCGCGCAGCGGACGTCGCCGAACTCACCGACCAGGACTGGGACGCCCTCTACGCGGTCAACACCACCGGTGTCTTCCACCTCTCCAGGGCGGTGGCTCGCCGGATGACCGCCCGTCGGGCCGGCAGCATCATCACGGTGGGCGCCCACCCCGTCGGCGTGCCCCGGGCCGGTCTGGCCGAGTACGCCGCCTCCAAAGCCGCGGCCGCACTCTTCACCAAGTGCCTCGGCAGCGAGCTGACGTCCAGTGGCGTGCGCTGCAACGTCGTCTCGCCCGGCGCTCCTCGGGCCACCGGAACCCGGCACCGCCCGGGATCGGCGGGCAAACGTGGCCGGGCCCGCGGCGCGGCCTGGACCACTCAGGGGCCGGCCGCGCCGCCCCGACCTTCCGCCGACCCCCACGACCTCGCCGAGGCCGTCGCCTTCCTCGTCTCCGACCGCGCCCGCCACATCACCATGCACGATCTGCACGCCGACGGAGCCCTGGCCCTGCGCGTCTGAACACCGCCGCGTGCCCGCATCCTCGCCCGGCACCTCCGCCGCGTCGGCCGGGCCCACCGCACGCGCCGCACCCTTCCGTCCCGACACCCGCCCCGCATCAGCGAAAGGCCCTGTCATGGCGCTGCCCGTCACCGCCCCCTCCCCGACGCACCCGCCGGACGCGGTGCGCGGGCACCGCGCCGCCGCAGCCGGACTGCCGCTCACCACCGCCCAGGCCGGGCTGTGGCGCAGAGCGGCCCTCGACCCCGGCAGCCCCGCGCTGAACAGCGCCGAATGCATCGAGATCCACGGCCCGCTGGACCCGGTGGTCTTCGCCGAAGCCCTCCACCGAACCGTCGGTGAAACCGACGCCCTGCGCGTACGAGTCGAGGAAACCCCGTACGGGCCACGACAGTTGGCGCTGGCGATCGAAGCGCCCGGACACGGCTTCCCGCTCCAGATCGCGTCCCTCCTCGACCAGGGCGACCCCGACGCGGTCGCCGGCACCTGGATGCGCGACGACCTCCGCGACGCCTTCGACCTCGGCACCGGGCCCCTCTTCCGGCATGCCCTCTTCCAGGTCGGTGAGCGCCGCTGGCTCTGGTACCAGCGGGTGCACGGCCTCGCCTTGGACACCTTCGGCCACGCGCTGGTCACCCGCCGGGCGGCCGAGATCTACAGCGCTCTCGCGGCGGGGAAGGAGGCCGGGGCCAGTCCCTTCGGCAGGCTGGCCGGTCTGGTCGCAGAGGACGCCGCCTACCGCACCTCCGAGGCGTACGCCGCGGACCGCGCCCACTGGAACCGCGTCCTGGCCGGCTGCCCCGAAACCCCCACCCTCGCCGGGCGCCGCGCTCTGCCCACGCGGACCTTCCTGCGCCGCACCGTATGGATCGGCACCGATGTCACCGGCCGGATCGAGGCACTCGCCGGCGCAGTCCGCGCCACCTGGCCCGAGGTCCTCATCGCCGCCCAGGCGTGCTACCACGCCCGTGCCACCCGCACCACCGACGTCGTGCTCGGCCTACCGATGCGCGGCCGGATGAGCCCCGCGGCGCTAAGGGTCCCCGGCACCGTCTCCCACGTGCTGCCGCTGCGCCTCACCCTGGGACCGCGGGCGACCTTCGCCGATCTCACCCGGCAGGTCGTCCTCGGCGTCCGCGCCGCCCGCCGCCATCAGCGCTACCCCTACGAGGACCTCCGCCGCGACCTCGGCATGCCCGGCACGGCCGGGGCGCCGGCCGGCCCGCTGGTCAATGTCCTGCCCTTCGTCAACGGACCGGACTTCGCCGGAGCCCACTCCGATGCGCACAATCTCGCCGCGGGTCCGGTCGACGACCTCACCGTCCGCGTCCACGACCGGGGCGACGGCGCCGGCCTGCGCATCGACCACGACGCAAACCCCGCCCTCTACGGCGAGCGCGAGCTCGCCGCCCACCAGGACCGGTTCCTCGACCTCCTCGGCCGGATCGCGGACACCGACCCGCACGCACCGCTCCCCACCGGGGACGCGCTTCTCGCACGGGCACCGCGGCGCGAAGGTCACGCCGGGCGTCTGGTGGAGTAGAGGGTGAGAAGATCGCCCGCGTCCGCCGCGGGCGCGTCAGATCGGGAAGGAACCGACGAACCATGTGTGCCACTGCCGCACCCGCGTCGCCCGGAGCGGGCCGATGAGCGACGACTCCGTACTCCTGCACACCGAAGGCCGGGCCGGATATCTCACCCTCAACCGGCCGCGCGCCCTCAACGCCCTCAATCACGCCATGGTGCGCCGGATCGACGAGGCCCTGACCGCATGGGAGCGGGACCCAGCCGTGGCGACCGTGGTGATCCGCGGGGCAGGTGAGCGGGGCCTCTGCGCCGGCGGCGACATCCGCAGCGTCCACGATGACGTCCGCTCCGGCGGCGGGGCCGCCTCGAAGGCCTTCTGGCGCGACGAGTACCACCTCAACGCCCGGATCGCCCGCTACCCCAAACCGTACGTCGCCCTGATGGACGGCATCGTCATGGGCGGCGGGGTCGGCGTCTCGGCCCACGGTTCCGTACGGGTCGTCACCGAGCGCTCCCGCGTCGCCATGCCGGAGACCGGCATCGGATTCGTGCCCGACGTCGGCGGGACCTATCTGCTGGCCCGCGCCCCCGGTGAACTGGGCACCCACCTCGCGCTCACCGGCGGCGAGATGGGCGCGGGCGACGCCTTGCTGTGCGGGCTCGCCGACCACTTCCTGCCCGCCGAGCGGCTGCCGGAGTTCACCGCCGCGCTGGCCCGTATGGACGTGACGGAAGCGCTGCGACTGCACACCGGCGTGGCGCCCGGCGGCGAACTGGCCGGGCACCGTACGTGGGTCGACGCCTGCTACGCGGCCGATTCGGCCGAGGAGATCGTCGACCGGTTGGAGCGCAGCGGCGACCAGGCCGCCAAGCAGGCCGCGCAGACCCTCCTGAGCAGGTCGCCCACGGCGTTGAAGATCACCCTCGCTGCGCTGCGCAGGGCTCGTGCGCTCGACTCCCTGGAGCAGGTGCTCGATCAGGAGTTCCGCGTCTCGTGCACCGCGCTGACCGGACCCGACCTGGTCGAGGGCGTCCGTGCGCAGATCGTCGACAAGGACCGCGATCCGCGCTGGTCGCCGTCCCGGCTGAGCGAGGTGGCGACTGCGGAGGTGGAGCGCCACTTCCGGTCGCTGGGGGACGGGGAACTCGGCCTGGCCGGCGGCTCGGACACCCGGACGCAGCCGGCCTGACACCGCCCGCTGCCGCGGCCCGGCAAGGACGCTCCGGCCTGCCGGGCCCGGCCTCAGACCGTGGAGTCGCCGGCGAGCGCGTACAGCAACTCGTAGGCCGTGTGCACCATGTGGCAGGTGCGTCCGCGGCGGGTGGCGGTGGCGGCGAGGCCGGTGCCGGAGGCGGGGTGGAAGCCGAGGAACGCCTGCTGGCCGAAGGTCGCCCCGACGTGGAAGAGCATCGGCCCGCCGGCGGCCGGGTGCTGATACCAGGCCAGGGTGTGGGTGTGCCGATGCCGCCAGCCGCGCCGCAGCACCGGCACCTGCACATCGCGCAGCGGCTGACGCAGCGGCGTGTCCTCGGCGAAGAGATGCGCTTCGAGGTAGGTGAGCAGATCGCCCGGGACGGCGCGGACGGCGCCGGCCGCGACGAAGCCGGCCATGTCGGCGCCCGCGACGGGCGTCCGGCCGTTCGTCCGGTGGCCGATGGCGTCGGTCCCGGTGGTGCCGGGTCCCAGCGTGGTACCGCTCAGCCCGAGCGGGCGCAGCACCCGGTCGCCGAGCAGCGTCGGGTAGTCGGCGCCCGCGGCCGCGCTCATCGCCGGACCGAGCAGCGCCAGCCCGAAGTTGGAGTAGTGCCAGCGGGTGCCGGGACGGTGGGTGAGCGTGGTACGGGCGAACGTCCGGACCAGGCGCTCGGTGTCGTAGCCTGCGTAGCCGTTGCGGTAGGGGTGCAGCAGGGCACCGGACACCAGATCCCGGGGGATGCGCGGCAGCCCCGAGGTGTGCGTCGCCAGCTGCCGCAGGGTGATCCGGCGCAGGTCGGCGGAGACCGGCGGCAGGTCCGGCAGGTGGTCGGTGACCGCGTCGTCGAGGGACAGGACACCGGACCGGGCGAGCGAGGCGAGCAGCAGGACCGTGTACGTCTTGGAGAGCGAGCCGAGTTCGTAGCGCAGCGCCTCGCGCGGCATCGGCGGCGCGAGGGCGGTGCCTCCGCTGACGACCGTCCGCCGGCCGTGCCGGGTGACGGCCAGTACGACGTCCGGGGCGTCGATCTGTGCCAGCGCGTCCGTGAGGCGGTCGGTGAGGCGGTCCGCGAGGGCGGCGGGTCGCGGTGCGCTCATCGGACGGCGGACAGCGCCCGGGAGGTGGCCATGGCGGAGGCGAACGCGGCCACCAGGGTGGGGTGGTGCACGAGGTCGAAGACCTCCGCCGCGTCGCCCTCCGGCATCACCCGGTGAATGGGCATCGCCCCGGACCCGGACTGCGCGGCCGCGTACCGCTCCCACAGGTCCGCGTCGAGCGTGGGCCGGGGCAGGCAGGCGTCGACGACGAGGAGTTCGCCCAGCAGGTCCCAGTGTTCGAGGTCGGCCCAGTCCTCCATCCAGGCGGGCAGGTACAGCGCGAGATAGGAGGCGATGTCCGGCGGGATGCGGTCCGGCGCCTCGCCCCAGTTGGTGAGGTGGAAGACGGTGTGCGTCACGTCGTAGGCGATGTGCAGCTGGACCGTCCAGGGCTCGGGCATCCGGCCGAGCCAGGTGCGTGCCACGCCCTCGCCGAAGTCGCTGCTCGGCGTCAGGCCGAGCTTGCGTTCGGCGTTGAGCACACCGAGCCTGCGGTTGGGCGCCATCTCCAGCGCCGACCAGGTGGTGGTCCGCCGCGCGACCTCCAGCGCCTCCTCCAGGCCGGGGTGGCGGCGGCCCAGCTCGTGAAAGGTCGCATAGACCTCCAACGGCACCGGCGAGAGGGGCTCTTCGTACTGGAGGGCCGCCAGCACGTTGCCGCCGTCCAGCAGCTCCCGCCAGGTGAAGTCCAGCAGCGCTCCGGCGCGGGCGTGCTGCCGGGAGCCGGCCACGCCCTCCCGGAAGAGCACATGCATGTTGAGCGCCAACTCCCCGATCGGCTTGAGCCGTTCGATCACCGCGCTCCCGGTGGCGCGGTCCTCGGGGGTCAGCCGGAAGTGGTCGCGGTGGTCGTCCAGCCAGGCCAGAGCCCGGTCGCCGACGGCGTGCAGCAACGCGGGGGGAGCGGCGGTCACGGTCACGGGGGCTGCCTTCGCTTTCTCAAGGGGTCGCGGCCACCGCCGCAACGGCACCGCCGTCCGCCGTTGCCTCGTCCGAGGCGATGCGGGCGAGGGTGCCGGCGAAGGCGGTCACCAAGGTCGAGTGGTAGCAGGCCGTGAACGCCTCGGCGCTGTCACTCGCGTCGGGAGGCGGGTCCCCCATCTCGGGCACGCTGCCGTCGGCCGCCTGGGCGTCGGCGAGTCGCCGCCAGGCCACCGGGTCGTACGGAGCCGAGGGCAGACAAGCCGTCACGGCCAGCAACTCGCCTACCAAATCCCACAGTTGCTCTTCCAGCCAGGTGTCCAGCCAGGCGGGCAACCACAGCCGCAGATACTCCGCGAGCTCTTCGGAGAGCCGGCCCCGGGCGCGCCCCCAGTCGGTGAGATGGAAGACGTCGTGCGTCACGCCGTACGCCGCCTTGCGATCCAGCGTCCACGGCTCGGGCATCGAGCCGAGCCCGGTCAGCTCCAGCACGGCGTCGAACGCGGCGTGCGGACACAGGCCGATCCGGCGCTCCGCGTTGAGCACGCCGAGCGTACGGGTGTGGTCCTCGCGCGCGACCCGCCAGCTGCGCAGCCGGGTCGTCGCCGGCAGCAGCTCCTCCACGGCGGCGCTGCGCAGCCCGGCCTGCGCGAAGACCCCGTACAGCTCCACCGGATAGGTCGCCCGTGGCTCACCGCGGATCAGCTCGGCGAACAGCTCGCCCTCGCGCGTCTCCTCCCAGGCGAAGGCGAACAGCCCGTCCGCCTGCTTCCGGACGGCGGAGCGGGGGTGCGACGTCCGGATCAGCTGGGTCAGCTCCGCCAGTTCGCCCAGGGGCTTCAGGGTCAGGTTGGGATCGGCGTCCGTCGTGACGTTCGGGGGCAGGCGGAAGTGGGCGTGTGCCCGCTCCAGCCACCCCAGACTGTCACCGACCATGCGGTCGAGCAGTGCCGGGGCACCCCGGCCCCCGGTCACCAGCCCCGTCCGTAGAAGCGCTGGGCGGCCGCGACATGCAGCGTCACGCGGGCGTCGCCACCGCTCATCTGACGGATGAACGCCAGCCCGGCGTCGAGCCCCAGCGACGGTGGTGACTCGGGCAGCCGGGCCAGCCAGCGTCCCAGTCCGGCCGCTTGCAGCCAGTCCCTGCGGCGCACCGCCCGGACGAAGCCGCGGGCCAGGTCGTCGGAGCGCGCCGCCAGGCCGTCGGCGAGCGTGGGCGCGAGTCCGGGGAGCGCCAGCGCGGCCAGTTGTGACACTCGGTGAGAAAGCTTTGGCCAGGGATCGTTGGTCACCCATGCCGCACCGGCTTGTGGTGCCTGTGGCCAGTGGTCCGCGCCGCTGGGCAAAAAGGCGTGCGAGGCCTCGATCAGGCCCCGGTAACTCCACACCGACACCTCGGAGGCATCGGTTCCCGGCGGGTAGGCCGCCAGCGCCTCCCGCACCACCGTGGTGTCGTCCTCGCCGCCGCGTACCGCCCGGTGGTCCAGCGCGTACGGGGCGAGCGCGTCGGCGCCGAGCACCCGGATCGCGGCCAGCGCCAAGGCATCGCCCTGGCGCAGAACTCGGGACAGCGCATAGGGGTCGCCCTCACCTCGGAGGGCGAGGGCGACTCCATGTGCGGCATCAGCGATCACAGCGCTCAGCGGGACTGCTCCCTGCGTCTGTTCAGCCAACGCCTGCCCCTTAGCGGGCGTCGGTCTTGGGGCGGGGGGTGGGGGGTGAGATCAGGAGCAGGGCCGCGAGGAGCAGCCCGCCGCCGCACTCCCGCGTGTCGCGGAAGACACCGTGGGGTTCGGCGGAGTCCAGCATGCCTTCGACCTCTGCGGCGAGAGCGGTCGTCTCCACCGTGCGGTCCGTCACCATACGATCATCTCCTTCTGTTGCGGAGTTCCAGCGTTACATCAGCCCAAATCGGGCGCAAACGGAAGAAACCGTCTCAGCGGTCTTGTTCGCGTCATCGGGGCTGGGCGAGGGATCCTCTCCTCCCGGAACCGCTCGTGACGGCCAGGTGTTATCTCCTCAACTTCCACCTGAAGTGCGGGTGTTGAGGGCGTCCGAGACGCACATCGAACTGCTCTCGGGACCGGCCCCCGCCGCGGACGGACACCTGGAAAAGTCCCCCGGATGGCCCCGTACTCCTGTGCGGGCGAGTGTCACCCGAGTCGCCCGTTCGGGTGGGCGAGGTCGCTGTCGACCCCTCCTTCCCCCGAACAGCCGGGCCCTGGCGGTGTCCAGGCGATCCGTCGCGGCATGCGCGACACCGCCTGCCGCGAACTCGACCGCACGAGGGATGACTTGCCCAGCTGTGGCGCGCGATGAGAGCCGCCGGGGGGTGGGTGAAGGGCCGAGGGAGGCCGCACGCAGCGTGGCGGCAGGGGGCGGCGGGGCGGACCCCGGTCGACTTGAGGGGCGCGGAGGCGGAGGGCCGGGCCGAGCCACAGGCCGATGACCGCACTCGTGGTGGTCGCGGTGGTCGGTTCGCCGCCGGACCTCGACATCGGCCGGCGCGCCTGGCGCCGGTGAGTCGGTGACGGTCCACTCCGATCGCCCGCGCGCCCGTGCCGGGGCAGAGGTCGCCCGGCTGGGCCGGAGCGCGCCCGAGCCACGGATCGCCGGACCGGGCCAGGGCTACCGCAACCGGGCGCGAGGTCACCGCGCCGCTCCGGCGAGCGCCTCCACTCCGCTTCGGACGTTCCTCCAACCGGGCTGGCGCATGCTATGGAGACTCGCCTTATACATTGCACATGCCAGCCGACCACGCATATCTTGTCGCACATGCAGTCATACACGATTGGTCAGGCGGCGCGTCTGCTGGGCGTCAGCCCCGACACGGCCCGCCGCTGGGCGGACGCCGGCAAGGTCGCGACCCACCGCGACGAGGGCGGTCGCCGACTGATCGACGGCCGCGACCTGGCCGCCTTCTCCACCGAGATCGCCCAGGACGGCGGCGAGGAAGACGCCTCCTATACCTCCGCGCGCAACGCCTTCCCCGGGATCGTCACCGCCGTCACACTCGGCGACGTGGCCGCGCAGGTCGAGATCCAGGCCGGTCCGCACCGGCTCGTCTCCCTGCTGACCCGGGAAGCGGTCGAGGAGCTGGGGCTGGAAGTGGGCGTGCAGGCCACCGCCCGCGTGAAGTCCACCAGCGTGCACATCGACCGCACCTGACCCCCCACCGCACCACCATCCCTCCGCAGCGGCGTCGCCGTCCCCGGCGCGGCTTTCCCTCCGCTCGGGCGAGATCGCACGCCCGCGTACCAAGGAGTCACGCCATGTCCCCCGTAGTTCCGCGCCCCCGCGCCGTCGCCGCGATGGTGACCGCCGCCCTGCTCGTCCCGCTCGCCGCCTGCGGCAACGACAGCAAGAAGGACAGCGGCGAGGGGAAGTCCGACACCCCCAGGACCGAGCTCACCGTGCTCGCCGCCTCCTCGCTGACCGATGTGTTCAAGACCGCCGGCGCCGCCTACGAGAAGGAGCACCCGGGCACGAAGGTGACGTTCTCCTTCGCCGGGTCGCAGGAAATCGCCGCCCAGGTCAAGCAGGGCGCCCCTGCCGACGCCCTGGTCACGGCCGACACCAAGACCATGGACGGACTGAAGGCCGACGCCGGCCGGCCCACCGTCATCGCCAAGAACCGACTGGTCATCGCGACCGGTGAGGGCAACCCCAAGAAGATCGACCGGCTGGAGGACCTCACCGGCAGCAAGCTGAAGGTCGTCCTCGCCGCGCCGGAGGTCCCGGTCGGCCGCTACAGCAAGCAGGTACTGGACGCCCAGAAGCTCAGCGTCCGCCCGGTCTCCCAGGAGCCCAACGTCCGCGCGGTCCTCAGCAAGGTGGAACTCGGCGAGGCGGACGCCGGCATCGTCTACAGGACGGACGCCGCCACCGCCACCGACAAGGTCGACGCCGTCGACATCCCCGACGCGCAGAACGCCGTCGCCTCCTACCCGGCCGCGACGTTGAAGACGTCCGAGCACGCGGCCGCGGCGGCCGCGTTCGTGAAGTGGCTCAGCACGCCGGAGGCGCAGAAGATCCTCCGTCAGGCGGGCTTCCAGAAGCCGTAACCGCAGCTCGCGCGCAGGCGCTGTCCGGCTCGGGGGAGCGGACAGCGCCGTGCGGCGGCGCGCAACCATGAGGCCGCACCGTACACCGGTCCCGAACCCAGGAACCCCGATGAGACGCCCCCGCACTCCCTCCCGGCCATCGGCGGGCCGCTTTCGTGCCCCCGGCGCCGGCACGCCGGTCGCCCTCGCCCTGCCCGCGCTCCTGGCGATCGCCTTCCTGCTGCTGCCGCTGGTCGGCATTCTCGCCCGCACCACCTGGAGCGACCTCGGCAGCCATCTGAGCGCTCCCGGGGTCGTCGAGGCGGTCCAGCTGTCGCTGCTGGTCTCCTTCTGGGCGCTGGGGCTCTCCTTGGTGCTCGGCGTGCCGCTTGCCTGGCTGCTGGCCCGCGTCAGCTTCCCCGGCAAGGCGCTGGTGCGCTCCCTCGTCCTGCTGCCGATGGTGCTGCCGCCGACCGTCGGCGGCGTGGCCCTGCTCCTCGGCTTCGGCCGTCGAGGGCTCCTCGGGCCGTGGCTGGAGGACACGTTCGGCCTCACCCTGCCGTTCCACAGTTCCGGCGCGGTGGTCGCGGCCACCTTCGTCGCGATGCCGTTCCTCGTCATCAGCCTGGAGGGCGCGCTCGCCGGACTGCGGCCGAGCTATGAGGAGACCGCGGCCTCCCTCGGTGCCTCACCGGTGCGCGTCTTCTGCACCGTCACGCTGCCCATGGTCGCCCCGGGCCTGGCCGCAGGCGCCGCGCTGACCTGGGCACGGGCGCTCGGTGAATTCGGCGCCACCATCACCTTCGCCGGCAATCTTCCTGGCACCACCCAGACCCTGCCGCTTCAGGTCTATCTGCTGCTCCAGGACTCCCCGGAAGCCGCCACCTCGGTCTCCCTGCTGCTGCTCGCCATCGCGATGGGCGTGCTGGTGGCGTTGCGCGGCCGATGGACCGCGGGCACCGCCGACCGGGGGAGCCGGCGGCCCGCGACGCCCCCTTCCGAGGACGCCGACCTCTCGACGCCGCACGCCGGGGGCCTCCCGCTTCCCGCAGACGACCCCCAGGGGCCACAAGAGCGTTGGCCCCTGCACGCCGACGTCACCGGCTTCACCCAGCTCACCCTCGACGCCGAACCGGGCACCACCATCGCCGTGGTCGGCCCCAACGGCGCGGGCAAGACCACCCTGTTGCGGGCCCTTCTCGGCCTGACCCAGCGAGCCCGTGCCACCCTCCGCCTCGGCGAGAGCGACGTCTCCGCGGCGGCTCCGCACCGCCGTGGCGTCGCCTGGGTACCGCAGGACGGCGCGCTCTTCCCGCACCTGTCCGCGCTGAGCAACACGGCGTACGGGCTGCGTGCGCACGGCGTCCCGCGTGCCGAGGCCCGCCGGCAGGCCCAGCGGTGGCTCGACCGCCTCGGCGTCGGCTCCCTCGCCCACCGCAGGCCCGCCCAGCTCTCCGGAGGACAGGCCCAACGCGTCGCCCTGGCAAGGGCGCTGGCCGCCCGGCCGCGTCTGCTGCTCCTCGACGAGCCGCTCGCCGCCCTCGACCAGACGACCCGCGCCCACGTCCGCCACACCTTGCGTGGCCACCTCGCGGAGTTCGGCGGCGTCTGCCTGCTGGTCACCCACGACCCGGTCGAAGCGGTCTCGCTGGCGGACCGTGTGCTGGTGCTCGACGACGGCCGCGCCCTCCAGGACGCCACGCCGGCCGAGGTCACCCGGCACCCCCGCTCACCCTGGGTCGCCCGGATGCTCGGCCGCAACGCCTGGGCGGGAGCAGCCGAAGGCGACGGCCTCGGCCTGGCCGGTGGCGGCCATCTCGTTGTCGCCGACCGGCTGCCCGAGGGGACCCCGGCCCTGGCGATCATCGCGCCCGAGGCGGTCTCCGTCCACGTCACCCGGCCCGCGGGCAGCCCCCGCAACGTCTGGCCGGGCACCGTCCGCGAGATCACCTCCGCCGGCAGCCGGCTGCGCGTTCTGGTGACCTCGCCCGAGGCTCCCGACCTCGTCGCCGAGATCACCCCGCAGGCCGCGCTCGAACTGGGCCTCGCCGACGGGGTTTCCGTATGGACCAGCGTCAAGGCCACGGAGGTCTCGCTGGTCACGCTGTGAGGGAGCGGCAGGCGGACGGGCCTCCGGCCGGCGTCCGACCCGCGCACCGCCCCCGGCGTGCGGGCGCGCCCCCGATCAGTGCGGGGTGGGCGCCGGATCCAGGACGAAGACGGGAATCTCGCGGTCCGTCTTCTTCTGGTAGTCGTCGTAGTCGGGGTATGCCTCGACGGCTCGGCCCCACCACAGGGCCTTCTCCTCCCCGGTGACCTCACGGGCCGTCATGTCCTGCCGCTTCGGCCCGTCCTGGAGCTCCACCCGGGGGTCGGCGACCACATTGTGGTACCAGACCGGGTGCTGAGGGGCGCCGCCGAGGGAAGCGACGACGGCGTAGGTGCCGTCGTGCTCCACCCGCATCAGCGGACTCTTTCGGATCTTGCCGCTCTTGGCTCCCCGGGTCGTCAGGATGACGACGGGCAGTCCCCGCATCGTCGTCCCTTCGGTGCCGCCGGAGCTCTCGTACGCCGTGACCTGGTCACGTACCCACTGGGTCGGGCTCGGCTCGTACTCACCCTGAAGAGGCATGCTGCGCGTCCCATCTGCGAAGTCTTGCGTCGGTCCCTCGCGGCCACGGCCGATCCGCCGTCCCGGCCGCCACGACCTTCGCTCAACGACCGGGGGCGTCGCAATCATTCCGCCTCCGCCGTCGTGTCGGCCTCGGCCCGCCCCGTCCCGGGTGGCGGGGCGGGCCGACAGTCACCGTTCGAGGTCGCGGGGTTCGGCCTGGCGATGTTGTCGGTCATCCTGCGCAGGACCTTGAGCGCGGTGACGTGGTCCTCGTCGGGTATGCCTTCGTGGATCTCCGTCCGCAGACCGATCACGAGCCGCTTGATACGGGCCTTGGTGGTGCGCCCCGACTCCGTGAGGACCTAGCGGTGACCGGTGCCGACGGTGAGCCAGCCGCGGTGCAGCAGTTGGTCGACGGCGCGGGAGATCTCCTGCGCGCCCCTCGACGTGCGCGAGCTGCTCGATCACTCTTTGCGGACACCCCTCGGAACCTCGACCGAAGTAGAGGTCAACAGGCGGCCGAACGGCACCTGCCCGCCTGCCGGGTGAGCCGGCGGGCGGGCAGGTTGTCAGGTCGGTGCACTCGTCACCGAGGGGGGAAGGGGCAGGCCCCCGCGCCCCGCTCCGTCACGCGACGAGCTCCTGGCTCTGCAGGTTGCGCTTGTGCTGTTCGGCCCAGTTGGTCAGGGCCGCTCCGCACGCGTGGTCGAGGTGGCGCAGACCGCTGAGGTCGAGATCCACCTCCCGGTCGGCGGGCAGCGATTCGAGCTGGTCGAGGAGCTTGGGCAGCCGTAGGAACGTGGCATTGCCGATCGCCCGTACGCGCACCGGTCCGCCGTCCTTCGGGTGGTCGATCTCCAGGTGGACGTGGGAGGTCTCCCACGCCGTCTTGGCGACGGCCAGCAGCAGTCCGATGAGGACGCCTTCGAACATGTTGATCAACACGATGGAGAGCGCGGTGACGAACAGCACGACGGCCTCGCCGGGGTGTTCGCGCCACAGCGGACGGAGTTCGCGCACCGGTATGAGCTTGCAGCCCGCGTGCACCAGAACGCCGGCCAGTGCCGCGATCGGCACCACGCCGAGCGCTGCCGGGAACGCCGCGGCGAACACCAGCAGCCAGACGCCGTGCAGCACACGCGATGCCTTGGTCCTGGCCCCCGCCTGCACGTTGGCGGCACTGCGCACGATGACGGCGGTCATCGGCAGCGCGCCGAGGATGCCGCAGACGGCGTTACCGGCGCCCTGAGCCATCAACTCCTTGTCGTAGTTCGTGCGCGGCCCGTCGTGCAGCCGGTCGACCGCGGCGGCGCTGAAGAGGGACTCGGCGGAGGCGATGAGCGCGAAGGCGAGGACCGTGCCGATCACACCGATCTCGGTCAGCCGGCCGATGTCGGACAGGCCGGGCGGCTGGATCGCGTCCAGCAGGCCACTGACCTGCACGCGACGAACGGGCAGATCCAGCGCCCACACGGCGACGGTCGCGAGGGCGACGGCGGCCAGCGGAGCGGGCAGGACCCGAGCGGCACGCCGCCAACGGGGCCACAGCACCAGGACGGCGATGGTGCTGACTCCGATGGCGAGCGCGGCCAGCGCGGGGCCGGACCGGACGGTGGCGGTGACCAGCTGCGGGAGGGCGCCTATGTTGGCCAGTCCGCTGCCGGGGGCCTTGGCGTCCGCGAGGGCGTAGAGCTGACCGGCGATCAGCACCAGACCGATGCCGGCGAGCATGCCCTGGACGACGGCGACCGAGATGGCCCGGAACCAGCGCCCGAGCTTGAGGGCGCCCATGGCCAGTTGCAGCGCGCCGGCCGCAAGCACCAGCGCGCCGAGCGCGCCGATCCCGTACTCCTTGACCGCCTCGAAGACGAGCACGGTCAGGCCTGCGGCGGGACCGCTGACCTGAAGGCTGCTGCCGGGCAGCAGGCCGGTGAGCAGGCCGCCGACGATGCCGGTGACGAGCCCCAGTTCGGCGGGGACGCCGGAGGCGACCGCCACGCCGACGCACAGCGGGACGGCGACCAGGAAGACGACGAGGGACGCGGTGAAGTCCGCCCGGAAGGGGGCGAGACGCTTGGTGAGCTGCATGCCGGCCCTCACAGGGGGAGGAAGGAGTCGGTGGTCGGCGAATGAGCCGACACCATGCCGGTGTGCACCTCGTAGAACCAGCCGTGCAGCTTCACCTCGCCGGAGTCCAGGCGTTCGCGCACGCAGGGGTATCCGCGCAGCCGCTCCAGCTGTTCGCACACGTGCTGCTGGACCGCGGCCTCGACCGTCGGTCCCTCGTCCTTGGGCAGTCCGTCGGAGAGTTGTTGCGCGAGCCATTCGCGGACCGCGGGCACACCGTCCAGGTCGTCGCCGCGGGTCTTCGCGGCGACGGCGCCGCAATGCGAGTGGCCGCACACCACGATGTCGGCGACTTCGAGTACCCGCATCGCGTACTCGATGGTGGCGGTCTCGCCGCTGGCGGGCATGCCCTCGTGGTAGGTGGGCACGGCGTTGCCTGCGGTCCGCAGCTCGAAGAGTTCGCCGGGCCGCGCCCCGGTGATCAGGGACGGCACGACTCGTGAGTCGGAGCAGGTGATGAACAGGGCGAGGGGTGACTGGCCCTCGGCGAGCCGGCCGAAGCGCTCTCGGTCCTCGCGCCGGTCGGCGATACGGGCCGTCAGGCCCCGGGCATGCGTGATGAAGGTCTCCATGAGGAGGTCTCCTGCTGATGAGTAATGCCACTGGGAGGGTGGCTGGAACGTGCTGTGGTGCGGGCCGGTGGCGTGGCCACCGGGGCCCTCCTCAGCAGCGGAAGACGCAGTGCAGGACCGGGAGTTCGAGTGGTCTGAGGCCGCTGGTGTCCCATCCGTCGACCGGTGGACGTCCCACTGCCGGTGCGGGGACGGACGTCGGGTCCGTACGGCAGGGCGGCAGCAGCCGGCCGGTGTGCTGGGGTATCCCGACAAAGTTCCGCGCGACGCGGCGGGGCTGTCCACGCTCCGCCTCGCGGTCGACGCTGTCCTCGCTGCTGTCGGACGACTCGTCGGCGGCCGGCGCGGCCCCCGACGGCTTGAGCGCCGCGCCCGCCGGGACCGCGGGCGTCGCAGCGGCGGGGGCGGTTGTCGCGCTGCCCAGGAGAAACGCAATGATGACCAGGAGTGCGGTCAGCGGAATGCGGCACAGGCGGATGACCGGTATGCCCGGTGCGCCGTTGTCCTTCCGCATCATCGCCCTCCGCGTAGGCCTGCCGAGGGGGTGGCAGGCTGAATGATCATTGGGATCCGGCCCGTGATGGGGGATCGTCCACATGGTTAAAGCTGCCCCAATAGTGCAGCATCCAGGTTTCCGGCGTGATAACGAGAAATGAAGCCATCTTCAGGTTCTTGGGGCATCTGGCAAGAATGTGTCCGACTGCCGGGCACCGGACGTCCACTCGGCGCGGGGGCGTGAACCGCCGGGCACGAGACCGCGGCGGTCGGGTGTTCCATGCGCGGGCGGCGCCTCTCGCGGACGCCTGTCGGGGCGTTCACGGCTGCCCCGCGGGCTCGGGCGTACGGCCGCCGGGGTCCGCCGTACGGGCCGCGAGGGCGAGCACCGGCACCGTCGCCAGTGCGAGGATCCCGCCGGTCCAGGCGAGGGTCGGATAGCCGCCCAGGGCGACGGCCGCCCCGGAGGACAGGCCCGCGGCGGCGCCGGCGATCGCGAGGCCCACGTCCACCAGCCCCTGCGCCGAGGCACGGCGAGCGGGCGGCAGCGCGTCGGTGACGATGGCGGTACCGCTGATCAGGCCGAAGTTCCAGCCGAGGCCCAGCAGCATGAGCGCGGTTGCCAGCGCGGGGAGGGAGTGCGCCGGTGCCAGGGCCGCGAGCACTCCGGCGACGAGCAGCGTCAGACCGGAGGCGGCGGCCATCCACAGCCGGCCGATCCGGTCCACCAGCAAACCGGTGAGCGGGGAGGGCAGGAACATCGCCCCCACGTGCAGGGCGATGACGAGGCCGGCCGCCTGGGTGTCGTGGCCGTGCGCGCGCATGTGCACGGGCGTCATCGTCATGACCGCGATCATCACCAGCTGACCGATCACCATGACGGTGGTGCCGGTGGCCACCCCGCGGCGCTGTGCACGGGTCGCGGGGAGGTCCGGTGAGACCTTCGGGGCACCGGTGGCGGCGGTGCCTCCGTCAGGGTCCGTGCCCGGCACGGTGGCGGTGGGCGACGACGCCGCATCGGATGACGGGCGTACCGGCGGCAGCGGATCGGGGCGCAGGAAACAGGCCAGGACGACAGCGGCCGCACCGAACGCGACGGTGGCGAGCAAAAACGGTCCGGCGAGCCGGGGGATGCCCCAGACGTGCGCGAACTCGCCCGTCGCCGTCACCAGGTTGGGGCCGACGACCGCGCCGAGCGTGGTGGCGAAAAGTACCGTGCTGACCGCGCGGCCACGGCGCTCGGGCGAGGCCCGGTCCGCTCCGGCGTATCGCGCCATCAGGTTCGTGGCGGTTCCGGCTCCGTAGACGAGCAGCGTCAGGAACAGCAGGGGCACGCTGCCGACCGCCGCGGCCACCACGACGCCGAGGCTGCCGAGGGAGCCGACGGCGTAGCCGAGGGCGAGCCCGGGCCGCCGGCCGTGGCGCCGGCAGACCTGGCCGATGCCGACCGCGCCGAGGGCCGCGCCGGCGGTGAACAAGGCGCTGGGCACACCGGCCATACCCGTCGAACCGAGCATCTCCTCGGCGAGCAGTGCGCCGACGGTGATCCCGGCCGCGAGTCCCGCGCCGCTGAGGATCTGGGACAGCACCAGGACCGTCAGGATGCGGCGTTGTTCCGGAGCCTCTCCGGCCCCGGGCGGCTTCAGGTCCGGCAGGCCCTCCGCATCCGCGGACATGGCTGCGGACGCGGCGTGCGGTGACGGGGCGCCGTTCCGAGCCCTCATGGTCCCTTCCCGGCGGTGACTGATGTGGTGGTGCGGCGGGTGTGACGGCAGCAGGTCGCGGGCGACAACGCCGGGGCGGCTGCCGGCGGCGTCACCGTGCCTCCGCCATGGGTTCCAGCGCCGCGATCTGCGCGAGCGACAGGTCCATCTGCCGGTGCAGGAAGCGGACGATCGTCCAGTGCGGCAGTGCGCCTTCGTCGAACGGACCGAACTCCCGGCAGTACAACGGGATCCAGCGCAGTGCCTCTTCGATGGCCTGCTCCCGGCCCGGCTCCTGCTGGTAGTCCTCGTAGGCGATGCTGCGGTGTTCGATGAAGAAGCGCCCCGGCAGCCGCTCCTCGCACAACTGCCGGTATTCGCGGGTCTGCAGGATGAGGTAGTGCCAGATCTCGTCGATGTCCTGCTCGACCGGAAGGAACAGGCCGCCGAGCTGCTCGTGGTGGCGCGAGACGAGATACAGATAGCGCAGGCATTCGGTGACCTGGCGCTGCACGAACTCCCGTGGCTGCTCGCTCGTGGCGGCGAAGTGCGCCACCACCTCGGCGTGCAGCGCGTCACCGAGCAGCGCCGTGAGGTCGTCGGCGGATATCTGCGGCTGGCTGGTCATGGTGCTCCTGTCCGGGCGGATCGGTCGTCGGGTCAGGCGTCGGGACGGTCGTGCGCGAGCCAGGCGTACTTCCCCGAGGGGCCGATGGGGAGATGCGCCCGGTGATCGAGCCGGCAGCGGCGGCCGGTCAGCTCCCCGATGCCGTTCACCAGCGATTCGGCCTCGGCCGGTGGGACGGGCGCTCCGGTGAAGGTCGTGTACGCGAGCCGGGCTTCGCGCTCGCCGGTGACCTGCAGCTGGTGGAGGAAGACGTGCGGGGACGCGGCGCCGATGCACCGGTCGAGGTCCCCTTGTGCCACCGGGCCGTGCGGTGAGGCCAGCAATTCCTTTTCCCGGCCGCAGAATTGGGAGATCCTGCCGGGATCGGGCGTGCCGTCCGAGGTGCGTACGCAGTCTCCGGAGCGGTATCGGATCAGCGGCATATGGGGATTGCGCACGCTGGTGACGATGAGCTGGTAAATGGTGCTTTCCGGGGCGACCGGCAGGAGTTCGACGCTCATCTTGTCCAGATGCGGCCGGTAGCGGCCCCGCCGGTCGCTGAAGAAGAGGTAGCCGAGTTCGGTGCTGCCGAACAGGTCGATGATCGGGCACGCGAAGTGCTGCTGCAGGAAGCGCCGGACGTTCACCGGGGTGTACTCGTAGGCGTGGACGATGCTGGCGGGCGGCGGAAAGGCGTCCCACAGGCTCCATTCGCCGACTTTCCGCACGAGATGCGCGAGGTGGTAGCCGGAGCAGTCGAGGTGGTACCAGCCGCGGGGGTGCGCTGCCGCGGCGGTGCGTATCTCCTGCAGCATCCGCTCCACCTCCGCGCGCTCCCACAACGCCGGGTCGAGCCGCAGATTGAGATAGCAGGTGCGCTCGTCCAGCCACCGGTCGTCGAGGACGGGTACGGGCTGCGGGTCCACGCCGCGTTTCCTGGCGTTCACCCGGGCCACGTGTTCCGTCGCGAGCACGGTGGTCAGCGAGACCCGTCGGCAGCCCGTCTCCCACGTCTCGGCGATGTCGGGGTGCTCGCTCCACAGCTGGTAGTAGGAGCGCAGCAGGAAATACGGGGGCCGGATGATCTGCATACGGGCGTGATTGGTGCCCGTGGAGAGCACGAATTCCGCCTCGCCGGCCTCCAGCGCCGCCGCCAGCCGGGGCGTCATCCAGTTGTCGGGAAAGCCGCGCGCGATCTCCGGCTTGTCGAGCAGGGGGAAGTGTCCCTGCTCCAGCGACCTGCGGTAGATCGGAATGTCGCGGATCTGCTCGATGATCTCGGCAGTCGGCTGACCGTCCATGGGATTCCTCTGGAGCTCGGGAAGTCGGTGCTTCGCGGGGCGATCGGAGCGTCGCACCCGGGGCGGGCCGGCGGTCGGTGAACCGTCCGGCCCGCCCCGGGCCCGTCAACGGCCGGTCAGGAGATACAGCCGGTCTTGGGCGTGGCGCTGATGCAGCCGCTCTTCGGCGCGGCGCTGATGCAGCCGTCCTTCGCCGCCTGCGCCGAGTTGGCGGCGACCCAGCCCCGCCAGACGTCGTCCTGGGCCATCTTCTTGATGAGCTGCTCCATGCGGTACCTCCGAGAAGAGTCGGGACATGCGGCGCTGACCTGCACTGATGCCGCAGCACCGAACGTAAAAGGATCGCCAATCGAATGTCAACAAAAGGCAATGTCGGTCCCGCGTGAACCGGGTCCCGTGCGCCAACTTTGGCGGATTCCGACCAAGACGATCACTGCGGGGAACCAGCTGACGCCCCATCAGAATGCGAGGTCGAAGGGGAGCGGCGTTGCGCCGCACGGCGGCCATCGATCGGGTGACCCGCCGCGCCGGTCCAACGGCCCCGGCTCCCTGTGGGAAACGATCGGGGCCGGTTCACCGGTACCAGCTCCACGGGGGTCTGCCGTGCGCATTCTGCTCATCGCCGGCGCGTTCAACAGCCTGACCCAACGCGTCCACGCCGAACTCGCCGACCGCGGGCACCACATGAGCGTGGAGCTGGCCGGCCGGGACACGCCCCTCGCGGCCGTCGTGCGCCGCCACGACCCGGACCTGATCGTGGCGCCGATGCTCAAGACCGCCGTTCCGCGCGAGGTCTGGAGCGCCTACACCTGTCTGATCGTGCACCCGGGCCCGGTCGGCGACCGCGGCCCCTCCTCGGTGGACTGGGCGGTCCACCTGGGGGAGAGCCGTTGGGGTGTGACGGTGCTGCAGGCCAACGACGAGATGGATGCCGGAGACATCTGGGCCTCGGCCGAGTGCCCCGTTCCCGAGGTGGGCAAGAGCGACCTCTACCGCAACGAGATCGCGGACGCGGCGATCGAGGCGGTCCTGTCGGCCGTCGCACGCTTCGCGTCCGGCACCCACCGGCCGCAGCCGCAGGACACACTTCCGGCCGCGCGGAAGGCCGGGCGTACCCGGCCGCCGATGCGCCAGGACGTACGCCGCATCGACTGGAGCGACCCGACGGAGACCGTCGTCCGCAGGCTGCGCGCCGCCGACTCGCAGCCCGGGGTGCGCGACGAACTGCTCGGAGCCCCGTGGTTCCTGCACGGCGGCCACCCCGAGGACACCCTGACGGGCGCGCCGGGCACGCTGCTCGCCACCCGGTGCGGCGCCATCTGCCGCGCGACCGGCGACGGCGCGGTCTGGATCCCCGAACTGCGGCCGCCCCGCAGCCCGGGGAAGCCCGGCACGTTCAAACTGCCCGCGACACTCGCGCTCGGCGACCGGCTGCCACCGCTGCCCGAACTCCCGGCCCCCCTGGACCCAGGCCAGGGCCCCCGCACCTGGAGCGACATCAGCTACCGGGAGGACGGCCCGGTCGGATTCCTCGGCTTCTCCTTCCCCGGCGGCGCGATGAGCACCGACCACTGCCGGCGCCTGCTCGACGCCTATCGCCACGCCTGCTCACGGCCGACCTCCGTGCTGGTCCTCGGCGGCGGCCGCGACTTCTTCTCCAACGGCATCCACCTGAACGTCATCGAGGCCGCGGCCGACCCCGCCGAGGAGTCCTGGGCCAACATCCACGCGATGGACGACCTCGTGCAGGCCGTCCTGACCACGACGGACCGGTGGGTGGTCTCGGCGCTCGGCGGCAACGCCGCGGCGGGCGGGGTCATGCTGGCCCTCGCCGCCGATGAGATCTGGTGCCGCTCGGCCGTGGTGCTCAATCCCCACTACCGGCTGATGGGGTTGTACGGCTCGGAGTACTGGACCTACTCCCTGCCGGCGCGGGTCGGCCCCGAAGCCGCCACGCGGCTCACCGAGCGGGCCCTGCCGGTCACCGCGGCGGCCGGGCAGCGGATCGGTCTGGTGGACCGGACCGTCGACTGCGCCCCACAGGACTTCACCGCCCGGACCGCCGCACTCGCCGCCCGCCTGGCGTCGGCACCCGCTCTCCAGTCTCGCATCGCGGCCAAGAAGGCACGGCGGGAACGCGACGAGGCGGACCGGCCGCTCGCCGCCTACCGCGACCACGAGCTCGCCCGGATGCACGCCATCTTCTTCGACCCGGCCCAGCCCTACCACGCCCTGCGCCGAGGCTTCGTCCGCAAGGAAGCTCCGGCCGGTACGCCGCCCCACCTCAACGCCCACGCCCCTGGCGCCACGAAGAGCCGGCTGCCGTAACGCGACCGGGCAGCCCCGGGGCCCTGCACACCGGCCCGTCGCCAGGCCGCGGTTCAGCCGATGACCGTGCCACGCCCCAGCAGCAGCGCGACGTCGAGGGCCGCGACGACGACAGCACCGACGAACGGCACCTTCGGCAGCTTGCGGGCCGTCAGCGCCCCGCCGACCGCCACGGCCAGGGACGCCGCGACGGCGACGGGCCCGGCGACACCGGCCGGCCCCGGTCCGCCGAGGGCGAGCACCACGGTGGCCACCACCAGCGGCAGCGGCAGCAGCACCGCTGACCGGCGCGGGCCCAGCCGCTGCGGCCAGCCGCGCACGCCCGTGGCCAGGTCGGCGGTGATGTCCGGAAGCACATTGGCCAGATGCGCCCCGATGCCGAGCAGCGCCGCCGCCGTCACCACCCACCACGCAGGCCACGGGCTACCGGGAAGCCCCAAGGTCACGAAGGCGGGCAGCGAGGCGAATCCCACGGCGTACGGCAGCCAGGACAGCGGTGTGGCCTTCAGCCCCAGGTTGTAGGCCCAGCCGGCGGCGACCCCGACGAGATGGACGGCGCCGGCGAGCGGGCCGTAGGCGAGGGAGAGCGGCAGACAGAGCGCCAGGGCGGCCACGGCCGCGGCGCGTACCGCCCGGGCAGTCACCGCGCCGGCGACAACCGCCTTGGACCGTCGCCCCACGGCGCCGTCGCGCACCGCGTCGAGGGCGTCGTTGCTCCAGCCGATGGACAACTGCCCGGTCAGCACGGCGGCGGTGGCCGACAGCACGCGGACGAGCTCCTGCCCGGTGGCCGCCGTCAGCCCGCCGGCCAGGAGGGTGACCACGACGGTCGGCCCGGGGTGGCATGCCCGCAGCAAGGCGCCCGTCGTACGCAGCGTCCGAAGGAAGCGTCGCGCGGGCCGCGGAGGAGAGCCGCACGCTGTGGGCGGTCGGCCCGCGGTCGCGGCCGGTGCCCCGGCGGTCGCGTCCGGGCGGTCCATGGCGTCCACCCGCTGATGTTAGAGCGGTCCCGCGCCGGCCCCGGGCTGCGCCATGCCGCAGGGTTCCGGCTCCTCCTCCGACGCACGCGGGCACTACGGCCGGACGGGCGACTTGGGCGGTGTCGCGGTGTCGTGCCGTGGCACCCAGGGGCATCCCTTGTGAGGTCACGCGTCACCCGGCACCCGCCCCCCCACTCGGCCGCCGTCAACCCTGCCCCTTCACCCGTTTCCGACCTCGGACCGCAGATGACCCGCATCGCAGCTGTCCATGGAGCCCTCCCTCCTCACCGGTACGCCCAGCGCGAGATCACGGACCTGGTCGCCAGGATCTGCCTGCCCGACGGCACCGACCGCCGGGTCCTCGACCGACTGCACCGCAGCGCGCGGGTGAACACCCGGCACATGAGCCTGCCCCTCGAACGCTATGCCGCACTGGACGGCTTCGGCGCGGTCAACGACGCGTTCATCGCCGGCGCGGTGAGCCTGGGAGCGGAGGCCGTCAGCGGGGCGCTGGACTCTGCGGGGCTGTCCCCGCGCGACGTCGACCTGCTGATGTTCACCTCGGTGACGGGCATCGCCGCGCCCTCCGTCGACGCCCGGCTGGTCGGCCGGCTCGGTCTGCGACCGGACGTCAAACGACTGCCCGTCTTCGGGCTGGGCTGCGTCGCGGGGGCGGCAGGCATCGCCCGCCTGCACGACTACCTGCTGGGCCGGCCGGACGACGTGGCGGTCCTGCTCGCGGTGGAGCTGTGCACGCTCACCTTCCAGCGCGACGACGCCTCCATGGCCAACCTCATCGCCGGCGCCCTGTTCGGGGACGGCGCCGCCGCGGTCGTCGCCTGCGGCGCCCGCCGGAGTGCTCCCCATGACGCGACGGCGAACGCCGGCCCGACGGTGGTGGCCACCCGAAGCCATCTCTACCCGGACACCGAGCAGGTGATGGGGTGGGACATCACCTCCTCCGGCTTCCGTGTGGTGCTCGACGCCGGTGTCCCCGACGTCGTACGCAAGAACCTCGCGGGCGACGTCGACGCCTTCCTCGCCGACCACGGACTGCGGCGCGCCGACATCACCGCCTGGGTCTCCCACCCGGGAGGGCCGAAGGTGCTGGAAGCGGTGGCGGAGTCCCTCGACCTGCCCGACGGCGCCCTCGACCTGACGTGGCGCTCGCTGGCAGAGGTGGGCAACCTCTCCTCGGCGTCGGTCCTGCACGTCCTGCGCGACACCCTCGCCGAGCGCAGGCCACCGCCCGGCACTCCCGGCCTGCTGCTCGCGATGGGACCCGGGTTCTGCTCCGAACTGGTTCTGCTGCGCTGGTAGGGACAACTCATGCTCTGGTACGTCCTGTTGGTGCTTGCCGTCGGCGCGGAGCGGCTCGTCGAACTCCGCGTCGCCCGCCGCAACGCCCGCTGGAGCGCCGCCCGCGGCGCCGTTGAATCGGGACGCCGCCACTACCCGGCGATGGTCGTCCTGCACATCGGGCTGCTCGCCGGCTGCCTCGCGGAATCCTCGCTGGCCGGGCGGCCTTTCCACTCCGGGATCGGCTGGACGATGACGGCGGTCGTGGCGGCTTCCCAAGCACTGCGCTGGTGGTGCATCCGCACCCTGGGGCCGCGCTGGAACACCCGCGTGCTCGTCGTTCCCGGGATGCCTCCGGTGAGCGCGGGGCCGTACCGCCTGCTGAGACACCCCAACTACGTGGCCGTGGTCGCGGAAGGGCTCGCGCTGCCGCTCGTCCGCGGTGCGTGGGTGACGGCGCTGCTCTTCGGCGTGCTCAACGCGGTGCTGCTCACCGTCCGGATCCGCTGCGAGGACCGGGCTCTGCTCCGCGCGGGCGCCGACGCCGGTGGCGGGTCCGGCCCGTCGGCCCGGCCCGCGGGGGCGGGCCGATGATCGACCTGCTCGTGGTGGGCGGCGGGCCCGCGGGGCTGGCCGCCGCCATCCACGGAGCGCTCGCCGGGATGGAAGCGGTCGTGATCGAGCCGCGTGGCACGCCCGTGGACAAGGCGTGCGGCGAGGGCATCATGCCCAGCGGAGTGCGTGCGCTGCGTGCCATCGGGGTGGACCTCGGCGGCGGGCACCCACTGCGCGGCATCAGCTACGCCGACGGCCGCCACCGTGTGGAGGCCGCCTTCCGCGACGGTACCGGCCTGGGAATGCGCCGCACCGCTCTGCACACCGCACTCTCCTGGCGGGCCGCCGCACTCGGAGTCAAGGTGCTGACCGGTCGGGTCGGTGACGTGCGGCAGAGCGCGGACTCGGTGACGGCGGCCGGGCTGCGGGCGCGCTGGCTGATCGCGGCCGACGGCCTGCACTCGCCGCTCCGGCACGCCCTCGGCCTGGACAGGCCCGGCTCCCGTCCCCGGCGCTACGGCCTGCGCAGGCACTACCGCGTGCCGCCGTGGACGGACTTCGTCGAGGTGCACTGGCCCGAGGCGGGCGCGGGGCCAGGGGAGGTCTATGTGACGCCGGTGGGGCCGGAGTTGGTGGGTGTGGCGGTGCTCAGCACGGCGCGGCGCGGTTTCGACGCCCATCTGGCCGGATTCCCCCGGCTCGCCCCGCTGCTCGCCGGACCCGCGGCGGGCGCGGTACGCGGGGCCGGCCCCCTCCAGCAGCGCTCCCGTCGCCGCAGCGCGGGCAGGGTGCTGCTCGTCGGCGATGCGGCCGGCTACGTCGACGCGCTCACCGGCGAAGGCATCGCGCTCGCCGTGGCCTCGGCCGGGGCCGCGGTCCGCTCTCTGCGCGCCGGCCGGCCGCGGGCGTACGAGGGGGAGTGGCGACGACTCTCCAGGCGGCACCGGCTGCTGACGGAGGGGCTGGTGCGGTGGGGCGGTCGTCCGAGCGCGGCCCGGCTGCTCGTGCCGGCGGCGGCGAGGGTGCCGTCCCTCTTCGGCGCGGCGGTTCATGCGCTGCAATGAGGTGACGGGCAGGTAACGGGTCTGCTCACAGCGGGAGTTGATGAAGTGGTGCCCCGCAGTCGGTCGACGGTTGCCGGTCAGCGGTCGCGGGGCACCGGAGCAAAGGCATGGTCGCCCGGGTCGCGGGCGGAGGTGCCGTGCTCTTCACACACCCCTGTACGCGGGGTTCATGGCGAGGGCGGCAGGTACTTGTAGCCGATTCCGAAGACGGTGCGGATCGAGGAGCGCAGGCCGGGCCCCAAGCGACGGCGCAACCGGGCGATGTGCACATCCACGGTGCGGTCGCTGGACTCGCAGGAGGGCCACACGGCGGCCATGAGTTGCTGCCGGGTGAAGGCGCGCTGGGGGTGCAGGACGAGATGCGCGAGCAGGTCGAACTCCAGCCGGGGCAGGGAGAGCTGGCGCCCTCCGACGGATACGGTCCTGGCGGCGGTGTCGAGGCGGATCGGGTCGGCAGCGGCGGCGGTCCTGGCGGCGATGCGGGCGTTCGACGGGCGCGCGAGATCGTCACGTGCCGGCGCCAGGATGATGTGGACCTCGTCCGACGGCAGCCGGTGGACCGATACGGGTTCGAGGTCGTGCAGGGTGAGTTGCCACTTGCCGTCGGGGAGCCGGTCGACCGCCACGGGTGGCCCTTCGTCGGACCCGGCGTCCGCCGGCCGGCGGAAGTCGGCCTCCGGACGCAGGGCGAGGGTCGTCGAGGGATTCATGAACATGATCTGGGCCCATTCCTCTTGCAAAGCAGGCGTGTACGGACAGACATGGCGGTGCTCGACGTTCGATGTGCGGATGTCGTGCGGGGCGTTCGCGACGCGGGTCCGGTGCTGGGGCGGGGTCGGCGAGCCGGCACGGGGGATACGGGTGTGCCCGGGGGCCAACTCGCTCCGTCAGTGCCGGAGAACGCTCGCTTGCATGCCCGTGCTCAGCCATGACGGGGTCTGAAGCCACGGCTCCGGTCCGAACGAACGCTACATGTGATCACGCGGTTCCGGAAAGTAGCTACTGCTAATCACACGTGCTCTTCGGTCGTTTGACGATCCGACTTCCGGCGCACCGGAAGGCGGTGGGCCGCAATCGCGGCAAGCGCCGCGGCGTTGTAGGGCAAGCGCATGAGGAGCCCGGAGGTGAAGGGGTCGGCCGAGTGGTTCCGGCGCCCGCGCCGGCCCCGACCGGCGTCCAGCAGGCGGGACCGGTGTGGCGGGAAAACGCCGACGAACTGGCCGGTATGCAGCGGTACATGGCGGCGGATGCCCACTCGTTACTCCCCGGCGCCGAACTTGGAGAGCGTTCAACAACTCGACGTCGAAACGACGTTGTGCCCGAGTATGGAGGGAATGTGAAGGGGTGAATATGCCAAGCGAACACCCGGGGCGTTAAGAAATGGCAAAGTCGCTCGCCCGGAGGGATCAGCGGGGGGCTGATTCCGCATCAATCCCCGTGGGTCCGAATCGTGCGGAACCAGATGATCCCGACGACTGTTTTCGCATTGTGTTGATGATGAGTAGGGTGTGGCCCGCTGCCGTGCGGATCCGGGGAAGGGTCCAGTTGAATTCGGCACCAACAGAATGCATGCACGCGCGGGGATGACACCTTCAGGACCAGGAGGGGATCGTGACGGCCGGCTCTTTCGAGGGGCAGTACGTGTGGAGCCCGGCGGCCGATGACCGACAGCTCGCCCGCGCCTGTATGGATGTCAGAACCGGTCGGTACTTTCGCGCGCATGAGGTTCTGAAGGACACGCGCGGGGATTTCGAGGTGCGGGCGCACCGCTCGCTCGTGCTGGCGTCCGAGGCCGCGGACTCCGATCTCGCCGAACGCTGGTGGGCGGAAGAGCCGGGCCCGGAAGCGGCCTTGCTGTGGGCGCGGGTGGCGATGCTCCGGGCGCTGCGCGCGGCCGACGCCGGCGACCCGCGCCAAGTGGCCCTGGCGCGAATAGCGCGGACGGCCGGCGAGCGGGCCGCACACCTGCTTCCCGGAGACCCCACGCCGTGGGTCGCCCAGCTGTCCTTGGCGCGTCTGGACCGGCCGCAGGATCCCGCTCCGCGGGGGCTGCTGACGGCGCCGAGCGGACCGTGGTACCTCTTCGCCCACATCCTCCGGCTCGACCCCTGGCACCGCGAGGCGCACCACCGGTTCCTGTCGTTCTTCTTCACCCGCTACGGGGGTTCCTCCAGCGAGAGCTGGGACGTCGCCGCGTTCCTGAGTCAGCGGGCGCCGGCCGGCTCACCGCTCCGGCTGCTGCCGCTGGTGGCGCTGGTCGAGGACTACGACCCGTCCGCCCTGCTCGCGGACCACACCTGGGAGCAGCCGCAGTGGGTCTCCACGGCGACGAGCATCCACCGCAACTGGTTTCCGCGGGTTGCCGAATACCGTTTCACGCCGGTGCTGGATCTCGCGTATCTGGCGCATGCGCTGTTCATGGCGAAACGCGAATTCGAGGCGCGGGAAGTCTTCACCGCGATGGGGCCCTATGCCTCGCGTATGCCCTGGAGCGCCTTTGGTGATCCCGAGGAGCAATTAACCCGAGCCCGGCGCTCGTGCGGACTTCCCGTACCCGGCGCCACCTGATCCGCGCCCGCGCCGTCAAAGAGGCCGGCGCGCGGCGTTTCCGGGTAGCGGTATCGCAGGATTCCTGACCGAAATCCTGCAATGCCCGACCAGCCCGGCTCGCTTCACCAGCCCGATGAGTCGGGACCTTTGATTCTCGGCTCTGTCAGAAAGGTAGCGGTTGTGTCCGAGCGCATGTCTGTCACACGCTCGAAAACCCCCCATGACGCAGACCCCGTCACCCTCGACGATGACGCGACGCTCCATGCCATGGGCTATCCGCGCAAACTCACCCGCCGGTTCCGCGCGTTCGACAATTTCGCGATTTCCTTCACCATCATCAACATCATCTCCGGGATCTTCTCCTCCTTCGGTTTCGGGATGGGCGCGGGTGGCCCGCGCATCCTGGTCTTCGGCTGGATCGGCGTATCGATCATGGTGCTGTTCGTCGGCGCCGCGATGGGCGAGATCGCCTCCGCCTATCCGACCAGCGGCGCGCTCTACTTCTCCGCGGGCAAGCTCGCCAAGCGCCACCGTGGCGCCTGGTCCTGGTACACGGGGTGGCTCAACTTCGTCGGCCAGGTGGGCGGCACGGCCGCCACCAACTTCGCCGCCGCCATGTTCATCCAGGCGTTCCTCACCATGCAGTGGCCCTCCTACGAGGCGACACCGCAGCAGACCGTCGGGATCACCGCGGCCATTCTGCTGTTCCAGGCGCTGGCGAATACCTACACGGTGCGGTTGGTTGCGGTGGTGAACCGAATATCCGTGTGGTGGCTGCTGATCGGCATGGTGGTGATCGTCGCCGCGCTGACCCTGATACCGACACACCATCAGGACCCCTCGTTCGTCACGCACTTCGCCAACAACACCGGCTTCACCTACGCCGTTTACGGCGGAATGCTGGGCCTGCTCGTCACGAGTTGGACGTTCACCGGCTTCGACGGCAGCTTCCACATGTCCGAAGAAACCGTGAAGGCCACCGTCAACGCCCCGAAGGGCATCATGCGGGCGATCGGATACTCCGCGGTCGCCGGACTGATCCTCATGCTCGCGCTGGTCTATGCGATCCGTGACTACGATCATGCCGCGAGCGCTTCGGCCCCGCCGGTGCAGATTCTCATCGACGCTCTCGGCGCAGGAACCGCCAAGCTGCTGTTGTTGATCGTGATCGGCGCCATGCTGTTCTGCGGCCTCGCCAACATGACCAGCAATACCCGTCAGATCTTCGCCTTCTCCCGCGACGGTGCGATGCCCGGATCGCGTTGGTGGCATTCGGTTTCGCCGCGTACCCGTACCCCCGTCAAGGCCGTATGGCTGGCCGCGGCCTGCCCGTTGGTACTCGTTCTGCCGGGCTGGTGGTCCCACACCGCATTCACGGCCGTGGTGAGCGTGAATGTCGTCGGACTGTTTCTCGCCTACGGAGTGCCGATCTTTCTCCGGCTCCGGCTGGACGACTTCCAGGCCGGGCCGTGGAACCTGGGGCGATACGGCCGGCCCGTGGCGGCGGTCGCGGTGGCGTGGATCGTGCTCAGCAATGTGCTCTTCATGCTCCCGCAGGCCTCGCCGATCACCCCCACCACGTTCAACTACGCCCCGATCGCCCTTGCGGTGGTGCTGTTGATCGCCACGGTCTGGTGGTTCGCCACCGCTCGCCATCGCTTCCAGGGGCCGGTCAGCTACGGGCGGCCCGACGAGGTGGCCGCGATGGACCTGATCTGACCCCGAGCCCGGACGACGGCGGGGCCGCCGGTGCGTTGCCACCGGCGGGCCCGCCGATCGGTGGCCCGGCTGTTGCCGAGTCCGGTGTGCGATGACGTCAACACCCCTGCGAAGCAGCGGGCTTCAGGCTCCGACGGTGCCGTCGACGCCCTCGCGCAGAAAGTCCGCATGACCGTTGTGCCGGGCGTACTCGTGGATCAGGTGCAGCATCACCACCCGGAGCGATACGTCCGCCTCCCACTTCGGCATGTAGCCGGTCACGTCGAGCGACTGCGCCGCCTGCTCGATCCGGCGCGCGTGCGCGACCTCCTCCTGCCAGGCGTTGAACGCCTCTGCCCGCGTCGCGCCGGTCGCGTCGTACGCCTCCTGGAAATCGCCCTTCGCCGACCAGACCAACGGGATGTCCTCGCCGTTGATCACCCGGCGGAACCAGGTGCGTTCGACCTCCGCCATGTGCCGTACCAGGCCGAGCAAGGACAGCGTGGACGGCGGCATCGACTGACGGCGCAGCTCCTCGTCGCCGAGCCCCTCGGCCTTCATGGCGAGGGTCGCCCGGTGGTAGTCGAGGTAGGCGCGCAGGGTTTCCCGCTCTCCCGCGCGAAGGGGCGGGTCGATGCGTTCCGTGGTCACAGCTGTTGTTCTCCTCGGCGTTGGGTGCCCCGTCACTCCCGCAGCGTGGCTTCCGGGATGCGGCCGAACAGGGGTGGTGGAGGGCCAGATTAGGCGGTGGCGGCCCGCCGGGCAGGAGGTTTTCGTGACTGCCGATCCGGTGCTCGTGCGCGGTCGCCGTCGCCGTCCTCGCGGCCGTGGCTCACGGCATCGCCCCGGGGCCGGGAGGGCCGCCGCCGGCCGGATGGCCGAGCAGGGCGCTGCCCCGGCGGTACAGCCGCCAGCCCTTGGTCTGCAGGGATTCCGGCAGGGGCGCGGCCGGTGCGCCGGTGAGATGGGTCCACCGTGAGAACTGCTCCGGCGGAGTGTCGGCGCGGACCGTCAGGCGGGCGATGCGCAGCGGATCGTCCGTGGCCGAGCTGAACGCGTTGCGGATGGCGCATGCGGACGTCCAGCCGGCTTCCCGGGTGGTGCGGCGTACCGCGCCGCTGGAGTAGCCGTGCGGATAGGCGAAGGCGTGGACGGGGTGGCCGAGCGCGTCCTCCAGGCGCCGTTTGCTGTCGACGATCTCGTGCCAGGCCCGCTGGGCGGGCAGCGTGTCCAGCTGCGGGTGCGTGACGGAGTGCCCGCCGATCTCGAAGCCGACCGCGTCCAGCGCGGTTATCTGACGCCACGTCAGCATAGGGGCGGGAGGCAGCAGACTGCCTTCCGGCCCGTCGCCCGGTGCATGGACGGCGCCGGTGGTCACGTAGAGCGTCGCGGGCAGTGCGCGCTCGGTCAGGAGCGGGGCGACCGCCTCGTGGAAGTCGGCGAATCCGTCGTCGAAGGTCAGCACGGCGCTGCCGGCCGGCAGCGGTGGGCCGCCCCCCATCGCCGCGAGCAGCAGGCGCAGCGGCACCACGGTGAGTCCGCCGTCGGCGATCCGGTCGAGGTGTTCGGCGAAGACTCGCGGTGTGACGGTGTACGGGGCGATCCACGCGGGCGGGTCGTCGCTCACCGAGTGATAGAGGAAGACGGGTACGGCGCTCATGGCCGGTCCCTCCCGGGTTGGCACCGGCTCCCGCGGGGTGGCCCGAGGGAGCCGCGCCGAAGCGCCGGGGCGCCCAGGTCCGGTGCCACGGCCCTGCCACCGCCAGGAATGCCACTCACGGGGGGCGCCCTCCAGGTCGAGTAAGAGGGGGACGGGTGTGGAGACGGGCAGTGGCGGAGAGCTGCACGGCCGGGGCACCCCTGCGGGGCCCGGCCGGTGTCGGTCTCGCCTGCATGCCCAAGGGTGCCGGGAGACGTATGCCCGCGGGCCGCGCAGATCGGAAACGGGGTGTGCCTCCCCTCCCGCGGGCCGCGCCCTCAGCACGTCATGGCAGATACCGCTCGATGGCGGCTGGTCCTTCTTCGTCGATGAGTCGCTTTGCCCAGGCGAGGCTCGCGGGGGTGGGCTCGCGGCCGGACGCCTTCACCAGGTCCTCCGGGTCGAAGGGCCGCTCGCCGCCGGTGTACAGCTCTGTCGGCCTTCGTTCGGCCGAGCTTTCCCTGCCATTGGTCGTCACAGGTCCTCCTCTGTCCGCGCCCCCGGACCACTGGGCGGGGTGCTTGGTTCCATCATGCGACCGGCCCCGAACGCCCGCACGACGTGCCGCGTGGCGAACCTGGTCGGGGCCGCGCGGGGGCCGATCAGCCCGCCGGCCGCGGGGTCCCGGGATAGTCCGGCGGAAACGCCTGCTCGGTCCAGATGGTCTTGCCGAACGGCGTGTAGCGCGTCCCCCAGCGCTGCACCAGCTGCGCGACGATGAACAGACCGCGCCCGCCCTCGTCGTCGCTCGCGCTGTGGCGCAGGTGCGGCGAGGTGTGGCCGGTGTCGGAGACCTCCGTCAGCAGGGTCAGATCGCGCAGCAGGCGCAGGTGCAGCGGCCCGGACGCGTGCCGTACGGCATTGGTGACGAGCTCGCTGACCACCAGTTCGGTCGTGTACGACAGCTCCTCCAGGTTCCAGTCCCGCAGTTGCCCCGTGGCCAGCTCCCGGGCCCGGCCCACCGCGGCCGGCTCGGCGGGCAGTTCCCATTCCGCGACCTGCTCGGTGCCCAGCTCGCGGGTCCGCACCAAGAGCAGCGCCGTGTCGTCGGGGGCGGTGGCGCCCGGCAGCAGCTCGGTCAGTACCCGGTCGCACAGCTCCTCCAAGGGCCGCCGGTTGTCGCTGAGGACCCGGCCCAATGCGCCCAGTCCCACATCGATGTCGCGGTCCCGGGCCTCGACCAGGCCGTCGGTGAACAGCGCCAGGAGGCTGCCCGCCGGAAGTTCGAGTTCCAGGGACTCGAACGGCAGGCCGCCGAGCCCCAGCGGCGGTCCGGCCGGCAGGTCGGGAAAGGCCAGAGCGCCCTCGGTGTCGACGACCGCCGGAGGCAGGTGTCCGGCGCGGGCCATGGTGCAGAGCCGGGAGACGGGGTCGTAGATGGCGTAGAGACAGGTGACCCCGATGGCCATGTCGTCGGACAGTGCGCGGTCCGGGCCCAAGGCCGTCGCCTGGTCCTCCGCCGTCTGCCCCACCAGGTCGTCCAGCCGGCTCAGCAGTTCGTCCGGGGGCAGATCCAGCTGGGCGAGGGCGCGCACGGTCGTGCGCAGCCGTCCCATGGTCGCGGCCGCCTGCAGGCCGTGTCCGACCACGTCCCCGACGACCAGACCGACCCGGGCGCCGGACAGCCCGATGACGTCGAACCAGTCGCCGCCGACGCCGGACCGGTCGTCGCTGGGCATATAGCGGTAGGCCAGGTCGACCGCGGACTGGGTGGGCAGATGCTGCGGCAGCAGGTCGCGTTGGAGGGTCAGGGAGGCGGTGCGCTCGCGCGCGAAGCGCCGGGCGTTGTCGATGCAGACGGCCGTTCGGGTGACCAGCTCGTCGGCGAGGTCGATCTCGCCGCTGTCGAAGACGGCGGAATGCCGGCTCCGGACGAAGGTGACCAGGCCCAACGGGCTGCCACCGACCCGCAACGGCACCACCATGGTGTTCTCGTCGTGCACCATGCCGCCCGAGGACAGGCTGCGGTACTGGGCCGAGCCGGGCGGATAGTCGAGACGGTAGGGAGTCTCCGGCTCGCCGAGGCCGGGGTGCGAGGCGGAGCGGGAGGCGACGCGCAGCAACGGCGGCACGGTGCCGCTCGCGTGGTCCGGCTCCGCGCCGTCCAGGACCGCCCGCGACAGGTCGACGGTGACCGCGGTGGCGAAAGCGGGGACGGCCACCTCGGTGATCTCCCGCGCGGTGACCGTCACATCGAGTGTGGTGCCGATCCGGCCGCCCGCCTCCACCAGAAGATTCAGCCGGCGCTGGGCCTGGTAGCGGTCGGTGATGTCGAAGGCGTCCTCACAGACCCCGAGGACCTTGCCCTGTGCGTCCTGCAGCCGGTAGTAGGAGCACGACCACACGTGCTCGGTGTCGGGGTCGGTGGGCGGCTGGCCCACGAAGTGCAGGTCGAGGATCGATTCGCCGCTTTCCAGCACATGGCCCATGACCTCTTCGAGGCTGCGCGGATAGCCCTCGGTCACGAACATGCCCTTGGGATACAGATCGTCGGCACGACTGCCGAGCAGCTCCTGCAGGGGAACCCCGATCTCCAGGCCGTACGCGGTGTTGAACCAGGTCAGCCGCAGATCGGCGTCATAGGTGGCCAGGCCGACGGGGGACTGGGTCGCCAGGCCGTGCAGCATGGCCTGCCGGGACTGCCAGCTGCGTACGCCGTCCAGCTCCGCCACCACCAGAACCTGCGCCGACTCCGTCCCCTTGCCGGCGACCGGGCAGGTCGTCATGGCGACGTGCAGCAGCCGGCCGTCCCGGTGGCGCGCCGTACGGGCCTCGCTGCCGCTCAGCGGGGTCACCGGCCGGCCGACGCCGGCCCCGGGGTCGGCGGCGGGCGGCAGGAACGTCTCCAGGGGCAGCCCGATGATGTCGTCCGGGGTGTATCCGAGGAGTTCCTCCGCCGCGGCGCTCCAGCCGATGACCAGGTTCTGGGCGTCCAGGACCGCGGTGGCCGCCCTGGTGACGTCGAGGGGACCACGGAAGTCGGCGCTCTGCGCCGTGTTCCATGCGTTCATGGCATCAACCCAGCCCGGTTCGTAACTACAGCATCGAGCCGGATCACCACCGGCACAACCTGCGTCCGCCCTCCGTGCGGCTCCCCGGCCCCGCTGGCAGAGTGGGAGAAGCACCCAGTACAGGAGGCAGATGTGAAGTCGGCCGAACGCCGCACGGCTCCCGTACGCGGTGCGCCGTGCTGGGTGAGCCTGCTGGCCCGCGATCTGGAGGCCGCGCAGGAGTTCTACGCCGCGGTGCTCGGCTGGACCTTCCGGCCGGCCGGCCTTGGCGAGGAATTCGTCGTCGCGCTGGCCGACGGCGAGCCGGTCGCCGGCATCGGCGCGCTCGCACCGAGTTTCCAGGTCGCCGTGGCGTGGACGTCCTATTTCCGTGTGGACGACGCCGACGACACGGCCGCCAGGATCCGGGAGCGGGGCGCGACCGTCGCGGTCGGCCCGATCAAGATCGGTACCGGCCGGGCCGCCCTGGCGGCCGACCGCGACGGCGCGACCTTCGGCTTCTGGGAAGGCCAGACACTGGCCTGGTCCGTCGGGCACGGCAGGGCGCCGGTCTGCCTGGAGCTGCGTACGCGGGACGCCTTCGCCGCCGCCATCTTCTACGCGGAGGTCTTCGGCTGGGCCTCCGAGGAGCCGGGTGCCTGCGATGTGACGTACGAACACGACCAGGTGATCGTGCGGGACGGCTCCCGTCCGGTCGCCGCGCTGCGCGGCGGCGGTGTCGAAGCCGCTCCGGACCCGCGGGTCCGTCCCCGGTGGCATGTGCACTTCCCGGTCGGCGATGTGGACGCGGTGACCGCGGCCGCCGAGGCGGCCGGCGGCACCGTGACGCCGGAGGACCCGCCCACGGGGGCCGGCGGACGCCAGGCCGTCATCTGCGACCCCGACGGCGGCCTCTTCACCGTTTCGGGACCCTGACCTCGGCCAACTCATCCCGTCGGCAATGGAGTTGGCGGGTGCTTGTGCTCATCGTCCCTTCTCCGGCTCCAGCGGGGGACACCACGACGTCTGCCGCTGGCCGCCGACCCGGCCGCAGAATCCCGCCTGCGACGGCCTGCCCACACCGTCGATGTGCTGGACGGACAGCAGTTTGTCCAGCGGCACCTGACGGTCCACGTCCCCTCCGAAACCGATGATGCCGCTCTCCCCGTCGAGCGCCCCCTCCCCGTGCACCCCGCTGATCGCGTGCCATACCGCCGGCGGCGTCAGCGGCATGTCCGAGGCGTCCTCCCGCAGCTGCTTGACGGCGTTGATGAACAGCTTGACGGCGTCGAACGCGAGCGCGGCGTGGCCGTCCAGCGAGGTGTTCGCGACTTTGGCGCATTCGTCGGGGAAGAGCTTGTTCATCTCCGAGTACAGCTCGCTGGTGCCGTCGCAGCTCGCCGAGCCGAGAGTGAAGTCCAGGAAGTCGTAAGGGATTCCGGGGTAGTGCGTCCTGCGGTCCGCGTCTGCGGCCAGCCGCGCCACGTCGTCACCACCGATGAGGGCGGGCGGGTCCGAATTGCAGGACTCGTTGATCCCGCCCAGCATCGACTCGAAGTCCTCGGCGCGGCCCGCGAAGAAGACGACACCGGGGTAGGAGCAGCTCCGCTGGCCGACGGTGCCGGGGCCAGGAGCGTCCGAGACGGGCGCCCCGCCGGCGGCCGGCGGCGGGGCGAAGGCGGTCTTCTCCACCTCGAATCCGCGCGCCCGGAAGCTCGCCGCGACGTCGTCCCTGAGATTCTTGCTGTAGATGTCCGTGGGGTCCGCGGAGCTGACGACCCGGACCTGCCGCGCCGTCTTCCGCCCTCCCTTGCCGACGAGGTGGTCGGCGTACGCGGCGGCGATCTGCGCCTCCCGCTTGTTCTGGGGCGAGACCTGGAAGTACATGGGGGACTGGCGCACCAGCGAGTCCGCCGACGGTGTGGTGGCGACCATCGGCAGTCCCACCGCGGTCAGTTTGCGGATGGTCAGGTTGGTGGCCTCGCGGCTCTGATCGAGCCCGGTGACCCCGACGATGGAAGGGTCCTGCCGCCTCAGACCGGCCAGTATCTCCACCGTCTCCGGACCGAAGCGCATACCCGACCCGGCGTTGGCGGGGAAGATCCGCACGATCGGCTCCGCGCTGCCCGTACTCCGCAGCTGTCGCGACTGTGCAGCGGCCACTCCCTGCAACGCCTCGCGTACGTAAGCGAGTTGTCCGGTCGAGCGGCCCGTGCTGCTGAGGAGCGCGGACAGATGGACGAGGGTCACCAGCGGTCGCTCCGGGGCCGCCTTGTGCGCCTTGTCGGCAGTGGTGTTCTGCGCGGAGATCTTCTCCAGGGTGTCGTTGAGCGCGGAGTCGGGGGAGTGGAAGGTGAAGCCGTGCCGCGACACACCGATGCACTCGCCCGTCGACGCGGTGCGCAGGGTGGCGGCGTCGTCCTCGAAGCGGTTCAGGCCGCAGTGGGCTCGCTCGTAGCCGCGCTCGCCCTCAAGGAACACCCAGCCCGTCCCGAGCAGTGCCACGGCAGCCGCACAGGCCACCACGAGCGACACCACGCGGCGGGCCCACAGGGGCGGTTCGGGAATCCTCAGCCGGGCGTCCTGGCCGACCTCCAGCCGCCGCGTCAGCTCGTACTGCTCCTTGACGGCCGGGTCGTCGGACGGCGGCATCAGGGGCGGGACGGAGACCGGCAGGTACCAGGGCGCCCGGTTGCGCGCCCTGCCGGTGTGCAGAAAGGCGTCCCGCCAGCCACCGTAGAGCCGGTCGGTGAGTTCCCACAGCGAGCTGTGGCCCCAGTCGGCACGGGCCTGCGTACCCGAAGCGGGCGCCTCGGCACCGCAACTGATGATCAGCAGGGGGTCGAAGGCACCCGTCTCGTTGCGTACGTCGATGACGGTCCGCAGCAGCGGGTAGCCGCAGTTCCCGGTACCCGTTCCGTCGAGCAGCGCCACGCAGTACGCGGTGCGCCGGGCGGTCCCCGGACGCCAGATGCGGCGGCGGAACGCCACGCGCAGATCCTCCAGAAACGCGTTGACCATCAACTTGCGTAACTGTTCGGGGTCCTCGACCTGGTTGTGCGGTGCGGTCAGCCGCTCGGCGAAGCCGATGAAGGTGCCCGGGTCGCGCGGTGCGAGGTAGGGCTGGTTCAGCAGCCACCGGTACTCCCGGCCGAGCCCCCGCCGGACCTGGAACCAGGCCAGCGGAAAGACATGCACGGCGAACAGCCAGACCCACCACGGCACCTTCCCGTCGACCGCCAGTTCGGTCTCCGGCGAGCGCAGCAGCCCGAACAGCCGCCTGCGCCGGAACTCCCGCTCGCGCAGCCCCTGCAGGAGGGTGTGGTCGTTCCCCTCCAAGCCCCCCGCGTGGCCCGGCCCGCCGGCACTCGACTGAATCAGCCAGTTGACGAGCCCGAACCGGCGGAAGCGCACCCGCCCGTCGCTGCCGTTGACGCTGAGTGCGAGCCCCTGCGCCAGCCGCTCCAGCGTCCGGCGGACCGCCTCGACGGATTCCGGGTCCGCCCCGGCCGCGCCCTCGCGAAGGTCGTACAGGCAGTGCGGCACCCGCCGGGGGTCGGCGTGGCTGAGGAAGTAGCTGATGCCTTTGGCGAGTTGGGTGTGATCGGTGCCGCCCACCAGGCACACCACGGGCAGGCCCTCGCGCCCCTGCGCCACCCCGCGGTGCCGCACCGGCTCGGGACACTCCCGGCGCCGTGGCCTGCGCACCAGGTCGGCTATCAGACGGAGCAGATGTCCTGCTCCACGGAACACGGGTATCTGCGAATCAGGTTCGTTCGACGCCATGGGATCCCTGAGGACGGGTCGGAGCGGGGCGCGTATTGTGCCACCGCTGCACGCCCCGCCGGAAGTCCTTTGCGCCCTACGGGTCGCGTGCCGACCACCGGATCTGACGGTCTATCGTGTGCGACATGTCCGCCCCTGAGCTGATCCGCATCGTCTCCCGTGACTCGCCCATGGCGCTGGCCCAGGTCGAGCGCGTCCGCGCCGAACTGGGCGCGCTGCACCCCGGGACCACCACCGAAGTCGTCCCGGTCAAGACGACCGGCGACCGGTGGATGGGGGCCCTTTCCCAGGTCGACGGGAAGGGCGCGTTCACCAAGGAGGTGGACGCCGCGCTCCTCGCGGGCGAGGCGGATCTCGCGGTGCACTGCGTCAAGGACATCCCGGGTGATCGCCCGCTGCCCGTCGGTACGACCTTCGCGGCGTTCCTCAAGCGCGACGACGTCCGGGACGCGCTGATCCATCCGGGTGGTCTCACGCTCGACGAGCTGCCCGAGGGGACCCGCATCGGGACGTCCTCGGTCCGCAGGATTGCGCAGCTCGCCGGCTCCCATCCGCATCTGCGGTGTGTACCGATGCGCGGCAACGCCAACCGTCGCATGGAGAAGCTGGCGGCGGGTGAGGCGGACGCGCTGCTGCTCGCGGTGTCGGGGCTGGAGCGCATCGGCCGGACCGACGTGATCAGCGAGACCCTGTCGGTGGACCTGATGTGCCCGCCCATCGGTGCCGGAGTCCTGGCACTGCAGTGCCGCGAGGACGACACGGCCACCATCGACGCCGTGAGCGGTCTCGGCGATCCGGGGACGTTCCGCGAGACGACCGCCGAGCGCATGCTGCTGCACGTCCTGCAGGGCCACTGCAACAGTCCGATCGCCGGCTACGCCAGGACCGACCGGAACGGTGAACTGTCGCTGCGCGCCTGTGTCTTCACCCCGGACGGCAAGACGGTCCTCAACGCGCACGAATGGGCCGGCCCGCTCACTCCCGAGACGCTCGGCACGTCCGTCGCGGTCGCGCTGCTGCGGCAGGGTGCGCGCGAGCTGATCGACAGCATCGCGCACTGACACGGTGCGGGGGCGCGGCCGGGTGCCGTGTCTGCCCGTAGTCGCTCGTGCCGGCTTCTGCCGGGCCGACCGCCGGCCCCGCCCCCGGACCCCGTCCGTTCCTCGGACGGTGGCCGGCGGGCGGGGCCGGCGGAACATGGCCGATGGCGGGGACGATCGGGCGGTCCGGGTCCTCCGCGCGCAGGACCGGGGTCAGTTCATGGCCTCGCCGCTCTCGGTGCCGGCACCGCTGTCACTGCCGCTGCCGATCGCGCCGGGATCCTCCGCCCCGGCGCCCGGGTCCTCGACGCCCGTACCCGGGTCCTCGACACCCGCACCGGGGTCCTCCGCGCCCGCCCCCGGGTCCTCGGCACCCGCGTCACCGCCGGCACCCGGGTCCTCTGCCCCTGCGTCGCCGCCCGCTCCCGGGTCCTCGGCACCCGCGTCACCGCCGCCCGCGGCGGCGCCACCGCCTCCGCCGGCGCCGATCTCGGCCCCCGTGGCTGCGAGAGCGTCGGTGACCGGCTGGAAGAAGGTCTCGCCGCCCTGCGTGCAGTCACCACTGCCGCCGGAGGTCAGCCCCACGGCCGAGTCGCCGGAGAACATCGCGCCCCCGCTGTCGCCGGGCTCCGCGCACACGTCCGTCTGTATCAGGCCGTTGACGATGTCGCCGTTGCCGTAGTTGACCGTGGCGTCCAGGCCGGTGACGGTGCCGTCGGAGAGCCCGGTGGTGCTGCCGGAGCGCTGCACCTTCATGCCCACGGCCGCCTCCGCGGCCTTGGTGATCTCCTGGGTGGTGCCGTCCTGCAGGTCGACCGCGCTCTCCGGCTGAGCTGCCGGGTCGTCGTAGGCGACCAGGGCGAAGTCGGTTTCGGGGAACTTCGAGTCCTGGACGGTGCCCAGCGGTTGGCTGCCCGCCTGATCGGCGGTCCACGACTCCGACTCGTTGCCGCAATGGCCCGCGGTCAGGAAGGCCGGAGCGCCCTGCACCGTGACATTGAACCCCAGCGAGCAGCGGGAGCCGCCGCCGAAGATGGCGGTGCCGCCCACGGGACCCGCGGCCGCGCCGCCCCCTTGCCCGCCGTCTCCCGCGGACCCGCCGGCCGCGCCACCGGCCCCCTGTCCGCCGTCTCCCGCCGCCCCGCCGTCCGCGGCACCTGCTCCGCCGGCCCCTTGCGACCCTTCGGCACCGCCCGTGCCCTGCCCGGCGCTCCCGGCCGCGCCCTGCCCGGCGTTCTCGCCGTCGTAGCGACGGAACTCCCCCTGGGAGCGCTTGACGCTCACCAGACCGTCCATCCCGTCGGTGGCCTTGGAGAGGGCGGCCATCTTCCGGCCGGTGACCGTCCGGTCGGCGAGCACCACGATCTTGTTGGTCCTCGGGTCGATCGACCAGGCGGTGCCCGGCACCGACGCGGTGTCGCTCAGCGTCCGCGTCCCGGCCTTCAGGGCGGTCATGCTGTTGCGGACGACCTTGGCGACCGCACCCTTGGACGTGACGCTCCCGACGTCGTCCGCCGTCAGGACGTTCATCACCAGATGGCCGGTCGCGCCGTCCAGATACCAGCCGGCCGTCCGGTCCGGGAGGTCCGCCTTCAGCGTCTGCGCGAGCCGTGCCGCGGACGGGGCGGACGCCGCGGTGAAGGTCCGCGGGGTCAGTGGCTTGTCCTGGCTCGCGTTGGCATTGGGCAGGATGACCGCCGCTGCCGCGATGGCGGCCGCCGCGGCGCCCACCATCGCACCCGTCCGCTTGTTCACATGTCGGTGGCTCAATTCACTGACCTCCAGCTGGGACCACAAGGAAGCACACGAGAGGCGCACTGCGTCGCCCGGCACCCGTGCACCGTTGCCACCCAGTCCTACGTAGCCGGACGTGACCCCCGCTCACGGCCACTCAAGGTGTGATGAATTCCGTCGCCGGCTTCGCGGGCCCTCTACACTCCGCGACCCAACTCGCCCTGTGTACACGGTCGGTGAGGTGGTGGCAGCTCGCCGGAGTCGCACCCGTGGAGACATATAGCCGTGAACTCCCCTTTATGGGAGTCTTGTTGGGCTCCCACGGCGTGCGCTTGAGGGTCCGGCCCCGATCGCCCGATCGGTCCGGCCGGCCCGGCAGTCCCGCTTCATGGCTGGTCCGCCGGGCCGTCGCGTCGTCAGTGGTGCGGAGGAGGCGTAAAGGGCAGCTGTGGCCGCGCTTAAGAAAACCTCGATGGACCGGACGACTCGCGTAGGGAAGATTCGCTGTCGGTGATCGGGCGGCCGGGACTCGTCCGGCACGTCACAGCACTCTTACGTACGGGAGCCGTCGCGGTGAAGGCACTGGTCAAACAGAAGGCGGAGCCGGGCCTCCGGCTCATGGACGTGCCGGAGCCGGTCATCGGCCCGGGCGACGTCCTGATCAAGGTGCTGCGCACCGGCATCTGCGGCACCGACCTGCACATCCGGGCGTGGGACGGCTGGGCACAGCAGACGATCCGTACGCCGCTGATCCTCGGCCACGAGTTCGTCGGTGAGGTCGTCGAGACCGGGCGTGACGTCGCCGAGATCGCGGTCGGCGACCGGGTCAGCGGCGAGGGCCACCTGGTCTGCGGCAAGTGCCGCAACTGCCTGGCCGGCCGGCGGCACCTGTGCCGGGCCACCGTCGGCCTCGGCGTCGGCCGCGACGGGGCGTTCGCGGAGTATGTCGCGCTGCCCGCGGCCAATGTGTGGGTGCACCGCGTACCCGTTGACCTCGACGTTGCGGCGATCTTCGATCCGTTCGGCAACGCCGTGCACACCGCGCTGTCCTTCCCGCTGGTCGGCGAGGACGTGCTGATCACCGGCGCAGGACCGATCGGGCTGATGGCCGCGGCGGTGGCCCGCCACGCGGGCGCCCGCAACGTCGTCATCACCGACGTCAGCGAGGAGCGTCTGGAGCTGGCCCGCAAGATCGGCGCCACCCTCGCCCTCGACGTCGCACAGCACTCCATCGCCGACGGCCAGCGCGCACTCGGCCTGCGTGAGGGCTTCGACGTCGGACTGGAGATGTCCGGGCGGCCCGAGGCGATGCGGGACATGCTCGCCAACATGACCCACGGCGGCAGGATCGCCATGCTCGGCCTGCCGGCCGAGGAGTTCTCCGTCGACTGGTCGCGGATCGTCACCTCCATGATCACGATCAAGGGCATCTACGGCCGCGAGATGTTCGAGACCTGGTACGCCATGTCGGTGCTCCTCGAAGGCGGCCTCGACCTCGCCCCCGTGATCACCGGTCGCTACGGCCACCGCGACTTCGAAGCCGCCTTCGAGGACGCCGCCGCCGGCCGCGGCGGCAAGGTCATCCTCGACTGGACCGTCTGACCAGCCCTTTTCCTGGAGATTGATGTCTGATGTTCGACTCCGTACGCGACGAACTGCGCACCGCCCTCGATGAGATCCGCGCCGCGGGACTGCACAAGCCCGAGCGTGTCATCGGCACGCCGCAGTCCGCCACGGTCGCCGTCACCGCCGGTGGCGCGCCCGGCGAGGTGCTCAACTTCTGCGCCAACAACTACCTCGGCCTCGCCGACCACCCCGAGGTGGTCGCGGCCGCCCACGAGGCCCTCGACCGCTGGGGCTACGGCCTGGCATCGGTCCGCTTCATCTGCGGCACGCAGGAGGTCCACAAGGAGTTGGAGCGGCGGATCTCCGGCTTCCTCGGCCAGGAGGACACGATCTTGTACTCCTCCTGCTTCGACGCCAACGGCGGCGTCTTCGAGACGCTGCTCGGCCCGGACGACGCGGTCATCTCCGACGCCCTCAACCACGCCTCCATCATCGACGGCATCCGACTCTCCAAGGCCCGCCGCTACCGCTACGCCAACCGCGACATGGCGGACCTGGAACGGCAGTTGAAGGAGGCGTCCGGCGCCGGACGCACGCTGATCGTCACCGACGGCGTCTTCTCCATGGACGGCTACCTGGCGCCGCTGCGCGAGATCTGCGACCTGGCCGACCGCTACGGCGCCATGGTGATGGTCGACGACTCGCACGCCGTCGGCTTCGTCGGCCCCGGCGGGCGCGGTACCCCGGAACTGCACGGCGTGATGGACCGCGTCGACATCATCACCGGCACCCTCGGCAAGGCCCTGGGCGGTGCCTCCGGCGGCTATGTCGCGGCCCGCGCGGAGATCGTCGCCCTGCTGCGCCAGCGCTCGCGCCCGTACCTCTTCTCCAACTCGCTCGCCCCGGTGATCGCGGCCGCCTCACTCAAGGTGCTCGACCTGCTGGAGTCCGCCGGTGACCTGCGCGAACGGCTGCACGCCAACACCGCCCTGTTCCGCGCCCGGATGAACGAGGAGGGCTTCGACGTACTGCCGGGCGAGCACGCCATCGCCCCCGTCATGATCGGCGACGCGGCCCGCGCGGCCCGCATGGCCGAGCTGCTGCTGGAGCGCGGCGTCTACGTCATCGGCTTCTCCTACCCGGTGGTCCCGCAGGGCCAGGCACGGATCCGTGTGCAGCTGTCGGCTGCGCATTCCACCGCGGACGTGCACCGCGCGGTGGACGCGTTCGTCGGCGCGCGCTCCGCCCTGGGAGACTAGAGGCATGATCGAAGCACGGCGGCTGCACATCCTCCGCGCGGTGGCCGACCACGGAACGGTCACCGCCGCAGCCGCCGCGCTGTATCTCACCCCCTCCGCGGTCTCGCAGCAGCTGGCCGCCCTGGAGCAGGAGACCGGCCACCGCGTGGTGGAGCGCAGTGCCCGCGGCGTACGGCTGACGAGCGCGGGCGAGATCCTGCTCACCCACGCCAATGCCGTCCTGGCCCAGCTGGAGCGCGCCGAGTCGGAGCTGGCCGCCTACGGCTCGGGGGAGGCCGGCACGGTCACCGTCGCGGCGTTCGCGACCGGCATCGGGCTGGTCGTCGCGCCCGCCATCACCGAGCTGGCGGCTTCCTCGCCCGGCATCCGGGTCCGCGTCCAGGACGCCGAGGGCGACGCCAGCCTGCGCATGGTCCTCGACCGGCAGGTGGAGGTGGCGGTCGCGGTGGAGTACCGCGGCGCGCCGGGGGAGGACGATCCGCGGCTGACCCGCGTCCCCTTGTACGCCGAGCCGTTCGACGCGGTACTGCCGGTCGGCCACCGCCTCGCGGACGGTGACCGGGTGGCGCTGGCCGACCTCGCCAAGGACCCGTGGATCGGACCGTACTCCGGCAACCCCTGTCACGACGTGGTCGTCCTCGCCTGCGAGTACGCCGGCTTCCAGCCCCGCCTGGAGCACTCCTCCGACGACTTCCGCGCCGTTGTCTCCCTCGCCTCGGCCGCGGCCGGTGTCGCACTCGTGCCGCGTTCGGCGCTGACCGGGATGGACCTCACGGGAGTGGTGGTGCGCCCGGTCGACGGGGTCGCCCCCACCCGCCGCGTCTTCGCCGCGGTACGTCGCGGCGCCGAAGCACATCCGTTGCTCCGCCCGGTGCTGGCTGCCCTGGAGGCGGCGGCGGTGGTGCGCGGCTGAGCCTCCTGGCGCGCAGAGCTGCGCGCCGTGGCAGGTCGCCCGGCACGGGATTTCCCGCTGAAGACCCGTTGAAGACGCAAGCCGGTGGAGCGGACGAGGGCCGGCCGGAAGAGTCTTCACGGCCTGCCGCCTGACAGGCGAGGGCGGGCCTCCTCCCGGCGAGTCCCCGCCGCGGGCACGTGGCCCGCGTGGCAGGCTCGGCACGCCGGTGGCCGGGTGGCGCCGGGGCGCGTCCGGTCCCGAGGAGGCGATGCGCATGGCCGTCGGCCCGCACGACGGACCACCGGCGGCCTCGCCGCAGGACCCGTACGCGATGGTGCGGACCCGCGCTTACGCGAAGCTCCTGCTGATGGCCGCGCTGATCGGCGTCCCGGTCTGCGCCGCGGCGTTCGGTTTTCTCGCGCTGGTCGGCGAGCTGGAACCCCTGATCTACACGGACCTGCCCAGGTCGCTGGGTTTCTCGGGGACGCCGCTGTGGTGGCCGTTGCCGATGCTCGCGGTGGCCGGTGTGCTGGTGGGGCTTGCCATCCGTCACCTCCCGGGCGGCTGCGGCCACGAGCCCGCCGACGGTCTGTCGGTCGGCGGCGCGCCGACGGTCGCCGCGCTCCCTGGCATCGCCTTCGCGGCCCTGGCGACCCTCAGCTTCGGCGTGGTCCTCGGCCCGGAGGCGCCACTGATCGCACTCGGCGGTGGCCTGGCGGTGGGCGCGGTGCGGCTCGTGCAGCGGGACCTACCGGCGCAGGCCGTCGCGGTGGTGGGCGCGGCGGGCAGCTTCGCGGCGGTCAGCGCGCTGCTCGGCTCGCCGCTGCTGGGCGCCTTCCTCCTCATGGAGGCGTCGGGCCTGGGAGGAGCGATGCTCGGGGCGGTCCTGGTGCCCGGCCTGCTCGCGGCGGGCATCGGTGCCCTCATTTTCGTCGGGCTGGGCGACTGGACGGGCCTCGGCACCTTTTCGCTGGAGCTCCATCATGTTCCGAAGGCGGCCCAGCCGACGGTGCCGGAATTCGGCTGGGCGCTCGTCATCGGGCTGCTCGCCGCCGTCGCCGCGTGGGGTGTCCGGCGGCTCGCTCTGCTGCTCAAGGGACGGGTCGCGCGCCACCGGGTGCCGGCCAGTGTGGCGGCGGGACTGGTGGTGGGTGCGCTCGCGGTGGTCTTCGCCGCGGTGACCGACAAGCCGTCGTCCGAGGTGCTGTATTCGGGGCAGACCGCGATGGGCGCCCTCTTCGGCAAGAGCGACGACTACTCGGCAGGCGTGTTGGTGCTGCTGGTGGCCTGCAAGGGCCTGGCGTACTCCGTGTCGCTGAGCGCCTTCCGGGGCGGACCCATCTTCCCGGCCCTGTTCCTCGGCGCGGCCGGCGGCACGGCCCTCTCCCACCTCCCCGGGCTGCCGCTCACCTCGGCCTTCGCCATGGGCGTCGGGGCGATGTGCGTCGCCATGCTCAAACTGCCGATGACGTCGGTGCTGTTGGCCACGCTGCTGCTCGGCCGGTCGGGGCTGACCGTCATGCCCCTGGTGATCGTCGCGGTGGTGGTCGCCTACGTCGCCATCCTGCGGCTCACCCCGGGCCCGGCTCCGCAGCCCGCTCCGCAGCCCACCGGGTGAGGGGAGCCGAGGGGGACGCGGCGGCGGTCTGCCGCCGCTCCGTGGAAGCGGCCCGCTGCCGGAAAAATGTGCTCACCGGGGCCCTGGGGCTCAGCCCGCGCTCCGCGTCGACGCCCGCGGTGTCTTGCCGGTGCGGGTCCAGGTGGCGAGTTGCGGGGCCGTCCAGGTGTTGATGATCCGCTCCGCCGGGACCCCGCACTCCTCGGCCCGGGCGCATCCGTAGATCTGCCAGTCCAGTTGGCCCGGGGCGTGCGCGTCGGTGTCGATCGAGAACAGCGTCCCCGCGTCCAGCGCCTGCCGCAGCAGCCTGCGCGGCGGGTCGAACCGGTCGGGACGACAGTTGATCTCCACCGCGGTGTGGTGCTCCGCGCATGCCGCGAAGACCGCACCCGCGTCGAACTGCGACTCCGGCCGCCGCCTGCCGGTGATCTGCCGGCCGGTGCAGTGGCCGAGTACGTCGACGAGCGGATTGCGGACCGCAGCGAGCATCCGCCGCGTCATCGGCTCGGCGTCCATCCGGAGCTTGGAGTGCACCGAGGCCACCACCACGTCCAGCTCTTCGAGCAGTTCCGGTTCCTGGTCGAGTTCGCCGTCGGTGAGGATGTCGCACTCGATACCCGTCAGCAGCCGGAAGGGTGCCAGCTGCTGGTTCACCTCCGCCACCAGCGCAAGCTGCTCGCGCAGTCGCTCGGGGCTCAGACCGCGGGCGATGGTGAGACGGGGGGAGTGGTCGGTCAGTACACACCACTCGTGTCCGATGTCGCGGGCGGCTTGGGCCATCGCCGCCACGGGGCTGCCCCCGTCCGACCAGTCCGAGTGCAGGTGGCAGTCGCCGCGCAGCGCGCTTCGCAGTCGCTGTCCCAGCTCGCCTTCGACCAGTGGCCCGCCCGCCTCCTCCTCCAGCCGGGCCAGGTAGGCGGGCACCGTCCCCGACAGCGCTTCTTCGATCACCCGGACGGTCTTGGGTCCCAGCCCTTTGACGCGGCTGAGCGAGCCGTTCCGCGCGCGCTGCCCCAGCTCCTCGCCGTCCAGCGAGCCGACCGCCGCCGCGGCATTGCGGAACGCCTGCACGCGGTAGGTCACCGCCCCCTGCCGCTCCAGCAGGAAGGCGATCCGCTCCAGCGCCTCGACCGGCTCCACCTGCCGCTCCTTCCGGGCGTCGGGCAGTCCCCTCCCACCGTGCACCGGTCCGAGGCAGGCTGCCACCGGCGTCAGCAGATGCCGTCGCCCGCCTTGGGGTTGGCCAGGCCGAACAGTGGACGCAGCTTCAGGCCCGCCCAGGTGCCGAGCAGGGCGGTCGCGCCCCAGATCCAGCCGTGCAGGCTGCCCGAGGCGATACCGGCGAGGTACGCGCCGATGTTGCAGCCGCCGGCGAGACGGGCGCCGATGCCCATCAGGACGCCGCCCGCGACGGCGGCCACAGCGGTACGCCAGGGCGTGCCCCGGTGCAGCGCCCAGGTGCCGCCGAGGGCAGAGGCGACCGCCGCGCCGATCATGATGCCGATGTCGGTGAGGCTCGTCCTGTCGGCGAGGACCGGCCCGGCGAGCATCCGGGCATTGTCCGGCTGTTGCCAGAATGCCCAGCTCTCGGGGTCCCCGCCGAGCAGTCGGACCAGCTCCGATCCCCACAGACTGAAGGCGCTGGTGACGCCCCAGGCGCCACCCGAGACGAGCAGCACCCCGCCGCCGAGCAGCGCCAGGGTCAGCGCGCCGACCGCCAAGGGCCAGGAGCCGCGCAGGACGCGTGCCGCCGCGCCCTTCGCCGAGGGGACCGGGCCCATCGGCGGGGGATTGCGGCGGGCCTGGACGGCCCGGCTGACGACCACGACGACCGCGAGCGCGAGAACCGTCACGGCCCAGGACCCGAACCAACCCAGGTGGTCCGAGAGGAGCACCGGGTCGAGCGCCGGGAGGTCCTTCCACAGGTCGAACTGCCAGGCCGCCAGCGTGGCGCCGGCCACGAAACCGCCGAGGGTGAGCGCGATGGAGGTCTGCCCCGCTCCCACGGCGAAGAGGGTGCCCGAGGCGCACGCACCACCGAGTTGCATGCCGATGGCGAAGAGGAACGAGCCGAGGAGGAGTCCGATCCCCAGCGGTCCGCCCGAGGGCGCGGGCACCGCGCCGAAGAGACCGGTGCCGCTGCCGATGACGAGGGCGAACAGCGTGGCGGTGGTGCCGAGCAGCAGGGCGTGGGCACGCAGGCCGGCGCCGTTGCCCACGGCGACGAGCTGCCGCCAGGCGGAGGTGAAGCCGAAGCGCGAGTGGAACAGGGCGACGCCAAGACCGAGTCCCAGCAGCAGGAGCACGCCCGGCCGGGTGCCGTAGACGGACCAGACGAAGGCGGTCATGGCCACCGCGAGGCCGGTGCCGACGGCGAGGGGCAGCCGGCGCACGGGCGGCGCGGCGGGGGAGTCCGGCCGGGGGACGGAGGTGGGGGAGGGGGCGAGCAGGGTGGCGGACGTCCGGGGCGTCGCGGCCGTCGGATCGGGTGGTGCGGTGGTCACAGCGGCTCCGTGCAGGGGTGGTGAGGGAGGAGGGCTACGTCTTTCCGGCAGGCCGGAACGGAACCGTCCACGGGGGAAGGGGGACCTGCGCTCACGCCGCGTCAGACGAGGGTGCAGGCAGCATTCAGCGGCGACAGAGCCCGTCGTCGACGCACCAGGCCGAGGTCGCGAAGAGCGCGAGACCGAGGAACCGTGCGGGTGCGGACATGCATCCGAGCGTAATGCGTGCGGTATGCACCGGGTTTTGGTGGTCCGAAATGTGGACGTGGGCGGCTTGTGCGCGGGGTGGGCTCCGCGGTGCGTCGGCCTCGGGTGCGGACGGCCGGTCGTTCGAGCCGCCCTGCCGACGCCGCGGAAACCGCCCCAGTCGGTACGGCAGGCCCACCGCGGCAGGTACCGGCCCTTCAGCGAGAAATCGCCCATTTACCCTGCGTCCGGCCTCGCGGTGTTATGCAGTTATGTCCGTTCTCCGCGCACGCAATCCGATTCCGCCGGAATGACGGACCGATTCTGCAGTGCATTACCTCCAATATCGCCCACGGCTACCGGCCGGTTGATGTTCCGGTAATGCGGGAGCAACGTTCGGCGGGGTTCGACGGAAACACTCACCGCAGTTCTGTGGACGCGCTGCGCTCAGGTGCGGTGAAAAATGACGGCCTTCAACGAATCTACACACCGAATGCGCAGGCGGCGCCACGTCTTCGCGACTGCCTCCGGGCTCTGACCAGCGCATCAGCGAGTTGGTGCGGGAATGTCCAGTTCACAAGTGGCGGGCGGCGGCCGCCCGCCGACTTGAAACCGTAGATCGTGTGAAGAACCTGCCACCAATCCATGGACATGTGTCCACGTCAGGTAATTCGCCGGAGGGGTGGCGTCCGGATCCGCGCTTCACGGATTAGCTGCACAACGCGCCTGCATGCTTTGATCCTTCGCACCGCGGAAGTTTCGAGGGTTCTCGCTTACGGGTACCCCCGGCTGCCGCAGCCGTGGCAGGATCGCCCTATCAGGCGGCCCAGTTGGGGCATTTCGAGTTATTCATTCCGAAGGGAAACATCATGAACGAGGTTCAGACCCAGGTAATCGCCGACGCCGAGCTCGACGCCGTGGCCGGTGGCCTCGTCGGTGAGGCGCTGGGCACCGCCACCTCCACCGTTGACTCCATCGCCCCGGTCTCCGGCGTCGTGGACACCGCCACCGGCCTGGTCGAGCAGACCACCGGTGTCAGCACCTCCGGCGTCACGGGCCTGGTCTCCGGTCTCTGAGACCCTCATGTGCCGCCACGCGGCACAGGCTTGAGCGGTGATGACGGTTCGCCGGCGGGTTCTCCCGCCGATGAACCGGGCCCTGTGCCCCGGACCCGCCCGGCTTCGGCCGGGTCTCCGGGGCACTCGGCCGCCGCGGCCCGGAGGTACCACCGGCCGATCGGCCCGGGGTACCGGCCGGGCCCTGCCGCGTTGTCCAGACAGAGAACTTCTTGCAGTTGAGGGAAGAGTGTCGTGCAGTTCCGCCAACAGGCCCTTTCCAAGCTGCAGTCGCCCGAAGAGATCGACCTGCCGGTGCGCTTCGCCCGGCCCCAGGGCCTGCTCGTCCTGATCGTCACGGTCGCCGTCATGATCGCCGCAGCCGTCTGGGCGGTGACCGGCACCGTGTCCTCCACACTCAAGGCCCCCGGCATCCTCACCCACGGCCAGGGCAGCTACGTCCTGCAGAGCCCGGTCGCGGGACAGGTGACCGCCGTACTCGCCCAGGAGGGCAAGCGGGTCCCCGCCAACACGCCCGTACTGAAGGTGCGTACCGCGCAGGGCACCACGGTTGTTCGCACCATCGCCGCGGGCCGGCTGACGACCATGGTGGCCACCATCGGCTCCGTCGTCACCACCGGAGCGGACGTCGCCGCCGTGGAGCGGGTCCGGGGCTCCGACGACCCGCTGACCGCGACGCTCTACGTACCCGCCGACAGCGGTGCGACGGTCCCGGTGGGCGCGTCGGTGGACCTCACCGTCCAGTCCGTGCCGACCCAGCAGTACGGCGTACTGCGCGGCAAGGTGAAGGCCGTCGGCAGGACGGCCCAGACGCGCCAGCAGATCACCGGATTCCTGGGCAGCAGCCAGCTCGGTGAGCAGTTCTCGCGGCAGGGCCAGCCCGTCGCCGTCCTCGTGGAGCTGGAGCGGGCGCCGGGCAACAAGTCCGGCTACGCCTGGTCGAACTCGGACGGCCCGCCGTACGCCGTCGACTCCATGACCCTGGCCGGCGGCTCCGTGCACCTGGCCGCGCAGCATCCGATCGATTGGCTGCTCCCGTGACCGCACCACACGACTCCGCGGCCCCGCCGCAGCAGCAACTGCCGCCGTCCGGGCGCCGGCGGCACCGCCCCGAGCCCGCGTCCGGCGGACGCCGCCGCGCGCGCCGGGACGTACCGCCGCCCACCAAGACCCCCAAGCGCAAGACGGTGCGCACTCCCACGGTCCTGCAGATGGAAGCCCTGGAGTGCGGCGCCGCGTCGCTCGCCATGGTGCTCGCCCACTACGGCAAGCACGTGCCTCTGGAGGAGCTGCGCATCGCCTGCGGCGTCTCCCGTGACGGCTCGCGCGCGAGCAACCTGCTCAAGGCCGCCCGCAGCTACGGACTGCAGGCCAAGGGCATGCAGATGGAACCCGCCGCTCTCGCCGAGGTGCAGGCGCCGGCCATCTTGTTCTGGGAGTTCAACCACTACGTCGTCTACGACGGCATGGGCCGGCGCCTCGGCCGCCGGGGCGTCCACATCAACGACCCCGACAAGGGCCGCCGTTTCGTGGCGATGGAGGACTTCGACACCAGCTTCACCGGTGTGGCGCTGGTCTTCGAACCGTCCGACAACTTCCGCCGCGGTGGCCGCAAACCGGGCGTCATGGGCGCGGTACCCGCGCGGATGCGCGGCACCAAGGCCACCCTGCTGGCGGCGCTGCTCGCCAGCCTCCTGCTCGTCGCGGTCGGTGCCGCGGTGCCCGCGCTGAGCCGCACCTACATCGACATGTTCCTGATCGGACACCAGACGTCGCTGCTGGGTCCGCTGTTCGCGGCCATGGCCACCATGGTCGCGCTCACCGCCGTACTGACAGGTCTGCAACAGGCGAACCTGCTGCGTGGACGCATCATCTCCTCCACCCTCAGCAGCGCCCGGTTCCTGCGCCATCTGCTCAGACTCCCGGTCACCTTCTTCGCCCAGCGAAGTCCCGCCGACCTCGTCCAACGGCTCCAGTCCAACGACGCGGTCGCCGAGACGCTGGCCCGCGACCTCGCGGCCGCCGGCGTGGACGGCATCGTCGTCATCCTCTACGCCGTCCTGCTGTGGACCTACGATCCGCAACTGACGGTCATCGGCGTGCTGATCGCGCTGCTCAACGTCGTCGCGATGCGCATCGTGATCCGGCTGCGGGCAACCCACACACAGAAGCTGCGCGCGGACAGCGCCCGGCTGACCAACACCTCGTACACCGGCCTCCAGCTCATCGAGACCATGAAGGCCACCGGCGGCGAGAGCGGCTACTTCCGCCGGTGGGCCGGGCAGCACGCCACCACGCTCGAGGTGCAGCAGCGGCTCGGTGTGCCCAGCGCCGCGCTGGCCGTCGTCGCGCCCACCCTGGCCACCCTCAACAGCGCGATGATCCTCTGGATCGGCGGTCTGCGGGCGGTCGAGGGCCACATCTCGATCGGTCTGCTGGTCGCCTTCCAGGCCCTGGTCACGCGCTTCACCGCGCCGATCACCCGGCTGAACGGTGTCGCGGGCCGCATCCAGGACTTCGCGGCGGACGTGGCCCGGCTGAAGGACGTCGAGAACTTCCCTGTCGACACCCTGTACTCCCGCCGCGAGCCGGACGCGAGCACCCGCAGGCTCAAGGGCCATGTGACGCTGGAGGAGATCACCTTCGGCTACAGCCCGCTGGACAAACCCCTGCTCACCGGCTTCTCGCTGTCGGTGGGCCCCGGCCAGCAGGTCGCCCTTGTCGGCGGATCGGGCAGCGGGAAGTCAACCGTCTCGCGGCTGATCTCCGGCCTCTACAGCCCCTGGGAAGGGACCATCCGCATCGACGGGCAGCGCCTGGAGGACATCTCCCGCAGCGCGCTTGCCGCCTCGGTCTCCTTCGTCGACCAGGACATCTTCCTCTTCGAGGGCACCGTCAGGGACAACGTGGCGCTGTGGGACCCCTCGATTCCCGACGACGCCGTCGTCACCGCCCTCCAGGACGCCGCACTCTACGACGACGTCATCGCCCGGCGCCCCGACGGCATCCACAGTCGCGTCGAGCAGGACGGCCGCAACTTCTCCGGCGGTCAGCGGCAGCGGCTGGAGATCGCCCGCGCGCTGGTGCGACGGCCCAGCATCCTGGTCCTCGACGAGGTGACCAGTGCCCTGGACGCACAGACCGAACAGACCATCATCGACAACCTGCGGCGGCGCGGCTGCGCATGCGTCGTGATCGCGCACCGTCTGAGCACGGTGCGCGACAGCGACGAGATCGTGGTCCTCGACCACGGCGTGGTCGTCGAACGGGGGCGGCACGAGCACCTCGTCGCCGCCGGGGGACCGTACGCCGAGCTGGTCAAGGAGCACTGACGTGTCATCCGTACACCCGTCCCCGGCCGTGGGACCGGGCGAGCTCGACGCGGTGACCCACGCGCTGGGCGGCCTCGGCACACCCGTCGACTGCACCGGTCTGCGCAGCGTGCCCCTGGAGGGCCCGCACGTGCTGTGGCTCGTCACCGGCGGAGCCCTCGACCTGTTCGCCGTCGACGCGGCGCAAGAGGGACACTGGCACTTCCTCGGCCGCCTCGAAGTGGGCACCCTGCTGCTCGGCCCGGTCGAGGGCCCGCAGCACACCCTGCTCGGCAGGCCCACGCAGGACTGCCAACTGCGCCGAATAGCTCTGCGGGAGCTCCAGGTCCCCGCGTACGACGAATACGGCGGGTACGGCGGCTACCAGAACGGCTCCCAGGGCGGCTACGCCGACCCGTACGGGGGTCAGGGCGAGGTTCACACCCCCCTGGAGCACGCCTTCGCGCTCGGCACCGCGCGCGGCCTGGGTGTGCTCTTCGAGGCCCCGCTGGACGGCCGGCCCGGTGACGAGGCCGTGGCAGACGACGACATCCTGTGGATGCCCGTACCGCCCGGCAGCGTGCAGTACGGCGCCACCTACAGTGCGGAGGCCGCCCACGACCTTCTGGTCGACGGCACGCTGTGGCAGCGGATGGTCAACCAGCAGTACCGGCTGCTGTCCGCCGTCGACCGCTGGATCGAACAGCTGGAGCGGGCGCACGAGGACCGCACGGCGGCCGGCATCAAGGCGGGCGAGACCGTCCGGGCGAAGGCCGACCAGGCGCTGCTCGCCTCCATCGGCCGGCAGGGCGGCACCGGCCGGGGCGCCGCGGCGAACTCCGGCGACGACACCACCTTCGCCGTCTGCCGCCGGGTCGCCGAGGCGGCCGGGATCACCCTCACCGAGCCCTCGAAGAGCGGCGCGGTCAACGACCGCATCAGCCCCGTCGAACGGATCGCGGTCAGCTCGCGCATCCGCACCCGCGCGGTCCGGCTCATCGGCCGGTGGTGGCGGGTCAACACCGGCCCGCTGGTGGGCCACCGCTCCAAGTCCGGCGCCCCGGTCGCCCTGCTGTGGCACCGCGGCCGCTACGAAGCGGTCAACCCCGCCTCCGGGCTGCGGATGCGCATCGGCAAGGACAACGCCGATGAATTCGAGCCGCGCGCCGTCATGTTCTACCGCCCGCTGCCCGAACGGCCCATGACCCTGTGGCGGCTGCTGCGCTTCAGCATGCGCGACGCCCGCCTGGACCTGCGCAACCTCGCCCTCAGCGGACTGGTGACGGTCGGGCTCGGTGCTCTGGTGCCGATCGCGACGGGTCAGGTCCTCGGTGTCCTGGTGCCGACCGCGGAGCGGAGCCTGATCGTCCAGGTCTCTCTGGCAGTCATGATCACCAGCATCGTGACGGCCGCCTTCATGCTGCTGCAGAACCTCACGGTCCTGCGGATGGAGGGCCGTATCGAGAGCGCCCTGCAACCCGCCGTGTGGGACCGGTTGCTGCGGCTGCCGACGAAGTTCTTCACCGAACGCTCCACCGGTGAGCTGGCCAGCGCGGCGATGGGCATCAGCAGTATCCGGCGGGTGCTGTCCGGCGTGGGCCCCGTGGCCGTGCAGTCGGTCACGGTCGGCCTCATGAACCTCGTACTGCTCTTCGTCTACAGCGTGCCCCTGGCGATGGCGGCGATCGGCATGCTGATCGTCATCGGCGCGGTGTTCCTCGGCATGGGGCTGTGGCAACTGAAGTGGCAGCGGCAGCTGATCGAACTCGGCAACAAGCTCAACAACCAGGCGTTCCAGACCCTGCGCGGGCTGCCCAAACTGCGCGTCGCCGCCGCCGAGAGCTTCGCCTACGCGGCCTGGGCCCGGGAGTTCGCCCGCTCCCGCGAACTCCAGCAGCGAGCCGGCCGGATCAAGAACCTGACCACCGTCCTCGACGCGGTGTATCTGCCGCTCTGCTCGCTCACCATGTTCATGCTGCTGGCCGGCCCCGCCCGCGGCAGCATGTCGGCCGGGTCGTTCCTGACCTTCAACACCTCCGTGACCATGCTGCTCACCTCGGTTACCCAGATCTCCGGGGCGCTCGTCTCGGCAGCCGCGGCGCTGCCCATGTTCGAGCAGGTCAAGCCGGTGCTCAACGAGACGCCCGAAGTCCGCGGGGCCAGCGCGCAGCCCGGTCTGCTCTCCGGCGGCATCGAGGCGCGGAAACTCTCCTTCCGCTACAGCGACGACGGTCCCCTGGTTCTGGACGACGTCTCGCTGGAGGTCAGGCCCGGCGAGTTCGTGGCCGTCGTCGGCCCCAGCGGCTGCGGCAAGTCGACGCTCCTGCGGCTCCTCATCGGCTTCGACAAGCCCGCCTCCGGCAGTGTGCTGTACGACGGCCAGGACCTCTCCGCCCTCGACCAGGCTGCCGTACGGCGGCAGTGCGGCGTGGTCCTGCAGAACAGCCAGCCGCTGACCGGATCGATCCTCGACTGCATCTGCGGTGCCGAGGCCTTCTCCCAGGAAGAGGCGTGGGAGGCCGCCGAGATGGCCGGTCTTGCGGAGGACATCAAGCGGATGCCGATGGGGATGCACACCATGATCTCCGGCGGCGGTCAGATCTCCGGCGGGCAGCGCCAGCGCCTGATGATCGCCCAGGCGCTGGTCCGCCGCCCGCGCATCCTCTTCTTCGACGAGGCCACCAGCGCCCTCGACAACGAGACACAGCGCATCGTCATCGAGAGCACCCGCAAGCTGAGCGCCAGCCGGTTGGTCATCGCCCACCGGCTCTCCACGGTCATGGACGCCGACCGGGTGATCGTGATGTCGGACGGCCGGGTCGTCGAGCAGGGCCCGCCGGCGGCGCTGCTCGCGGACACCACCGGACACCTCCACGAACTCGTCCGCCGGCAGATGACCTGAGCCACGGGCAGGTATGCGCCCGGTGCCGCGTCAGGCCGTGCCGTCTGCCGTGTCCAAGGGTGTCGAGCACATGCCGGGGGTTGCCGTCCGGCGTGACCGCCTGCCCGATCCGCTTACGGACCGCGTCCCGGACCGTCGGCCACGAGCTCCTGCCCACCGGCGGGAACTCGGCGTTCGGCATCTGGACGAGGAACGCCCACAGCGGACGCTGCGATGACCGCGCCCGCAGGGACTCGGCCCCGGAGACCGTCACCGGCAGCGTTCCCTGACCCGCGGCGAACCGCGTGGCCACCTGCTCGCTGTAGAGGAAGTTCAGGAACGCGCCGCACTCCGCGCGGTGCCCGTTGTGCCGGAAGGCCATCAGCCAGTCGCTGAGTCCGAGCGGCGGCGCGGCTCCGCCGCTGCGCCGGGGGAAGGCGGCGTGCCCGTAGGGGAGCTCGGCGCGATCGGCGGCCTTGATCAGGACGGGATGTGCGGTCAGCATCCCGACCTGCCCCTTGAGGAAGGCCGCGTAGGCAGGGGTACGGCTGAACCGTGCGGGGTCGGCGCCCGCCGGCCCTGGCTCCACGAGCCGGCTCCGCACCCAGCTCAGCGCCTCGACGTTCTCCTGCCGTGCGAAGTCGTAACGTACGACTGGGCGATGTCGGGGGGCTGCCCGCCCCTGACCCGCTCGGCCAGTGTCTTGTCGATCTCCCCGATGGGGACGAGTTCGAGGTCGATCGTGATGGTCGGGTGCTTCTTCTCGAAGGCGCGGATGCCGGTGTGCCACTGGTCGACGATCGAGGAGCCCACGCTCCTGCCGTAGCTCGCCGCAATCACCTTGAGGGTGACGTTCCGGTCGGCCGCGTCCCCGGAGCCGCAGCCTGTGAGTCCGAGCGCCGCAGCGCCCGCCATACCGGCCGTGCGGGAGAGAAAGTGCCGTCGACGCACCGCAGTTGCCACCTTTGCCTGAGCTGCCCATGGGGGATGAGGGGCCAACGGTACGCGCCGGATGGCACGTTGTGCCAAGTGGGCGTGAACTGCCAGTCCAATGGGATGTGCGGCCGTGGTGGACGGCCGTGGTGGACGTGGGCGGGCTCGGTCGCTTCGGACCGGCGGCTTCAGGCGTGCGGGACGACAGCGACCGGCGCGGGGCAGTGGTGCAGCACGCCGTGGGCGGTGTGGCCGATGTGTGGCGCCCCGGCCCACGAGCGCGCGCTGTGCCGGCCGATGACCACCAGCCCGGCCGTGGCTCCCGCCTCCACCAGATGCTGCGCGGAGTTGCCGATCAACGACTGCTCGAGCATCTCGACACCGGGGTATCGCTCGCGCCACGGCCGCAGCGCGGTCCGCATCCCCTCCGCCTCCTGCGCCGCCATCTCCCCCTGCCGGTTCTGCTCCGCGCCGACGCCGTGGGCGAAGAAGGCCGGCGGGCTCCAGCCGTGGATCACCTGGAGCGGAGCGGCGCGCACCGCCGCCGCATCGAAGGCGAACCGGATCACCTCGTCACAGGGCCGGCTGAGGTCGAGGCCGAGCGCCACCGGGCGGCAGGGCATGGTCGACGCAGGCCGGTCGTCGGGAGCGGGGCGGTGCTCGTCCTCGGCAGTGGTTCCGGCGCGTACGAGGACCACCGCTCGCTCGGTGTGCGCGACGACGCTCATCGCGACGGTACCGACGAAGAACCCGGCAAGGCCACCGATGCCGGCGGTGCCGACGGCCAGCAGCTCGGCATCCCGTGCGACATCGCACAGGACCTCCGACGGCGCGCCGGTGAGGTGGTCCCCGGTGATCGTCAACTCCGGGTGGCGTACGCGCAGTTCGGCCGCGGCTTCGCGCACCACGCGCTCGGACCACAGTCGGGGGCCGTCCGCCCCCACCGGCGGGGCATGCGCGTAGGGCTGCCACTCCCACGCGTGGACGACGCGCAACGGCAGTTCCCTGCGCCGTGCCTCCCGGGCGCCCCACTCCGCGGCGGCGAAGCCGGCAGCCGAGCCGTCGAGTCCGACGGTCACAGGGCGGGTCATGGCGCACCTCCGTGGCGAGGGGGATGGTGCACTCTTCACGGTCGTCCGTTGCGGTCCGGACGGTCAGGGGCCGCAGGGCCTTTTCGCGGTCCGACCGGCCCCGCGGGACGGAAGCCGGGCAGTGCGTCTGGCGCCCCCTCCCCCGACCGGCCGGGGGGAGGGGGCCGGACGGCCCCTGTCAGGTGCTGTCCCCCGAAACCACGCTGGGGTGTGGGACAGCCTGCCGGGGGACGGTGGTCCGTATCGAGGAGGCATCATGCGGCACACCCCGCACATCGTCGGCGACGTGATGACGCAGACCGTGGTCGCGATCGGACAGGGCACTCGGTTCAAGGAGATCGTCGAGACCATGGAGCAGTGGAAGGTGAGTGCGCTGCCCGTCCTGGCCGGTGAGAGCCGGGTCGTGGGTGTCGTCTCCGAGACCGACCTGTTGCCCGAGGAGGAGTTCCGCGGGTCGGGCCCGAAACGCCTGGAGCGGTTGCGGCGGCTGGAGGACATGCGCCAGGCCGGAGCGTTGACGGCCGGTGAGCTGATGAGCGCGCCCGCCCTCGCCGTGCATGCCGACGCCACCCTTGCCCAGGCGGCGCGGACGATGGCGCGCCGGGCCGTCAAGCGGCTGCCGGTGGTGGACGGCGAGGGGATGCTGCAGGGCATCGTCAGCCGCACCGATCTGCTGAAGGTCTACCTGCGCTCCGACGAGGACCTCGCGGAGGAGATCCGCAGGGACGTGGTCGGCCACCTGTTCGCGGTATCCCGCGGGCAGCTGCGGGTCGCCGTCGCCGACGGCGTGGTCGCCCTCAGCGGACAGGTCCGGGACACCTCGCTGATACCGGTTGCGGCCCGCCTCATCCGGGCGGTGGAAGGGGTCGTGGACGTCGAGTTCGACGTGACGGGACCGACGGCGGCGCGGATGGAGCCACCGGCCACCGGACCGCAGGTCTGACCTCCGGGGCGTTGCGGGGTGGTGCGAGAACTGCGCGCCTGACGGTCGGGAGGGCTCAGCCGTGCCGGGGCGCCGGCGCGGAAGCCGCCTGTGACCGCCGGTGCCGGACGCTGTAGCCGGCGCGGCCCGGTTCGGACGGGACCGAGTCGAGTACCTCGAAACTGTCGCCAAGGCCGACGGCACGCAGGATCCGGACATAGTGCGGGTCGGTGATGACCAGGGTCACCCGGCCGCCACGTTCCCGCGCCCGGCGCCGGGCGCGGCACAGCACCCCGATGCCGCTGCAGTCCAGGAACGTCAGCCGCGCCAGATCGACCACCAGGTCGGGGGAGGGGCCGGACGTCAGGGCGTCGAGGTGCTCGGCGGTGGAAGCGGCACTGAGAATGTCCAGCTCCCCCTGGAGTCGCACGACCATGGGCGTCGGCGGGCGGCTCTCTCGCGCGCCCCTCGTCGGCTCCCTCAGCATGTCCTCACCCGTTCGTCTCGTCCTGCCTTCAAGCCGCTGGCTACATCGAAGGCTGTGGACCGTGTTGTCACGAGTGCCGGACGGGTCCTGTTGATTGGGACCTTCGGCCCTTTCCGGGAGTTCTCCTCGCACGCGACGACTCGGGTGGAGCTCCGCGGTCTCGGGGCCGGTCGGTCCCGGGACGGGCCCCGGACGGCCCTGTGAGCCGGCCGCCCCGTGCCCGACGGTGGGAGCACGATCCCGTGAAGGAGGGGCCGTGATGACGCCTATCGCCTTCGGCTCCCGTGCGGCCACCGCCCGGACGGCCCGTGACCGCGTGCCTCGCGTGCGGCCGGCACGGTCAGCTGACGGTGTGTGGGGCATCCCCGTCGGGCGTGGGCAGGGAGAAGGCGCGTGATGAAACGGCGGGTGGTGGGCAGCGTGATGACCGGCGACGTCGTGCCGGCGCGTGATTCGACCCCGCGGGCGGACCTCGAACGCTGGCTGGCCGAGTACGACATCAGCGGCCTTCCGGTGGTGGACGCCGACGACAAGGTGATCGGCGTCGTCTCCGCGACGGACCTGCGGCGCGCCGGGGAGCGTACGGGTCGCACGGGGCCGCTGACCACCGGCGAGCTGATGTCCGCACCTGCCATCACCATTCGCGCCGACGATTCGGTCGTCCGGGCCGCCCGCGTGCTGACCGAGCGGGGTATCGAGCGCTTGCCGGTCGTCGACGAGGAGGCCCGGCTGGTCGGCATCGTCACCCGTCGCGACCTGCTGCGGATCTTCCTTCGGCCGGACGCCGAACTCCGCGACGAAGTGCTGGACGAAGTGATGGTCCGAGCCCTGTGGCTCAGCCCGCAGAGCGTCGACGTCGTGGTCCGCGGCGGTGTGGTGACGCTCAGCGGGACCTTGGAGCACAGCGGGGACGTGGCCGTCGCAGTGCAGATGACACGCCAGATCGACGGCGTGCTCGGGGTCGTTAACCGGCTCACACACCGCCGGCGAGTAACGCACCGGCCGGCCGACCGTGCCCCTGACCGTGCGTCCCACCACGTATGACCGACCCGGTCGCGACAGACGAGAACGACGAGCACGACGAGCACGACGAGAAAGAGGTGCACCGCGATGACCCCCGACCGACACGTGCTGATCGTCTACGGCAGCAGGAACGGTTCGACCGCCGAGATCGGCCGGTGGGTCGGCCGGACGCTGCGGGAGCGGGGCCTCGCCGTGGAGGTGCGGGACGTGGCCGACGCACCGGCCGACATCTCCGCTTACGACGCGGTGGTGCTCGGCGCCGGCGTCTACATGACCGGCTGGCACCGTGACGCCAGGCGCTTCGCCCGCCGGCACCGCCGGGCGCTGGGCAGCATGCCGGTCTGGCTGTTCAGCAGCGGGCCGCTGGACACCTCGTGCGACGAGCGGGAGGTGCCGGCCGTGCCTGGTGTGGCCCGGCTCGCCCACCGGCTGGGCGTCCGCGGCCACGCCACGTTCGGCGGCAGGCTCGCCCACGGGGCGCAGGGCTATGTCGCACGCCAGATCCTCCGCGCCGGCAAGGGCGGCGACTTCCGCAACCAGGACGCCATCCGCAACTGGGCCCAGGGCGTCGCCGCCGAGCTGACGTGGGAGCTCACCTGGGAGCCGCTGACGCTCTGACACCGGGGCCGGCGGGCAGTACCGCAGGTCGCGGGCGGCCATGGCGGAGCTCGGGGTGGGCCTGCCGCGGTTACCCCGGTGGAGGATCGGGCCGTGCGGAGGGGCGGAACTCTGCTTATCGTTCACCGCAGGTGCCGTGACGACGGTCCGACGGCCCGGTCTCCCGGGCCGCGGGCGCCGGTGGACGGAGGACCGTATGCCAAGGACCAGGAGTCTGCTCGACGCGTTGCCCGCCGAGGGTGGCGAGCGGCTGGCCGCGATCACTCGCGAGGTCTCGCTGCCGAGGGGCACCCGCCTCTTCGAGGAGGGGCGCCGTGCGGACCGGTTCTGGGTCGTCCGCAACGGCCAGGTCGCGCTCGACCAGCACGTCCCCGGGCGCCGTGCCGAGATCGTCGAAACGCTCGGCCGTGGCGACCTGCTGGGCTGGTCGTGGCTGTTCCCGCCGTATCTGTGGCACCTGGGAGCGGAAACCGTCGGGCCGGTGGACGCCGTGGAGTTCGACGCCGCGGCGGTCCGCTCGCTGTGCGAGACGGACCCCGAGCTGGGGCGTGCGGTCTACCTGTACGTCGCGGAAACCGTCGCGGACCGCCTGCACAGCACCCGCGTGCGCCTGATGGAGCTCTACGGGCCCCCGGGCGGCGTGGACGCGCGATGAGCCGTCGGGCCGCGCGGGCCGCCACCGCGGCGTCCTTCATCGGACCGGATGTGTCCGGACCGGATGTCATCGGTCCGAAGGGCATCCCACCGGCCGTCGCGTCGCGACGGCGCTCGCGGCCCGCCACCTGCCGTGCCGCGCCCGGTGGCTCACGGCTGCCGGTGGCCCCACTGCGTCCCCGCTTCCGCCCACTCCCGCTCCCACTGCGCGTAACGCCTGCGGTTGAGCAGGTACGCGCCGCCTCGCTCCGCGCCGACGAGCAGCAGGACGGTGCCGCCCCCGGCGACCGTGCCCAGCGCGATGCTCTCGAACTTCGCCTCCGTGGGGGTGAGCGGATCACGCAGCAGCGTGCCCTTTCCGTCGACCCAGGCGGTGGTCCGGTCGCCGGCGCCGAGTCCCGGCGCCACGGCGGTCTCACCGGTCCGCCGCGTACCGTCGGGCTCGGTCCACCGCACCGTCGCATGGACCCGTCCTCCCACGCCGCCGGTGGTGTCCACGCCGATCCGGGCCGGCGGATTCTCGGCCAGGACCGCCGACACGCTGTGCCGGTCGCGACTCTGCCCTGCGGTCGCGTCGGCCACCGCGTCGGCGGTGGTCAAGCCGGCGATCGGGGCTGTCACGGCGATAAGCACCCCGGTGGCAAGCAGCAGCCACGACTCCGCCGCGTCGGACCGGCGCCGGAGCGGGCTGTGCCGCCAGTGCCAGAGGAAGTTCCTGAGGGGCATCGCACACCCCCTTTCGCTCGTGTCCCCGACCGTCGCACGACACGGGGCCGCGGAAGAGGGGCCGAACGGCCCTGCCGGTGGCCCGGTGGCCCGGTGGGCGTGCGCCGGGGGCGGGCACGGACCCGTTCGGCCCTGGTACGGCCCTGCGGCGAAGGCCACGATGGGTGGGCGGGAAGAGGCGTACGACAGGGTGGAGGGCACCATGAGCGAGGCAGGCGCATTCTCACCGCAACGGCCGATCCGGGTCTTCCTGCTGGACGACCACGAAGTGGTACGCCGTGGTGTGCAGGACCTGCTGGACGCGGAACCCGACATCGAGGTGGTCGGGGACGCGGGCACGGCCGATCACGCGCTGGCCCGGGGCCCCGCGCTGCGGCCGGATGTCGCGGTGCTCGACGTGCGGTTGCCGGACGGCGACGGCATCACCGTCTGCCGGGAGCTGCGCTCGCGGATGCCGGACCTCGCGTGCCTGATGCTGACCTCGTTCGACGACGACGACGCGCTGCTCGACGCGATCATGGCGGGGGCCGCCGGCTATGTGCTGAAGGAGATCAAGGGGGCGGATCTGGTCGCCGCGGTGCGCACCATCGCCTCCGGCCGCTCGATGCTCGATCCGGCGACGACGGCCCGGCTGATGCACAGCCTGCGGGGCGAGGAGGCCGGGGGGCAGCCCGAGGCGGACGCGCTGGCGGGCCTGTCGCCGCGGGAGAGGGAGATCCTCGGGCTGATCGGCGAGGGCCTGACGAATCGTCAGATCGGTAAACGGCTCTACCTGTCCGAGAAGACGGTCAAGAACCACATCTCCCGCCTGCTCGCCAAACTCGGCGTCGAGCGGCGCATCCAGGCGGCGGTCCTCGCGACCCAGGCCGCCCCGCCCGCCGCGGGCTCGGGACCGCACCACGTCTGACGGCACCGTGCGCCCCGCGGACCCTCGCCCGGCCGAGGAGCGATCCTCAGTCCGTGGGGAGTGGCGCGCTCCAGACCAGGCAGGTGCCCCCCTGCTCCGGCACGTCGACGGTCAGGCCGCCGCCGACGCTCATGGCTCGTTTGGCGAGGTTGCTCAGGCCACTGCGACGGCTGTCCGGTGCCATGCCCACGCCGTTGTCGGTGACGGTCAGGGCCAGCCTCCCGCCGCGCACGATCAGCGAGACGGCCGCCGCGTCGGCATGGGCGTGCCGCGCGGTGTTGCTCAGCGCCTCCACGAGCACCGCCACCACATGCTCGGCGATCTCCGCCGGTACGTCGGTGTCGATCAGCCCCTCCATGTGCAAGGAGGGGGTGAACCCCAGGACGCGGGCCGCCTGTTCCACCGCGTTGACGGTCCGCACCCGCAGTCCGCGGCCGGTCCGCCGGGTGTCGTGCGCGCGCAGCCCGAAGATCGTCGACCGGATGATTTTGATCGTCTCGTCGAGATCGTCCACCGCGCGCAGCAGACGCTCGCTCGCCTCGGGGTGGTCCACGAAACGCACCGCGCTCTGCAGCGTCATGCCGGTCGCGAAGAGCCGCTGAATGGCCAGGTCGTGCAGGTCGCGGGCGATCCGGTCGCGCTCCTCGAGCAACGCGAACTGCTCGGCGGCCTGCCGCTGTTCGGCCAGCTCCATCGCCAGGGCGGCCTGCCCGGCGAACGTCAGCATCGGCGAGGTCTCGGCCTCGGTGAACGGCTCGCCCCGGTGGAGGCGCGCCAGCAGCAGCACACCGCGCACCCGCTCGCCGGTGATCATCGGAACCGCCACGGCGGGCCCCAGGCCCATCCAGCGCGGCGGGCCCGCGGTGATACGGGGGTCGTGCTCGGCATCGAGGGTGATCACCGGCTTCCCGGCGTCCAGCGCGGCCCCGACGAACGATCCCTCCCGGGGCAGCACCAGATCGCGGTGCGCCTCGGCGTCGACACCGGACGCCAGCACCACCCGCAGCGATCCGCCGTCGTCCGAGGGGACCGCGATGACGCCCATGTCCGCAGCGAGAATGCGCAGCGCATGGTCCACGATCATCCGCAGCACCTGCACCTCGTCCGCCCCGGGCAGCAGACTCGCGATGATCTCGCCGTTGGCCACCAGCCACCGCTGGCGGTAGCGGGCCTCCTCGTACAGCCGGGCGTTCTCGATGGCGACGCCCGCCGCCACGGCGAGCGTCGACAGCACCGTCTCGTCCCCGGCGTCGAAGGCACCGCCGCCCCGCTTCTCGGTGAGGTACAGGTTCCCGAAGACCTTGTCCCGCACCCGGATCGGCACCCCCAGGAACGAGTGCATCGGCGGATGGTTCGGCGGGAAACCGTACGACGACGGGTGATCGGACAGCTCCGCGAGCCGCAGCGGCTCGGGATGGCGGATCAGTTCGCCCAGGATCCCGTGCCCGGCCGGCAGCCGGCCGATCGCCGCGTGCTGCTCGGGGCCGATACCGACGGTCAGGAACTCCGAGAGCCGGGTGCCGTCACCGACCACGCCCAGCGCGCCGTACTCCGCGTCCACGACGACCACCGCCGCCTCGACGATGCGTCGCAGTACCTGCGGCAGCTCCAGCCCCTTGCCGACCGACAGCACGGCTTCGAGGAGCAGATGGGAAGGCGTGCCGGAGCCCTGCTGCACGGCGTCGAGGCGTTCTTGCAGGTCTGCCGGCAAGGCGTCCAGCCGCCGCCGTCCCACGCCGTCCCGGTCGGTGCCGCGGTCGTCGGTCACGCTGCCTCCACCGTGGTCCGCGGGGAGCAGGTCACGGGCCACATTTCCCACGGTAGACGTCACGGCTGATCCGGCACCTCGGGCAGCCTCCGCGCGCGCTCTTCGGGCTCTTGGGCCTCTCGGGCCCGTGGCCGAGCCGGCCGGCCCCTGCCCGCCGTGGCCACGGGCGCGCACCCTGGTGGACGGAAGGCGGTGAGCGCGATGCAACTGCCCCTGGTCGTGGGAGTGGACGGATCGGCCCCGGCGCTGCGTGCCCTCGACTGGGCGGTCGACGAGGCAGCGCTCCACGGGGTGCCCCTGCGCCTGGTCTTCGCGTCCAAGTGGGAACGCTACGAAGGGGTGACCCCCGCGGGCAGCCCGGAGCGGCCCGCAGAGGAGATCTTCGCCGACAACGTCGTCGGGGCCGCCGCCGAGCACGCGCACCTGCGGAACGCCGACGTGCCGGTATCGGTGCAGGTCCTGGCCGAGGACACGGTGACGACGCTGCTGCAGGAGGGCCGCTACGCTTCGGCCCTGATCCTGGGCTCCAAGGGTCGTGGCGAGTTCGCCGACCTCCTGCTCGGATCGGTCAGTCTGGCGGTGTCGGCCCGCGCCCGCTGCCCGGTTGTCGTCGTGAGGGGTGACAAGGCCGCGATGGCACGTTCGCACGGGCGGATCCTCCTCGGGGTCGGGGACCCGGCCAAGGCGGCGGACGCGGTCCGCTACGCCTTCCGTGAGGCCGAGGCCCGCGGCTGCGCCCTGGATGCCGTACGGTTCTGGCGCTGCCCCGCCCACGAGACCACCGACCATCCGCTGCTCGCCGACCTCCCCGAGCGCTACCACGAGGAGCAGGCGTCGCTCCTGCTCGACCAGGCCCTGGACGAGCTCGTCGAGATGCACCCGACGGTGCATCTGCGGCGGGTCACCGCCGAGGGAGCGGCCCACAAACTGCTGGTGCGGCGCTCCGCCGCGGCGGACCTGCTGATCGTCGGGGCGCGGCGCCGCCACGGCCATCACGGTCTCCAGCTCGGCCGGGTCGGACACGCCGTCCTGCACCATGCGGAATGCCCCGTCGCGGTCGTCCCGCAGGCGCAGGACTGACCGGAGGGCTGCTCACCGCGCGAGCCCCGCCGCGTGATCGGGAACGTAGGACTGCAGGTCCCTCGGCGGCCGTTCGTAGCCGGTGGACGGGGGCCGCTCGGGCAGTTCCAGCGGGGGCACGGGCACCTCACGGTAGGGGACGGTCGACAGCAGATGGGCGATCATGTTGATCCTGGCCCGTCGTTTGTCGTCGCTCTCGACGACGTGCCACGGTGCCTCGGCGATGTCGGTGTGCACGAACATCTCGTCCTTCGCCCGGGAGTACTCCTCCCAGCGGGTGATCGATTCGAGGTCCATGGCGGAGAGCTTCCACCGTCGGGTGGGGTCCTCCAGGCGGCGCCGGAACCGCTTCTCCTGCACCGCGTCGCTCACCGAGAACCAGTACTTGCGCAACAGGATCCCGTCCTCGACCAGCATGCGTTCGAAGGCCGGGCACTGGCGCAGGAACCGCTGGTGCTCCTCCCGTGTGCAAAAGCCCATGACCCGCTCCACGCCGGCCCGGTTGTACCAGCTCCGGTCGAACAGCACGATCTCACCGGCCGCCGGCAGATGCGCGGCGTAGCGCTGGAAGTACCACTGCGTACGCTCCCGTTCGGTGGGGCGCGGCAGGGCCGCGATCCGTGCGATCCGGGGGTTGAGATGCTCGGCGACGCGTTTGATCGTGCCGCCCTTGCCCGCCGCGTCGCGGCCCTCGAAGACGACCACCAGCCGTGCTCCCTCGGCGCGGATCCACTCCTGGACCTTCACCAGCTCCGTCTGCAGCCGGAGCAGCTCCCGCTCGTACAGCGCCCGCGGCAGCTTCGCCGGCCCGCTGGTGCCCCGCTCTTCCGCCATGCGACGAGACTACGGAGAAATCGTCGGAGGAGGCGGGGGGCCTGGGCCGAACGGGGCGAGGACGGCGCGTTCGATCCGGCGCCGTACGTCCACGGTCAGCGACGTCAGCGGCTCCGAGACGCCGGCTCGCACCGGCGACGGCGAACGGACCGCCCTGGCGCCGTCCGGCAGGTCCGCGACGTCCGCCGCGAGGCGCCGCCTGGCGTCCTCCAGCCGGTCCGGGGGCGTGCTGCGCTCACCCTCCCGCATCAGCGTCACCAGCAGCGGCACGCTGCCCGGGAGGGGCGGTTCCTCGGCCAGCGCGATGACATCGGCGCACCCCGCAGCGCGGTGGACCTGCTTTCGCCCGGGCGCCGTCACCTTCGCCGAGGACAGCTTCATCACCGGCCGGCCGTCGTACGCGACGAGCTTGTAGGCCGAGTCCAGGTACGGCGCGTCGGCGCTGACACCGACCCGCGTGCCGACGGCGTAGTCGTCGATCGGGGCGCCGGCCCGCACGAGATCGTGGACCGCGTACTCGTCCAGCCCACCGCTGGCGATGATGCGCACCTGGGGGAGGTTCGCGCTGTCCAGCATGCCGCGCGCATGCGCCGCGAGCGCGCCGAGGTCACCACTGTCCAGCCGGATCGCGGAACCCTCCGCACGGTCCAGCTCCCGCAGTACGCGGGCCGCCGCCGCGATCCCGGACTCGGTGTCGTAGGTGTCGACCAGCAGGGTCAGGGGCCCGGGGTGGGCGCGGGCGAAGGCGGCGAACGCCTGCTCCTCGTTCTCGAACGCCTCGATGTACGAGTGGGCCATGGTGCCGACGGCCGGGAGATGCTCGGCGTAGGCCGCAGCGACATTGCTGGTGCCCGCGAAACCGGCCATGGAGCTCAGCCGCGCCGCCTGGTAGCCCGCCTCGGTCCCATGAGTGCGCCGGAGCGAGAAATCCACCACGGGATGCCCCTCCGCGGCGATGACACACCGGACGCACTTGGAGGCGACGGCCGTCTGGTGGCTGAGCTGGTTGAGCAGATAGGTCTCCACGAGCTGCGCCTGGGGGAGCGGAGCTGTGACCTCCAGGAGGGGTTCCCCGGCCAGCACCACCCGGCCCTCGGGAACGGCCCGCACTTCGCCGGTGAACCGCATGTCCAGCAGTGGCGCCAGGTCCTCGACCGGCCGCCGCAACGTCTCGGCGAAGGCTTCGACGTCCTCGTTCCCGATGTGGAATGCGGCGAGGTAGTTCAGTGCAGACTCGATGCCGCCGGCAACCAGGAAGCCCCGCTCCCGCGGCAGTTCGCGGACGAAGCAACTGAAGGTGGCGGGCCGGGTCATGCCCTCACGGAGGTAGGACAGGGCCATGGTCACTTCGTACAGGTCGGTGGTGGTCGCCTCCGACATCGACGGCTCCTTCCCGGACCCGTCCGGTGCGGGCCCTCGACCGGTTCGCCGGCCGCTCAGGACATCGCGTCGCTCCAGCCGTAGGCCGTCCGCCGGTCGGCGGGCGCTCCGGCCCCGACGCTCTCCAGATCGCGGTCGGCCACCCGCATCAGCTGCCCGGCCAGATGGTCCATGGCCCGGCCTGCCGCCAACTCGTCGCCTATCTCGGGTACATCGACATCCTCGGGGTTGCAGCGTGCGGTGCCCTGTCCGGTGAGGGTGCGGGTTCCGGTGTCCAGCACGGCCCGCGCCCGCGTCGTCCCGTCCTCTTCGTAGAGGTGCAGGTGGATGCTCCACTCCACTGTCCTTCTCATGATCGGTCTCCGCTCCTTCCCCCCCGGTCGGTCCTCCCGGTCGGTCCTTCCGGTCAGGCCCCTCCCGTCCGCGGTCGGACGCCGGGGCACACCCCCGCTGCTCCTGTCGCCCCTTCCACTGTGTGCGCTCCCAGGCAGCGGCGGGCAGGGGCCAAAGGTCCCCGAAGCGGTCGGCGCAACGCCCGCACCTCTCATACCGCCGATACGTGGTGGCCTGCCGCCGTGGGGCCGCCCGACGGGGTGGCGAGGCCCTGGACGCGGATCCGGCGCCCGGTGATCCGGGTGGGGCGCATGACGATCCACTGCTGGCGCCCGCCACCCACCCAGGGCGCCGTGAAGGCGTACTCCTCCAGCGCGAGGACGTCGTCGAGATCGGTGACCACATGGGCGGGGCCCACGGCCAGCACGCTCCAGCCCTGACTGAAGGCGTCGTCGATGTGATCGGCTTCCAGAGCGACCTCCTTGCCCGCCGCCTCGGCGGGGCCGCTCCCCGGCGCCGTGCGGTAGGCGATCCGCTCACCGGCGACCGTGTAGTTGACCGGGAACACAGCGGGTTCGCCGTCGACGGTCAGCGCCACTCTGCCCACACCATGGGTGGACAGCCGCTCCCGGCACTCGTCGATGCTCAGTTCCAGCAGCTGGGGGCGGTTGCCGGCCCGGCCGAAACCCTCGGGCAGGTCCGCCGTACCGCCGGTCAGCTCCTCGACGGTGGTCTGCAGCGCATGCGCGAGGCGCAGCATGAAGCCGATGCCGGGCGTCGCCGCGCGCTCCTCCACGTACTGGACATAGCCGGGCGCCGCCGCGGCCCGGGCCGCCACCTCCTCGCGGGTCAGCCCCAGCTGCTCACGGCGGAAGGCCGCCCGGCGGCCCAGGTCGGCCTGGCCTGCGGGAGCCGGGCCGGCAGCGGAGCCGGTCTCGTGGTTGATCATCGTGGGCACATCCCTTCATGAGTGCGGGGGACAGCGGCCTTTGCACCAGACTGTGGCGGGCGAGGAGCCCGGCACAGGGCCGGTCGGCCCACACCTGGGGGTGGCCGTCGGCCCCACCCATGGCTCCGCTCACTCGTGGGGGATCACCGCGACCGGGCACGGGGCGTGGTGCACGGCCGCCTGCACCATGTGGCCGATGCGGGGAGCCAGCAGATGCCGCTTGTGCCGACGGCCGACCACGAGCAGGCCGGCGCCCTCGGCGTCCCGCAGGAGCGCCTGCGCGGGGCTCACCAGCTCCACCCGCTCGTCCACCCGGACATCGGGGTACTTCTCCCGCCACAGGGCCAGCGCCTCGCCCAGCTCCCGCTGCGCGTCCTTCGTCATTTCCTCCACCACGTACGGCTCCACGCCGCCACCGCGGTTGTACGCGTGCGCCGGGAGGTGCCTGCCGTGGACCGCACGCAGGACCGAGCCGCGCCGCTCGGCACCGGCGAAAGCGAAGTCGAGCATCGCCTCGCACGGTTCGTGCAGGCTCACCCCGACCACCACATCGCCCTCAGGGGCGGTCGCCGCGACGTTCTGGCGGGCCCGCACCAGCACCGTGGGGGTGACGACATGCGCGACCACCTTCAGGCCGATCTCGCCGAGGGTGTAGCGCGACACCGGCCCGAGGTCGCGTGAGCCGAGCACCAGCAGATCCGACTGTGCGGCGGCGTCCTGAAGCGCCTTGAACGCGTCCTCGGCGACCAGTTCGTGGTCCACCGGCAGGCCGGGGTGGCGCTCCAGCACGGCCGCACGGGCGTCGTCGACGATCCGGTGCGGCCAGTAGTTGCGGTCCTCCACATCGGCGGGCGGCGGCTCGTCGGCGGCGTGCGGTGCCGGTTCCGCCGCGAGCATGACCCACGCGTGCAGCAGGCGCAGCCTCACCTTCCGCAGCGCGGCCTCCTGCGCCGCCCACAGCGCGGCGGCCAGAGACTCGGGCGTACCGTCCAGACCGACGGTGATGACGTCCTTCATGGCTCGCTCCGTTTCTGCCGACCGGCCGTGCACGGGTTCCCTCCACCACCGGGCGGCGCATCGCCGCTGTCTCAAGGGTGGCGGAGTACGCAGGGTCCTTGGCATGAGCCACTCGGCCCCTACCGGGACGGCGGGGTCACAAAGGCGGTGGTTCGGCATGGGGCCCGAGCGGGGCCGTCAGGACGCCTTCGCGCGGCTTCGTCCGCCGCTCGGCGACAGCGCGCTGATCAGCTCGTCGCGGCTCATCGAGGAGCGGCCGCGGACACCGGCTTCGGTGGCGCGCTCGTAGAGTTCGGCCTTCGTCAGCCCGTCCAGCCGGGCGGACTGCTTTCCCCCGGCGGCCTTCCCTCGGCCCCGGGACTTCCTCGGCGCTTCGGACTTCTTCGTGTCGCGGGATTTCCGGGTGCCGGACGCCTTCTTGGCCCGGGTGCCGGCGCTCCTCTTCCCCCGCGCCGTCTGCACGCTGGAGCGCAGCACGTCCATCAGATCCACCACGTTGGTGGACTCCGGCGGTTCCCCGGCCTTCTCGACCGTCTCGCCTTTCTGCTTCGCCTCGATGAGCCGCCGGACGTGCTCCTGGTAGGTGTCGTGGTAGTCCTCCGGTTCCCAGTCCGTGCTGAGCGCCTCGATGAGCTCCACGGCGGTCTTCAGCTCGCGGTCGGTGACCTCGGACTTCTCCGGGAGGTTCGCCACCTCGTCGTACGGGTCGCGGATCTCGTCCGCCCAGTGCAAGGTGTGCAGCACCAAGAGGTCTGCCTCGGCCTTCACCGCGACCAGGTATTCGCGGTTGCGCAGGACGAGCGTGGCGATGCCGGCCTTGCGGGACCTGCCGAGGGCCCGGTGGAGCAGCCCGTAGACCTTGGCGTACTCCTTGCCGCGTGGGCCCAGGTAGTAGGTCTTGTCGAAGAAGATCGGCGTCACCTCGTCGAGGTCCACGAACCCGCTGATCTCCAGTGCCTTGGACCGCCCCGGAGCGATGTCGTCCAACTCCTCGGGCTCGACCACCACATACGCGTCACCCGCGTCGAGCCCCTTGACGATGTCCTCGGCGGCCACCTCATCGCCCGTGCGCTCGTTGACCCGCTTGTTGCGGATCCGGTCGGACGTGCCCCGCTCGATCTGGTGGAAGTGGACGGTGTGGCTCTCCGTCGCCGAGTACATCTGCACCGGAAGGCTCACCAGTCCGAAGGACAGGGAGCCGCTCCACACCGGACGTGCCATGGTCTGCACCACCTCCACCACCATGGCACGCCCGGCTTGCCGAGATCGCATCCGCTCCCGCGCGGCCGGCCGGTGTCGCGGGGCCGGTCAGGTGACGAAGCGGGCCGCCCGGCGGAGGGCGGGCCTCACCGGGCCGTCCGACGCAGCGTCCTTCACGAGGTCTTCTTCCGCCCCTTGGGTACCTGGGCCAGTTCCGGTGTGGCGGTATCGATCGGCACCGACCCGGAACGGACCAGTCCCAGCTGCACGCCCTGACGGGGCAGCGCGGCGTCCAGCAGCCAGTCCGCGGCGACCCGCACGCGGTTCCCGGGCATCGCCATCAGGTGGTAGGCGCGGGTGACGGCATTGGCCACCGGGCCGGAAAGCGGTACGTGCAGCGGGTTCGCCGCGGCCTGGACACCCCCTAGGTCGACCATGAACCCCAGGTCGTGGTGCGCGTACCGGCGCAACTCGCCCTGCCCGCAGGACGCCGCGACGTTGCGGGCCGCGACCTTGCCCTGCCGCTGGGCGTGCTGCGCCGTCATCGGCGTCATCTGGCCCGGCCGGGTCAGGTCCGGTACCGCGGCGGCGTCCCCGCAGGCGAAGACACCGGGCTTGCCGGGCACCTGCAGATACGCGTCGACGCACAGGCGCCCCTTGTCCGTGGGCAGTCCCATCGATTCGACGAGCGGGTCGGGGCGCACCCCCACGCACCAGATCAGCGACCGGCTGTCCACGAACTCCCCGTCGTCGAGAAGCACGCCCTTCGACGTGGCCTCCTTGACCGAGGTGCCGGTCCGCACCTCCACGCCCCGGCCGCGCAGGACCTTGTCGGCGGTGCGCGAGAGCCGCTCGTCGAGCTCGGGCAGGATCCGGTCGGCGATGTCCAGCAGCAGCCAGCGGGGCCGGGGGCCGTCGCTCAGCCCGGTGTTCTGCCGGGCCAGGTCATCGGTGAACAGCGCACCGTGCGCCGTGACTTCGGTGCCGGTGTATCCCGCGCCGACGACCACGAACGTGGTCCGGGCGGCCCGCTCGACCGGGTCGTCCGCCGCGCCGGCCAGCTCGATCTGGCGGGTGATGTGGTCCCGGAGGTAGAGCGCCTCGGGCATGCCACGGAAGCCGTGGGCGTGTTCGGACACGCCGGGGATGGGCAGCAGTTTGTTGACGCTCCCGACGGTCAGGACGAGCCGGTCGTAGTCCAGCGAGCTCTCCCGGCCCTCGGGGTCGGTGAAAAGGAGTCGGCGGGCGTCGAAATCCACCTCGTCGGCCTGTCCCAGGACCAGACGGACGCCCGGGATCGTCCCGGTGATCGATACCGAGATGCGGCGGGGCTCCAGAATTCCGGCCGCCACCTCCGGCAGCAGCGGCACATACAGAAAATAGTCGTGCGGATTGACGAGGACGATCTCGGCCGCGCCCTTGGCCTGCTTCATCAGGGTGCGCGCGCATTCGTAACCGGCGAATCCGGCTCCGACGATGACGATGCGGGGGCGACGTCGGGTCACGGGGTCTCCTGCGGTCGAGGCGATGCTCCGTCGGAGCGGAATGGCCGCCCGAACTGCATCGCCATACGGAAAGGGCAGTGATCTCCGGTACCGCACCGGGGCCGATCGTCCGGTCTCCCTGGGCGGCGTGGTGCAGGCTCCGGCCGAGGTGGCCGAGGCGCGCGGCACGGCACCCTCGGGGCTTCGGCCCCGGGGGCGTACGCGGCCGCGACGGCGAACTCAGGAACTGTCGGCCAGTTCTCTGACACCTCGCATGCGTGCGCAGTGCGCGCAGCAGAAGAACTGGCCCTCTGCCTGAAGACCGTGCCCCAGAATGCGGCACTCGCAGTTGTCGCACACCGGCGCCATCTTTTGTGCGGCACATTCGAAGCTGTCGAAGATGTGAACCTCACCGGCTGCCTTCACTTCGAAGGCCAGCTCATAGTCGTTTCCGCAGACTTCGCACACGGCCACGGTGATCCCTCCTCCACACAGAACCTGTGTCCGGTGCGGGTTACCGGTGCGGCAACCGCGTACACATAAATTTCCGGGTGATTTTTCGCCGAGCGGTTCGTCGAAAGCGCAACGAATGCAATGGGCGTGCGCCGCCCCCGCACGCACGCCACAGTGAAAGGTGCGGCCGACGGCGGGACGGGCAGGCGCCCTTCACAGCAGGAACGCCCCGGCGGAAGGGAAAGGTCTCGTGCAGGGCAAGGACGAGCTGACGACGTACCGCGGCAAACGGCACTTCGACCGGACCAAGGAGCCGCAGGGCAGCCCCGCGCAGCCGGGCGACGCCCCGAGCTTCGTCGTGCAGATCCACGACGCGAGCACCATGCACTTCGACTTCCGCCTGGAGGTGGACGGCGTACTGAAGTCGTGGTCGGTACCGAAGGGGCCGCCCGCCGACCCGCACGACAAGCGGCTCGCCGTGCCCACCGAGGACCACCCGCTGGAGTACCGGGAGTTCGAGGGAGTGATCCCGGCGGGGGAATACGGAGGCGGCACCGTCATCGTCTGGGATCGGGGCACCTATCGCCCGCACACCCGGAAGAAGAAGGGCAGGGCCGTCTCCTTCGGTCAGTCGCTGACGGACGGGCACGTCTCCTTCCGGCTCGACGGGCAAAAGCTCCGCGGCGGCTATGCGCTCACTCGTTTCCGCGGCGGGGGCGACGGCGGAGGACGCGAGTACTGGCTGCTGGTGAAGGAGACGGACGACCAGGCGGGGCGGCACGCCGCCCCCGACCCCCGGCGCGCCCGCTCCGCGCTCAGCGGCCGGACCCTGAAGCAGGTGGCCGCCGAGGAGGAAGAGGAGGAAGAAGCGCAGGGGGAGGACGGATGACTGGGCTCCTTGACGCACTGCCCCCGGAACAGCAGCAGCTGCTGACCGACGCGGACAGCCATCTCACGGAACGGCCGATGCTCGCCGTGCTCAGCGACCGCCGGGAGTTCGGCGACGCCTGGGTGTTCGAGCGCAAACTCGACGGGATCCGGGCACTGGCGGCCCGCGAGGACGACCGCACCCGGCTGATGTCGCGCAGCGGACGTCCGATGGACGGCACCTTCCCCGAGGTGGTCGAAGCGCTCGCCGGCCTGCGGTGCCGTGACTTCGCCGTGGACGGCGAGATCGTCGCCTTCTCCCACGGGCGTACCGACTTCTCCCGCCTCCAGCAGCGCATGCAGCTCACCGACCCCGCCCGGGCGCGGGCCACCGGGGTCGCGGTGACGTACTACCTGTTCGACCTGCTGCGCCTGGACGGCAAGGACCTGACCCGACTGCCGCTGCGCACCCGCAAGTCACTGCTCCGCCGCGCCCTGGACTTCGACGGCCCGCTCCGCTTCACCCCGCACCGCAATCACGGCGGGCAGCGGGAGCTGGACGAGGCGTGCGCCCACGGCTGGGAAGGACTGATCGCCAAACGGGCGGACGGCAGGTACCGGCCGCGCCGTTCCTCCGATTGGCTGAAGCTCAAATGCGCCCGGGGCCAGGAGTTCGTCGTCGGCGGCTGCACCGAACCCGCGGGCTCCCGGATCGGTTTCGGGGCCCTGCTGATCGGCTACTACGACAGCCGCGGACTGCGCTACGCGGGCAAGGTCGGCACCGGCTACGACCAGGCCACCCTCCGCCGCGTACGCGGCCTCCTCGACGAGTTGTCCGCCCCGCGTTCCCCCTTCGTCGACCCGGTCCGCGAACGCGGCGTCCACTGGGCCCGTCCCGAACTCGTCGCCGAGATCGGCTTCGCCGAGTGGACCCGGGACGGCATGCTGCGCCACCCCCGCTACCTCGGTTTGCGCGAGGACAAGCGTCCGCGGGACGTCGTCAGGGAGAAACCGGTCCCGGGCTGACCGCCCCTCCAAGGGCTGTCACCGGGTCGGGGTCAGTCCCCCAAGGGGCTGCTGTCCAGTGCGGCACACAGTGCGGCGGCGTTCTCGTAGACCGCGACGGCGCCTGCCTCGATCAGCTCGCCGTGGCCGATCCCGCCGGACAGCAGGGCGACGCACGGGACGCCCACACGGGACGCGGCCTGGATGTCCCACACCGTGTCCCCGATGAACACCGCGCGCTCGGGCGGCACCTCGGCCTGCCGAAGGGCGGCCTCCACCAGATCGGGCGCGGGCTTGCCCTTGTCGACGTCGTCGGAGTGGGTCGCGCCGAGGATGGCGTCGTCGGCGTCGATGGCCTCGCGCAGCGCGGTGAGCTCCGATCCCCGCGCGGACGTGGCCAGGACGACGCGCCAGCCGCGCCCGGCGACCTTGCGCAGCAGCTCGCCGGCCCCGTCGAGAGCGGGCAGGCGTTCGCGCCAGGTGCCGTAGAGCGTCGCATGGGCGTCGGAGATCGCCGCGTCCTGCTCGGTCCGCCGGTCGCGGCCGAGCAGCCGCTCCAGAAGGTGGGTGGAGTCCATCCCGATGGAGCGGTGGATCTGCCACATCGGCACCTGGTGTCCGGCCTGGTGCAACGCCTCCCACCAGGCCACGGTGTGGAGGTAGTTGGTGTCGGTGAGGGTGCCGTCGACGTCGAAGACCGCCGCCCGCGGCTGGTCCGGTGAGGGACCGGGGCCGGGCTCTGTGTAGCCGTTCATCGATTCGCGCTCCTCACGGGACCAGCAACGTCTTGATCATGCCGTCCTCCTTGGCCTGGAAGGTCTTGTACGCCTGCGGGCCGTCCTCCAGCGGCAGTGTGTGCGTGGCGAAGCCCTGCACCCCGAGCGGGTCGGCGTCGTTCAGCAGCGGCAGGATGTCGTCGACCCAGTGCCGGACGTTGGCCTGGCCCATTCGCAGCTGGATCTGCTTGTCGAACATCGTCAGCAGCGGCAGTGGGTCCATCGCACCGCCGTAGACGCCGACGACGGAGATCGTGCCGCCCCGGCGGACGGCGTCGATGGCCGTGTGGAACGCCGCCATGCGGTCCACGCCGACCCGCTCCATGAGCTTCTCGGCCAGCGCGTCCGGAAGCAGCCCGACGAGCTGCTGGGCGGCCTTCACGCCGGGCGCGCCGTGCGCCTCCATGCCGACGGCCTCGATCACGGCATCGGTGCCCCGCCCTCCGGTCAGCCGGCGGACCTCGTCACCGACATCCGATCCGAGTTCGTCGACGTCCAGTGTGTGCACGCCCCGGGCCCTGGCCCTGGCCAGCCGCTCGGGCACCAGGTCCACGCCGATCACCTGGCTCGCGCCCTGGTGCAGCGCGATCCTGGCGGCCATGTCACCGATCGGGCCGAGGCCGAGGACCGTGACGCTGCCGCCCGGCGGGATGTCCGCGTAGGCGACGGCCTGCCAGGCGGTGGGCAGCACGTCCGAGAGGTAGACGTACCGCTCGTCCGGTGGACCGTGGGGCACCTTCACCGGCAGGGTGTTGCCGAAGGGCACGCGCAGGTATTCCGCCTGTCCGCCCGGCACCTGGCCGTAGAGCTTGGTGTAGCCGAAGAGGGACGCGCCCTTCCCGCGGTCGCGTACCTGCGTCGTCTCGCACTGGGAGTGCAGTCCGCGCGAGCACATCCAGCACTCCCCGCAGGAGACGTTGAACGGCACCACCACACGGTCCCCGGCGCTCAGCGCGGTGACCGCGGAGCCCACCTCCTCGACGACGCCCATCGGTTCATGGCCGAGGATGTCGCCCACGTCGAGGAAGGGCCCCAGAACTTCGTAGAGGTGCAGATCGGAACCGCAGATCCCGGTGGACGTGATCTTGACCAGGATGTCGGTCGGCTCCTGGATCTGCGGATCGGGGACGGTGTCCACCTGCACGTCCCGCTTCCCGTGCCAGGTCAGTGCGCGCATCACGCCCTCCTTCGCGCCGGTCGGCGTCCGGCAGTCGGAGTCAGCCGCCGGTGCTCGGTGACCGGCAGCTCCTGCGAACCCCCCGGGTTCCCGTGGCGGTGCCGGTCAAACGCGGCGCGGGAAGCCGACGCGACCCCCTGCCCCGTCCCGCTCGTCCACGCCCGGTCACCCGAACGCATCCGGACGACGCAGGGGTGCGGCGACGATCCGGCATACCGCCTTGTCCACCTGCCCGAGCCGCGGTGGGGAGCGCCGGCGCGGGCGCTGTGATTGACCACCGCGCCCCTCGGGCACTCGTCCTTCATGGTCATCGATCACACTGAGGCACCGGTGCTCGATGCGCTGGTCCGCTACCGCAAGTCCGGCGAACTGGCCTTCACCCCGCCCGGCCACAAACAGGCCCGCGGGGCCGATCCGCAGGTCCGCGAGGTTCTCGGCGACGCAGTCTTCCACGGGGACCTCCTGGCGTCCGGCGGGCTGGACGACCGGAGGACGACCGGCCGCGTGCTCGAACGCGCCGAGGACCTGATGGCCGACGCGGTACACGCCGAGCACACCTTCTTCTCCACCTGCGGCAGCTCGCTGTCGGTGAAGGCCGCCATGCTCGCGGTGGCGGGACCCCACGAGAAGCTGCTGGTGGGCCGCGACGCCCACAAGTCCGTGGTCTCCGGCCTGATCCTGTCCGGGGTGCGGCCGGTGTGGGTCGATCCGCAGTGGGACGCCGAGCGACGACTGGCCCACCCGCCGTCCCCCGAGCAGTTCGAGCGGGCCTTCGCCGAGCACCCCGACGCGAGGGGCGCTCTGGTCACCAGCCCGACCCCCTACGGCGCCTGCGCCGATCTGAGCGCCATCGCCGATGTCTGCCACCGGCGCTCGCGACCGCTCATCGTCGACGAGGCGTGGGGCGCCCACCTGCCGTTCCACCCGGACCTGCCGACCTGGGCGATGGACGCCGGCGCCGACGTCTGCGTCACCAGCATCCACAAGATGGGCAGCGGGTTGGAGCAGGGTTCCGTCTTCCACCTCCAGGGCGACCTCATCGACCCGGCCCTGCTGAAGTCGCGCGCCGACCTGCTGGGCACCACGAGCCCCTCGGTGCTCCTCTACGCCGGGATCGACGGGTGGCGGCGCCAGATGGTGCTGCACGGCCACCGTCTGATGACCCGAGCTCTGGATCTCGCCGCGCGGGTGCGTGCCGACATCGAGGAGATCGACGGGCTGCATGTCGACGACCGCGGCGACTACTGCGGCCCCGGGCGTGCGGCCGACTTCGACCCGCTTCCGGTGGTCATCGACGTCAGCGGCCTGCGGACCACCGGCTACCGCGCCGCGGACCGGCTGCGCGAACACCACAGCATCGACGCCCATCTGGCAGACCACCGCAGGATCAGCACCCAGATCACCCATGCGGACGACACCGACACCACGCGATCGCTGACCGAAGCGCTGCGTGAGCTCTCGCGCAAGGCGGCGAACCTGCGTCCGGCTCCGCACATCGCCGTACCCACCCCGGACGAGATGCGGCTCGAACAGACCTGTCTGCCGCGTGACGCCTACTTCGACGCGGTGGAGGACGTCCCCGTCGACGAGGCCGCCGGGCGGGTGGCCGCGGAGATGCTCACCCCGTATCCGCCCGGGATCCCGGCCGTGGTGCCGGGCGAACGCCTCACCTCCGCGGTGCTGCGTTACCTGACCACCGGCATCGAGGGTGGAATGAACCTCCCCGATGCGGCGGACCCCGCATTGCGCACCGTCCGCGTCCACATCGAGAAATAGGCCGAAAGGGCCGGGCGTCCGTGCCGACTGCTCGCCCCGGTCGGACCAGGGCCTCCCCCTACGCCCGCGCCGTCGGGCACCCCGTGTGGTGAACTCACAGCATGTCCGCTAAAGCCCTCATCGTGATCGACATGCTCAACTCGTACGATCATCAGGACGCCGAAGCGCTGCTGCCCTCGGTGCGAAAGGCGCTGCCGAACATCACCCGGTTGATCGAGCAGGCGAGGGAACACGACGCCGAGGTCATTTACGTCAATGACAACTTCGGCCTGTGGCGCTCGCACCACGACGAACTCCTGGACGTCGTCCTGCGCGGGCCGCACGCGGATCTGGTGGAGCCGATCCGCCCGGACGACGAATCACTGTTCGTCGTGAAAGCCCGCCATTCGATCTTTTTCGAGACGCCGCTGGAATACCTGCTGCGTCAGCACGGCATCGACACGATCGTCCTGTGCGGTCAGGTCACCGAACAATGCGTTCTCTATTCGGCGCTCGACGCCCACATCAGGCATCTGAACGTCGTCGTCGCCGAGGACGCCTGCGCGCATATCCACGGCGATCTCGCCACGGCGGCGCTGCAGATGATGGAGCGCAATATGCAGGCGCGCCTCGCGGACAGCGCCGAGAAAATCTTCTGACGGTCACGCACGCGGCGGCCGGCGCCCACCCGGCCCGGCGCGAGGGCCCGTGACCGTTCCGCGGGGGCCGGTCGGCGACGCGGAGAACTCCGGCTACCAGCGATACCACCGTCCACCCCTGCTACCGCTGCCTGACGACCTCGCGACAAAGCCGATCAGCCAGACCGCCAGCAGGACCATTGCCACGATCCACAGCGCCTTCACCACGAAACCCACGCCGAAGAGGATCAACACGAGAAGCAGAACAAGAAGCAGAGGGACCATCGGGATCTACCTCCGAACGGGCCGCAGCCCTTCGTGTCACCATCATGCGCCCGGCCGGTGCCCCGAGCCAACCGCCCCCGGCCGACCGCCACAGCCCGCGGCGGGGCAGACGCAAGGCCGGTGTGTGGTGTGGGGGTCGCACACCCCCACACCACACACCGGCCCGCCCTGCCGATCGATTCGCCGCGTCAGTTACCGGCCCCTCCGCTGCCGAACGAACCGCCCGAGTCCTCGTTCCGCTGCTGCCGCTCCTGCGACGGGCTCGGCCGGGACCCGACCGTTCCGCTGCCCTTGAGCTCATGCGGGGTGAGCCGGCCCTCCCGCTGGGGCACGGGGTCCGGCTCGCGCTCCTCGGTCACCTGGCGGACCGGGCCGTCCGCGGGCAGCCTCGGCTGCTCCTGCGGCAGCGGCGGACCGGGTTCGCGCGCCTTCTTGCGGCGCCCCCAGACGAAGGCCGCGATGAGCACACCCACAATGACCAGGCCGACGACGGCGAAGCTCATGGCCGTCATGTTCTGGGTCTCTGCCAGCTCCCATTTCGATGTGTCCATGGAACGGGGGTACCCGGAGAAGTGGTGGTCATCCCTCGGCGGAGATCAAAAGGACCGGGAGGAAACCGTGGCGGGCGGGCCGGACGCGGAGATTGCCTGCTGATTCGGTGCGCGTGTAAGTCCGCGCCCGCACTTTCGGGTGTCGCCGAACGGAGCGGAAAAGGCGGACCGGAAAGCGGCGGGGAATTCGGGAGGACGTCTCGTCGCCGAAATCGTCGGCACAGGCCCAGGGGTTCCTGGCGGCCCTTGTCGGAGCAACATCACCGGTGCGCCTGGGGAGGGGATCCGGTGCTGCGCCGGGGGCAGCCCGGGAACTCAGACGCACCGGTGATGGTTGCTCCGCGAGTCCACCCCATGGCCACCACCGATGCCAAGCTTCGACGGGTCTCGGCGTGGCGGAGCCGGGGCTCCCGGCCCGCCGGGCGACCCGTCCGGCGTCCGGCTCATGCGCGGGCCGGGCGTGGCTGGCAGAGTGAAGAGGGGAACTCGAACCAGGAGGCGGATCTCCATGTCGGCCACGGTCCCCGTCGCAGGTCCCGCCGCCGCCGGTGCCGTCCCGGGCGCGCCGTGCTGGGTGAGCTTGATGACGCACGATCTCGAAGGCGCCCAGACCTTCTACGGGGACGTCCTGGGCTGGAGCTTCCGGCCGGGCAGCATGGGCGAGGACTTCTCGGTCGCGCTGGCCGACGGACAGCCGGTCGCCGGTATCGGAGCACTGGCGCCGCGCTGGCAGGTCGCCGTCGCCTGGATGCCGTACTTCGCCGTCGAGAGCGCGGACGAGACCGCGGCGCGGGTCCGCGAGCGCGGCGCCACCGTCGCCGTGGGCCCCATGGAACTGGGCGAGGGCCGTATGGCCCTCGCCGCAGACCGCGACGGCGCGGTCTTCGGCCTGTGGGCGGGACAGGTTCTGGCATGGACCATCGGCCACGGAGGCGCGCCCGCCTTCCTGGAGTTGCGCACCCGGGACGCCTTCGACGCGGCCATCTTCTACGCCGAGGTCCTCGGCTGGGCGTCGGGGGAGCCCGGCAGCTGCGACGTCACCTATGAGCACGACGAAGTGATCGTGCGCGACGGCACCCAGGTCCTGGCTGCGCTGCGCGGCGGGGGAGTCGAAGCGGCGCCCGACCCGCGCGTCCGGCCGCGCTGGCACGTCCACTTCCCGGTCGACGACATCGAGAAGGTCACCGCGTCCGCGGTGGCGGCGGGCGGCGTCGTCACGCCCGTGACCCCCACCCCGGACAGCCGCGGCTGCCAGGCCGTGATCCGCGACCCCGACGGCGGACTCTTCACCGTCTCGACTCCGCAGCCGCCGCACGGTCACTGAGCGCCAGGCCCGCCGGCGCCACGGCCCGGCGGGGCCGAGAAGTCATCGTTGGTGCCGGGGATCGCAACTGGCCTTGTGCGCAAGGAGTTTGGGCGGCCGGGGGAGGGAAGGCGCCAGACAGTCGACACTGTCGCAGCGCGACTGACCGCACGCACCGACCGCAAGGAGTGATGGCACATGTCCTCGTCGTCCACGGCCCGCGGCACGGGACGAGAGAACATCCCCGACACCGCGGCCGCGTTCGCGGAACTCGCCGACCTGTCGCAGGAAGCGCCACGGCGGCGAGAGGTCCGTGAGGACATCGTGTGCGCGTGGCTTCCTCTGGCCCACCGGCTGGCCGGGCGCTACGGCGGCCGGGGCGAGGGGGACGACGACCTGCGGCAGGTCGCCGCTCTCGGTCTCCTGAAGGCCGTCGACCGCTACGACCCCCGCACCGGCTGCCCCTTTCCCGGCTACGCGATCCCCACCATCCGCGGGGAGATCAAGCGCTATTTCCGCAACGACCTGTGGGCCCTGCACGTCCCCCGGCGCACCCACGAGTTGCGCACGCAGGTGCACCGGGCCCGCAAGGATTTGGAGATCCGACCGGGGGCCGCGGCACCGACCGTGCGCGAGCTGGCCGAGCACACCGGACTCACCGAGAACGAAGTCCTGCAGGGAATGCAAGCGCAGGAGTCCCTCACCACGCTGTCGCTGGAGCGGCCGCTGTCCACCGAGGCGGGCCGTCCCCGCACGCTCGCCGACACCCTCGGCGCCGACGACCCGGCGTTCGGGCTCATCGAGGAACGGATCACCGCGACGCCCGCCCTGCACCGCCTGCCGCGCCGCGAGCGGACGATCCTGTACCTGCGCTACTTCCGGGACCTGTCCCAACGCGAGATCGCGTCCGAACTGGGAATCTCGCAAATGCACGTCTCGCGGCTGCTGGAGCGCTCCTGCGCCAGGGTCCGGGCCCGGGTGCTCGTCGATGGCTGCGGGCCCGCAGATCGCGGCGGCAGGTGGGCCGGGCGGCGAGCGGTATCCGTGCGACCCCGGGGCGCCCGCGCGTAACCCGTACGCCGCGCCGACGCCGTCGCGAAGCTTGGCATCCCGGCCGTCATGGGGTGGACTCGTGGGGCGGCAATCGCCGGTGCGTCCGGGCTCCCGGCCGGCCCGGCGCGGCACCGGCCCCCAACCCCGGGCACACCGGCGATGCCGCGCCAGGCGGCCGGGATCCGCGCACCGCACTCAAGTTTTCGCGCGCCGCCCACAGGGACGATCCGCCGGGACGTCCCGCGCACCGCGTTCAGGCTTCCTCGACCGTCGTCTCGTCGCCACTGAACGGCGTGAGGTGGACGGCGGCTTCCTCCGCCGAGGCGGCCCCGCCGTCGATGCCCACGTCGCGCGCGACGATGTCGTTGCTCGACAGGCGCGGGACCCCTTCGTCCGCGCCGACGATCCGCCCGGCGCGCTCGGAGGCGGCGTCACCGTCGATCGGCTCCCCGTCGCCGCCCGGCTGATCGCCGATCCCGTCCCCGTCCGGTGCCGTGATGTCCGGCACCTCCTCGCTCAGCCGCTGGTCGAGGGATTCACGGTCGTGCTGTTCCCGGGCCGTGGTTCCCACGCCGTTCACCGCGTAGGGGCGTTCGGGCGGCGAATAACCCTCGTCCAGAATTTCGTCGAGCCCCGGCTCGTCGAGGGCGTCTTCCATATCGAGGTCGTCGGGGTTGTCCTGTGGATCGGACGCGGACGGTTGATAGACCTCGTCGCCCATCGCTGCGTCTGGCATGGCTGCCCTCCTTCTCCCGTAGGCGGTGATTCCCGTAGGCCATAACAGGCTCAGACCGCGCTGCCGAGTCTGTGCAGGATGTCGATGACTTCACTGTCCTGCACCTGATCGAAATTCTCGTACCACTCGCCCACCCCGCGAAAATTCGACGGCTGGAGCACGGCGAGGAAATCGTCGGCCTCCTGACGCGGATCGGCGGCGGACGCGGTACCGCACACGGGCACCGCCAGGATCAGCCGGGCGGGCTGCCGGCCCCGCAGGTGCCGCAGGGCGGCGCGCGCCGTCACCCCGGTGGCGAGCCCGTCGTCGATGAGAAGGACGGTTCTGCCACGCACGGCGATCGGGGGCATGCCCGGGCGATAGAGGTCCTCGCGCCGTCGCAGTTCGGCCCGTTCGCGGGCCACGTCAGGCGCCAGCTGTGCCTCGGTGAGGCCGATCGCCTCCAAAGCACGTGGGGCGAAGAGCGGCGGGTCCGTGCCGACGACCGCGCCGATGCCGACCTCCGGGCGACCCGGCATGCCGATCTTGCGCGCGACGAGCACATCCAGCGGAGCGCGCAGAGCTCGTGCCACCTCCGCCGCCACCGGGACACCGCCGCGCGGCAGCGCCAGGACGAGGGGATCGACGAGTCCCCCGTCGACCGGCCACGCGCGCAGCCGGTCGGCCAGCGCTCTCCCGGCCTCCCACCGGTCGGCGAATCTCATCGCTCGCTCCCTTCGCCGTCGATCCGCTCCGGCCGCGCGGCGAAGACGGGGGCGACGCCGCCGGAACGGACGCGTCAGTTGCGGCGGTCCTCGGTGCCGAGCCCGAGGGACTCGACGATGTTCTGGACGTTGCCGAAGCGTTCGTGTGCCGGAAGGCCCTCGGCCAGTTCGACCAGCCGGTCCGGCGCGTGGTTGGTCCGCAGCGTCCGGAGGAGGGCACTGCGTTCGGCCGGGTACACGCTCCGGCCGAGATACTGGGCGAGCTCGGAGCGCACGCCCACGTCCGCGGCGGTCATGCCGTGCGGGGTGCCGCCGGTGAGGACGGTGTCGGGGGCCCGCGTCGCCTGCGGCTGGTCCTCACCCGCCGGCTGCAGCTCCTGCTGTTCCTCGGCTCGCAGCGACCGGTCCGCGGTCAGTTCCCCCCGCAGTTGCTTCTTCATCATTTCGTCCCGGGCGGGGCCGACCTTGTCCGCGCCGTGTTCCATGGCCAAATTTCTGCCCTCCAGGGTTCGTGCTGACATCACCCGGCACGCCTCCCGCCGTGCAGGCCGGTGTCTGCGTACCGAGTTCCCCCTATCCCCCCGCAATAACAGCCGTACGGAGCAGATTCAACGCCGGACACGGAGGCCGTACGGGCGTACACCGTGGGTGAGCGGACATCGGCTTCCACGGGGGCGCATATGGGTTTCGATAACGGGCACCTGGGGGCTGTCCGACGAATCCGAGAGACCCGAACAATCCCGAACCACTCCGAGAACCCTCGAAATCCGAATCCCCCGAAACCGAGGAGGCAGCGCCATGCGACTCTCGCTCCTTCAACCGGTCATCGATCGGCCGGGCCCCTGGGCGTCCGTCTACGCCGACATGTCCCACAGCACCGCGGACGCGGCGAAACAGCAGGAGCTGACGGCGACCGCGATCGCCGACAAGCTGTTCGGGCTCGGCGCGGACGAGGCCACGGTCGGAGCCGTCCACGAGACGCTGGCCACGCTGCGCACCGGAGAGCCGGGGGCGGAGGTCGGACGTGCGCTGTTCGCCACCCATGGCGAGGTCGTCCTGGACACCGCGCTGCCCGGGCGGCCTTCCGCGCCGTTCGCGACCTGGGGCCCGCTGCCCCGGATCACTCCGCTGCTGGAGGCGTTCGGCGACGACCCGGTCTGCCTGGTCGCCTACGTCGACCGCACCGGAGCCGACTTCATGGTGCGCAGTGACCGGGGCAGCGATGACGCGGGACATGTCGAGGGCGCCGACTGGCCCATCCACCGCACCGCGTCGTCGGACTGGTCCGAACGCCACTTCCAGACCAAGGTGGAGAACACCTGGGAGCGCAACGCGGGGGAGATCGCGGATGCGGCGAAGGAGGCGTTCGAGAGCTGTGGGGCAGAGGTCATGCTGCTGGCGGGCGATCCGCGCGAACGCCGGGCCGTGCACGACAAGCTGCCCGAACCGGTGCGCGCCGTGACGTACGAGAGCGTCCACGGCGGGCGAGCCCCCGGCTCGGAGAGCGAGCGTCTGGAGAGGGACATCGCCCACGTCCGCGCGATGCACGAACGGGAACACGTCCATGAGGTGGCGGATCGCTTCCGTACCGGCTCCGGGCCCGGCGGCAGCGGCGCGCCCTACGCCGCGGCCGGAGTGCCCGCCCTGGTCGAGGCGGCGCGCGAACACCGCATCGACACCCTGCTGGTCAGTCCGGAGAGCGCGGATGCCGGCCAGGAGATCTGGGTCGGGCCGGGCGCCGACCAGATCGCCGTACGCGGCTCGGAATTGCAGTACCTGGGTGAGGTGCACCCGGCCGCTGCCCGCGCGGACGACGCCCTGGTGCGCTCGGCCGTGGCGAACGGCGCGGAGGCCGTCGTGGTGCGCGACCCCGAGGAGGTGCCGGCCGGCGGTCTCGGGGCCATCCTGCGGTGGTCGGAGCCCCGGAACGCCTGAGCACGCAACCGGCCGTTCGTACCGGGCCGCCCGGGCCCGGGCGGCCCGGAAGGCGCCGGCGGCGAGGTTAGTTTCGGCGCGCGACGGGCACCCGGAAGGCCGTTGCGGGGCCACGGCCCGCCGGGCGGAGGAACGTGTCCGCCCGGTGGGCGCCCAGGGTCGAAGCCTGCGTCGTGGCTATTCCGAAGGAGGAGGGGAGCACGTCATGACCGTGCCGCAGCCCCCGGGGCCGCCTGCCCCCACTCCGGGCCCGGGGCCGGTTCCCTCACCGGAGCCCGACCCGGTGCCGCCGCCCACACCGCGGCCGCCTCCCGAGCCCGATCCGATTCCGCCGAACCCGGCCCCGCCGACCCCAGGGCCGGTCCCGGGACCACCACCCGATCCTCAACCTCCGCGCACACTCCGGGCCGTGGGGGAGAGCCGCCACGGCCCGGCCCCGGCCTGACCGCCCACGCCGGCACAGAGAAGGGTTCGCCATGCGCATGTTTTCCAGCGCTCCGAGTATCGAAGGGCTCACCGCCGTCGTCACCGGAGGCTCCCGGGGGCTCGGGCTGCTCATGGGCCGCCAACTGGCCCGCCGGGGCTGCGATGTGGTGCTCCTCGCCCGGGACGAGCCGGAGCTTGCCAGGGCCGTCGGCCAGTTGGGGAACACCGTCGGCGGGTCGGTGCGCGGCGCGGTCTGCGACGTACGGGACAGGGCAGCGGTGCAGGAGGAGTTCGAGAGGATCGCCGGTCGCCATGGCGGGATCGACATCGTCATCGCCAACGCCGGCATCATCCAGGTCGGGCCCGCCGACGCGTTGGGGCGCGAAGGATTCGAGGACGCCGTCGACTCCATCTTCCGCGGGGCCCTCAATACCGCGCTCGAAGCCCTGCCCTACCTCCGTCGCAGTGAGGCCGGCGGCAGGCTGGGGCTGATCGGCTCCATAGGCGGCCTGATCGCGGTGCCCCATCTTCTGCCGTACTCCTGCGCGAAGGCGGCGGTCGCCGCGCTGGCCGAAGGGCTGCATGCCGAGGAGTCCCCGCACGGTGTGTCCGTGACCGGCGTGCACCCGGGCCTGATGCGCACGGGTTCCCATCTGCACGCGCACTTCGGGGGCGACAAGCGCCGCGAGTACGCCTGGTTCTCGGCGCTCGCCGGCGCTCCCGTGCTGTCCATGGACGCCGAGCGCGCGGCGGAGCGCATCGTCTCAGGACTCCAGCGGCGGCGCACCCGCATCGTTCTGACACCGGCCGCGCGCCTCGGCGCGGCGATGCACGGGGTGGCGCCCGTGGCGACGACGCGCCTGATGTCGGTGGTGGTTCGCGCGCTGCCGAGCGGTGGCGGCCGGGGAACGGACGAGGGCGCCACGGTGGAAGCCTTCGACCGGCCCCCGGCTCCACGGCTCCGTGCGCTGGTGAGCGCCCTGAACGAGCGGGCTGCCGACCGCTTCAACCAGCGGGGCGGCCCGGCCACCGGCAGCAGGTGAGCGGCCCGCACGAGCGCACGAGGTGACGCGGCACCATGCCCACCGGCCCGGCAACCTGGGCCCGCGCCGCGGGCTCAGGGCTCCTTGCGTGCCTTCGCGGCAGCCGCGCGGGCCGCGCTGACCTCTCCGGTGGCGTCCGCCGTGCTGAGCTTTCCGCCGGCACTCTCCAAGTGGGCCCGTACGAACCACTGGAACAGCTCCAGCGACCTCAGGTGCTCGATCAGCAGGTCCTGTGTGACGGGATCGGTCTCGTCGGTCGCGGCCACCGCCTCACGGTGGTCCCGGATGACGCCGGTGTAGACGACGTCCAGTGCGCCGAGGTGCTCGATGGCCTGGGCCCGCCCGATGGCGTAGTCCTCCCAGGTGCGCTCCGCGACCAGCGCGCCGGGGGTGCCGGCCGGTGAGCCGCCCAGCGTCGAGATCCGTTCCGCGGTGTCGTCGATCATGCCGCGCACCGCTTCGACCTGCGGGTCGAGCATTTCGTGAACCGCGATGAAATGCGGTCCCACCACGTTCCAGTGGACGTGCTTGAGCGTGAGCGCCAAGTCGTTGAGCGCGTGCAGTCGCAACCGCAGCCGCTCGATGACCTGGCCGCCCTCCGACTCCGTCATACCGGGGACCGTGTAAGCAGGGGTCTTGCTCGCGGCCATCGTGACCTCTCCTCTTCGCAGGCATCCGAATGCGGACACGTGCCACCACCGGGGTGGCCCGCCCGCCACCCAGACCAGCACCGGCGGCGGAGCCGCGCCATCGCCACTAGGCCGACTGCCGGGGAGGTTCATTCCGAGCGGCACCGTCGCGCGCCCCGCCCCTGGCCGCGCCATCTCGACGGCCCCGCCACCCCATTGGCCCCGGCGGCATGCGGGCCCGACCGTGATGGCGCAGCATCGCAGCAATCCGACCGGAAGGAAGCGTGCGATGACAGATCGCCCGTGGGGCCCGGATCGCGCGGCCAAGGGCAGCCCCGAATGGCTGCCCGTCCTGGACATCCCCGAGCCGGGGCGGCAGCGCAGGCTGACCGTCCTGCTGCGGCTGCTCCTGCTGATCCCGCACTTCGTCGTGCTGTTCTTCCTCTACATCGCGGCCTTCTTCACGGTGATCGCCGGGTGGTTCGCCGCCCTGGTGCTGGGACGTCTGCCGGAGCCGATCTTCCGGTTCCTGGGCGGGTATCTCGGCTATCACACCCGGGTCGGTGCGAGCGCGATGATGCTGGTGGACAGCTACCCGCCCTTCGCGCTGACGCCGCCGCCGAACTACCCGGTCCAGATCGCGTTGCGCCCCGAGCCCCTCAACCGCCTCGCCGTGTTCTTCCGCATCATCCTGCTGATCCCGGCCGCCATCGTGGAGAGCCTGGTCACATGGGGTTGGTGGGCCCTGTGCCTGATCTGGTGGCTGATCACGCTGATCCTCGGGCGCATGCCGCGCCCGCTGTTCGAGGCATCGGCAGCCACCCTGCGCTACCAAATGCGCTACTACGCCTACGGGATGATGCTGACCCCGGCCTATCCCAAGAGGCTCTTCGGTGACCAGGCCACCGTCACCGGGGAACCGGCCAGGTCCGCCACGAGGCCCCTGCTCGTCAGCGACCCCGGCAAGGCGCTGCTGGTGCTCTTCCTGGTGGCGGGCGTTGCCTGTGGCTCGACGTCCTCCTTCGCGTCCCGCACCGAGGACGACGAGTTCAGGTACACCGATCAGCGAGCCCAGCGGCAGTCGCTGCCGGACTCCGGCTGCCCGTCCGGCACATGGTGTGCCCGCAGGTGATACGACGCGACCGGTGAACTGCTCTCGCGTGCAGGGCCGTTACGGCTCGACGGGCCCGGGCTGCCGGGCCGCCTCCGCCGCTTCGACGGGATGGTCGCGCATGCCGAGCCGCAGATGCTCGACGTGGAACAGCGCCTGGTCGAGGAGTTCGGCGACGTGGTTGTCGTACAGGGCGTAGATGATCGAGCGGCCCCGGCGCTCGCCGGTCACGAGACCGAGATTGCGCAGCAGCCGGAGCTGATGGGAGCAGGCGGACTGCTCCATGTCCACGGCCTCGGCGAGGTCGCCGGCCGCGCACGGGCCCTCCTGGAGGCGAGCGAGGATCCGCAGGCGGGACGGGGTGGCCAGCGCCTGGAGGGTCGCGGCGACATCCGCGGTGCCCACGGCGTCGAGACGTTCGCGCGTCGTGGCAACAGTGCTCTTGTCGTCGACTCCATGACCCATGGGCGCCATCCTACAAGAGACACATGAAGAGCTGTTCATTCATTCCTGTATGGTGAAGGGGTTGTGCCCGCCGTCTGCGAAGAGGGGCTCTCTCGTCATGTCTTTCACCGTCACCGAGCGCCCCGCACCGGCGTCTGGCGGCCGCGGGCCCGTAGCCCCACGGCGGCGTACGCGCGTCCTCGCCCTGCCCGAAGTGCGCTGGGCCGCCGCGTCGTTGGCGCTGTTCCTGGTCGCCCTGCCCCTGCAACTGACCGGGGCGCCCGCCTGGCTGTCCGGGCCGCTCTATGCGGCCGCCTACGTCACGGGAGGCTGGGAGCCGGCCCTGGCCGGGCTCCGGGCGCTGCGCGACAGGACGCTCGACGTGGACCTGCTGATGATCGTCGCGGCCGTCGGCGCCGCCGCGATCGGGCAGGTGATGGACGGTGCGCTGCTCATCGTCATCTTCGCCACCTCCGGTGCCCTTGAGGCACTGGCCACGGCGCGGACCGCGGACTCGGTACGCGGCCTCCTCGACCTCGCCCCCGAAACCGCCACCCGCCTCCTGGACGACGGTGGCGAGGAGACCGTGCCGACCGACGCCCTCGCGGTCGGCGATGTCATCCTCGTGCGCCCCGGCGAACGCGTCGGCGCCGACGGCCGGGTGCTGGACGGTGCCGGGGAGGTCGACCAGGCCACCATCACCGGTGAACCCCTGCCGGTGGCGAAGGAGGCGGGCGACGAGGTGTTCGCCGGCACCCTGAACGGCACCGGCGCGCTGCGTGTGAAGGTCGAACGGGACGCCGCCGATTCGGTGATCGCCCGGATCGTGGCGATGGTCGAGGAGGCGTCCGAGACCAAGGCCCCGACCCAGCTCTTCATCGAGAAGGTCGAACAGCGCTACTCCGTCGGCATCGTGCTGGCGACCCTGGCCGTCTTCGCCGTCCCGCTCGGCTTCGGCGCCGATCTGACGGGGAGCCTGCTGCGGGCCATGACCTTCATGATCGTCGCCTCGCCGTGCGCGGTGGTGCTGGCCACCATGCCACCGCTGCTGTCCGCCATCGCCAACGCCGGACGCCACGGCGTCCTGGTCAAGTCAGCCGTCGTCATGGAGCGCCTCGGCCAGATCGACGCCGTCGCGCTCGACAAGACCGGCACGCTCACCGAAGGGACTCCGCGGGTCACCGCCGTCCACCCTCTGGAGGGCGGCGCTCTGAGCGAGGACGCCCTGCTGGCGACGGCGGCCGCGGCGGAGCATCCCAGCGAACACCCCCTGGCGCGCGCCATGGTGCGGGCGGCCCGCGAGCGCGGTCTCGAGCTACCCGTCGCGGAGGACTTCCGCTCCGCACCCGGGACCGGAGTGACCGCCACTGTCCGGGGCCGTGCGGTCGCCGTCGGCGCGCCGGCCCGGCTGCTGCACGCGGCCGACGGTCCCCAGCCCGACCAAGTCGACGACCTCGTCCGTGACTTGGAGGAGGGCGGCCGCACCGCCGTCCTCGTCCTGCGCGACGCTGTCCCGGCCGGGGTCCTGGGGATCGCCGACCGGCTGCGCCCGGACGCGGCTGCCACCGTCACCGCGCTGCGAACGCTGACCGGCGCCGCCCCCGCCCTCCTGACCGGGGACAACCCGCGCGCCGCAGTACGCCTGGCGGCCGAGGTCGGCATCGCCGACGTACGGGCCGGGCTGCTGCCCCAGGACAAGGTGGCGGCCGTCCGGGAAATGTCGGCCACCGGGCACAAGGTGCTGGTCGTCGGCGACGGCGTCAACGACGCCCCGGCGCTGGCCGCCGCGCACACCGGCATCGCCATGGGGCAGGCCGGCTCGGATCTGGCCCTGGAAACCGCCGACGCCGTCATCGTCCGCGACGAATTGGCCACCGTCCCCGCGGTGGTGGCTCTCTCCCGCGCGGCCCGCCGCCTGGTGGTGCAGAACCTGATCATCGCCGGGGTGTTCATCTCCGGCCTGGTCGTCTGGGATCTGGCCGGCACGCTGCCCCTGCCGCTGGGCGTCCTCGGTCACGAGGGCTCCACCGTCATCGTCGGGCTCAACGGGTTGCGCCTGCTGAGAGACGCTGCCTGGCGCCGGGCCGCCGCCGCACCGTCACCGCCCGGCACGCCCTGACGCGGCACGGTGCCACGTCGCACCGCGCATCGCTGCCGCGGGCCGGGGCAGGACCCTGTGCCTTCCTGTGCGCTCCCAGAGGGGGCACAGGCCGCTATCGGGCCCCCGCGACCGCCATCGGAGTGACGCCGGGAGCTGCCCGTTCACGTGCGGATCGGCGGCTCTCGCCCGTCGCGCGCCGGCGTTCGGGTGGGCATGTGGGGCCTCTGGTTGATAGGGAGGGGGTATGAGCGAAATACCTCCGGTTTTGACCGTGACCGCTGTCAGCACCATCGGGGCCACCGACCTCCAGGACGACGACGCCTCGGACTCGTGGATGGTGATCGAGACGGCTGAGGAGGGCCAGCTGCTGCTGAACCTTCCCGGCCCCCTCTACCGCGCCATGCGCCAGGCGACCGAGCTCCCCGCCGACGAGCCCGGCCCCGGCCGCCTGGCGCTCACCGACCGGGAGATCGCCGCCTACCGCGCCCGCATCGCCGAGCTGACCAGCGCGGAGCGGAGCCGGTAGCACCGCAGGCCCGGGCCCCTTTCCGGGTACGCAGGCCAAGCGGCTCGCCGACATGCGGAGCCGCGGGCCGGGCTCCGTGCGCCCTGGTCCTTCCGCATCCGGTAGCACGGGTCGGCCGCCGTGGGCCGGAGCTGACCCCGGAGGCCGAGACGGTTCGGGCCCGAGACGGTTCGGGCCCGAGACCTTTCGGGCCCGAGACCGTTCGGGCCTGTAAGGCACAGCTCTGGGACGGGATATATCGCCGCAGGCGTTCTATGGGCGGGGCCCGATGATCGCGTCCCCCTCCCGGACGGTGATGGCCATGGCAGGGCAGACGTCGGCGGCGTCCAGCGCCCGGTCGTCCTCCGCGATCTCGGGATGCAGCGGACGGGAGTGCGGACCGTCCAGCGTGAACAGGTCGGGCGCGATCCCCGCGCACGCCCCGGACGCCATGCACTGGTGCGCGTCCACCTCCACCTTCCACGTCATGTGCTTCACCACCCCACCGGCATGACGCGCGGCCCGCGCACCAGCATCTGGCTCTTCCACGCCACGTCCCCGGCGAGATGCAGGCCGGGGAAGCGGGTGAGCAGCGCCCCGAGCGCCTCCTGGAGTTCCAGGCGCGCCAGCGGCGCCCCCAGGCAGTGGTGCACTCCGTGGCCGAAACCGAGGTGCTGGTTCTGGGTGCGGGAGATGTCCAGCTTCCCTGGGGCACCGAAGCGCAGGGCGTCGCGGTTGGCCGCTCCCACCGCGACGAGGACGGGTGTGCCGGCGCGGACGAGTGTGCCGCCGACATCGATGTCCTCCTTGGCGTAGCGCGGCTGGCTCGCCCCGCTGCCCAGGGGGACGAACCGCAGTAACTCCTCCACGGCGCTGCCGATCAGCTCCGGTTCGGCACGCAGCAGGGCGAGTTCGTCGGGGTGGTCCAGAAGGGCCAGCACGAAGTTGGGGATCTGGGTGGCGGTGGTCTCATGGCCCGCGACCAGGATCCCGACGCACAGATCGACGAGTTCGAGTTCCGAGAGCCGGTCGCCGACGTCCCGGGCGTCGATGAGCGCCGTCATCAGATCGTCCTGCGGGTGACGGCGGTGCTCGGTGATCAACTGGCCCATGTACGAACGGAGTTCTTCGAGGTTGGCGTCGAACTCCTCGGCGGTCAGCGAACTGGTCGACAGCGCCGCGTCGCTCCACACCCGAAACCGCGGCCGGTCCTCGGTCGGCACGCCGAGCAGCCGGCAGATCACGGCGACCGGGATGGGCAGGGCGTAGCGGTCCACCAGGTCGGCCGGCGGGCCGGCGGCCGCCAGTTCATCGAGGAGTTCGTGGGTCAGCTCCCTGACCTGCGGCCTGAGCCGCTCGACCTGACGGACGGTGAACGCCTTGGCCACCAGGGAGCGCAGGCGGGTGTGGTCCGGCGGGTCCATGCCCAGGATGCCGCTGGTGCGGCGGCCTTCGGACTGCCGTGGCTCGTCGTGCAGGGCGCTGTCGGCCCGGCTGAAGCGCTGGTCGCCCAGGACGAGCCGCGCCTCGTCGTAGCGGGTGACGAGCCAGGCGGGCTCGCCGTAGGCCATCCGCACCTTCAGCAGGCCGGGGCGATTGCGGGCCTGCTCGTACTCCTCGGACAGCTCAAGGCTCTCGGCGACGTTGAACGGGTAGGAGACGGGTGCTGCGTCGGCTGTGGTCATGGCGACCTCCCTTGTGTAAGCACCTGCTTACCCAAGGTAGGACGCTCCCCCGGAGCGGTCAACGGCGCATAGTGGCCGTCTGTGTGACGGCCCGTCGGAGAGGAGCTCGGCGATGGGGCAGTCCCCGCACCACGGCTCGGCGGACGCACCCCGCCGGGACGCCCAAGGCACCCGCCTGCTGTTGCTCGATGCCGCCTCGGCGCTGTTCGCCGAACGCGGCTACGAACGGGCAACGGTCCGCGACATCGCGGCGCGGGCCGGCGTCAACCAGGCCCTGCTGTTCCGTTACTTCGGCTCGAAGAAAGCCCTCTTCGGTGAGGTGATGGCACGCGGCGGCCACGAGCAGCTGCGCACCACGCCCGCGGAGCGGCTGTTCGAGGTCGCGCTGCGCGGCATGCTGGACGGCGCCGGGGGATCGGCGGACCGCGCCTTGGAGGTCTGCCTCCGGTCCATCGGCGGCAGCGACGAGATCGCGGAGGCGCTGCGAGGGCTGGGAGAGGAGTACGCCGAGGCCCTGTCGACGCTGGCTGAGGCCGATCACCGCGGTCTGCGCGGAGACCTGGCGCTTTCCTGGCTGCTGGGCATCGGCCTGATGCGGGTGGTGGTGGGGAAGGAGCCGCTGGCGAGCGCGGATCCCGACACCGTGTGCAGGCTGGTCGAGGGCGCGCTCGGACGGCTGCTCGAGGGGCTGCCGGAGGAGAAGGCGTAGCGCCCCCGTCCTCGACGCGCACGTGGCCGGGTGGCCGGGTGGCCGGTTCCCGCCCCTGTGCCCCGGCCCTCCCGGAGCGCGATGCAGGCGGGAGGTCGCACGCGGCCGGGGGAGACGACCGGGTAATCTGGATCTCTGCGGGGCCCTTCGGCCGCCGCGCGGCGGTGGGGCCCGCCGTTGACGAACCGCAGCGGAGCAGCTGCCAACGGTCCCTACTTGCAAGTTGAACGCGCCCGCATGCGGCGCACGGCGAGTAGGAGACGCACGGTGAAGGCCCGCAGCACATGACGAACGAACCCGTCGATCCCGATGTCGACCTGCACGTTCCCGCTCAGCGCCGGGAGCTGCTGCGGGGCCGGTGGTCGGTGCCGGCCGTCATCGCGGTGGGCGGCGCGGCAGGGGCTTCCGCCCGCTACGGCGCCTCGCTCTGCTGGCCCACGGCACGCGACGCCTTTCCCTGGACCACCCTGGGCGTCAACGTCGTCGGCTGCGCGGTGATCGGTGTGTTCATGGTCCTGATCAGCGACGTGTGGGCGGCACACCGCCTCGTCCGCCCCTTCTTCGGCACCGGAGTCCTCGGTGGTTTCACCACCTTCTCCACCTACGCGGCGGACATCCGGCATCTGGTGGCGGCGGGGCGGCCCGGTACCGGTCTGGGCTACCTGGCCCTCACCCTGACCGCGGCCCTGCTCTCGGTGTGGATCGCCGCGACGCTGACCCGTCGCGCGGTGAAGTGGAGGCAGCAGTGAAGACGACCGGGCCTGCCCTGCGCGCGACGATCCTCGTCGGCGAGAACGACACCTGGCAGCACAAACCCCTGTTCCCCGACGCCGGCGAGGCCATTCGCTGCGGGCGCGGGGAGGAGGAGCGGTGAACTGGCTGCTGGTCATCGTCGGGGCCGCGGTCGGCGCCCCGTTGCGCTATCTCACCGACCGGTTCGTGCAGTCCCGGCACGACACCGTCTTCCCGTGGGGCACCTGCGCGGTCAACGTCGCCGGCAGTCTCCTGCTCGGCCTGCTGACCGGCGCGGTGGCCGGCGGCGCCGCCTCCTCCTCACTGCAACTGCTGCTGGGCACCGGCCTGTGCGGTGCCCTGACGACCTATTCGACCTTCTCGTACGAGACGCTCCGCCTGGCCGAGGACGGCGCGCGCTTCTTCGCCGTGGCGAATGTGGTGATCAGTGTGGTGGCCGGTCTCGGCGCGGTCTTCGCGGGCGTGGCGCTCGCGGAGGCGGTGTGGGGCGGGTAGGGACCGGCCCCTCCGCCGAACGGTTGCCGCGAGACGTCGGCCCGTGCCCCCGCGCCGCCCCACAGCGACGGGGTGCGCGCTTCCGCCGGATGGTCGTTCCGAATGGCGCTCCCCGGCGAACCGGGACTTGGATTTAGCCAGCATGTGGCCGGCCGGAGCCCGATTCGACGCAGCAGGAGGTGAGTGCGCGTGACGGACGGGAGGCCCGCGGTGGACAGCGGCGAGAGTCTGCTCCAGGAATTCCTGACGGACGTGCACACCACCGCGCCGATGAACCTGCCCGCCCTCGTCGACCGGTACGCCGCGAAGCTCGGCCTGCGGCGGGTGGTGATCTACCTGGTCGACCTCCAGCAGCGACGGCTGACGCCCCTCCTGGGCGGGGACCGGCTCGCGGTGGACTCCTCGCTGGCCGGCTGGGCGTATCGCACCCTCTCGCTGCGCGTGGAGGAGACCCGCTCCGGGGCGTTGATCGTCTGGCTGCCGCTGGTCGACGGCGTGGAGCGACTGGGCGTCGTGGGGATGCACATGGAGTCCCTGGACAGCGCGCAGCTTCGCCGCTGCAGGACACTCGCCTCGGTCCTCGCGATGGCGATCACGTCCAAACGGGCCTTCAGTGACCGCTTCGTCCAGCAGGCCCGCACCGAGACGATGACGCTCCCCGCCGAGATGGTGCGCGCGCTCCTGCCGCCACGCACCATCGGCAGCGACCGGGTCGTCTCCACCGCCGTACTGGAACCGGCCTACCGGCTGGGGGGCGACGCGTTCGACCACTCGCTGACGGAGTCCACCCTGCACGCCGTGATCCTCGACGCGATGGGGCACAACCTCGCGTCGGGCATGACCACGGCCATCGCCATGGCGGGCTGCCGAAGCGCCCGTCGCATGGGCGCAGGACTGCCCGAACTCGTCAAGACCGTGGACGACGTCCTCGCCGAATGGCTCCCCGACCAGTTCTGCACCGGCATCGCCACCCAGCTGGATCTTGCCGGCGGCGTGCTGAGCTGGTGCAATTGCGGTCACCCGCCGCCGCTGCTCATCCGCGATCACAAGGTCCTGGAGAACGCCCTGGACCGGCCCGGTGAGCCGCCGATGGGCACGCCGGCGAAGTTCGCCGGTACCGACCGCGAGGTGCACCGGTTGGCGCTGGAGCCGGGGGACCGGGTCCTGCTCTACACCGATGGTGTGACCGAGGCGCGCACGGCGGGTGGGGCGCAGTTCGGGCTGGAGGGCTTCACCGATTCCATCATCCGCGCCACCGCTGCCGGTGAACTCGCCGCCGAGGCGCTGCGACAACTGATGCACTCGATTCTGGAGCACCAGGACGACACCCTCAGGGACGACGCCACGATCCTGTTGATCGAGTGGTGCCCGCCGACCTGATGGAGCCGGTCACCGGCGCGACCGGGGCCCGGTGACGCCGGCTGCCCCCGTCATCCGGCGCCCGGGATGAGCGAGCAGCACCCCGGGCTCCCATCGGAAGGTCCGCTCGCGCCCGGGCGCGTCACCGGTCAGCAGCACCTGGAGATCCACCGCCCCGTCCGGGTACCGGTGGCGCGCCCGGACGCACGCCCGGTGCCAGGCATCGTCGACCCAGATCCACGCGGCCGGCTCGTGCCCCGCCGCGTACACATCGGTGCGGACGCCGGCCGGGTTGTGCGGGGCGCGGGCCGTCACCTCGACGGGCTCGGCGGCAGGGCGGTGCTGCGGACGCTCCCAATGGAACCCGTGTTCGATGTCAGGACTTGGGGTTGTTGCGGACACGCACCGGGGGGTCCCTCGACCGGCTCTGGCTGCCGTGCAGCCGGGGCGGGAGGCGCACGCCGGAGCATCCGGCGTAATCCCCGTGGATGAGGCGTTAAAGGCCCGGAGGGAGAGGGCACCCGTGACGTGGCGCCCCGGACGGTCCGGTCGCGCGACATCACCGGAAGGCGGAACCATTCATGGGTCACGGCGGAGATGTCATCGCCGAGCTGACCAGCGACCACCGCGAGGTGGACGCACTCTTCGCACGGATCGAGCAGTCCGTCCCCGAGGACGCCGAGCGCAAGCGACTGGCGGACCGGCTCACGATCGAACTGGTCCGGCACTCGGTGGCCGAGGAGCAGTATCTGTACCCGGCCGTGCGCAGGCACCTGGCGGACGGGGACGCCCTCGCCGACAAGGAGATCGCCGACCATCTGCGGGTGGAGGAACTGCTCAAGGCTCTGGAGGGGGTCGACGCGGGCAACCCCGACTTCAACCACCTGATCGTCAAGCTGCGCACCGAGGTCTACGCACACGTCAAGGACGAAGAGGGCTGTGTGTTCACCGAGTTGCGGGCCGCTTGTCCCCAGGCGGACCTGGAGGACCTGGGGGAGAAGGTCCGTACGGCGAAGAAGATCGCTCCTACCCGGCCGCATCCCGGTGCCCCCCTGACCCCGCCCGGCAACAAACTGCTGGCGCCCGGCGCCGGGTTGGTCGACCGGGCGCGGGACTTCGTCACCGGCCGGGGGAAGTAGGGGCGGGCGGCAGGACATCAACAGGCCCTGGCAGGCACCGCCGGGGCTCAGGCAGAACCCAGTGGAGAGGCCCGGGAGGCGGCCACAAGCTTCCCGGGACGAGGAAGGTGGAAGACGTATGCCTACTGCTCGCGGAATCATGACGCCCGGCACGGAGTGTGTCGGGGCGGAGGACAGCGTGCTGGAAGCGGCACGCAAGCTGACGTCGCTGGGCGTGGGCGCACTGCCGATCTGCGGATCGGACGACAAGCTCACCGGAGTGCTGACGGACCGGGACATCGTCACCAAGGTGCTGGGCGAGGGGAAGGATCCCGGCACGACCAAGGCCGGTGACCTCGCACAGGGCAGGGCGGTGACGATCGGTGCCGACGACGACGCCGACGAGGTCTTCGCGACCATGGCCCGCCACCGGGTGCGCCGTCTGCCGGTGATCGACGGACACCGGCTGGTCGGCATGATCACGCTGGCCGATGTCGCCCGCGCGCTGCCCGATCCGCAGACCGGCGACCTGCTCGAAGCCCTGTCGACGAACTGACGGCGCAGGACGGTGCCGGCCGACGGGCCGAGACGCCGGTGTCGGGTTCATCCGCGCCCCACCCGTGAGCGGTGGGCGCTGGTGCGGTCCGACGGCCGCGACGTACCCGATCCGCGCACCGCCAACTCGCTTGCCACACCACATCGTTCGGACCGGACCGGACCGGACCGGACCGGTCCGGCCGCCCGGCGGCGCACCGCCGCCTGCCGGGGGCCGGGCCGTCCGCCGTGCCAAGTGGCCCAGAGAGCCGCCCCGGCTGGTGGGTTCATCGCCCGCAGCCGGTGAAACGAGAGGACATACCGTGTCGACCAAGGTTTCCGACCACCTTCTCCAGCGACTGCGTGAATGGGAGGTGGAGCATGTCTTCGGCTATGCGGGTGACGGCATCAACGGCCTGCTCGCCGCGTGGGAACGCGCCGACAACAAGCCGGTGTTCGTCCAGGCCCGGCACGAGGAGATGGCCGCTTTCGAGGCCGTGGGCTATGCCAAGTTCTCCGGCAAGGTCGGTGTGTGCGCGGCGACTTCGGGGCCCGGCGCGATCCATCTGCTCAACGGTCTCTACGACGCCAAGCTCGACCATGTGCCGGTGGTGGCGATCGTCGGCCAGACCAACCGCAGTGCGATGGGCGGCTCGTACCAGCAGGAGGTAGACCTGCTCAGCCTCTACAAGGACGTCGCCTCCGACTTCTGCGAGATGGCGACGGTGCCGGAGCAGTTCCCGAACGTCCTGGACCGGGCCATCCGCACGGCCTACGCCAAGCGGACCGTGACCGCCGTCATCATCCCCGCCGATGTGCAGGAACTCGACTACTCGCCGCCCACCCACGCGTTCAAGATGGTGCCCTCCAGCCTCGGGGTCGGCTCCTACGCGCCGGTCCCGGCCGACGCCGAGATCGCGCGCGCCGCAGAGGTGCTCAACGCGGGCGAGAAGGTCGCCGTCCTGATCGGGCAGGGCGCCCGCGGGGCCCGCGCGGAGGTCGAGCAGCTCGCGGACGTGCTCGGCGCCGGGGTGGCCAAGGCCCTGCTGGGCAAGGACGCGCTCCCCGACGACCTGCCCTATGTGACCGGGGCGATCGGCCTGCTCGGCACCCGGCCGTCCTACGAGCTGATGCAGGACTGCGACACCCTGCTCGTGGTGGGATCCAGCTTCCCGTACACGCAGTTCATGCCGGAACTGGATCAGGCCCGCGCCGTGCAGATCGATATCGACCCGTTCATGGTGGGCCTGCGCTATCCCTTCGAGGTCAACCTCGTGGGCGATGCGCGTGAGACGCTCAGCCGGCTGCTGCCGCAGCTCGAGCGCAAGAAGCACGGCGCGTGGCGCAAGAAGATCGAGAAGGACACCGCCCGTTGGTGGGAGGTCATGGAACGGCGTGCCGCCGTGGAGGCCGAGCCCATCAACCCGGAGTACGTCGTGCACGCCCTCGACGCTCTCCTGCCGGACGACGTGATCCTCGCCGCCGACTCCGGGTCCGCGGCCAACTGGTACGCGCGCCACCTTCGCCTGCGCGGCTCGATGCGCGGCTCGCTTTCCGGGACGCTCGCCACCATGGGGCCGGGCGTGCCGTACGTCATCGGTGCGAAGTTCGCGCACCCCGACCGGCCCGGCCTGGCGATCGTCGGTGACGGCGCGATGCAGATGAACGGTCTGGCCGAGCTCATCACCGCCGCCAAGTACTGGCGCGAGTGGCAGGACCCGCGGCTGATCGTCGCGGTACTCAACAACCAGGACCTCAATCAGGTCACATGGGAGATGCGGGCGATGTCAGGCGCCCCGCAGTTCCTGCCGTCGCAGGCGCTCCCGGACGTGCCGTACGCCGACTTCGCCCGCTCCATCGGCCTCGACGGCATCCGTGTGGAGAAGCCCGGCGAGGTGGAGGCGGCATGGCGGCAGGCCCTGACTGCGGACCGGCCGTTCGTCATCGACTTCCGTACCGACCCGGCCGTACCGCCCATCCCGCCGCACGCCGACTTCGACCAGATCGAGGCCGCCGCCGCATCCATCCTCAAGGGCGACAGCGACCGGGCCGCCGTGATCCGGCAAGGGTTCAAGGCGAAGGTCCAGGAGTTCCTTCCCGGACACCGCCACAAGGGCGCGGGGCCGGGCAAGGACTGAGGCCCGGTGGAGCGCCCGGCCGACCCGGCCGGGCGCTCCACGGCGACCGGGCGGAGCGGCGCCGCGCAGGGGGCACCGTCCACGACGAAACTGGTGGGCACGCACCGTGAGGTTGCCTTCCGTCAGCTGTCGGCGCCGGTGTGGGTGGTGGGGTCACGGTGGTACCGGGCTGAGGGCGGGGTCCTCGTCGGAGCGACGCCGGCTACAAGGGTGTACGCAGCGAAGACCTGCCCGCTCGCCAGGAGTTGACGAGGTGCTCCTCCATGCGGTCCTCAACCCAGCCGGTGGCCGCGATCCCGAAGGCCACATCGGCGGCGAGCGCCGGTTCGTCGCGCAGCAGTCCCGCGACGACCTCCCGCCGCACCAGTTGCTCGTGGACGGCGTCCGCCTCCACGTGCTCGGCGTAGAAGTGCACGGCCGCCGGGCCTGCCCTCAGCCGCTCCATCGCCTGCGCGAGCCTGCGTGAGCCGGGCGAGGAGGTGATCTCCACCCAGGCGAAGTGGCCGACAAGCGCCCCGCGGTGGGCGCGGTGCAGGCCGAACAGCGACATGAGATTGATGACGGCGAGCATCTGCGGCGCTCCCGCGTCGAGATAGCGACCGTAGGAACTGTCCAGTTCGAGGTCTTCCATCAGATCCGCGAAGAGCCGGGCGTGCACCCTGTCGGCGCGCCCCGCCCCGAACTCGTCGTACTCCACCGCAGCCATCCCCGCCTTGGCCGCGCCGGTCAGCCGCGGGATCACCCACAGCTGCGGGTCGGCCTCCTTGAGGTGGTAGAGGGAACGCTGTGCGGCGTACTCCCGCAGATGCCAGAGTTTCCCCTCGTCCTTCAGGAAGTGGGACACGCCCGTTCCGTCGACGGGTTCGAGCTGGAGCTGTGTCAGGAGGTCGTCGACGCCGCCGAGCTCGGTCACGTCCTCGCGCAGGGCGCCGAGGAAGGCTCCTTCCATCGCGGCCCGGAAACGCAGCAGCCCGGGGTCCCACTCCCAGCCGTCGTCCACATCGTCGAAACCCCGGTAGTGGAGTTCGTAGCAGAGGGTCAGCGCGAGCTGCAGGTCGTCGCCGTAGGGGTCACGGCCGCGCAGGGCGCCGTCGTCGGGCAGTTCGGCGTCGCCGGGAGGTGTGCGCAGGGCCGAGGTCACTGCCGCTGACAGATCTCCACGTGCCGACGGAAGATCCACCATGCCTCCTGGAGTGAGACGGATGTACAGCCTGCGGCGAGTACCCCGGGCCGAAGTGTGAAAACGCCGCGCCGCTCCGTCGTCGGTGCGTGTGTCAGGCGACTTCCGTGACTTCGGGCAGGGGAGAGAGCAGACCGCGATAGACCGTTTCGGTCGCCGCCGCGACGGTGTCCCAGCCGTAGCGCGCGAGGACGCGCCGTCGCCCCGCGACGCCACAGGCGGCACGATGCTCCGGGTCGGCGAGCAGTTCGCCGACCGCGTGCGCCAGCGCGCTCGGGTCGCCGGGCGGCACCAGCAGCCCCGAGACGGTGTCGACGACCGTGTCCAACTGACCGCCGACCGCGGTGGCCACCACCGGAGTACCGCACGCCATGGCCTCCAACGGCACCATCCCGAACGGCTCGTAGTCCGCCGGGCACAGCACCACATCGGCCGCGCGGAGCAGCGCCGGCACGTCCTCGTACGGCACGCCGCCCGTGAAGTGGACCCGTTCGGTGACCCCGGCCGCCCGGCTCAGGATGCGCAGCCGCTGGACCTCGGGGTCCTTGTCGATCTCCTCGACGGGCGGCCCGCCGGCGATGACGAGTTCGGCCTCGGGCAGCCGGGCGAGTGCGGCGACCGCGACGGCGGCGCCCTTGCGGGGCACGAGCCGGCCCAGCTGGAGCAGCAGCGGACGGTAGGAACTGCGGTCCGCGACCGGGCCTTCGGGCGTGAAGACGTCGGTGTCCACGCCGCAGGGCACCACACTGATCTTCCTCGGTGGCAGGCCCATCCGCTCCAGTTCGGTGACCTCGTCCCGGCACGTGGCGATCACCTGGTCGCATCCCTCACCGACCTCGACCTCGCAGATGATGCGGGTGCGCGGGCTGGTGTCGACGTCCTGCCGGTAGCGGCGCTTGACCGTCCCCAGCGCGTGGTACGTGTGTGCCAGCGGCAGGCCCAGCTCGCGCGTCGCCTGAAGCGCGGCGAGACCGGACATCCAGTAGTGCGAGTGCACGATGTCAGGTGGCCGGGTGCGCCACTCCTCGGTCAGGAAGGCGCCGAACGCCGGCATGTAGGGCGGGAGGGCGTCCTTGGGCACGTGGCAGGGCGGCCCGACCGGGACGTGCCGGACGGTGACTCCCGCGCGCAGCGTCACCTGGTCCGGCGCCTCGGGCGAGTCCCGTCGCGTGTAGACGGTCACCCGGTGCCCGCGGTCGGCCAACGCGCCGGCCAGCCGCGTGACATGGACGTTCTGGCCTCCGGCGTCGACTCCGCCCAACACCGCGAGGGGGCTGGCGTGTTCGGAGACGAGCGCGACGGACAAGCGCGGAACCGCGTCAAGGGCGGTCATGTGGATACCTCCGTCGTCAGGCGTTCCCAGCCGTGGAGAAGGCGTCGCCCGACGGGCCGCAGAGCACCGTCGTGTGAGAGGAACCTTTGCGGCGGGTTTCCCGCAGCCGGCAGGCGGTGTCCGGAGAGGCCGGCGCCGTTCGGCAGCACGGTGTGCTGCCGAATTCGCGCCCGAGCGCTGTCCATGGATTCCCCAGCCTTCGTTCCGTGCTCCGCCCCCTTGGTCAGATTCCTACGGAACGTCACCGTCGGCGAGACGGCGTCGGCCGGTCGGGTGAGCGCGCACGGCGATGCCGCCGGCGGACCGACTGGCCGTCGACGGCGGAAAGCGAGGGCGGGAAAGGCCGGGGGAGGGCCGTGGGCGCGTTGTTGCGCCGATCGCCAGGAGTGCGGTGGCAGTTTGCTCTCCACGGCGCGTGTCCGTCCCCGGAGATCGGCGGACACGCGCCGTGCAGAGGTTTCAGGGAATGCGCAGTTCGGCCCCGACCGTGAGCACGTCCGGGTCGGAGCCGATCACGCCTTCATTGGCCTTGTGCAGCTCGGGCCAGCCACCCCGCACCCCGTAGTGCAGCGCGATGGCCGACAGCGATTCCCCGGCCTGCACGGTGTGCGTCTGCTTGATCTTGTGCGTTCGCATCGGGGGGCCGGATTCTCGCTGGGCCCCCTGCGTATCCGAGGTCGCGGTCCTCGTACTCTTCGCGCAGTTCGGCCAGGCATTCCAGCCCTGTTTCGCGCGCACGGCCTCGGCGACCTTGATCTGTTCCTTGCGGGTGGCGAGGTCGGCGCGCGGCGCGAAGGCGAGCCCGCCGAACGCCCTCCAGGTCGATTGCTGGAACTGCAGCCCGCCGTAGAACCCGTTGGAAGTGTTGGCGTCCCACCTGCCGCTGCTCTCGCATTCGGCGATGCAAGCCCAGCGGCTCCGTCCCTCCGCGCACCCGTACGGCTCGTACCGCACGGACGCCTGGGCTCCACGTGCCGTGACGCCTCCAGAGGCGCTTCCGGACGCGGCGTTCCGTGCGTCGCCGGGTGTCGCGGCCTGTGCCGTCACCGGCGAGGCGGCGGCGAGAGCGACGAGGGCGAGCAGGGAGTGTCGGATTACCTGATGAGTTGTCATCGCTGCACGCTAGGCATCCGCTCCCGGCGCGGCGCCGTAGCCGCGCGCGTGGCCGGGCGGCACTCCACCCGAACGGTCGCGGTCACGGGAGCACGGCATTCACCCCACTCGCACGACCGCTGCTTCCCCGGCGGACGTGGGGTCGGGCTCGGGCAGCCCGGCCACCGCGGTGAGCACCTCGGCCGCGGTGATGCGCAGCAAGCGGTCGTCCGGGCGGTCGCCGTGGGCGTCCCCGGGGCGCGGGCGGTCGATGTGGTCCGGGTGCCACAGGACGCGATGCCGGGGCAGGTCTGGCGGGCCCCAGATCCGGGGGGCGACCGGGCCGAAGAGCACCACGGAGGGGGTGCCCAAGGCGCTGGCGAGGTGCGCGAGCCCGGTGTCACCGACGATCATCGCGCGGGCGCCCGCGACCAGCGCCGCCAGTTCCCCGAACGGCACCTCGGCACCGCCGCCGACCACGACCGACGGAGGCAGGTCCGCCTGCCGGGCCACCCGGTGGGCGAGCGCCCCCTCGTCCGAACCGGCCGTGATGACGACGTGCCTGCCCGCGCAGTGCAGGGCGCGGGCCACCGCCGCGAACCGCTCCGGCGGCCACCGCCGCGCCGCCGCGTCGGCGCCGGGGTGGATGACGACCGCCCCGGGGGCGGGCGAGGGAAATGCGGGTGCGGCGATGCGCAGATCGGCCGGGTCGGCTGGCACGCCGTACCAGGCGACGAGACGGCACCAGCGGTCGCGCTCGTGCTCGTCCTCGCGCCAGACGGGGCCGGAGAGAGCCGGCATCGCGGGGTGGGCGTAGCCGAGGAGACGGCCGGGTCGCAGCGCCTGCAGAAGGCTGTGGCTCGCCGGGCCGTTGCCGTGCAGATTCACCGCGATGTCCGGAGGGGGGCCGAGCCGGCCCAGGACCCGGGGCATTTCCCGACCGGGCGCGGACGTCGGCAGCAGCCGGTCGACGGCTCCGGTGGCCGCCGCGGCGTCGGTGAGCCGTTCGGGTGCCGCCAATACGAGTTCATGGTCCGGGTGGGCCGCGCGCAGGGCCCGCAGCGCCGGGACCGCCGTCAGCAGATCCCCCAGACCGAGCGCGCGGAGCACCAGGATCTGCGGACGGGTGTCACCGGGCGAGGTGGGCGAGTGGGATCGGGCCGAGGTCATGCGGGTGCCTCCTCAGGGTGACTCTCTACCGCGCGCCGACCACCACGGTCCGACGCCGCGCCGGCGACCTGTGGCCGCCACCGCGCCCGGCCGCTGCCGGTACGGTCCGCCGGCCACGTATTCGCCGTGAGCGGCCTCCTCCAATGTGAGCGCGGTGACGGTCTCCCGCGACTTCTGACCCGCCAAGTTCGGTGCGCGATCGTCGTTCTGCCTGCCCGTCGAACGGCCGGAGGGGGCCGGTTCCAGGTACGGCGGGCTCTGCGGCCGACCGCCCCGAGGTCCGGCCCCTGTCACGGGGCGGCCGCTGAGGCCAGGACCCGGCGGTTCTCCCGCGGCAAGCGCGCAAGGCGACCCGCGCGAAGGCGCGGACGAATTCCTCGTCCGGGACTCCGTCGGACCTGTCGGTCGCCACGCCACGCCACGGTCCGAGACCGGCCCGCCGTCCCCCAGCGCCGCAGGTCCTGCGGCAGCAACTCGCCTGGAGCAAGGCCGCTACGGCCCGGGAGGCGGTCGGCAGCCCGGGCACCCACGGTGGGATTCTCCGCTGTTTCTCGCTCCTCCCGCCGGGAAGCCGGGGAAGGAAACCCGGCGGTGATCGCCAGGCCGGGACGGCACGAGCAGCTGCTCGCGGAGGGAGCGTGCGCCGCGCCAGGCGTAGACGGACGCGGCGCAGTCCCGCACCGATCCGACCGAGCCAAGGGAAGAGGCGAACCATGTCCGACGAAGCCATGGGCGATGAGGTCTACCAGCCGGACGCACAGGACGAGCAGGACGCGTCCCAGGGACCCGACCTGGAGAACGCCCTCGACGAGCGGGATCTGGACGAGACCCTCGACGAGGGCTACTCCCCACCGGAGAAGCCCTACGGCGTGAACGAGGGCGTCACTGCCGGGGAGCAGCGTGCGGGCCAGAGCCTGGACGAGCGCCTGGCGGAGGAACAGCCCGACGTCGGGCCGGGGGACCCGGCCGAGGAGTCGGTGGGCGGTGAGGTCGGCGAAGAGCGGGCCGGCCGGATGGTCGGCGCGGACGAGGGCTTCCCCCGCCGCAACGATGACGTGGTCGCACGGGACGTCGGCATCGACGGCGGCGCTGCCTCGGCGGAGGAAGCGGCCGTGCATGTGGTCGAGGACGAGGAACGCCACGGAGAGTGAGCGTCGCACCGGGGACGGCGGGCCGACGGAGGTGGGCGAAACCGGTCGTTTTGCCGGGCAAAGGAAAGGGAAAATAGTCGAAGGCGGCCTCCGCGAAGCGGAAGTTTCACCCGCCCGGATGGCGTGAGGTTCGGCCGAGTGGCTCGCGCGAGGGAGGCGGCTCGCACAGCTTGGCAATCCAGGGGGCGGTCCGCGGTCAGCGGGCCGGGAGGAGAGCGATATGCACAGAAGCCGACGGAACGTGCCCCACACGCTCACACCTACGGGCACGGTCGTTGTGCGCCCTCTCGTCCTGGACTGCGGTGAGGCGGCCCAGGTGCGGGAACAATTGCTGATCCTGCTGAACCGGGGCGCCCCCGGGCTGCTGGTCGACCTGAGCGCCTGCGCCGCGCTGTGCCCCTGCTGTGGGGCCCCCGCGCTGGTGCGCGCCTACCGGCGTGCGCGAGCCCTGGGATCGGGCTTCGAAGTCATCGCACCCAGCAGCGCCGTGGCCCGCCTCCCGCTGGACCTCGCCCGCAGGACCAGCGAAGAGCCCTTCCCCGCAGTCTCCGAGCCGGAGGCGGCATGATCTTCCGCGCGCTCTACCGGCGCCTGCACGCCTGGCTCATCCACGCAGGCCACGCCCTCCCGGCAAGCGCCCGCCGTCTGCACGGTTAGCCGGCAGCCGGCCGATCCGGGCCGCGGGGCACCGGTTCGGCGGCTGGGCCCCACGCGGTGGTCGGTCGCGGTCAGGACCGTCCTCGTCCGGTCAACGCGTCGCGTGCACGGTCGACCAGGCCCAGCCCCGCGGCCAGCAGCTTGTTGGCCGGTGGCATGACCGGCGCACCGGGATGCGGCCGGGTGGGCGCCGTCTTCTTCGCCTTGCGGACCTTCTCGCCCAGCTCCCTGAGCGCCTCCGGTGAGTAGGCCTGGCGCAGGAGGACGAATACGCGCTGTTCCTCGTCCCGGATGTGCGCGCGTACCTCGTCGATGAGATCGTCCACGAGCAGGTCGAAGGCGGCATCCTCCACGGTCCGCCCTGCGAGGTCCTTCAGCAGGCTCTCCATGCGGATGTGGTCGGCGAGTTCCTTGTCGGCGAGGACGTCACCGTGCGCGATTCCCTCGCGCACGGCGGGGTAGAGGTACTCCTCCTCGGCGACCGCGTGGCGCACCAGGTCGATGGTCACCTCGTCGAGCAGATGCTTGCGCGCCTTGTCGCCGGGCGGCAGCGCCTGGATGCGTTCCAGCAGTGCCAGCGCCTCGCGGTGGTCACCGGCGAGCTCGGCGATGACGTCACGGCTGTATTCCATGGACCTTCCCTTTGCTTGAGCGTGCCCCCGCCTCACGGTTTCGCGCACCGGAGCTTTGCGCCTCCCGGAGGCTGCCCGGGGCCCCGGGGAGGGGCGCCGAACCCGGCCCCGGGCACCTGCCGCGTGAAGAGCGCACGGCCATGCCTGCGAGGGACGGATGCCACCGCGCGCCGGCTCCGCCGTCACTGCACCGGTACCCGGCCCAATTTTCTCTAATCGGACATTTCGAGCATGCTTGTGCGTAGGCGGGCTGGTGTAGGGAGGCTCGCTGAGGGGACGCCGGGGGCCGCGTACGCACCTCGCGGGAACCGGTCGCGGGCCAGGAGAGGCACCATGACGGTAAAGGTCATCGAAGGGACGGGCATCACCGCATGCCCCGCCGGCTTCTACGCGCTGTACGAAGGGGCCGGTTACAACGAGGCCGATCCCGAATGCCGGCGCGTGCTGATCGCCGACGAGCCGGTGCCGGACCTCAGGACATACGACTTCGACGCCACGGCCGACTCCCTGGTGAATCTGAGCCCCTACACGGTTGAGCTGTACGAGGGAGCCGGCCGTGCCGGGGAACACCTGACCTTCGGGCCCACCATCTCCCCGAGGGACCTCGGTGGCTTCGGCGCCGAAGCGGGCCGGAGCTGGAGCCACCGCGCTTCTTCCACGGATGCGTTCAAGGCGGAACTCACTCGCCGGCAGCCGGGCGCGCACCATCAGGAGCAGGGGAGCAAGCAGGCAGCGGAGCGCAACGGCGAGGCACCCGCGAAAGACGGGAACGAGACGGAGAGCGGCTCTGCCTGAACCGTTCACGAGGAGGCATCGATGGCCGCAAGCGGTACGGAGGCCGACGGGCAGCACTATGACGCCACCCCCTTCCTGCCCAAGCGCGGCCGTCTCCCCGCTCACCGGCGGGCTGCCGCGGACTGCCGGGGGTGCCCGCTGTTCGCGGAGGCCACCCAGACGGTCTTCGGCGCGGGCAGTGCCTCCGCGCGCATCGCGCTCGTCGGGGAACAGCCGGGTGACCAGGAAGACCGTCAGGGGGAGCCATTCGTCGGACCGGCAGGACGCCTACTGCGAAAGGCACTGGGGGAGGCCGGACTGGACGAGGAACAGGCGTATTTCACCAACGCGGTCAAGCACTTCAAGTTCACCACGGCGGAGCGCGGCAAACGCCGGATCCACAAACCGCCGAGCCTGCGGGAGATGACCGCCTGCCGTCCCTGGCTGACCGCCGAGCTGCATCTGGTGGCGCCGGACGTCGTCGTGGCGCTCGGTGCGACCGCGGCAAAGGCCCTGCTCGGGCCGTCGTTCCGAGTGTCGAAGGACCGGGGCACGCCGATCCCGCTGCCGGAGGGACTCGCGGACGGCTCACGAGGGACGAAGGGCGGACAGGAGACGAACGAGGCAGCGACCGGCCTCGTCGTGGCCACACTCCATCCGTCGGCTGTCCTACGTTCCAAAGAACGCGAGGCGGCCTACGCCGGGCTGGTCTCCGACCTCCGCGTCGCCGCAGGCACGTTGGTCTGATGTGTGAGCCGGTCGTGCGCTGGTGTAGCTGGTGGTCCCGGCGGCGCACCAAGGAGATCGCCGCTGCACCAGATCTACCGGGGAGCGCCCGCTCGGGCGAGGCGAAGCAGGCAAGCAAGAGGTCCGTACCCCAAGGCCCGCCCCTGCGCGTTCAACTGGCGGCGGCGCAGGCACTCGTAGCGCCTGTCCAGGCGGCGGCGCTGGTCGGCATCGCCGGCGCCCTCCTCCGCTACCGCCGCTACCCCAACTGCGACAGCCGCATATTGGTTTGCCGCCGGCCGGCCCGGCCGGGTAGGAAAGCTTGCATGCTAAGGGGCAGCAAGGTCGGGCTCAGGGCCCGGCACGAGGACGACATCCCGATCCTTCAGGCCGAGCTCTACGACGATGTGGTCAATTACTCTCGGACCGAAGTCCGGCCGTGGCGGCCGATCACGCCCGGCTCGAAGGAATCGCAGCTCGTGGTGGACGACACGGAGCAACGGCATGTCCCTTTCTCCGTGGTGGAGTTGGACGGCGGCACGCTGGTCGGCACCGCCACGCTGTGGGGCATCGACCATCACAACCGGTCCGCGCACATCGGGTTGGGGCTGCTGCCGGCCTCGCGCGGCAAGGGCTACGGCACCGACGTGGTCGCGGCGCTGTGCCACTACGGTTTCGTCGTGCGCGGCCTGCACCGGCTGCAGATCGAGACCCTGTCGGACAACGCCGCGATGCTGCGCTCCGCCGAGCGCAACGGCTTTGTCCGCGAGGGCGTGCTGCGCTCCTCGGCCTGGGTGATGGGCGAATTCCTGGACGACGTTCTGCTCGGGCTCCTCGTCCAGGACTGGAAGCCGGACTCGAAGAGCTACGCCGCCCCCGGCCGTTAAGGGCGGGCCGGGGAGCAGACATGGACGGCCGACGGCCAGGACGGCGACGTTTCCCGCGTGCGCCGTGGGCCCTGTTCGTGCAACGACGAAGCGATACGCCACGGCCGAGGCCGCCTCTTACGACGAGGAGGTCCTTGCCGGGCGGCTGGCGTCGCCACGGAGGACTGCGGCATCCCTCTTCGGAACATGCTCACACTCGGAATCCCGGTGATCGGTGTTCCCGACGTGGCCCGCGCTGCCGAATTCTGGCCGGCAGCGCCGGCCCTGACTCTCTCTGACGAGTGGAAGAGCGAGAACTGGCAGACGTTTTCCCGAAGTGACGGTTCGGGCCCTGCCCTCGGCCTCATGCGCAGTCGGTTCCCCGGCCGAGCCCCGCCCGCGTATTCACCTCGACCTGTTCGTGGACACGGCTGCCGAACAGAAAGCGGAGGGCGGACGACTCCTCGGGCTCGGTGCGACGCGGCCGGACAGGAGCCTCTACCCGGAGGATCCGGACTTCGTTGTCCTGGCGGATCCTGACGACAGCATCTTCTGCATCGTCGATCTGAGCCACGCGCCGAGTAGTTGACGGGGACGAGGTCGCCCGACCGGGCCGGGGCAGGAGCACGCCGAAGGCTGGACCGAGCCATCGCCCCTCCGGCCTGAGTGAAGTGGCCGTGCACTCGGGAGGCGAACGATGGTCACGCCGCCAGGGTCTCCGGCACCGTTCGGATGACCGGCCCGCTCGTCTCCAGCCCGACGACGCAGCCCCTTGCCGGAGCCCCGAGTACGGCCCCGGGCGCCGAGATGGTCAGAAGGTGAGCAGGGCCTTGACGGCGCGGCGTTCGTCCATGGCCCTGTATGCCTCGGCGGCCTGATCGGGGGGAGGGTGTGGTCGAAGACCTTGCCGGGGCTGATCTTCCGCTGGCAGATCAGGTCGATCAGGTCCGGCAGGTAGTTGCGTACCGGAGCCGGGCCACCGACCACGTGGACCTGGGAGAAGAAGAGCTCCTCGCCGCTGAGGGCGACGTCGTGGTTGACACCGTCGAAGCCCATGTGCCCGCCCGGCCGCGTGGAGCGAAGGGCCTGCTGCATCGATTCCTGGGTGCCGACAGCCTCCACGACGGAGTGGGCGCCCAGGCCGCCGATCAGTTCGTTGATCTTGGCCACGCCGTCGTCGCCGGTCGATCTTGCTGAGAGGCCCCGACCTGCCTCCCTGCTGTTCGAGGGTCGATTACCTCGCCGTCCAACACGAGGAAATCTATGTTGGCGGGAGTAGACATTGAGTGGTGGCGTGGTTATGGTTTCTCTCGTAGCCCAGAGAGACAGCAGGGCCCGGCAGACACGAACTGCCGGGCAGCAGTACACGCAGTTGCAGTTCGCAGGACGGTGCGGTGGTGGAGTTTCGAAGCCAGGGTTGTTGCAGGACGGCGACGGGACTGACGACCGGACCGGGCGGCCGCAGGATCAGGGGCCGCCGTGAGCGGGACGGCACTTAACGCAGGTGCAGTACCCGTAGGTGCAGTGCGCAGTACCAGCAGTGCAGTTTCAGCGGTTCCTCGGTAAAGGCGTCGGCTGCGGGCGCGCGTGCCGGGAAGTTCGGCAGTGGGGTTCCAAGCCAGAGCACGCGCAGGACGGGCGACGGGGCCGGCTGTCGAAGAGTGGCGCTGTCGCAGGCCACTGAGCAGTTCGCATCACCAGCAGTACGCAGTGGAGCAGTACCAGCAGTACCAGCAGTACGCAGTTGATCGCCGAGGGAAGAACGGAGGAGCGTCGCGCCATCAGGATCGCCCGGACGGTTTCGTTGAGTCCGGGTACCGCAGGACATCGATAGTGAGGTGGTCTCCGGTCAGGCAACCGCGATCCCCGCATTGCCCGCCCTCTCCCGGGTGGGCGTGCGGTCACAGAAGGCCGGTAGAGCACCAGAGCCGGCAGATGGTGTAGCAGTTCCTTCGGGCCCTGGTGCCATACGGCACCAGGGCCCCCGGTACGACCGGGAGGTGACACGTAGTCAGAGAGGCCCCGGGGGCGCCATCGCGGAAACCTGCGAACTCAGTTCCCGCGTCAGCTGTCGCCCCTGGCTTGAGGTATTGCCCATTGCTATGGAGCATGCGGCGCCATGAACATCCTGGGAGAGGAGCAGCCATGCCGACCTCGGCAGCAGTGCAGGACAACATCTCGGTAAGCCACTCGGAGGTGGACGCCCCCTCTGAGGCTGCGCAGCCTCCTGTTCCCCTGGTGGAGGATGCGCAACGCGTGGCCCCCCTGGACGCGCGCCGCCTGTCGAAGCTGTTCTTCGAGCGGCTGTCGGTCCTGGAAGAAGGCACGGCGGAGTACCAGTACGCGCGCAACACGCTCATCGAGATGAACCTGTCGCTGGTGCGCTACGTTGCGCGCCGCTTCCGCAGCCGCGGGCAGGACATGGAAGACATCGTGCAGGTCGGCACGATCGGTCTGATCAAGGCCATCGACCGCTTCGACGTATCGCTGGAGAACGAGTTCACCACCTTTGCGGTCCCTTACATCACCGGGGAGATCAAGCGGTTCTTCCGGGACACGACCTGGTCGGTACACGTCCCGCGCCGGCTCCAGGAGCTGCGCGTGGATCTTGCCCGCGCCCGCGAGGAGCTGGAGGGGCGGGGGATTCCCGAGCCGTCGGTCGCCGACTTCGCGACCCACCTGGGGCTGGGGGAGGAGGAGGTCATCCAGGGGCTGGTGGCCTGCAACGGCTATGACGCCGACTCCATCGACCGGCCGATCGAAGCAGGCGGCGGGGGCAAGCAGCAGAGCGGGCTCGTCGCCGACCTGATCGGCAACGAGGACCCGGCCTTCGCCCTCGCCGAAGACCTTCACGCCCTCAAGCCGCTCCTGGCCCAGCTCGATGAGCGGCAGCGCACCCTTATCCAACTCCGCTTCGGCGCGGAGATGACACAGACCGAGATCGGCAAGGAGATGGGCATCTCCCAGATGCACGTCTCCCGCCTTCTCGCCCGCGCTCTGGCCACCCTGCGCGAAGGACTCCTCACCGAAGCATGAGCAGCACAAGCGGACTGCACTCACTGGGGAAGGCGGAACCACATGGCCTCGGGCGGGCCGCAGCACCGGCGCCCGAAACCGACTCGCCGCGTCGCGGTTCGACACATGCCGGCGTGGAGCGGGTGGTGCGCCACAGCCTGGGCATCCCCTAGAGCTGCGGCATGTGCTGAGAGCGCCGTGAGGAGAGCCATGCCCGCCGCTGACGCCGCCCGTCAGTTCCCGCCCACGGAGCTCCATGCTGGGTGAACCTGATGGCGCGACTGATCACGGTCTGACGGCAACACAGGACTTCTGCGCTGTGGTCTGGGCTGGAGTTGGTCCCGGCAGCCCGGGTGAAGAGTTCTCCGTGGCCCTGTCAGGCGGGCATCCAGTTGCTTGCCGGGATCAGCGCGTTGGCACGAAGTCTGCGGGCCGCAGTTGCAAGGACGCCGTGCTGGGCCGTCGACGACGCTGACGAGACCGCCTCCAAGGCACGTCAGTGCGGCGCCACCCTGGCCGTTGGGCCGTTGAAGTTCGGGAAGGACAGCGCCTCGGCCTTCCCTGAGCTGCTCACCCGTGACGCGTTCGACGCAGCCGTCTTCTCCGGCGAGATCCTGGGCTGGGCCGCCAGGAGCCGGGGCCGCGACGTCACCTACGAAGACGACCGAGTCGTCGTCCGCGACGGACCGCGCATGGTAGCCACCTTGCGGGGCGGAGCTGATGAGGCCGCCCCGGAGGCGTGTGCATCATCCGCGACCCGGAGGACGGTGCTCAGTTCACCCTCACCGAGGCTGTTTCCTCGAGGAATCACCGGGCACCTGCCCAGTGATCGGCCGTGCAGCGGCAAGCCAGACCCGGCGCAGGCGCTGGGAGTAGAACGGAGAGCCACATGTTGAGGGCAATCGCAGATGTTCTTCGGTCCATCGGCGGGGCCATCGCCACCGTCGTCACGCTGCCGTTCCGGGCCGTGGCCCGGCTGTTCGGCGGCGCCTCGAGCTCGGCTCACGGACACCACTGACAGACCGTCGCGCGTCACGCGCAGACGCCACCAAACCGCCCGGCTGGACCCCCGACCAGCCGGGCTTGCGCTTGTTCGGCCTCAGGAGGGCCGCGGCGCACCCGGAGCGGGCCGGTGCCGCCTGGGCTCCTACGCCGCCGCACTCGGCGCTGTATGGCCTAGCAGGCAGCGGCGTCTTCTACCGTCGCTCGGATCTGCAGGATGGTGTCGACTCCTGTGAGCTTCAGGAGTCGCTGAAGCTGTTGCTGCGGTGCGACCACGCGTAGGGCGGTCGCTTGGTGGGTGAGGAGCAGCAGGTTCAGAAGTGTTGAATCGGCAAAGGTGATGTTCGAGGCATCCAGGACGACTTTGGGGTGCTTGCTGGCCGCGGTGTCCAGGGCATCTGCCAGGGGCGTGATCGACTCCATGTCGTAGGAGCCGCGTGCGACGACCACCCCTGCGCCATGCCATTCGTACTGCATCACCGTAGGCGGTTCCAGGGCTGATGCAACGACCTGCTCAGCTGCCTGTGCGTTGCTCTCGCCGGCGCCACCCACGCGGCTTGGCGTGACGATCTCGTCCGAGGACATGGGCCCCTCCTGTGACTCTTCGCGCGGAAGCACGTCAGCGATTACGCGAAAAGTATGTCATGTGTTTCGTGACGAACAAGGGCGCCGTATAAAATGTGCGCATGGTAGGAGTGCCTGGGTCTCACACCGGATGGACGTTCATCACCAACCACGCGCGCGTACTGGCGGTCATTGCCGATAACCCGAACGTGCGGGTCCGCGACATCGCTGCGCACTGCCGGTTGACGGAGCGTGCCGTCCAGCGGATCATTTCCGATCTTGAGCAGGACGGCTACCTCTCCCACACCCGCGATGGGCGCGCGAACACCTACCGCGTCGAGCCGGACAAGGTGCTGCGTCACCCGGCGGAGGCCGGCCTCTCCGTGGCCGCCCTGCTGTCCCTGCTCGTGCAGGATGAGACAGACCGCAACACGAAGCCGGAAGCTCAGCCGTCCCGCTTGGTGGATACCAACGGCACGAGGCAGAGGTGACCGGGACGCCGATCATCGCGTCCCCTGCACCCCGCCTCTGACCCGCCCTGCTGGCGGCGTGGGCTACGGCGGTGCCGTTCGATCCGTGGTCAATGTCTCTGCCAACGCGGTTGGCGACACCGCCACGTGATCGATGACGCCCTCCGGGGACTCTGTAGCGCGGCCATTTGCGCTGTGAACGCCCGGGCAGCCGGGTTAGGAGGACACTGACCGTATGGCCCTACCCAAAATGCACCATTGCTCGGCCTGCTCGGACAGTTCCGCGCCGGACACAGCCGTTCACGAAGACCTCGTCGTCGGGGCACCGTTGTCCATGGAGGATCTCACCGACGCGCAGCGCCTCGACCGGTTCGCCCGCAAGTACGCCCACGACGGATGCGAGGTCAGAGAAGTCCGGCGGGTCCCGCACGACGGCTCGAGCGGCTACGCCTGGTCTGTCCGCTTCATCGAGATGTCCTGACAAGTTGATCGCCCGGCAGCTCCGGGAAGGTACACGCGAGGAGGAGCCCGACCCGATGGACATCGGGCTTCGCCTGGCGGAAGACGACGCCGCAACCGTCGTGGTACAGGCGCCGGCCGGGCGATTGCTGCAGCTGTGGTGATCGCCGCAGGCCGGGCCAGAAGGCGCCCACGCACACCAGCGCCCTCCGGCGTCGGCGTCAGCAGGTGGCGCGGTAGCGGGTGTCCGGCGGTATTAGCCCGGAATGACGCTGGCATGCAGGGTCCCTGATGCCGCGTTGGTTGCCGACGACCCGACCGGCGAACGGGCCTCGCGTCGCCGACGCGGTTGGGGGCCGGCTGGAGGCAGGTGCTCAGCACCACTCTGCCCGGTATCTCCAAGCGCCCTCTACTATCGGCGGCAGGGCTGCGGTCCTGGAGCCATAACGGCGAGTGCTGAATGCGAGCCGAAACCACGGTCTGGGGGGCCCGGTGGAGCGGTATGAGATCGAGACGTTCCTGACCCTGGCCGAAGAGCTCCACTTCACGCGCACCGCAGAACGTCTGCTCGTCTCGCCGGGGCGGGTCAGTCAAACGATCAAGAAGCTGGAACGTCGCATCGGCGGCGCGTTGTTCGAGCGCAACAGCCGCCACGTGACCCTCACCCCGGTCGGTCGGCAGCTTTACGCCGAGCTGCTCCCCGCATATCAGCAGGTCCAGCAGGCCGTGGCCAACGCGTCAGCAGCCTGTTGAGGCCTCAGCGGTGTGCTGCGGGTCGGATTCTCCGCACCATGGTGCGGAGACCTCATCGTGCGGGTGGCTGAGGGGTTCCACGCCCGCCATCCCCGAGGCACCGTCGAGATCCAGGAGGTGACGTTCACTGCCGCCTTCACGGCGTTGCGGGGCGACGACCTCGACCTGCTGGTCATCGAACTTCCCGTTGACGGGTCCGACGTCGCTGTGGGGCCCTTACTTTTCTCCGAACGCCGCGTGGACCTTGCCGTGATCGAACCCCTCCGGCTAATCGGCGCAACTTCACGCAATGCTGCCGGAAGGGAAGCTCCCCTTGAGCGCTCTGCGATGGCTCGCCCAACACCTGCCCTGCTAAACGAACTTCGGTAGATGCGGACGCAGTCGCACCCAGACATCGTTCGCAGGAATCCCCGCCTCATGGACATGCCAACCACTCCAAGGCGGAGCGGTCACAAGCTTCGTCGGGCAGGCCCTAATCGCCGGTCGTGCCGTCGAGCATCTCGCGCAGGATGTCCAGGTGGCCGTTGTGGCGGGCCGTCTCCTCGGTGAGGTGAAGGAGAATCCAGCGGAGGTCGACGTGGAGGCCGTTGCGGACGGCTCGCTCGGCCTGGTCGTCCAGGCCCTTCCCGGCGACCAGTTCGCGGTAGCGGGCGCTCTGCTCGGCGTATTCGTCGAGCAACTGCGTGAGCGGGAAGTCGACGGCGATACGCATCTCGCGGTCGGGGTCCTCCTCGGTCCAGGGTCCCCGGTCCTCCTCGCCGAGGAACACCACCTGGAACCAGTAGTACTCGACCCAGCGCAGGTGGTTGATCACTCCGCTCATGGTCATCAGGGGTGAGCCCGGCAGGAGCGCCTTGTGAGCATTCTCCGCAGAGACGCCATCGCACTTGGCGCGGGCGGTGTCACGTGTGTAGTCGAGAAACGTGGTGAGCTGGGTGCGCTCGTCCCACGCGGGCGGCGTGTCGTCGATTCTGGTCATCGCGCGAAGCGTCCCCGATCACCGCTACCGATGTCGAGGCATTTATCGACGGCGACGGGCCGAACCTGCTCCACCCAGCTCCTTGTCCGGCGGGTCGCGGACAGCGATACAGCGCCCGTGGCCCGCCAGCCGCCCGGCATGATCCGCCGGGCAGGCGCGAGTCGTCGAAGTGTTCTGGACCGGCACGGAAGCGCAACGGCTTGTGTAGCCACATGAGTTGGCATTTCTTGGGCCTTACTCTGGGACAGCCCGAGCCCTATGTGGAGGATTGCCGCCATGGCCGACCGCTATGCCTCGCCCGACCGCGCCACCGACGCCGATCCGAGCCCCCACGATCTTCCGCCCGTTGCCCGGTTACTTGCAGAACACTGGGCGCTTCATGCAGTTGAAGTCACACCGCTCGAAGGCGGGATGAACTCCTTGACGTGGGGCGTCCGTTCGGGGAGCGCTCGTTGGGTGGTGAAGTCGGTGCCGCCGGAGGCCAAGGACGGGTTTGTCTTCGGCCTCGACCTGGCGCATCGACTGGAGCGGGCGGGGATACCGGCCGGAGCGCCCGTGGCGACGGAGAGCGGGTTGTCGGTCGTGCCCTTCGGCGGCCACGTGATGGCTCTGCTGCGCTGGGTGGAAGGCCGCGGGCTGACCGGCGAGTCGCACACCGAGTTGGGCGTGATGGGCGCCACTTTGGCTCGCGCCCATCGCGCGCTCGGCATGCAGAACGGCAAGGGCACACCCGCCGGTTTGTATCTCCCGTCGGAGCACCTGGATGTACGCCCCTGGCTCAGTCCGGTAATCACCAAGGTCATGGCCCGACTGGAGGAACTCGACCTGCGGAAGCTGACCTGGGGGCCGGTGCACGGGGACCCGGCCCCAGATGTCTTCCGCCTCGATCCGGTCAATGGTGTCTGCGGGATGATCGACTGGAGCGGGGCCGGTGTGTGGCCGCGGGCGTACGATCTGGCGGCGCTGGTGATGTATCGAGGAGCGGACTCCATGCGACCGCTGATCGATGCCTATGTGGCGGGAGGCGCGCTGACCCGAGACGAGGTCGAGCGAGCACTGCGCCCCATGCTGGATTACCGCTGGGCCGGCCAAGCCGCCTACTTCGCCAGCAGGATCGCCCGCGAGGACCTTACGGGCATCGATGGTCCTGGCGTGAATGAGGCAGGACTGGAAGCCGCACGCCGGTGGTTTGCCGACCGGGACGACAGCTACTGATCTCGGCGTTCGGGGTGGTGGACTGCGATCCTGCGGTCTGCGTGAGCAGGGCCTTGTGCGCGGCAGCAGTGGTGTTGTTGCTCTCGTAGCTCGTGCCTTGTCAGCTCGCGGGCAGTGGGGGCGGGGCGGTCGCAGGCTGTAGCTTGCTCGCTCCGGGTTCTCGCTCGCATCGCCCAGCTGACCTAGCGCAGCCCGACTGCGGAGAGCTGGGCCCCTCCAGCTGCGAGACCTACGTCGACTCCGGTCTGGGAGACCGAGCCACACAAGCCGTTTCGCCTTTACAACTGTCGGGCGTAGGCAGGCTCCTACAGCTGCCACGACAGGCACGCGCGTGTCGTCGCACACCTGGCGGTCCGCCGCAACGCCCCATAGCTGCGCTTCCGACGCAGCGCTTGTATGAGATGTAGTCGGCCGCACGCCCGGTCAGGGCGCGATACGGGGGAGTCGAGGCTCGCGCCTCCGTGCGGAGTAGGGGTGCCCGATTCACTCAGAGGGCTTCTGCAGCACAGGAGTTGCATGATCGGGAAGTGCGCGCTGTCGCTTCAGCAGTCTTCCAGGGGGCTGCAGTTGCAGGACACACTCGCCTCGCCTCCTCGGGATGCATTTGGCATGGGAAGATCAGACTTTTGACCCCTTGCAAGGAGACATGAGAGTGAGCTACCACCAGCCACCGCCGCCGTCCGGACACCCCGCCTCTGGCGGCCCGCAGCAGCCCGGTCCGCAATCCGGGCCGCAGCCCGCGTGGGGCGCTGCGCCGCCATCGCCGCCGGGGAGCGGGCCGGGCGGACCCAGCGGCTGGGGCGGCCCACCGGTGGCCCCGCCCGCACAGCGGAAGGGCAAGGGAGCGCTGATCGCCGTCATCTCCGCGGTTACGGTGCTCGCGCTGGCGCTCGTGGCCGGGGGCGTGTTGTGGTTTCAGAACCAGGACGAGGGGATGGTGCCGTACACCATCAGCCTTCCGAACAAGATCCTCGCCGGTGACTACTACAAGAAGAAGGACATCAGCAACGTCTGCCCCCACTCTGACTGTCTGACGTCGGTGGACCAGATCAAGAAGTTGGGCATCCAGAAGGGGTTCCCTTGGGCGGCCTCCTACGCGCCCCCAGTTGGCGACCCGGGTGAGCGACCGGCGATCACCGTCATCGGCATCCAGGGGAAGATCGCCAAGCCCGCCGACTCGGTCGACGCGGTCCTGACGCGCATGCACGAGGACGACCAAAAGCAGGCGAAGGCCATCGGGGCCAAGATCGAGGTCATCGAAGGGACCAAGCAAACCGCTTGGAACGGCGACACGTTCGACGGAACCACCATGATGTGCGAATCCATCATGATGGTGCCCAAGCGCGGCCTCGACAACAACGTGACGGTGACCCGCTGCGTGTGGGGCGACACCAGCGCGGTGGGGATCGTGCAGCAGCAAGGAATGGGCATCAAGTCCGACGTGATGGACAAGAACGAGCTGACCGACGGCACGCTCATCATTCGTAACGAGGTACGGCAACCGCACCCCGCCTGACCTGTGCGCGGTATCGATCGCCCGGCGTGATGGCCGACGGCCCGTGTGCTGACCGAAGAGAGTCGGCCTGGTACCGGAGTGAGGAGCTTCTCAGCGCCGGTCGCTGCCTGACACAACCGCGCCTTGCTCGTAGTGAAGCGAGGCGCGGTTTTTTCGTGGTCAGTTCATGCGGGCGAGGGGGTTGAGGAGAGGGTTTTTCCTCAACAGGGCGAGTCCGCAGCCGATTGCGAAGAGGAAGGTGGCCTCGCCTGCGCCGAGGTAGGAGGTGGGTTCGTGGATGGGCCATGCCCAGGGCTGGGCTGAGCCTCCTGGTCTGCGGCCGGCTGCTGCGCAGGCGAGGGGGAGCGCTGCGATGCAGATGGCGGCGATGCCGGGGCCCAGGATGGTCCGCACGATGAGGGCGGTCCCGAGGAAGCCGATGCAGTTGCGGGCGAGGGACAGTGCTTCGGGGCGGTCCCACAGGAGTTGGATGCCGGTCGCCAGGAGGAGAGTGAGCAGGGCGAAGGCGCAGGGTGATGGTGTCGCCCCGGTCGATGCCGTGCAGGAGCAGGACGATGGGCAGGACGCCGAGGATCTGGGTGACCAGGAGCTGTCCTGACGGGCCGACGACTGCAAACCTGGACCGACGCACGCGCCAAGCTCCTGGGACTGACTGAGCGCGGCTGGGCAGCCACCCGCGCCGCAGACCGGGCAGCGGACCGGCCGATGTCGTGAGGCAACGGCAGCACACGGCCCTGGGGTACCCGGGAGCTTCGACGCCAAAGGCCCGTGGACGTACGGCGGTGTCCCCTTATCGCCGGGGGTCCGCGCGATTGGGGCCGAGGGGAGCCTTGGGCTCAGGTGCCGCCGGGGCTGTGGATCTGCATGCCAGGGCGGCGGCGGTGGACTGTCAGGTAGGACAGGCCGTCCTTTCCGGCGGTGATGCTTCGGCTGGAGCCGCGGGGGAGCCAGATCAGGCTGCCTTCGGAGAGCGGTTGGGGGTCCTGTGCGGTGCCCAGGGTGCCGGATCCGTTGACGACGAGGAGGAGTACGTCCAGGTTCGGTTCGACGTGGGTGTCGATGTGCCTGTCCGGTGGTACGTGTACGAGATTGGCGTCGAGCTGGCGCCCCGACTCCGTGAGCCGCCACATGGCGCCGGCCGGCGCGTTCTCCTCGGCGGCGAGCGCATCGACGTCGCAGAGCAGCTTCGGAACCGTGGGGCTGGGGGAGCCCGTGTCTGCGTTCGCCATGAGGTGTCACCGTCCGATAGGTAGCCGCCGTGCAGGAGCCAGTGGTCCACGAGCTCCTCGAAACAGAACCTAACGCTTCGATGCGGGTTACCCGGAAAGCCCCGTATCCGGGTGGGGGCGACGGAGACGGGGTGTGGGTGCGCGTTGCTTGCCTCCTCCGGGCGCGCCGGCCAGATGCGCCATCTCCCCGGCGCAGGGAGCCTGGGTACATGACCGCTCGTATCGTCCTTCACCCGCCCGCAGGCGGCGGTGGCCGGCGCGTCGACCTTGATGGCACCGTCCTTGGCGTCGCCCGTAGCGACATGGACGTGGTGGAGTTCCTGCGCCGCGCCGGCCTTCCCGATGCCGAGCCGCTCCTCGACGACCCCGAGTGGGTGGAATGGCGCAGCGGACAGCCACACGAGTACGGCGGGCCCAGCCTCAGCAGCGCCTGATCGGGTACCGCAGATTCAACTGCCCCTACGAACCCGGGTGTGTACCTTCCCCCTCTCGGGTCGGCCGTCGCCCGCATTCAACAGGGACTTCGGCAGCTAGAGGCTGTCGTTCGGGTCGAGCCGCGGAGGCGGGGCTTGAACATCTGTGAGGTTCCCGGATGGCCGGCCGGACGAATGAATGGTTCGCGGCCCGGGGTGTTCTCGGGATGCAGGCCCTGCCCGCGCGGATTCCGCCTCGGGGAGGGAGCCGCTCGTCGCCCGGACGCGTGAGGCCCTGCGCTTTCCGGGCCCCAGGTAGGTGGCGGCGATGGAGGCGCAGGCGACTGCGGAGATGCCGAGCCACTGGGACCGCTGGAGGTGCTGGCCGAGGACGAGCAGGCCGAAGAGGGCGCCCGCGGCCGGCTCCAGGCTCGTCAGTACGCCGAAGACGCGTGGCGGAATCCGGCGCAAGGCTTCCAGGTTGAGCGAGTACGGGAGCACGCTGGACACCACTGCCACGACGGCCGCGACCCATAGGACGTGCGGGTCGAGCAGGCCGGTGCCGGCGTGTGCGATGCCGTAGGGGGCACTGAGCAGCGCCGCCCAGGTGATGGCCACGGCCAGGCCCTGGCCGCCGCTGAGGCGGGTGGCCATGCGGGCGGAGACCAGGATGTATCCGGCCCAGCAGCAAGCGGCCGTTGCGGCCAGGGCAAGGCCGACCGCGGGCAGGGAGGTACTGCCTCCGCCGCTGAGCAGGAGCACCCCTCCTGCTGCCAGGCACGCGGGGAGCAGGTCGAGCGCACGGCGGGAGCCGGCCATGGCGATGGCGAAGGGGCCGAGGAATTCGATCGTGGCGACGATCCCGAGCGGGATGTGGTTGACGGCTTCGAAGAAGGCGATGTGGTGTCCGGCGAGCAGGGCCCCGGCGGCGAGCACCGTCTTCCAGGCTCCCTTGGCCGACTTCAGTGCTCGGCGCCGGGGGCGCCACAGCACGCAGAGGATCACGCCGGCTATCAGGAGCCGCAGGAACACCACGCCCGCGGCTCCTGCCTGGGGATAGGCGCTCGGGGCGAGGGCTGCGCCGAACTGGATCCCGCTCACTCCGGCCAGTACGAGGCAGGGCGCGGGCACCTTGCCCACGACGGCGGAGAATCCTTGGGCCGCGCTGTTTTGCTGCATTTCTCCGTCCGCGGTTCTGGGCCTGTGCATGGGAGTGCCCGGGCCGGGGTTCTTGCAGGCGGCCGACGACGTCGACTGCCTGCACGGGAATGTTCAACCGGAAGCGAACATTAGCAATGTAAGGTAGGGATCGAACATTCAGCAAGAGCGCGAGGGCTGCGGAGGAGTCGGAGACATGTCGAAACAGGCTGAAGTCGCAGGGCACAGACCGGCTCCCGTGCACACCCACCCCGACGACGTGCCCGTGCTCACCGCTCTGTCCGCCCTCGCGGACCCTGTGCGCATCCAGCTGGTCCGCACCTTGGCGGGCCACCCCGACTGGACGCTCAGCTGCAGCAACTTCGACGTATCCGTCGGCAGAGCGGCCAAGAGCCACCACTTCTCCGTGCTGCGCGACGCCGGCCTCGTCGAACAGCGCGACCAGGGCACCAAACGGCTCAACCGGCTGCGCCGCGAAGAGTTCGACGCCCGCTTTCCCGGCCTCCTCGAACTGGCCCTCCGTGCCGAATAGGCAGGTTCGTTCGAATCGCGAGCGTCGTCGGCCGCCAAGCCGCGGAAATCGCCTCGCCGGCGATGCGGACCGTTCGGGGGAATTTTGACCAAGGCCCGTGCTGGAGCCGGTTTCTGGGTTGCTAACGGTTCCAGAACCAGCTTTCCTCCATCCGGAAGGTGGAGCCGCTGGTGTGGCGGACGCGGAAGACGGACATCCGGAGGTCCGAACGGCCCCATGGGTCGCTCGGTCCGAGTGCCAGCCGACCCAGGGCCCGCCAGTCGATCTCGTCGGACTCCTCGTCGAGGTCGATCTCTTCCTCGGCGAGGGTCTCAAGGCTGATGCCGAGGGCGCGCATCACGGCATGAGGGTCGCCGGTGACTTCCAACGGATCCACGCCGGGCCAACCTTCGGTGTGCAGCATTAAGTCGCCGGGAAGCTGGACGATGTCTTCGGTGTGGTCTTCTCCGAGGTCGACGTTGGCCGATCCGACGATCCTGGCATCGGGGTAGCGCTTGCGGAGCGTGGTGGATGCCCCGAGCAGCGGCAGGTCGCCGATGTTGTCGGCAAGGGCCGGGTCGGTTATGGAGATGACGTTGCCCCAGCATCCGACCTTGATGATGTCCAGGTCCGCCCGTGTCTCCGGAGCCTGATGGTCGGCCGCGGAGACGGGGGGCAGCTCTTCGAGGATCTCGTCGACGGTGTCGAAGTTTTCGGCGAACTGGCGGGCCTCTTCCGGGTCGTGGGGAGAGAAGTTCACGGTGCCCGCGGGGAAGGGGGGAAGGACGAGGGCGAGGGTGTAGTCATCGCCGTATCCCCCAACTTCTCGGTCGGGTGGGCAGGTCCAGAAGTTGGCTTCGGTCATGAGGGGCACCGTAGCGACGGGCACTGACAGCCCGAGCTGACGGCGTGCTGACGGGCGAGAACCAAGGTCCATACGAATCTGCCCAGCGACCGCGTTCGACGGCTGTGGCGCCGCTACGGTCGCAGTGCTGCCCGGTCATGGGAGCGCAGGGCGGCGGCGCACCGACCAGGACGGGGTGCGCGGTAGCCCATCACGATGCGCCCCCTCCTGGCGAGGCCAGCTGCGCCAACCGTCGGGTCCGGGTCCTGGCCGCCGATGAGTCGGTGCGAGACCTCGCGGCGTACGGCTTCGACACCTCGTGCAGGCGTACGGCTTCGACCACCTCGTGCAGTCGCTCGCCACCCGCAGCCCGCAGAGCCTGACCGAACTCAAACCGCCGTTAGGGAGCGCTGGAGCTGCCAGGCCGCCAGTCGATGCCACGCCGGTCGCCGCCGGTGCTGGTGCCGGAGGGGCGGTTTGCCATCGATGCGGCCACTCCCATCGATCGCTGCGTTGCCATCCCTGTCGGTCGGACTCGGCCGCAGGGGACCGCTTGGAGCACGTCGGAATCCGTAGACGTCTGGAGGGAGAGCCCAACGACAGGACGGGGGCCGCGTACGTCCCGGAAGCCGACGGATCCATCGTGCTCATCGGAGACCGTGCAGGTGGGAGGGCCAACGGTTGCTGGCCCGAACCCTCTGCTGCCCGCGGCTGCCGGTCGGGTGGAAAAGCCTGGACCCCTCGACCGGTTGGTGGGCGACTGCCTGCCTGGAGAGCGATGTTCGCGCCTCTCGCGGCGGCGCGCTACGCACCGGCTCGCATGGCCGTGGGGGAGTGCTGGGTTAACTGATGTGGTGCGACCTGCGCCCGGCCGGGAGCGCGGTAGAGGTGCGGATGAACCAGGTGTGCAGCCGACGGCCCAGAGCTCGAATGATCATGCCGCGGTCACCTCCTTTGTGGTGTCACCGGGGAGTCTGCACCACGAAGGTGCGTACCGGGAAGAGCTCTCGGCTTTCCGAGGCGCGGGGCCGGAGCTGCCGGATGAGGCTTTCGCCGGAGATATGGGCCTCCGCACGGATGTCGCAGGCAACCGCGACGGCCTTGCGCCCGGCCTCCTCGACCAGCAGGAAAGTTCCCGTGCCTCGTCCTCCTCCTCCGCCAGGTGGGTGAAGACCACATCGGCGCCCTCGCGCGCGTACGCCGGCGCAACCGCCCGTCCGATACCGGAATCACCGCCGGTCAGCAGCGCCTTGCGGCCGGTCAGCAGCCCGGGGCCGCGGTAGCTCTCCTCGCAGTGATCGGGCGGCGGATCCATCGGCCCGGTCCACCCCGGGGGCGGCTGGTCCTGCTGCGGGAATTCCGGCTGCGGGTGCTTGGTGGCGGGGTCCTGCGGACCGTGGTTCGCTGCCACGGGAACCTCCTGTTCGCGTCGGCTCGCAGGGGCATCTGGTGCCCGGTGCCCTGAGGCCGCCAAATGAATCACCGGCGTGCGGGCCCTCCGCGGTCGACGCGAGGAGAGCCCCGAAGCCACTCCGGACAGAGCACACGGCGGCCAGGAGGGCTACGCCCTACCGGGGGAGTCACGGGGCTTTCGCGCTTCGCCGGGGATCATGCGGGCACCCGTCACACCATGTCCCAATCTTCCGCGGCCACCGGCCGAGACGAGTCGTACTGGATGGCGACGACAAACAGCACGTCCTACGCCCCGCTCACCGAGGACACCGAAGTCGACGTGACGGTCATCGGCGGCGGGGTGGCGGGGCTGAGCTGCGCGTGGGAGCTGACCCGGGCGGGCCGCCGCGTCGCGCTCCTGGAAGCGGACCGGATCGCCGCCGGCGTCACCGGATACACCACCGCCAAGCTCTCCTCGCTGCACACCCTCGTCTACGAGCAGCTGCGCCGGACCCGGGGAGCCGACGGAGCCCGTGCCTATGCCCGGTCCCAGCAGGGCGCCGTCGAACGGGTCGCCGAGATCGCGGAACTGCTGGGCATCGAGTGCGAGCTGGAACGCTTCCCCGCGTACACCTTCGCCCGCGACCCTTCAGGGACGGACGCGCTGCGGGCGGAGGCCGCAGCCGCCGGGGAAGCGGGCCTGACCGCCTCGTTCGTCACCGAGACCGGGCTGCCCTTTCCGGTGGCCGGTGCCGTGCGGGTCGAGGACCAGGCGCAGTTCCACCCGCGGAAGTATCTGCTCGCGCTGGCGGAGGACATCCGGGCGCGCGGCGGCGCCATCCATGAGCGCACCCGCGCCACCGGACTGAGCGAGGGCACCCCTTGCCGGGTCGAGACCGAGTCGGGAGCGGTCGTCACCTCGCAGGATGTCATCGTGGCCACGCACTATCCGGTCTTCGACCGCGCCCTGCTCTTCACCCGGCTCTCGCCACGCCGCGAACTCGTCGTGGCCGCGCCGATCGCGGCCGACCGCGACCCGGGCGGCATGTACATCACCGAGGAGGAGGGCAAGCGGTCGGTGCGCACCGCCCCGTACGGCGACGGGCAGCGGCTGCTGATCGTCACGGGGGAGACCTTCAAGCCGGGGACGGGCGACGCACGCGAGGGTTACGCCCGTCTGACCTCCTGGACGCGGCGGCACTTCCCCGGCACCGAAGTGGCCTATCGCTGGGCGGCGCAGGACAACGATGCCACCGACACGGTCCCGTTGATCGGTCACTTCCACCCCGGTGCCCGGCACACCTACGTCGCCACCGGATTCGGCGGCTGGGGCATGAGCGGGGGAGTCCTGGCCGGGCAGTTGCTGACCGGACTGATCACCGGGAACGAACCGCCATGGGCGGGGCTGTACGACCCCCGCAGGCTGTGGAGCGCCGTCCGCGAGGCACCCGCGTTCCTCAAGCACCAGGCCGACGTCGCCCAGCACTTCGTCGGTGACCGGATGCGTTCCTCGTACGCCGACTCGGTCGCGGAGATCGCGCCGGGAAGCGGTGCGGTGGTACGGGTGCGTGGCCGCCGGTGCGCCGTCTACCGCGATGAGGCGGGCACGACACACGCCGTGTCGGCACGCTGCACGCACCTCGGGTGCCTGGTCGCCTTCAATTCCGCGGAGCGGGCCTGGGAGTGCCCCTGTCACGGCTCCCGCTTCGCGCCCGACGGCTCGGTGCTCCAAGGTCCGGCCAACACTCCTCTGGAAGCAAGGGACATCTGACATCGAAAGTGCGGAGCGCGCGCGAAGAAGCTATCCAGGGTCTGTGTTCTTCATACGTCCCCCCGGCGTCTACGCACCCCAGTGGGACACCGACGCGCTGGTGGCGGCACTGGCGCGGGAAGCGCTGCCGGCGGATGCCGCGGTGCTCGACGTGGGCACCGGGAGCGGCGCGCTGGCCGTGGCTGCCGCGCGGGCCGGGGCAGCCCGGATCGCGGCCGTGGACGTATCGGCGGTGGCGGTGCTCACCACCAGGCTGAACGCCTGGTTCGCGGGGTACGGCCGCCGGATCCGCGTCCACCGGGGCGAACTGCTGCGGCCCGTGGCCGGGCGGCGATTCGACCTGATCATGGCGAACCCGCCCTATGTCCCCTCGCCCGCTCCCGAGCCACCGAGGGGCGGCCGGGCGCGTGCCTGGGAGGCCGGGCCGGACGGCAGGGCAGTGCTGGACCAGCTGTGCGCACAGGCGCCTTCGATGCTGCGGCCCGGCGGTGTGCTGCTGCTGGTCCAGTCCACCCTCTGCGGCACCGGGCCGACGGTGGAGCGGCTGGAGCACGCGGGGCTCGACGTGACCGTCACCGACCGGCGCATGGTCCCCTTCGGGCCGGTGCTGCGCAGCCGAGCCGCCTGGTTGGCGGCTCATGGGCTGATATCGCCGGGTCAGGACAAGGAAGAGCTGGTGGTCATCCGTGCGCGGCGACCGGAGTGACTCCCACGGCCCGGAGGCCGGCGGGCAGGTCCCGAGCCGGTCGTCGGGCCGGGACGTCCGGCGCATCACGCAGGAGCCGGACGGGCCGATGCTGATCGAGGGGCCCGTCGAGGTGAAGCTGGCGGACGGGACCGTGGTGCGTTCCGACCGCCCGACCGTGGCCCTGTGCGTATGCCGCCGCAGCAGGATCTATCCCTGGTGCGACACCAGCCACCGCCGCCGGACGAAGGCCACCGGCGAGGCCATGGACGAGGAGGCGGGGCGGGGCGACGAGGCCGCGGGGAGTGGCGGGTGAGGAGCTGACCGGGGGATCGTTGCGCTTGCGGAGACCTTCGGGACCTTCCCCTCGCGTCACCCGTTCGGCGTAAGCCTCCGAGTGTTCGCCGGCGTCCGGGAACCGCTCACGCGGCAGGGCCGCCGGGTGCCTCCTGCCCCGGCGGACGTAGCGCCGCCCTGCCGCCCGCCCCGAGCAGCCCGGTGGCCGTGACGTCGGAGCGCCCGGTGAGACGTGCGAACACGTGCCGGGAACGGCGCGTGACGATCCCCGGCAGGCCGGCCCGCAGCGCCTGCGCGCCCCGCAGCCAGGGCTGGGCGTAGACGGCGGGCGCGCGTCGCTCGATGCCGTGGACCAGGCGGGCGGCCACAGGGTCCACGCGATACGTCTTCGAGGCGGGCCATGGCAGCCCGGCGCGCAGCACCCGCATGGCCGCGTGACCCTCGGCGGCTCTGATCATCTCTGTGTCGGCCCAGCTCAGATAGGCGACGCCCACCCCCACACCGCGATGTGCCAACTCCGCGCGCAAGGAGTGCGCGAACGCCTCGGCCCCCGACTTGGAGGCGCAGTACGCCGACATCATCGGTGCGGCGGCGATGCCCGCGAGGGAGGAGACCTGCAGGTAGTAGCCGCGCGTACGCAACAGGCCGGGGAGGAAGGCACGAGCGGTGACCGCGCTGCCGACAAGGTTGACCTCCACGATCCGGCGCCACGTCGCGGGGTCGGTGTCCAGGAACGGCCCGCCCGCCGCCACCCCCGCGTTGGCAACCACCACGGACGGCGGCCCGAGGCGTTCGGTCACCTCGGCGGCGGTCCGGGCCATCGCGGACTCATCGGTGACGTCGACCGGCCAATACGTGCTTCCGCCGGGCAGCGAGGCCGCCACTCGGGCGAGTTCGCGCTCCTCCAGTCCGAGGAGGGCCACCGTGGCGCCCCGTCGTACGAGGGCTCGCGAAATGGCCTCACCCAGCCCGCGTGCGGCGCCGGTGACCACCGCGGTGCGCCCCAGCAGGGGCAGCTCTTCGACCATGGTCACGTCTCCGTGTTTCTGCCTGCCGCTCTCCTTCCGCGTGGAGGAAGTGAGCGGACGGCGGGAGCGAAGGGGAGATTTCCAACGTAAGGGCGAACCGTCAGGAGTTCCTGTGCACGACGGGGACACCAAGCCCGCGCCCGCAGCAGGCGGGTACACCTCCGGCCGCCCTCGCACGGCCGAGTGCGACGAGCCGCTCTAGGCTGACATTCGACCGCTGACGACCAGCTCCATCGAGATGTCGGAGGGCGAAGCACATGGCTGTGAGGCACCAGCTGATCAAGAGGGCTCCGGACGCGGTTTGGGCGATCCTCGCTGACGGCTCCCGCTACGCGGACTGGGTCGTCGGGACGGACGACTCGTGGCCCGACGAGGGCCTCTGGCCCGCGGTCGGCTCCACCATCGGATACACCGTCCGCATCGGGCCGTGGCCGCTGACCGGCCACACCATCGTCCGTCGCTGCGACCCGCCCCGGGAGCTGGAGCTGGAGGTCGACAGCGGCCCGCTGGGCACCGCCCGGATCGCCATCGACGTCCGTCCATGGGGCGAGCACAGCCTCGTCATCGTCGACGAGCATCCCCTGACCGGGCCCGGCGGGGTGCTGCACAACGCGGTTCTGGACGCCTTCCTTCAGCTCCGCCACCGCAGCATGCTGAGCCGGCTCGCCACGGTGGTCGAGAACTATCCGCGGGACCTCAGCGACATGCACTGAGCGGGCGGGGCCGGCCTCGCGACGCCACGGACCGCCGTAGCCACGGTGAACAGGAGACAGCGATGCCCGACGCGGTGGTCATCGGCGCCGGCCCCAACGGCTTGGTCGCCGCGAACCTGCTGGCGGACGACGGGTGGACGGTCGAAGTTCTGGAGGCCCAGCCGGAGCCGGGCGGCGCGGTCCGCAGCGACCGCGGGGTCCACCCCGACTACGTCAACGACCTGTGCAGCTCGTTCTATCCGCTGGCCGCCGCCTCACCGGTGCTGAGCGCGCTCCGCCTCGAAGAGGAAGGGCTCCGCTGGAGCCACGCTCCCCGGGTCCTCGCCCACCCCTTGCGGGACGGCCGGTGTGCGCTGCTGGAGCGGCGCGTGGAGGACACCGCGCGGGCCCTGGACGGCTTCGCCGCCGGTGACGGCGCGGCATGGCGCGATTTGTGCGACGTCTGGGACCGCGTCGGACACGACCTCATCAGCGCCCTGTTCACGCCTTTTCCTCCGGTGCGCGCCGGTGCGCGGCTCCTGGCCCGGCTGCGCGGGGCGGGAGGGCTCCGCCTGGCGCGGACGATGTTGCTGCCGGTACGGCGCCTGGGCGAGGAAGAATTCCGCGGCGAGGCGGGCCGGCTGCTGCTCGCCGGCAACGCCCTGCACGCCGACCTCGCCCCGGAGGCCGCGGGCAGCGGCGGGTTCGGCTGGCTGATGTCCATGCTCGGCCAGTCCGTCGGCTTTCCCGTCCCGGCCGGGGGCGCCCGAGCCCTCACCGACGCCTTGGTACGCCGGCTGGAGCGGCGCGGCGGCGCGGTGCGGTGCAACGAACGAGTCGTCGAGGTCGTGGTGCGTGGCGGCCGTGCGGTGGCGGTGCGCACGGCCGGCGGCGAGACGGTCCCGGCGGGCCGGGCCGTCCTGGCGGACGTCTCTGTACCGGCGCTGTACGGCGAACTGGTCGACGCGCGGTACGTTCCCGGCCGGGCTCTCGCCGATCTGCGTCGCTTCCAGTGGGACTTCGCCACCTTCAAGGTCGACTGGGCCCTGGACGGCAAGGTGCCCTGGACAGCCGGGGAGGCGGCCACCGCCGGCACTGTGCACCTGGCCGACGGGGTCGACGGCCTGACCCGGTTCGCCGCCCAGCTCTACACGGGACAGGTGCCGGACCGGCCCTTCGCGCTGTTCGGGCAGATGACCACCGCCGACCCCACGCGCTCGCCGGCCGGCACGGAATCCGCCTGGGCCTACACCCACGTTCCGCACCGGGTCCGCGGCGACGCGGGCGCCGACGGCCTGACGGGGGAGTGGCACGACGGTGAGCAGGAGGCCATGGCCGACCGCATGGAGAATCAGGTCGAGCGCTATGCCCCCGGATTCCGCTCCCGGATCCGTGCCCGCCGGATCCTCGCGCCACCCACCCTGGAAGCCATGAACGCCAACCTGCACGGCGGGGCGATCAACGGCGGCACCACCGCGATCCACCAGCAACTCGTCTTCCGCCCGACCCCCGGGACCGGGCGCCCGGAGACCCCCGTCAAAGGGTTGTACCTGGCCTCGGCGGGGGCCCACCCGGGCGGCGGGGTGCACGGCGCGCCCGGCGCGAACGCCGCCCACGCGGCCCTGCGCACCTGGTCGGCGAGCGGAGTGCTCAGCCGTACCCAGCGCGTACTCGCCCGCCGTGACCGCCGGGGGTTCCGAACGGACGGGTCATGATACTTCGCGGTGCACGTCCGTGGGGCGCCTCGGAATAACTCATCGAGATTGAGCGGCGGACCGTCGGGTACTTGAGCAGCCCGGACGGGACGAAGGAGATTTGGTGAGTAAGAAGAACATCTTTGTGATCGGCCTGGACGAGTCGAACCTGCCCACCCTGAACGATGTGCCCGGCGCGCAGGACTACCGCTTTCATCGTCTTCTGACGATCGAGGAGCTTCAGGTCGGCGAGGTGTCCGTAGCGGATCTCCTGAAGAAGGCACAGTCCCAGCTGGATGCGTTCGACGGGTCCATCGACGCGATCGTGGGCTACTGGGACTTCCCGGTGAGTACCCTCATTCCGATGCTGAGCGAGCGCTACGGCACCACCAGCACCAGCCTGGAATCGGTCGTCAAGTGCGAGCACAAGTACTGGAGCCGGCTGGAGCAGCAGAAGGTCATCGACGAGCATCCGCGCTTCGGACGGGTCGACCTGCATGCCGAGGAACCCGAGCCGCCCGAAGGGGTGCGCTTCCCGATGTGGCTCAAGCCGGCCCTGTCGTACTCCTCGGAGCTCGCCTTCGGCGTGAAGAACGAGGAGGAGTTCCGCGAGGCGGTGGCCGAGATCCGTGCCGGTATCAGCCGTGTCGGCCGACCCTTCGATTACATCCTCGAGCAGCTGAAGCTGCCGGAGGAAATGGCGGGCATCGGCGGTGAGGTGTGCCTCGCGGAGGAGGCGCTGTCCGGCATCCAGGTCGCGGTGGAGGGTTACGTCCACAACGGCGAGGTCACCGTCTACGGCGCCCTGGACTCCATCAACTATCCCGACAGCTCTTCCTTCATGCGCCACCAGTACCCGTCCTCCCTGCCCGAGCCCGTGGTGCGGCGGCTGAAGGACGTCTCGAAGCGTGTGATGCGGCAGATCGGCATGGACTCGGCGACGTTCAGCATCGAGTACTTCTACGACCCGCGGACCGACGAGATCAATCTGCTGGAGATCAACCCCCGGCACTCGCAGTCGCACGCCGAACTGTTCGAGTACGTCGACGGCGTACCGAACCACCACTGCATGGTGAGTCTCGCCCTCGGCGACGACCCCAGCCTGCCGGACCGTGCGGGCCCCTACCGGGCGGCCGCGAAGTGGTACCACCGGTGGTTCGCCGACGGCGTGGTGCACGGTGTGCCCGACGCCCTGGAGATCGAGCGGATCGAACGCGAGATACCCGGCGTGCGCGTCGAGGTGGTGCCGCAGGAGGGGCAGCGGCTGTCGGAGCTGTCCGGGCAGGACAGCTACAGCTACGAGCTGGCCCACATCTTCACCGGCGGGGACAGTGAGGAGGACCTGCGGGCGAAGTTCGACCGTTGCGTGGCCGCCCTGAACCTCAGCTTCGACCAGACCTCGCCCGGCGGACGGGACGAGAAGAATTCCTGACCCAGCCCCCCCGGGGCCGCGGCGCGCCGCGGCCCCGGGTACCCGCCGAGCCGCGGCACACGAAAGGAGCACACCGCCCGCATGCGCTGCGTGAGCAACTTGCCCTACGCGACGAAGGAAGAGGACCACGTCGCAATCCCCATGTCCGACGGCACCCTGCTGTCGGCGCGCATCTGGCGTCCGACAGCCTCGGACGGAGAGCCCGTGCCTGCGGTCCTGGAGTACATCCCCTACCGCAAGCGGGACCTGACCTCCGTCCGTGACTCGATCCACCACCCCTACATCGCCGGACACGGTTACGCCTGCGTACGCGTCGACGTCCGCGGCACCGGCGAGTCGGAAGGCGTGCTGCGCGACGAGTACCTGGAGCAGGAACAGAGCGACGCGGAGGAAGTCCTCGCCTGGCTCGCCGAGCAGCCGTGGTGCGACGGCAACACCGGAATGATGGGCATTTCCTGGGGAGCCTTCTCGGCCCTTCAGGTCGCCGCCCGCCGACCGCAGAGCCTGCGCGCGATCGTCATCGCCTCCTTCACCGATGACCGGTACGCCGACGACATGCACTACATGGGCGGCACGCTGCTCACCGACAACCTGGCCGAGGCGGGCACCATGTTCGCCTACTCCACGCTGCCGCCGGACCCCGCCGTGGTCGGCGACAGGTGGCGCGACATGTGGCACGAGCGGCTGGAGAACACCGCTCCCTGGGTCCTGGAGTGGCTGCGCCACCAGCGCCGTGACGATTACTGGCGGCACGCCTCGGTCTGCGAGAACTACCAGGACGTGGCCTGTCCCGTTCTGGCCTCCAGCGGCTGGGCGGACGGCTACTCCAACGCCGTGACGCGACTGCTGGCTCACCTGGATGTACCACGCAAGGGTCTGATCGGCCCCTGGTCGCACAAGTTCCCGCACCTCGGGGAGCCGGGCCCCGCCATCGGCTACCTGCAGGAGGTCGTGCGCTGGTGGGACCACTGGCTCAAGGGCGTCGACAACGACGCCATGGACGGGCCGATGCTCCGGACCTGGATGCAGGACAGCGTGCCGCCCTCCACCGCCTACGAGGAGCGGCCCGGCCGCTGGGTCGGCGAGATGGAATGGCCTTCGCCGCAGATCAGGCCGGTCTCCTATCCGCTCATGCGGCACCGCATCGTCGGCCCTGGTGAGAAGGCGCCGGACCCGGCCGGGGACGACAACCCGATGACGGTTCAATCTCCGCTGTCCGTCGGCCAGTTCGCCGGCAAGTGGGCGTCGTACAACGCGCCGCCCGACCTGCCGTACGACCAGCGGGAGGAGGACGGCGGGTCGCTCGTGTTCGACACCGAGCCGCTCACCGAACGGCTGGAGGTGCTTGGCACCCCGACCGTCGAACTGGAGCTGTCGGCCGACGAACCGGTCGCCATGGTGGCCGCCCGGCTCTCCGACGTGGCCCCGGACGGCAGCGCCACCCGCATCAGCTACGGACTGCTGAACCTCACCCGGCGCGAGGGCGCGGACGATCCCGACCCACTGGAGCCCGGACGGCGCTACCGGGCCACCGTCCAGCTCAACGGCCTGGCGCAGTCCTTCCCGCCCGGCCACCGCATCCGTCTCTCCCTGTCCACGTCGTACTGGCCGCTGGCCTGGCCGCCGCCGAAGCCGGTCCGGCTGAGCGTGTACGAGGGCTCCAGCAGTCTCTCCCTGCCGGTGCGCCCGGCGGATGCGCCCGACAACCTGCCGCCGCGCCCGTTCGACGAGCCCGAGGGCGCCCCGGCCATCGAGACCTCCCAGTTGACGCCGGTCGAGGAACGCTGGGACGTCAAGCGTGACCTGATCGGCTACAACGCCGAGTTGGAGATCGTCAAGGACCGAGGGACGGCCCGCTTCGAGGACATCGGACTCGATGTCGGACGGCGTGCCTACGAGAGGTACACCTCCGTCGCGGACGACTTCACCTCCGTCGCAGGCGAGTCCACCTGGACCATGCGGTTCACGCGCGACGACTGGGACGTGAAGGTGGTGACCCACACCGAGTTGCGCTGCAGCGAGACCGAATTCCTCGTGCACGCCACGCTGGACGGCTACGAGAACGACCGGCGGGTGTTCTCCAGGGACTGGAACGAGAAGGTGCCGCGGGACTCCCTGTAGGCAGTCTTCGGGCCGCCCTCACCGGCGCGGGAGCGCCATCGCGCGGAGCCGGGGCCGGGCGCGGTACAGCCGCCGTCCGGCCCCGGCTCCGCCGTGCTCCCCTTCACTTGCCCGGCGTCAGGCCCGCCAGTTCGGCGGCGTGCGTGAGCAGCTCGACGAGCATGGCGGAGGTGAGCCGCCCGGTGAAGGTGTTGCGTTGGCTGGGGTGGTAGCTCCCCAGGACCCGCAGTTCCTCGTGTCCATCGGCGGCGGGCAGCACCAGCTCCGCGCCGTGGCCGAACGCCGGCCGGGGCCGGGGGATCGTCAGGCCCGCCTCCGCGAGGACGGGCAGCAGTGCCTGCCAGCCGAAGGCACCCAGGGCGACGATCACGCGCAGATGCGGCCGCAGCAGCGCGAGTTCAGCCGCCAGCCAGGGGCGGCAGGTGTTCCGCTCCGAAGGGGTCGGCTTGTTCTCCGGCGGCGCGCAGTGCACCGGGGCGGTGACCCGTACGCCGTACAGCTCCAGGCCGTCGCCCCGGTGTGTGGCGGTGGGCTGGGAAGCCAAACCGACCTCGTGCAGCGCAGCGAACAGGAAGTCGCCGGAGGCGTCCCCGGTGAACATGCGCCCGGTGCGGTTGCCGCCGTGCGCGGCGGGCGCAAGGCCGACAACGGCCAGTGACGCGTCCGGCGGTCCGAAGCCGGGCACCGGCTTCGCCCAGTAGTCCCAGTCGCGGAACGCCGCGCGCCGGTTCGCGGCGACCTCCTCCCGCCAGTCCACCAGCCGTGGGCAGGCCCGGCAACGGGCAACCTGCGCGTCGAGCTCGGCCAGCCCACCGCAGCGCGCCGCGTGGTAGGCCGGAAAGCCGGCATCGCTGCTGGGCGGCGGTGGACCTGCCGCTGCGGTCTCGTCCATTCCTCCACGCTAGGCGGTGTCCGGGTCACCGAGCGTCCCGGTGCGGGCACGGGATGCGGTGCCGGTGTGGCCCCTTGACCATGGGAGGCGTACCGGGGCCGGGCCCGTGGGCGGGGAAAGGCCGCGGGAGGCGGCACCGCAGGGTGAGGAAAGGCAGGTGGGCGGCGGATGGACGAGATGGTCGGCGGCTCAGGGACGACGGTGGACGGCCGTCGCACCGCGCACGTCTCCCGAGACCGCCGACGCCGGCGGGCGAGGTCCACGCCTGGGAACAGGGCAGGAACCAGACCGTGTGCGGCCTGGCCCTCAGCCGTTCGCAGCTGCTCCGCTTCCCGCACATCGCCTGGCCCGAGACCTTCCCGGAGTCGGGCGGGGCGGCGGACCGGGTCCAGCGTGTGTGCCCGCGCTGCGCGTCGGTCGCCGGGCGCAGGGGAGGCGACGCCCGCCCCGGCTGGACGCGGACGAACCCGCGCCCTTGAGGCGTAGTGCGCGGCAGGGCCGCATGGCCCCCCTGGTTCGGGACCGAAGTCCCGGGTGGAGCGTCGCCCCGCGGGCACATCGAGGGTGACGCCAGGAAAGGTCTCCGCTCTGATGCCCACGCCCACGACAGTCTCCGACGCGACGGTACGCCCCTTGGCCATGCGGCTCCCCCAGGACGAGAGCGCTCCGGCGCTGGCCAGGGAGGCGCTTGTGGAGGTTGTTGATCCCCGGTCGCTCCTGTTCGACCCGGGACGCCTGTGCCTCACCGAGGTCGTCACCAATGCTCTCCGGCACACCGACACCACGGGGCTCAGGCTGATGCTCATCGCCGACGACTCCGGCCACCTCTTCGCCGCTGTGGGTGATACCTCAGCCGCCCTGCCCATGAGCAGGGACACCGGGGGCGACCCGCTGCCGGACGAAGGTCGGGGAACCGAGGTCCTGGGCGCCCTCGCGGACTCCTGGGGCTACGACCGCACGCGCTCGGGAAAGTGGGTGTGGTTCCGGCTGCACGGCCGCTCCACCGACCAGGAATCGTGATCGTCTCGACGCTGAGGCCCATTCGCGTCATCGCCGTTCGGTGACCTTGATCCGCTACCCCTGCGCCCGCCCGTGCCACGTACTGTCGCCTGGTGCGATTGCTCCTCATCTCCGACACTCATCTGCCCAAGCGCGCCAAAGCGCTGCCGTCGCCACTTCTCGACGAGGTGCCGCGCGCCGACGTCGTCGTGCACGCGGGGGACTGGGTGGACACCGCCACCCTGGACCTGCTGGAGGACCGCGCCCGGCGGCTGATCGGGGTGTACGGCAACAACGACGGGCCCGAGCTCCGGGCGCGGCTGCCCGAGGTGGCGTACGCGGAACTGGACGGCGTACGGCTCGGCGTGGTGCATGAGACCGGCCCGGCCCAGGGGCGCGAACGAAGGTGCGCGGACCGGTACCCCGACCTGGACGTGCTGGTGTTCGGGCACAGCCACATCCCGTGGGACTCCACCGCCGACGAGCGGCTGCGCCTGCTGAACCCCGGGTCACCGACGGACCGCAGACGACAGCCGTACTGCACCTATATGACGGCGCGCGTGGCGAAGGGCCGGCTCACCGAGGTGGAGCTGCACCGGTTGCCCCACCGGCGGTGACCGAGGCGCACGGCGGGCCCGGACACCGCTCCCGTCACGTGGTCGCGGTGGGCGCGGTGCTCCCGGCGCCGCTTCCGTCCTCTTCCCTGCCGGTGTGGAACGTCAGCTGATCGTCCTTCGTCTCCACGCGCACCCGGTCGCCCGCCGACAGCGCGCCGTCGAGCAGCAGCCGGGACAGCGGATTGTCGATCTCACGCTGGATGGTGCGCCGCAGCGGACGGGCGCCGTACTCCGGCTGATAGCCGTGCTTGGTGAGCCAGTCCACGGCCTCCGGCGTGAACTCGATGGTGATGTCCTGCGCGTGCAGCCTGCGGCGGTTGCCCTCCAGCAGGAGGTCGGTGATCCGGCGCAGCTGGTCGTCGTCGAGCCGCCGGAAGACGATGATCTCGTCGAGCCGGTTGAGGAACTCCGGGCGGAAGTGTTCGCGCAGCGTCCCCAGCGCCCGCTCCCGGGCACCGTCGTCGGCGTCCGCCCCGGAGCCGGCCGTTCCGAAGCCCAGCATGCCGCGGCCGCCGCTGAGGGCGTCGGAGCCGAGGTTGCTCGTCATCACGATGACCGTGTTCTTGAAGTCGATCGTCCGGCCCTGCGCGTCGCTCAGATGCCCGTCGTCGAGCACCTGCAGAAGCATGTTGAAGACATCCGGGTGGGCCTTTTCCACCTCGTCGAGCAGCAGCAGCGAATACGGGTGGTGGCGCACGGCCTCGGTCAGCTGACCGGCGTCCTCATGGCCGACGTATCCGGGCGGCGCACCGACCAGCCTGCTGACGGTGTGCCGCTCCTGATACTCGCTCATGTCCAGCCGCACCATCCGGTCCTCGCTGCCGAACAGCGCCTCGGCGAGGGCGCGGGCCAGTTCGGTCTTGCCCACACCGGTCGGCCCGAGGAAGAGGAAGCTGCCGATCGGGCGGCTGGGGTCGGCGAGGCCCGCCCGCGAGCGCAACACGGCCTCGGAGACGGCAGTGACGGCGTCCTCCTGGCCGATCACCCGGGTGCGGAGTCGCTCCTCCAGGCCGAGCAGCCGGCTCTTCTCCTCCTCGGTCAGGCTGCTGACGGGGACACCGGTCTGCCGTGACACGATCTCGGCGACATTCTCCGCTGTGACCTCGACGATCCGGCCGTCGCCCGAGGTCTGGGCCGAGCTCTCGCTCGCACCCGCCTCGATCCGTGCGGTGATCTCGGCGATGCGGTCACGTAGCTCGGTGGCCCGCTCGTACTGCTCGGAGGCGACCGCCTGGTCCTTGTCCCTGACCAGTTGCTCGGCCTCGCGTTCGAGGTTGCGTGTGTCGCTGGTCTTCGTCCCCGACCGCAGCCGCACCCGGGCGCCCGCCTGGTCGATCAGGTCGATGGCCTTGTCGGGGAGGAAGCGGTGCGTGATGTAGCGGTCGGAGAGTTCGACGGCGGCAAGCAGCGCCTCGTCGGTATAGCGCACCTGGTGATGCGCCTCGTAGCGGTCCTGCAGCCCGCGCAGGATCTCGACCGTGTCGGCGACCGTGGGCTCCGGCACCAGGATGGGCTGGAAGCGGCGGGCGAGCGCCGCGTCCTTCTCGATGTGGCGCCGGAACTCCTCCAGCGTCGTGGCTCCGATGATGTGCAGCTCCCCGCGGGCGAGCGCGGGCTTGAGCATGTTGCTCGCCTCCAGGGAACCGCCCTCCGAGCCGCCACCGCCGGCCCCGACGACGGTGTGCAGCTCGTCGATGAAGACGATCAGCGAGTCGGAGTGCGCCCGTACCTCCTCGATGATGTTGTTCATCCGCTCCTCGAAGTCACCCCGGTAGCGGGTGCCCGCGACGACGCCGGTCAGATCCAGCGCGACGACCCGGCGTCCGGCCAGCTGGTCGGGTACGTCCCCGTCGGCCAGACGCTGCGCCAGGCCCTCGACGATCGCCGTCTTGCCGACGCCGGCGTCGCCGACCAGCACCGGGTTGTTCTTCCCGCGGCGGGAGAGCACCTCGATCGTCTGCTCGATCTGCTCGTCGCGGCCGATGACCGGGTCGATCCGGCCCGCCCGCGCCATGTCCGTCAGGTCGCGGCTGTACTTGTCGAGGGTGGGGGTGTCGTGGCTCGGCGCCGGCGGGTGCTCCGCACCGGCCGGCGGAGACCCGAATGCGGCCGGGGGGCCGGACTGCGGGTCGAAGTGGACGATGTTGAGGATGCGGCCCGCCGCCGAGTCCGGGTTGGACGCGAGCGCCCCGAGCACGTGCTCCGGACCGATGTACGAGGCCCCGGTGCCCAGTGCCAGGTCATGGGCGCCCAGCAGGGCGCGCTTGACGGCCGGGGTGACGGCGACACTCGTCTGATGCGGGCCGGTCCCGACCTTGCGGTCGATGTCGGCGGCCAGCGCGTCCGGGTCGACTCCCGACTGCTGCACCAGGCTGCGGGTCGGCTCCGTGGAGAGCGCCACCCGCAAAAGGTGCTCGGTGCCGAGTTCGGAGCTGCCGTGTTCCGCTGCGTAGGCGGCCGCCGCCGTGACCAGTTGCCGGGCCGGTCCGCTCATCAGCCGGGCGATGTCCGCCTGCCGCGGCATGGGGCGCCGTGCGTCCTTGGAGGAGTTCGCGGCACGGCCGAAGACGCGCGCGAGGAAGTCGTCGAACGGGTCCTGGCCGAAGCCCTCCGGACCCATGAAACCGTTGCTCATGTGTGTCCGTTCCGCTGTCACGACGGCGCCGCGACATGCTGCTCTGTCGGGTTGCTGTCGGGTCCTTGTGCCGCTGCCCTCGCGGGTGCCCAGGACGGGCGACGTCACACACGGCCGGCACGGGTAGCGGGGCCAGGGTTGTCCGTCAGTCGCTGTCCCCGGTGGGCACCACCGCGACGGGCGAAGCGGCGGTGTGCAGCGCCGCCGCACTCACCGACCCCAGCATGAGCCTGCGCAGGCCGGTGCGCCCGTGCGAGCCGACGACCAGCAGAGCGGCCCGGCGCGAGGCCTCCGCCAGGATCGTCGCGGGGCGGACCCGCTCGACGCGCACCTCCACCGCGACCCGGGGGTAGCGCGCCCCTCGCTCGGCCGCCACCGCTTCCAGCTGACGCCGCGCAGCGTCGTCGAGGGCCTTGAAGTCCGGCGCCACCATGCCGGGGCCGGTGGGCATCTCGCCGAGGTGGAAGTTGGCGTGCAGCAGCTCAAGGCGCGCACCTCGCAGATCGGCCTCGGCGAACGCCAGGTCCAGCGCTTCCTCCGACACCTCGGAGATGTCCACGCCGACCACGACCCGGTTCTCCGGTGCGGTCGAGGTCTCGCCGGGGCGGACGACGATGACCGGGCAGGCGGCATGGGTGGCCACCTGCCAGCTCACCGAACCGAGCGGCAGCCGCGCGAACCCGCCGCTGCCGCGATGGCCGAGCACCAGCAGCGCCGCCTTTGAGGAGCGTTCCACCAGTACCGCGGCGGGCCGGCCGGGTACCACCTCCGCCGTCACCGGCACCTGGGGAAAGTCGAGCCGCACCATGGCGGTGAGGGGTTCGACGACCCCGGCGCCGAGCGCCGTCGCGGCGGTCCGGCGCTCCTGGGTGTCCCCCGCCTCGACCACGTGCAGGAGGCGCAGCGGCCTGTTGTGCAATGCGGCCTGTCGTGCCGCGTGCCGCACGATGGTGTGCTGGTCGCCGCCTTCCTCGACTCCCACCAGCACGGGGCGGTCGGTCGCGTTGGCGTCGTACATCGAGACTGCTCCTCTGCTCTTCGACTTCGCCGGCAAACCGTTCTCCGGTCGTCCCGACTACCCGTGCCCCGCGCTCTCACGCGCCGTGTGGGCCCGTCCCGCCCACCGAACGGCCTACTTTCGGCCAACGGTCGTCGAGGCTCTCCGGGCGCCTCAGGGCCCGTTCCGCGACGACGTCCCGCCGGCACGTGAGCGGGCTGCGGTTGCGACTTCGCCGCCCGCGTGCGAAGAGCCCCGCCGACCCCGATCCTGAAAGGGACGGGGGAGCCGCCGATGCGTCGAGGAGGCCACGCATGAGCATGGCGGACAGGCTCAAGAAGATGCTGGCGGGGGACGCCCGCCATGACTCCCACCCGGCCGAGCCCGCCGCTCGTGAGGAGTCACCGGCCGCCGAGCCGTCACCCAAGCGCACCGGCACGTCCGGCTGGGAGCGCAGGAGGCGGCTCAAGGAGGAATTCGAGCGTATGCACCGCCCGGATCCGCCGCCGCGGTAGCAAGTGGCCGCCGGGGCGTCACGTCGGCAGGCGAATGGCCGGTAGGGAGCCCCGACGGCCCGGGGGAGGCCCCTGGCGGAGCGGCGGGGACGGCGTACTCCGGCGGCGGTCGCGGAGCGTGACCGCTCGAGGTGCCGGGCCGGACGGGTGCTGATTCGCTGAGTGGCAGTTCCCCCTCTCGACGAACGAGCAAGGAGTGACCATGAGCCCCGCAGACGAAGCCATGGAACGCGCCCGGCAGATGCGTGACAAGGCCAAGGAGCTGAACGAGGCCGCCGAGCGCGCCGGCGACCCGCAGGAGCGGAAGCGGCTCCAGCAGAAGGCCGCCAGGCTGAAGCAACAGAGCGAGCAGGAGAGCAGCATGGGCAGCGGGGACATCTACCCCTCGCTGTGAGTTCAGCCGCGTGCAGAGCACCGGATTCGCCGGTGGTCTCCTTCGCCCTCGGAGCGGGAGGCCACCGGCGGCTGCGACGGCGCCTTCGGTACGCCGCACGGGCTCCGTATGCCCGAGGTCCGGCTATTCGGACCCGCTCAGGATGCGCGGTGCGAGAAGACGATCAGACTTGGAAATATGGCAGAGCAAACCCGAACGCGGACTCGGTCGACGTCGACGGCCGCCCGGAAACACAAGAAGCCGGCGAACGGCCCCGGAAGTGTGGCACGCGATGCCACAGAACTGCTGCAGAGCCTGATCAACCACCGGGTGGAGGGTGTTTCCGCTGTCCGCCGCACCGATGACGGGTGGTGCGTCGCGGTGGAGGTTCTCGAATTGGAACGCATTCCGGATACCACGAGCCTGCTCGCGAGCTACGACGTACTGCTCGACCAAGAGGGCCAGCTGTTGGAGTACTACCGGACCCGCCGTTATCGGCGAGGCGCGGCTGACGAGTGATCACCCCGATCCGACCGGCTGAGAGGACACCCAGATGACCACGACCACCTATTCCGGCTATGCGGGCGAGGTAGTCCCCTGTCCGCCGAGGGCGGGCACGTTGTACGACGTGCTGGAACTCATCCTGGACCGGGGCATGGTCATCGATGTGTTCATCCGGGTGTCCCTGGTGGGCATCGAGATTCTCAAGATCGACGCGCGCATCGTGGTCGCCAGCGTCGATACGTATCTGCGGTTCGCCGAGGCGTGCAACCGCCTGGATCTGGAGCGGGACTCGGGCAGCGTCACCGTTCCGGAACTGTTCAGCGGCCAGGCGGCGAAGAGCGTCGGAAAACGCAAGGTACAGAAGGCGGCCAAATCCGTCGGGGACACCGTCCGCACCGCCGTCGGAGGCGGCGACGACTCCGACGAGGACGACGAGGGCGATGAGCAGCCCCAGCGGCGCAGGCGTGCGCCCGCCAAGTCCGGAGCGGCCTCCCGCCGGCGCACGACAGAGGAGGACTGATCCGTGACGGACGCCGGCGCTTACGTCTACGGCACGGTCCGGGCCGACCACCCGGTGCCCACCGGTCTGCGCGGAGTGGGCAGCCCACCGGGTGCGGTGACGACCTGCACCGTGGGGCGGCTGACAGCCGTCATCAGCGCCGCCCCGCTCGACCTGCGGGCACGTCGCCGCGATCTGCTGGCGCACCAGGAACTGCTGCTACGGCTGGCCGAGGACGGGCCGGTTCTCCCGATGCGGTTCGGCATGGTCGCGGCGGACGAGTCCGCGGTACGCCGACAGTTGGCGGACGCGGAAGACAGCCATCTCGCGGTCCTGGAACGGCTTGCCGGTCGTGTGGAGATGAACGTCAAGGTGATGCCCGCCAACGACGCGCTCGCGGCCCTCGTCCGGGAGGACGCCACCGTCCGCGCACTGCGCGACGCGGTACGCCGCCGGCCGAGTTACCAGGCCAATATGCGCCTGGGCGAGGCCGTGGCGGGGGCGCTCACCCGCCGGGCCACCGAGGCCGGGCGCGAGGTGGTGAGCCACCTGGCTGCCTCGTCCCATGCGGTCTCCGCCGGGCCGGAGGTCGCCGGATGCGTGGTGAACACGTCGTTCCTGGTGGACCGCTGCGACAGCGCCGGCTTCCGCGCGGAAGTGGAGCGCCTCGCCGCGCACCACCGCAACAGGGCCGAACTGCGGGTGGCGGGCCCGCTGCCTTGCTACAGCTTCCTTGAGGCCGAGGTACCGGCCGGAAGTATCGGAGCGTGACATGGGATTGCTCAGCGGGATTCTCACTCTGCCGCTCGCTCCGGTACGGGGAGTGGTCTGGGTCGCCGACCAGATGGCGCTGGCGGCCGATCGCGAACTGCACGACCCCGCCGTCATCCGGAGCCGGCTCGCCGCGCTCAACCAGGAATACGAAGAAGGACACCTCAGCACGGAGGCGTTCGAACGCGAAGAGGATCGGCTGCTCGATCTCTTGCACGGGCGGCGATCGGTTGTCTGCCAATGAAGAGGTGACCTGCCCATGAATGACCGGACCAAGGTCCTGCTCGCTGCCGCCGTCGCGGGTGGCTACGTACTGGGCCGTACGAAGAAGGGCCGGCTCGCTCTCACTGCGGCGACCTATATCGCGGGGCGTCAAATGGGGCTCGAACCGCGTCAGCTCGTCGCGGAAGGAGTCCGCAGGATCAGTGAGATCCCACAGGTCGCCGAATTGAGCGACCAGGTGCGCGGGGAACTGCTGGATGCCGGCCGGGATGCCGTCTCCGCTGCCGCGAACCGCCGTCTCTCCTCCTTCGCCGATTCCCTCCACGACCGCACACTCCGCATCGGCGCGGCCGATGAGGAAGAACCGGAAGACGAGTACGAGGACGACTACGAGGACGAGGAGGAGCCGGAGGAGGAGTACGAGGAGGACGAGGAGGAGCCGGAGGACGAGGAGCCGCCGGAGGAGGAAGAGGGCGAGGAGCCGGAGGAAGAGGAGGAGCCGGAGGAAGAGGAGGAGCCGCGCGGCTCCGGTAAGAAGGAAGAGAAGAGAGGTGGCCGGAAGCCGGAGGCCAAGAAGTCCGCCGACTCCGGCGAGGACAAGAAGTCGACTCCAGCCAAGAAGACGGCCCAGAAGAAGTCGGCACCCGCGAAGAAGGCGGCGGCGAAGAAGTCCGCGCCCGCCAAGAAGTCCGCGCCGGCCAAGAAGACTGCGGCCAAGAAGACCGCCGCCAAGAAGGCACCGGCGAAGAAGACCGCGGCGAAGAAGTCCACCGCAGGGAAGAAGGCAGCCTCGTCGTCGAAGACGACAGCCAAGAAGACATCATCGCGCGCGGACCGCCGGAGGTAGCCGTCATGGCCAAGACGGGACGGGACAAGGACGCCGGAGACTCGGGAATGGACCGAGTGCGTTCGGAACTCGGGAACTATCTGAGTGCGAAGGTGGGGAACCTGGCCGAGAAGGCCGGCGGCAAGCTGACCGATGTGACCCAGCAGCTCGCCGAGGGCGGCGAGAGCGGCGGAATGCTGAAGATGGGATCCCGCCTCCTCAAAGGCGAGAATCCTGCCAAGGCGTTCATCGCCGAGAAGGCGAAGGGCGTCAAGGACAACGTCGTGGGGAAGGCGAAGGAAGCCCTCGGCGGTGGCGGCGGAAAGGGTCGCAAATCGGGGGACACGAAGGTCACCAACATCATCGAGGTCCTCGATATCGGCCTGCCCTTGCGCACGGTCTACGACCACTGGACCCGCTACGACAAGTTCAGCGGTTTCACCAAGGGCGTGCGCGATGTGTCGCAGAGCGACGAGGTGACGAGCGACTGGAAGGCCAAGGTCGGTCCCTCGACCCGCGGCTGGAAGGCGACCGTCCAGGAGCAGGTGCCCGACGAGCGCATCATCTGGACGTCCGAGGGGGCGAAGGGCACCACCCGAGGAGTGGTCAGTTTCCATGAACTGACGCCGGGTCTGACCCGCGTCGTCCTCGTCGTCGAGTACTACGCCTCGGGCTTCTTCGAGAAGACCGGAAACATCTGGCGCGCCCAGGGCCGCCGGCTGCGGCTCGACTTCAAACACTTCCAGCGCTACGTCACCCTGACCGACGAGGAGCCGGAGGGCTGGCGTGGTGAAATCCGCGACGGCGAGGTCGTGCGCACGCACGAAGAAGCTGTCGAGGAAGAAGATGCTGAGAAGGAAGAGGAAGAGGGCGAAGAGGGCGCCGAGGAGGACGAGGACGGCGAGTACGAGGACGAGGACGAGGCGGAGGACGGCGAAGCCGAGGACGAGTACGACGAGGACGAGGAAGCAGAGGACGGCGAGGAGGACGAGGACGAGTACCCCGAGGAGGACGAGGACGGCGACGGGGAAGAGGCCGACGAAGAGCGTGACGACGAAGAAGAGGAATGAGTGACCACGTGACCGATGTCGACTTCAGGCAGGCCGCCGCGCCCGCCAACGGTCCCAGTACCACCAACCTCGCCGAAATCCTCGAACGCGTCCTCGACAAGGGCATCGTCATCGCCGGGGACATCAAGATCGACCTCCTCGACATCGAACTCCTCACCATTCGGCTGCGTCTGTTCGTCTCCTCCGTGGAGACGGCCAGGAAGGCCGGCATCGACTGGTGGGAGACCGACCCGGCGCTCAGCTCCAAGGCGGCCCGCGACGAACTCCGGGAGGAGAACGAGCGCCTGCGCGAACGGGTGGAGGCGCTGGAGTCCGCCGACGAGGACGGCGCGTCCGCTCCCGCTCGCCGCAAGGACAAGGCCGGGGCATGACGACGCAGACCTCCTCCGGCGTCCGCGAGGAAGCCCCCGCCACCTACGTCTTCGCCGTGTGCCGCGGTGTCGATCCCGCCGTCTTCACCGGTCTGCCGGGCCTCGCCGCCGGCGAGCCCGTACGTGCGCTGCCGTTCGGACCGCTCACGGCGGTCGTCCAGCACGTCCCCGCCGACGCGTTCACCGAGGAGTCCTGGCAGCAGCGTCTGTCGGACCGCCAGGAGTTGGAGCGGTGCGCCCGCGCCCATCACGAGGTGGTGACCGCGGCTGCGGCCTGCGGGCCGACGGCGCCCCTGGCGCTGGCGACCCTGTACCGGGGGGACGAGCGGGCCCGGCAGGCTCTGGGCGAGGACGTGGAGCGATTCGCCGCATCGTTGGACCGCATCGAAGGCCATGTCGAGTGGGGCATCAAGGTCTACCTGCCAGCCGCTTCTCCTGCCACCACCGGCCCCGCCGCCCCCGAGCCGTCCGGAGGCGGCACCGCCGGCCCGCGGCGCGCCCGTGACGGCGTCGGAAGCGTCAATGCCGGTCGCGCCTATCTGGAGCGCAAGCGTGGGCTGCAACGAACTCGGGAGCAGCACCACGACCGCGCACTTCGGACCGCTGAGGATGTCGACGCCGCGCTGTCCCGGCTGGCGACCGCGGCCCGTCGGCTCCGCACGCACAGCCACGAGGTGACGGGGGAGAAGCACCGCCTGCAGGTTCTCAACGCCGCGTACCTGGTGGCGGCGGAGCGGGAGCAGGCCCTTGCCGGCATGGTGGCGGCCCTGCGCGAGCGGACCGGCGCGCAGATCGAGATGTCCGGGCCGTGGGCGCCGTACTCCTTCGCCGGGGAGGTGTGAGGCGGTGTCCGCGCATACGCCCGTTCCATGGGAGACACCGGAGCCGCTGTCCGGGCCGATCGGGGTCCCGCTGGTGGACCTGCTGGACCGTGTGCTCTCCACCGGCGTCGTCATCAGCGGCGATCTGGTCATCGCCATCGCGGACGTACCTCTGGTGCGTCTGTCGCTGCACGCGCTCCTCTCGTCGGTCAGCGAGCGGGTCCCCGCGCCCTGGTCGGACGGAGGGCCCCTGTGAGCGGGCGGCCCACGCCGGCGGAGAACAGATTCGACATCGACCGCGATCAAGTCGGCCGCGACCTGGTGGCCTTGGTACTGACGGTGGTCGAACTGCTGCGGCAGCTGATGGAGCGGCAGGCGATCCGCCGGGTGGAGCAGGGCGATCTGAGCGACGAGCAGGTGGACCGGATCGGCGAGACGCTCATGCTTCTCGACGAGCGGATGAACGAACTCTGCGACCAGCACGGCCTGCGCCTCGAAGACCTCAATCTCGACCTCGGGCCGCTGGGCTCGCTGCTGCCGCGGGACTGAAGCCGGTCCCCGCGCGTCGCCGGGGTGCTGTCCTCGCCCGAGGCGTGCGCTCTCGGCAGCGGAGCGTGGCCGCCGGTGGCTTCCCGCGCTCGTATCACCCTTTTGCCCTGTTTTCGAGCTCAGTGTGCGATTCTTATGAGTGGGCCGGACCACCGCGCCGACCGGAGGAGCGGGCCGGGGGCCGGGCGATGAGGAAGGACCACGCCATGAGTCGGAGCGAGAAGGCCCGGGCACGGGCCGAGGAGCTGAAGGGCACGCTCAAGAGGCATACGGGGCGTGCGGTGGGGAACGAAAGGATGGCCACCGAAGGCCAGGCCGAGCGGAGCATGGGCGCCGCCCGCCAGGCCAAGGAGAAGGTCAAGGACATGTTCAGGCACAAGGGCTGAACGAGGGTTGAGGGGAGAGGGAATTGAGGTTCCTTCTCCCTCCCGCCAGTGGGGGAGTGTCCGTTCCGCAGGCACGCCCCCTGGGCGAACCGCTCCGGCGGGGGCGTCGCGTCGGACCGTTCCGGACGATGAGGCGAACGCGGACGCCACCGGGAGGCCGCGCGCAGGGCGGTGAGGGCTCGAATGCCGGATCCGGAGCGCATACGGCACCTCCTCGGCGAGCACCCGGTGTCAGGCGTGGGCGTCCGCTCCGCTCCTTCAGGTGCGCCCGTACCTGCTGGTCTGGTCGGCGAAGGCCAGCGCCATCTCCGTCGTGACGGTGGGGCGGGTCCGGCGGATGGTGTGGAGGTAGTCGTCCGTGACCGGGCGGCAGCGGTTCCCCGTGTCCAGGGTGCGCTCGAAGGCGGTCTGTGCCACCGCCCGGGCCACCTGCGCGATGTCCGCCGGGGTGAACCCCTCGCTGGCCTCCGCGAGCACCGCGGTGTCGGCCTCGGCACCCGCCCTGGCCAGGTAGCTTGTCCACAGCGCGCCGCGCGCTTCGGCGTCGGGCGGGCCGACGGGCAGTACGTAGTCGAAGCGTCCGTGGCGCAAAAACGCCGGGTCCAGCGTGGACACGTTGTTGGTGGCGCAGATCAGCAGCCGGCCGTCGCGGTCGCGGAACCGCACGATCGACTTCAGGAGCTCGTTGACCACCCCGACGGACGCCGGGTCCGAGCCGCTGCGCAGACCGGCGACCTCCTCGACCTCATCGATGAAGACCAGCGCGTGATCGAGCTGTGCGATCTGGTCGAAGTGCCTGCTCAGCCCCGTTGCCAGCCCGTCCTCCAGCGCGAGCCGGGACGGGAGGAGTTCCACGAAGGGCCACCCGAGGCGGCTGGCGACCGCCGTGGCGAAGGTGCTCTTCCCGGTGCCCGGAGGCCCGAAGAGCACCACGGCCCGGGGCGGTTCGACACCGTGCTCCGCCGCCAGCTCCGGATGGGCGAGCGGAAGGACCAGACGGCGTTCGATGAGCTGCTTCTCCGCCGCCATCCCCGCCAACTGCCCCCACCCACCGGCGGGTGGTACCACCCCGCCCAAGGAGGCCAGGAGCGCGGAGTCCTGCGCGGTGACCACTTCGGTCTTCTCGAAGTAGGTGAGGCCGTCGAGGGGCCGGAAGCCGGAATGGTGCAACGCCGTCGAGCCGCATTCGCCCTCGGGGAGGACGGCGGCCAGCGTGCTCGCGCCGGCTGTCTGGAGACGGTGCTCCAGGGCCGACAGCATGGCGCTGCCCATACCCAGATTGCGCCACGACGGATGAATGCCGATCCGCAGGATCCACGCCCGGTCGCCCTCGACGCGGCCCACCGCGGCGCCCACCAGGCGACCGTCGGCCACGGCGACGATGGTGGGGTGGAGGCCCTGGAGCGCCGCGACGACATCCGACAGACGGAAGACGCCGCGCGGGTCGCGGTGAGCACTCTCGGAGTCGAGCCGGACGATCGCCTCCAGATCGTCCGGGGTGAAGTCACGTAGATGCCAGCCACCCATGCGCAGCCTCCAGTCCGGCGCTGCCTTACCCCTTCCATGATGCGGCCGGCCCCCGAGCCCGGCACCCGCGGCGGCAGGGCCCGCGGGCGGCCGTGTGGCCCGGCCCGCAAAGGACCACCGCAGGGGCCCGTAGGGCCGGCGGTGCCCACGCGAGCGTGCTGTGGACGAGACCATGCCGCCCCTGACTACCCTTGACCCGTGTTCACCGCCGAGGGACCCACCATCCGCGAACTGACCGTGCAGGCGCTCTCCTCCGTCCAGCACGGATACGACCTCCTGGCTCCCAAGTTCAACCACACCTCTTTCCGCACCCCCGACCGGATCCTGGACGCGGTGGCGGGAACCCTGCGCCGTCTGGGCCCCTTCGAGGCGGGACTCGACCTCTGCTGCGGCACCGGCGCGGGCCTGCGGGCGCTGCAACCGCTGTGCCGCAAGCGGGTCACCGGCGTCGACTTCAGCGCCGGAATGCTGGCCTCGGCCCGGGACGCCGTCGCCTCGACCGGGTCACCGGCGGTCGAGTGGGTACAGGCGGACGCCCGCGCCCTGCCGTTCACGTCGGCCTTCGATCTGGCCGTGAGCTTCGGCGCGTTCGGCCATTTCCTCCCGGCGGAACGCCCCCGGCTGTTCGCCGAGGTCAACCGGTCCCTGCGCCCCGGCGGCGTCTTCGCCTTCCCGGTCGGTGCGCCGCCCCCGTCCCGCTCGCCCCTCTACTGGACGCTCCTGGGCTTCGACACGGCGATGCGCGTACGCAACGCGCTGTGGCGCCCGCCGTTCGTCATGTACTACCGCACTTGGCCGCTGGGACCGGTGCGCGAGGACCTGCTCCGGGCCGGCTTCCGCGTGGAGTTGCTGCCGCTGGAGGAGTTGGGTCGTCGCGGCGACGGCAGCCCCAAATGCCGGCTGGTCGTGGCCAGGAAGGCATGAGGTAAGGGACGACGGAGGTGGCCGTTTCCCTCGCCGGCAGGTGCGGCCCGGCCTACCGGCGCCGCAGGACGCCCCGGATGAAGGCGGCCTGACCGGCGTGCTGCAGATCGTCGCCGATGACGCTGATGAGCCGGGCCCCGAGCGTGACCGGAGGCGTCCAGCCCCGGTCGATGATCTGTTCCAGGTCCTTGTCGGTGAGCGCGGCGACATACGCGACCGTGTTTTCGTGCACTTCCTGGTGGTAGTCGGTCAGCAGTTGTGCGCTCACCCGCACCGCTTCCACGTCCTCGGGCGAATGGCCGTAGCCGGTGGAGTCCGTGGCGAAGGGCAGGTCGAAGCGGTCGGACCACCCCTCGGCCACCCAGACCTGCTCGATGCCCGCCGCCGCGGCGATGTGGTCGTCCTGGATGCGGGTGAGATGCCAGACGAGCCAGCCGATCGAGTTGGCGCCCTCGTCGAGACGGGTGCTCAGCTCGTCGGTGTTCAATCCCCTGACCACGTCCTCCACGACCTCCCGGATCCGTCCGAAGGCATCGACGAGCAGGTCCGAGCTGGTGGTCATAACGGCTCCTCTACGGGCGACGGAGATGGGGCTCTCACGGGCGCGGGGCTTCGCGGCCGCCCGAGCGCGCGTCCCCGGGCGCCGGGCTCGTCCTCCGGATGGTCGTGCGGTCCCGGAGGGCGTGGCCGGAGCGGACCCGTCCGGGGGAACGCCGGCAGAGGCCGTCCGCCGGGGCGAGCAGGCTCCCGTCGACCCTGCACCCGTGTCGTAAGGCAAGCAGAGGATGTCGTGGTGGTCAGGCTGACACGCGCTGCCGCGGGCCGATCGGCCCGCGGTGGCTGTATCCGGATTCAGGCCCCGTCGAGGGCGGCGAGGTGGCCTGTGAGGGTGTCCAGGGACTGGTAGGTGGCGCCGAAGAGGGCGACGTGCTTCCAGCGCAGGGTGCCGTCCGGGGCGATCAGGAACACCGAGCGCCGCAGACCGATGCCGGGCGCGGCGATGCCCAGGGCGCGCGCGACCTGCCGGTCGGTGTCGGCGAGCAGTGGCATGCGCAGGCCGTGCTTGCGGGCGAACTGCTCGTGGCTGTCGACGTCTTGGGGGCTGATGGCCCACACTTCCGCATCCTGGTCCTGGAACTGTTCCAGGCCGGACGAGTAGGAGCACAGCTGCTTGGTGCACACGCTGGTGTCGTCGCCGGGGTAGAAGGCCAGGACGAGCGGCCGGCCGCGCCGTTCGGACAGCGTGTAGGAGTTCCGCTCGAACCGGTCGCCGGCCAGCACGCCGCCGGGCAGGGTGAAGTCGGGTACGGGCATTCCGGTCTGCAGTGCTGGCGACATCTCAAGGTCCAATGACTCGGGAACGGCTGCGGCGTATCGGACCGCGCCGGCCCGCGCGTCCGGGCCCAGGCGCGGCAGCCACCTCTGTGGCTCGCCTCATCCTCCTCTTCGCCCCGCGGCACCCGACAGCGGCCCCCTCAAGCCGCGGCACGGAGTGGTGCGGCACTCGCTCCTTACGCCGGGTTCCGGCCCCGGTGTCCACTCCGGACCACCGGTCCCCGTAACGGCCGGGCGCGTGGCGTCCGGCCGTTGAGGCGGTGCAGCGCCGGAAGACGGCCAGGTCCTCGCGGACGAGGTCGTTGGCGATGTGTTGGACCCCCTGTCGGGCGACGCCCAGGCGGCGGGCCGCCTGGGCCACGGTCGGAGCGTTCTCGGAAACGGCACTGAGCAGTTGCCATCGAGCCCTGCGTCTGCCCCTCGTGGACGCGGTGGCCCGGGCGGACGCCCACTTCGACGATGTCTACCGGGCCCGCTGGAAGCCGAGGACCCTTGCGGCTCTGATCATCAGCGTTGCCCGGGACCGCGTGGTCGATCAGAGCCTGTGGCGGGAGGACGCCGCCTCAGGCCCGTCAGGCGCGAAGGGGCTCTGGCGATGCGAGGATTTCGGACGTGGGATCGGCATCCGGTGGGGAGGGGCGGGGATGAGTTTCCGGCTGGCGGCGTACGCCGTGTGCATCGAGGGCGGGCGGGTGCTGCTCGCCCGTCACCTGCCGTCGAAGGGCGAGAGCACCTGGACTCTTCCGGGCGGCAGGGTCGAGCACGCGGAGGATCCGTTCGATGCGGTGACCCGGGAGGTCGCCGAGGAGACCGGCTGCGACGCGGTGGTCGAACGCCTGCTGGGCGTGGACTCAAGGATCGTCCCCGCAGCCGAACGCACCGTCCCCGGCGGACCGGAACATCAGAATGTCGGCATCTTCTATCGGGTCCGCATCACCGGCGGCGGACTCCGGCCCGAGCCGAACGGTGAAATCGCCGAGTCGGTCTGGACCCCGGTCCCCGCCGTCGCAGGTCTGCGCCGGTCATCGCTCGTCGACATCGGCCTGGCTATGGCGCAGAACCTGCCGGCGACCGGGCACGTCGCGCCCGTCCCGGTCGGTGGCCTGATCCAGCACTGAGGCAACCACCCACCTCCACCTGCCTGATCGGCCGTCATCCGCATCCCATGACCGGGCGGAGAAGCTCTGGTTGACGACTCGTCGAAGCGGACCGTCGGCTGCCCGGCTGTGCGACCAGATCGCCGACTCATGCACCGTCGACAGCTCTCGTGGTGAGCGCTGCGGTCCTGAGAGGGGCGACGGCCGCACTCGCCGGGTGTGTCGCCCCTTTCAGGGCACCGCGGGTGACGCGGTGTCTGCTGCGTTCCAGTGACTCTCCGGTGGGTCGCGAGTCGTCACGGCTGATTCATCCTATTGTCTGCTTTGCAGGGAATATCCTTTTCCTGTCCCCTGAGATGAAGGTGGAAGCATGTTCCGTTCGATTCCTCGCGGGCTCGCCGTGGCAGGTCTGACCGTGGCCGCCGTCGCGGTGCCGATGGCGGGCGCCGCATCCGCCGCGCCCAGCGGTACGCAGAGCGTCACCTGCGGCACCCAGGACCGCTGTGCGCAGAGCCAGGCGGAGTCTCGGTACCGCCAGGGCGACCGTATGAACCGCCAGGCCGACCGTATGCACCGTCACGCCGACCCGCGCGAGTGCCACCACAAGAAGCACGCCAAGAAGCCCAGCAGCAAGCAGGCCACGGACCGCGAGGGCCGTGAGGTCGCGGCCGAGAACAGTGGTCTGCTGGGGCTCGGCCTGCTCGGGCTCCTCTAGGTCCTGACGAGCGTCGTCGTGGGTTCGGGGACGCCCGAGCCCACGCGCCGCACTGTGTGCAGGATCCGCGGTCGGCCGGTCTCTCCGCGCCACGGGCCGGGTGACCGGCCCCGGGCTCCTTCTTCGCCCCTGTCCCCATGGAGCTCACGGCAATCCGAGTGCGACGCGCCCGTCCGTAGGGCGGATCGCCCTCTTCCGAGCGGCGTGAGACGCGTTCGGCCGCCCCTTCCTGCAGCGCCGACGGCCCGCCGGCATCCCGCCGACGAGCCGTCATCGCTGCATGTCCGAGGGCCCTGGCCGGGGCTCCGGTCCACGAAAGGCGAGAGGCCGTGAGCGAGCAGTTCTCCGTGCAGCACCCGATCCTGAAGCGGATGTACTCCCTCGACGGTGATGTCGAGCAGCGCACCGGTATCTATGACGACTGGGCCGTCAGCTACGACGAGGACACCGTCGAGGGCCTGGGCTACCTCGGTCCGGCACTGGTCGCCGAGCGGGTCGCGGACATCGTGCCTGCCGGGACCCCGATTCTCGACGCCGGGTGCGGAACGGGCCTGGTCGGCGCGGAGTTGGCGCGGCGCGGGTACTCGACGGTCGACGGTGTCGACCTGTCACAGGGAATGCTCGACGTCGCCCGCGGCAAGGGTGTCTACCGGCGGTTGGAACAGGCCGACATCACCCGCCCCCTGCCCTTCGGCCCGCAGAGTTACGGTGCGGTCGTCTGCGCGGGCACCTTCACCGCCGGTCACGTCGGGCCCGAGGGCATCGATCCGCTGCTGGCGGTCGCCCGGCCCGGGGGTCATCTGGTCATGACCGTGCTCACCCTGGCCTGGGAGCGCATGGGGTTCCAGCGGCACATCGAGGAGTTGGCGCGGCGTGGGGCCGCCCGCCTCGTCGAGGACCGGGCCGATCAGACGTACCACACGCAAGAGCCGGTGACCTGCCGCGTCGTGGTCCTGCGGACGACGTGACGCCGCCCCCGGCCCCTCACAACGCCCTCAGCTCTCCGGCACGGCCATCTCGCCGAGCAGCGACCAGTCCTCCTGCGGCAGCTTCATGTTCACGATGCGGGGCGTGCGGGACAGGTGCGGCGGCAGGTTCTGCTGTGCGGCCTTGAAGTGCTCGGACTGCACGTGCGAGGCGCCGGCCTCGTCGTCCCGGAACGCCTCCACCAAGACGTACTCCGTGGGGTCCTCGACGCTGCGGGACCAGTCGAACCACAGGCAGCCCGGCTCGTTGCGCGAGGCGGCGGTGAAGTCGGCGGTGATCTCCGGCCAGCGGTCGGCGGATTCGGGGCGGACGCTGAATTTGGCGGTGATGAAAATCATCGGTTTCCTGTCCTCTTGCGGTCATCCCAGGTGCGCGCTGTGCGCCGCGTGCCGACGTACGTTCGGACACGACCAGAACCCTATCCACGGCCCCCGGGGCGGGCCGAATTCGCCGGTACGCAGATGAGACCCTCCGGAGCCCGCGGACACGGCAGCCGCCGCGAGGCGGTGGTGTCCTCGCGGCGGTCACCGGTGGCCGCTTGCCGAAGCGAGCGGGCCGCCGACGTGGCGGGCCGGTTCAGCCGGGCCCCGGTGCGTCAGCCGGTGCCGTCCCGTTGCCAGCGGTAGAACTCCTGAGCCATGGCGTCCTTGGGGCCGCGCCAGGTATCCGGGTCGTACGGGCTGATGAACGTGGACAGCCGCTCACTGATGCTGCGGAACTCGGGGTGCTCCGTCAGCTTGGCGATCTCGGGGCCGGCGGGCCGTTCCGATTCGATGAGGTGCAGATACACATCACCGAACTGGAAGAGGGTCCGCCGGGTGACGCCGACGAGGTGCGGCAGTTCCGTGCGGTCGGAGGCCGAGAAGAGCTCGGCGATCTCCGGAGCCGATCCCGGTGCCATTCGAGCGACGATCAGAGCGTGGTGCATCAGGGAGATCCCTTCGTCGCCACCGGTCGGCCGGTGGCACGGTGGCCGGACGGAGCGTCGGGCGGGGGTCAGGTGGCCGTGACGGCAGCGGCCCGCAGCTCGCGGTCGCGCTGTTCGATCTTGTCCCGGATGAGTTCCATCTGGATCCGGGAGTTCTTGTTGATGTGGACCGTCATGCCCTTGTCGTCGACCGGGGCCTCGGGCTTCATCGCGAAGTCCTGGGTCCAGTGCATCCGGGTCCCGCCCGGGACCTCGGCGTACTCCCAGCGGATGTCCATGTGCTGGAAGGGGCCGGTCTCGACGCGGCGGGCCTGGACGGCGAGCCCCTTGCGGTCGGTCACGCGCTCCGAGACCCAGCTCCAGACCTTGCCGTTGTCGTCCGGGTGCATCGTCAGGCGGAAGGTCGTCTTGTCGCCCTCGCGGGAGAGCACCTCGATCGCGGCGTACTCGCTGAACAGCCGCGGCCAGTTCTCCAGGTCGTTGGTCATGTTCCAGACCAGGTCGAGAGGTGCCGCGATGGTGATCTCGTTCTCGGTGTGACCGGACATGTCAGGCTCCTGTCGTGGGGGCGGTGTTGACGAGGTCGAGGAAGTCGCGCGGTGTCTTGCAGCGCTCGGCGTCGGTCGGCATGCTCAGCGCCAGCCGGTTCTCCAGCTCGCCCACGATGCCGAGGAGGCCGAGCGAGTCCAGGCCGAAGTCGGCGAACGGTGAGTCCGCCCGGTTCGAGAGCTCCTTCGGGTCGACGGTGACGCCGGCGGCCGATTTCATCAGCGAGGCCAGCTCTTCGAGGGTCAGTTGAGCGGTCATGAGCGGGTTCTCCTCTCCACAGGGGGCTCGGTGCCGTGGCTCAGCGCAGGGCGTCGGGGCTCTTGCGCAGCACCAGGGCCGCGTTCGAACCCATCAGTCCACGGCTCAGCACCAGGGCCGTCCGCAACTCGGCCGGGCGTGCCCAGCCGGTCACGAGATCGAGGTCGTGGCAGACGTCGACGACGTTGGGGGCGGGCGGCACCAGACCGTGCTCCAGGGCGAGCACCGCGGCCGCCGTGTCGAGGACGGGGGCACCGCAGTACGCCCGTCCGGTGCCGGTCTTGGGCGCGGACACCGGGACCCGCGACGCACGCCGGCCCAGGACGTCCTCCAGCGCGAGGGCCTCGGCGCGGTCGGCCACGGGCACACCGAGCGCGTCGGCGAAGACCACGTCGATCTCCTCCGGGGCGCACTCGGCCTCCTCCAGGGCCCCGCGGATCGCGTGCGCCAGCCCGTCCCGGGACTCCTCCCATCGCGAGGGCCCGGTGAAGGTCGCGGCGTGCCCGGCCGCGACCGCGCGGATCGTCGCCCCCCGCGCGCGGGCCGCCTCCATCTCCTCGACGACCAGCATGGCGCCGCCCTCCGCGGGGACGAAGCCGCAGGCGCCGGCGGTGAACGGGCGGTAGGCGCGGGTCGGTTCTGCGACCGTGCTCAGCGCGTCGTAGCCGAGCTGGCAGACGACGGAGTACGGCGCCAGCGGTGCCTCCGCCGCGCCCACGACGACGGCGTCGGTGCCGCGGCGGATCGAACCGGCGGCGTGGGCAAGGGCGTCGAGGCCGCCCGCCTCGTCGCTTGCCACCACCCCGCAGGGCCCCTTGAAGCCGCCCCGGATCGAGATCTGCCCGGTGCTGGCCGCGTAGAACCAGGCGATGGACTGGTAGGGGCCGACGTAGCGGGAGCCCTGCGCCCAGAGGCGCTGCAGTTCCCGCTGGCCGAACTCGCCGCCGCCGGATCCGGCGGCGGTCACCACACCCACCGCGAACGGCGAGCCCTGGTAGTCGGCACGGCCGAGGCCGGCGTCGTCCAGGGCGAGGTTGGCCGCCGCCATCGCGAAGTGGGTGAAGCGGTCGGTCTGGACGAGGTAGCGCTCCTCGATCAGCGCCCCCGGGTCGAAGTCGCGGACCTCACCCGCGACGTGCAGCGGCAGGTTCTGGCACCCCTCGCGGGTGACCACGTCGAGGACGCTGATGCCCTCCTTGGTCGCCTTCCAGAAGGCGTCGGTGCTCACGCCGTTGGGCGCGATCACACCGATGCCCGTGACCACGCAACGCCGTTCACGTGAGGAACTCATCGTGTCCTCCCACCCGGTCGGGTCAGGGCGACCGCTGACTGGAAGCCGCCGAACCCGCTGCCGACGGACAGCACCGACCGCAGGGGCAGCTCCCGTGCGGTGCGCGGCACGTAGTCGAGGTCGCATTCCGGGTCCGGGGTCGTGTAGTTGGCCGTCGGGGGAACGACCTGGTGGGTCAGCGCCAGGACGCACGCCACGATCTCGATCGCCCCGATCGCGCCGAGCGAGTGGCCGACCATCGATTTGATGGAGCTCATGGGCACGTCGTAGGCGCGCGCGCCCAAGGACTTCTTGACCGCGGCCGTCTCGTGCCGGTCGTTCTGCTGGGTGCCGGAGCCGTGCGCGTTGACGTAGTCGATCTGCGAGCCGTCCAGCCGGGCGTGGCCGAGCGCGCGGTTGATGGCCTCGGCCATCTCCAGCCCCTCCTGGGTGAGGCCGGTCATGTGGTAGGCGTTGCCGAAGGTGGCGTAGCCGCGGATCTCGCAGTGCACGGTCGCCCCGCGGGCGCGGGCGTGCTCCAGCTCCTCCAGGACGAGTACGGCGCCGCCCTCGCCCATCACGAAGCCGTCGCGGTGGGCGTCGAACGGGCGGGAGGCGTGCTCGGGGTCGTCGTTGTTGGCGGACGTCGCCTTGATCGCGTCGAAGCAGGCCACGGTGATCGGGGAGATCGGTGAGTCCGAGGCGCCCGCCACACAGACGTCGACGCGGCCCTCCTCGATGGAGTGGAAGGCGTAGCCGATCGCGTCGAGGCCGGAGGTGCACCCCGTCGAGACGGTCTGCACCGGGCCGCGCGCGCCGATCTGGTCCGCGACCTCGGCGGCGAGCGAACTGGGTGAGAACGCGCGTTGCAGGTGGGGACCCGCCGGCCGGGGGTCGACGTCCCACCGGTCGCCGGAGCCGCTGACGGCGACGTAGTCGTGCTCCAGGCGCGTGGTGCCGCCGACCGCTGTGCCCAGCGACACCCCGATCCGCCACGGGTTCTCCGTCTCGGTGTCCAGGCCGGCGTCGCGGACGGCTTCGTCGGCGGCGACGCGCGCGAACTGGATGTACCGGTCCGAGCGGTCCACCTGCTCCGGGGTCAGACCGTGTGCCGCGGGGTCGAAGTCGCACTCCGCTGCGATGCGGGAGCGGAACCCCGCCGGGTCGAAGAGGGTGATGCCCCGGGTCGCCGTACGACCGGAGGTGAGGAGGTCCCAGAAGGCGGGCACGCCCACACCGCCCGGGGCGACGATGCCTACGCCGGTGACCGCTACGCGCCGCGTCATGACACCGGCTCTATTCGTTCGGGGGGCGCTGCGGGCGAGGCGGCGTCGGTGCCCTCGGTGTCCACGTGGCCAAGTTCCGGCCGCGGGGCCAGCGGGCCGAGATGGAAGACCATGCGGGCCTCCTCGTCGCCGACGTTGCGGAAGCGGTGCCGGATGTAAGGGGGGATCAGCAGCCCCTGGTCCGGCCGCAGCGGGTGCGGCTCGCCTTCGAGGTCCACTTCGAGCATGCCGTTCACCACGTAAACGAACTCCTCGGAGTACGGGTGGTAGTGCTCGCCGATGCGCTCGCCGGGCTGCACGAGAGCCATGCCCATGAAGCCGCTCGTGGCGCCCACCGCGCCGGGTGTCAGCATGGCGCGCAGATCGCCTCCGCGCCGGCGGTTGGGCTGGGTCTGGCTGAGGTCCACGATGCGTGGGCGGTGCGTGGTCATGACTGTGCCTCCAGTGGTGTGGTGGCGGTGGTGAGAGGCCCTGGTCGCGATGGCGAGGGGCCCCGTGCGGCCGGACGCGGGGTCAGGCGTCCGGAGCCCGGCGGTCGGTGATGAGGTCCATGTCGATGCGCGTGAGGAAACGCGCGAGGTCCTGGTCGGACGACAGGGCGCCGGCCACGTCGGTGTCGACCAGCCGCGCCATCACGGCGCGCTTGCGAGGACCGGCCACCCCGAGCGCCCGGACGGGGTCGCTCCCGACGGGGACGCGGAGGTCGATGAGCCGGACGACGGTGTCGTCCCGCTGGAAGATGGTGCTCCCGACGACGGGGCTCGAGGGGTCCTCCGCGGCCAGCTCGTCCTGCCGGGCCAGCATGCGGGCCAGCGTCATCCCGCAGCCCTCGCGGGCCGGGTAGGACAGCGCGTGCCGGCGCACCTCGCCGGGGCCCTGCTCGTCGGCCGTCACATGGTGCACCGCGGGCAGCGCGGCCCGAGTGAAGAACCGCCGGGCGGAGTCCGGGTCGGTGAGGTCGCGCTCCTGCTCCAGGAACGGGTCGATGGCCTCCTCGACGGCCCTGACCTCGGGCTGCCGGGCGACGTGCCGCAGCGCCGCGACGAGGTCGCCCTGGACCTCCACTGCGCGCACCACGCGGTTGCCGTGCATGAAGAGTGACGTACGGCGCAGCCGGGTGGCGTCGTCGACGCGTGCCTCGGGGGAGCTGTAGCCGGCCAGGATCTCCGCGACCTGTGCTTCGCTGCCCGGCTTCACGGTGAAGGTCAGGGCGTGGCGGACGACACCGTCGCCGACCCGGGGCGAGGCCTGGAGGCCGCCCTTGGGGAGTTTCGCGGCGACCGTGGCGATGTTCGAGGTCTCCCGCAGCACGCTGAAGCGCAGCGACCGGGTCTCGCGCACGCAGCCGTGCAACGGCTGCACCATCTCGACGTGTTCCTCGCTGTTCACCCACGTCAGGAACTGCGGGGCGCTCTCCCATTCGCTGGTGATGAGCCACTGCGAGGGGTTCTCGATGGACTGGCACAGCTGGTCGGTCAGATGGCCGGGGACGGAGGCCACCTGGTTGCGCAGATGCTCGTACGCCGCGAGAAAGCGCTGCTGAGCGCCTTCGTAGAGGTCCAGCAGCAGCACGACCCGAATCCGGGAGCCGTCGAAGGCGGACTGCGATATTCGGTCCGACAGCCTGGTCATCGTCGTCATCGTCTACGCCTCTCCTTCGGGCCGGGTGGCACCTGCCGAAGGTGGTCGGTCCTCCCGCGGTGCCGAGCAAGGGACCCGGCGTGTGTGAACGGCCGCCCCTGGGGGTGGCCGTCCCGGAATCGATGGTGATCGGGGGCCCGGTGCCGCGCGATATCTGTGAGCCAGTCGGGTGAAACGCGAGCGAACCGGGTCCGGGCCGGGTACCACCACACCGCCAACTCCGTACGCACCTCTGGAGCAGGAGCCCCAATGAATCCCCACGCGCAAGCCAGGGTCCCGGTACTCATCGTGGGCGGATCCCTGGTGGGTCTGTCGGCCTCGCTGTTCCTGGGGCGCCTGGGCATCGACAACCTGCTGGTCGAGAAGCACTCCGACACCTCCCGGCATCCGCGCGGCCGCGGCAACAACGTCCGCACGATGGAGCTGTTCCGGGTGGCCGGCGCGGAGGCGCAGATCCGCGAGGCCGCTTCCGTCCTGGCGGACAACCACGGGATCCTGCAGGCCGGTTCACTCACGAGTGAGGACCAGGAATGGCTGTTCAAGGAGATGGACGGCGGCGGGGCGCTGGCCCGCTTCAGCCCCTCGGGGTGGTGCCTGTGCAGCCAGAACGACCTCGAACCCGTGCTGGTGGACCGGGCCCGCGCACTCGGCGGCGACCTGCGTTTCGCCACCGAGCTGCTCACCTTCGACGAGGACGCGGAGGGCGTGACGGCGGTGGTGAAGGACCGGGAGACCGGGGAGCACACCACCGTGCTCGCGGACTACCTCATCGCGGCCGACGGCCCGCGCAGCCCGGCCCGGGAACGTCTCGGCTTCGGCATGACCGGGCCCGGCGACCTGTTCCACAACGTCAGCATCACGTTCCGTGCGCCCGCGCTCGCCGATGTGGTGGGCGACCGCCGCTTCCTGGCCTGCTACCTGACCAACCCCGAGGCCGACGGCACGCTGCTGCCGGTGGACAACCGCGAGCGGTGGGTCTTCCACGCCCCCTGGCACCCGGACCGTGGCGAGACCCTGGAGGACTTCACCGACGAGCGGTGCACGGACCACATCCGCAGGGCGGTCGGGGTCCCGGACCTGGACATCGAGATCACCGGCAAGGCTCCGTGGCACGCCGCGGAGCGGGTCGCCGAGCGGTACGCCTCCGGACGGGTCTTCCTCGCCGGCGACTCCGCCCACGAGATGTCCCCGACCGGTGCCTTCGGCTCCAACACCGGCATCCAGGACGCACACAACCTGGCCTGGAAGCTCGCCGCCGTACTGCAGGGCTGGGCAGGGCCCGGGCTGCTGGAGACCTACGCATCGGAACGGCAGCCGGTGGCGAAGGCGACGAGCGCGCGGGCCTCGGCCCGCAGCGCTGAGCACAGCCACCCCGGGTACAGCCCGGCACCCGGGGCCGGGGGTCGCGGCAAGCCTGGCGGCGTGCTCACCGTCGCGCTGGCCTACCGCTATCCGCGCGGCGCCGTCATCGGCGTCGACCCCGAACTGCCGGTGGTGCCGGAACGGATGCAGCTGACCGGCGAACCGGGCAGTCGGGCCCCGCACATGTGGGTGCGCCGAGCGGGCGATCGGCTGTCCACCCTCGATCTCTACGAGCGGTCAATCGTCCTGCTCACGGGCCCGAACGGCGCGGCATGGCGGGCGGGCGCGGCGGGCGTGGCCGAGCGTTGGTCGGTGCCGCTGGACATCTACGGCGTCGGCCCCGGCTCCGACGACGATCTGGCTCCCGAGGAGGGCGCCGACTTCGCCGAGGTCCACGGGATCACGTCCGAGGGCGCGGTACTGGTCCGCCCGGACGGTTTCGTGGCCTGGCGCGCGGCCGGGGCCGCAGCTGACCCGGAGGCGGAGATCCGCGAGGTGTTCGGGGCGCTGCTGCACCGCGGCTGACGCGGTCTCGGGGGATCCGCGGTGCCGGTGGGCCCGTGTACGTATGCGGAGGTCACCGTCCCGCACCGACAGGTGTGAGGACAGGCGGAGTCAGTGCGACACGGCTGCCGGGCGCCTCACTCGGTCGCCAACTCCACGGTGAGGGAGTTCATGGCCTCGGCGGCGGCCTTGTTGACCTCCGCGGCCGTGCCGGCGCGCAGTATGAGGTAGCCGATGCGCGCCATGTTGTCGTGCGGGTCGCCGACTTCGTCGCCGGGCATCTTCGTCATGGCGGTCGCGGCGATGTGTTCCCCCCGCGGGAGCGTACCGACCCGGTGCAGAGTGCCCGCCCGGGGTGCGGTGACGAAGCGAATGGCGGCCGCCGCGTCGCGTCGCGGTGTCACGTCAGGCTGTCGGCCGAGGGTGGTCTGAAGGTAGGCGCGTGCCACGTCGATGCCGAGCGCGTCGTGGACCAGCCGCATGATGTGGTCACCGGGCGGACGGGCCCCCACCTCGATGACCTTCGGGTGCCCCCGGCCGTCGACCTTCACCTCGGTGTGGGCGATGCCGTTGCGCAGTCCCAGTGCGGCGAGGGCCCGACCGGCAGCCGCGTACACGGAGGCGCGGACATCGGGGGCCAGCTCGGCCGGTACGGTGTGCCCGAGTTCGGCGCGGCTCGTGCCCGCCGTGGTGAACTTCTCGGTGATCGCCAGGTGGTGCAGGGCGCCCTCGAAGACGACCGTCTCGACGCTGAACTCGTCGCCGTCCACGTACTCCTGGGCGAGCAGCGTGGAGTCCAGGGCGATGCCGTGCGGGTACTTGTGGGTCTGGTGCTGGGCGAGCCGGGCTGCGGCGGGCAGTTCCTCGGCCGACCGGACGACGGAGACTCCGATCGAGGCCGCGTTCTCGGCAGGTTTGACGACGAAGGGGTATCCCCAGCCGCTCTCGGCGATCCGTTGCGCCAGGCCCTGCGGATCGGCCGCGGAGACCGTGCGCGGGGAGGGAACGCCGTGGGCGGCGAACGCCTCGGCCATCAGCCGCTTGTTGCGGCAGTGTTCCGCGCGTTCGGGGAGATGGCCGGGGAGCCCGAGCTTCGCCGCGAGGCGGGTGGCGAGGGGGGAGAGGAACTCCCAGACGGCGACGATGCCGTCGATGCCCCGCGCGCGGCAGAAGGCCGCCAGATCGTCGAGAGCGCGTTCCGGGTCGGCGAAGTCGGTGAAGACCGTGCCGGTGACCTTGCTCCGCAATGCGGGACGGTACCGCTCGTACACCTCCTCGTGGGTGGCCACATAGGTCTCCAGGCCGAGTCCGGTGGCGGCGGTCAGCATGTCCTCGCCCGCGGCGACGTCGGCCTCGATCAGCAGGACTTTCTGCACGGTGCGTTCCTTCCGGTGCGGGAGAACGGGCGGCGGCGAGGTTTCACACCGCGGCGCGTCGGCGGAGTGCCGGAGCGAGACCCAGCTGGCAGAGCGCCGCCAGGAGGGCGAGGGCGGTGCAGCTGAGCCAGAGCGTGGTGGAGCCGACGACCAGGAGGCGGGTGCCGACGATCGGCGCGATCAGGAAGCCCGTTCCCCAGGCCATGCCGATCAGACCGTTGTAGCGGCCGCGGAGCCGGGCGGGTGCGAGGTCGGCGACGACCGCCGCGGTGATCGCGAAGACCAGGATCTCGCCCAGCGTCGACACCGCGACCGCGACGGCGTACCCGACGGCTGTCGAGGCGGCGGCCGCCACGGCGTTGCCGCAGGCGGCGACGGTGAATCCGGTGGCGAGCACCCGGCTCTTGTCGAAGGCGGCCAGCCGATGGCCGATCAGCGGCTGCATCGCGATGACGACGACGCCGTTGATGCCCATGACGATGCCGTAGGCGCTGCTGGACATGCCAGTGCTCGTCATCGCCAACGGCAGGGTGGCGAAGGCCTGTTGGAACACGATCGCGTAGAGGACGATGATCCCGGCGAAGGCCAGCATCACCCGGTCGCGCCCGACGGCGAGGAATCCGCCGGCACCGCGTTCCCGGCCGGCCGGCCGGGTTTCGGGAATGGCGAACCACACCAGCACCCCGAAGACCGTGCAGGCCCCCGCGTCCAGCCAGAACAGCAACTGGTAGCCGTGCGACGCGAGGTAGCCGCCGAGCACCATGGCGAGGGAGAAGCCGAGGTTGATGGCCCAGAGCAGCAGACCGTAGGCGCGGGTCCGGTCGGCGGCCGGTACCGCATCGGCGACCAGGGCCTGGGCGGCGGGGCGGAAGAGGTCGATGGTGACGCCGAGCACGAAGCAGGCGGCCACCAGCACCGTGAGGCTCTGGGCGTGTCCGAGCGCGAGCAGGGTGGCGCCGTTGGCCAGCATCCCGCCGGTCAGTGCCACCCGGCGGCCGAAGCGGTCCGCGATGTACCCGCCGAGCGGCTGGGAGATCACCGAGCCGATGCCGGACACGGCGAGGATGATCCCGGTGGTGCCGATCGGGACGTCCCTCACGCCGGTCAGATAGAGGCTCAGGAAGGGGTTGACCATGGAGCCGAGACGGTTGACCAGGGACCCGCCCCACAGCACCCAGAACGCGCCCGGCAGCCCGCCCACCCGCACCCGGACGAATGCGCGCAGACGCCCTCCGCCGTTCTCGCCGGTCTTGGCGAAGGGCACTTCGGTGCGGCTCACGGTTCACTCCTGGGGGTCGGGCGGCGGGACGCGGGGCGGCCATGTCGCGCGGCGACCGCGGGGGCTCCGAAGGTCGTCCCGCTACCCGGAGGAACGTGTGGACGCCTGGTCTTCGTCGGATTCGTGTGTGGTGTCGGGCAGCGCCGGTGCCGTCGTACGGACCGGTCAGCGCGCACGGCTGTGCCCGGTGGCCGATGTCGAGGTCGCCGACTCCTGCGCGTCCCGCCCTTGTGCGGGCGCTGCGGCCGGTCGGCCGGTGCGTGGCGGTGGGTCCGCTCGGGTCAGGTGACCGTCGGTCGCCCGTTGCGCGAGCGCCGCGCGGTCGACCTTTCCGTTCGAGGTCGTGGGCAGGCTGTCCAGCAGGTGGATCTCCTGCGGAACCATGTACGCGGGCAGGGTCTCGGCGCAGAACTCCCGGAGGTCGCCCACGTCCCGCATGTCGTGACGACGGGCGAGGACCACGAAGGCGGCCAGCTGGAGCCCGCCGCCGGGCCGCGGCAGGGGCATCGCTGCCGCAGCGGCCGCCCCGGGGAATTCCGCCAACCGCCGCTCCACCTCGCCCAGTTCGACGCGGTTGCCGTTGATCTGCACCTGCGCGTCGGTCCGGCCGCAGAAATAGAACCGGCCGTCCGGCCCCTGGAACGCGAGGTCCCCGGTGCGCAGGACGTGCTGCCCTGACTGCGGGGACAGCGGATCGGGGACGAGCGCCGAGCGGGTGGCCTCGGGGTCGTCCCAGTACCCGGAGAAGAGGGCGGGGCTGCGCAGGTGGATCTCGCCGGGCACGCCGGGCTCCTCGACCACCTCGCCGTTGTCGTCGACGAGCAGCATCTCGGCGCCGGGGTGGGCGATTCCGATGGAGAGCTTCTCCAACGTCTCGGGGAGGGGGCGCGGCACCTCCTCGAAGGAGCAGGCCATCGACTCGGTGGCGCCGTAGCAGTTGATGACGCGGGCGTGCGGCAGCAGGTGCTGGAGCAGGCGCAGTTCCGGCAGCGGGAACTCCTCGCCGCAGAAGAGGATCCCGCGCAACCGGTCGAGCCCGGCGAGCCGGTCGGGTTCGTGGCGCAGTGCCTGCCGCCAGATCGACGGTACGCCGTTGACCTGGGTGGCCCCGGTCTCGCGCAGCACCCGCAGCAAGTGCCGTGGCCAGCGCACCAGATGCTGCGGGACGGGTACCAGGGCGGCGCCGCTGCCCAGCGCCAGACCGATGTTGAGCAGCGAGAAGTCGAACTGCAGTGGTGAGGTGCTGGCGATGCGGTCCTCGGGGCCGGCGAAGCCGTACGCGAGCATGCCCCGGTAGAACGCGACCACCGCCCGGTGACTCATCACCACGCCCTTGGGCCGGCCGGTGGTCCCCGACGTGAAGATCATGTACGCGGGGTCGGTGACGCAGGCCGCCCGGCGCCGGGCCCTGCGGGGCGCGGGGGAGCGTTCGGGCAGCAGGCCGTCCGGGCCGAACCGGGCGGTTCCGACGGACGCGGGGAGGTCCGCGCGCGCACCGTCGGAGGTCTGCAGATGGAGGTCCGGGCGAACGGCCTCGATGATCGAGAGCAGCCGCGGGTGCGGCGTTCCGGGGCTCACCGGGATGAAGGTGAGGCCCGTTCGGGAGCAGGCGAGCAGCATGGCGAGGGACTGGGCGCCGGTGTCCGCCTCCAGGACGACCCGGCCGCCGACCCCGATGCCGAGGGCGTCGAGCGCGGCCGCATAGCCGTCCACCAGAGCGCCGAGTTCCGCGTAGGTCGTCACCGCCGGCGGTTGGCCTGGCTGTACGGATTCGATGACGGCGGGGTCGCCGGGGGTGTGCCGGGCCGGGTCGAGCAGGAAGTCGTGGAGGAATTCCCCGACGGCATCGGGCCCGGTGTGCGGCTGCTGACTCACGTTGATGCGACCCCTCGTTTTCGCGCGAACGGTGAACCGGGCCGGGCGGACCTGAGCCCACCGGCTTGTGGGGGCGTCGTCAGTCGGAACGGGCCCTGGTCATCGGCCCGGTCGACGGGTGGCAGCGCCACCGCCCCAATGTTCCGTTGTCCGGAAACCGACTTCCGGAGATTGGCGATCAGGCTCTCATGCCGTCGGAGGGTGTGGCGTGTGAGGTGGGTCACTGTCGAGCTGAAGCGGCGCCGCCCCCGCGAGAGGGGCTGGTGGGGGCTCGACCGGCCCGCCAAGTCGCAGAAATTTGGCACCCGTTGAGGGCTCCGGCGGCCTCGATGGGTGCCTTCGTGAGGAATTCGATCTGGACAGGCTTCAACAGACTGTGGCAGCGTCGGGCTTGCATGGAACTTAGTTTTCGTATGCTGGAATTGCTCATATGGGGGAGTGTATGTCCGAGGCGAGACCGCTTTCGTTGGGTCAGCTCTCGGTTTGGCACGACATCCGCGGTCTGCCGGCCGCGCGGTGGCACGAGCCGAACAACGCGGCAGTCTGGCCACTGCCGCCCGGTGTCGACCGGGCGCGGGCGGGTACGGCGCTGCGGGCCGTCGTCGCCCGCCATCCTTCGCTGAGGACGCGCTACGACCTCCAGGACCCGGACGCGCCACGCCAGTTGGCCCCCGACGATCCGGTGGACGAGGACCTCCGGAGCGTGGACGACTGCGGTGCCGACCCCGAGGACGTCGCCGCCGAACTGGCCGCCGAGCCCTTCCACCTCGGGCGCCGACATGGCTGGCGGGCACGGCTGCTCACCCGCCGGGGTGCCGCGTCGCACCTGGTGTTCGTCAAGCACCACATCGCCGCGGACGCCTGGGCCCAGGAACTGCTGCAGCAGGAGTTCCTGCACGCGCTCGCCGAGCCCGACGGCCTTGGCCCGCTCCCGCCCGGCCCCGCCGAACTCGCCGCGGACCAGCACACTCCCGCCGGCCTCCGGCGGCAGTCCGCCGCCCTCGACCACTGGAAGCGGCTCCTCGCCCACGCCCCGTCCGCCCCGTTGCCCCGCACCACCGGCACCCCGGGCACCGTCCTCCAGGGAACCCTGCGCTCCGCCGCCGCCCGCCGGGCCGCGCACACCGTCGCCGAGCAGGCGCAGGTGTCGGTCTCCAGCGTCGTCCTGGCGGCCTATGCCCGCAGTGTGGCCCGGATCTGCGGCACCGACGCCCTGCTGGTGCAGTTGATGAGCGCCAACCGGTTCGCCGGTCGCTGGAAGGGCCTGGTCACCTCGATGAACCAGTGGGTGCCGGCCCTGCTCGACGAGGCCCGCAACGACGACCTGCACGCGCTGGCCGCGGCCGTCCACTGGAGCGGCCTCACCGCCGTCCGGCACGGGATGTACGACGTGACCGCCGTCGCGGCGCTGCGCGCGCGTCTGCCCGACGCCCCCGAGCCGACCTGCGCCTTCAACTACGTGGCCGTACCGGGAAGCACCCCACCCGACGCTTCCCGGGACGGGCTGCCGGAAGCGGGCGCCGACACACCCGTCATCACGTGGGAGGAGCCCTTCACCACGATCGGCCCACGGTGCTACGCCCGCGCACTGGAGACCGCGGAGAGCCTCACCGTGCGCCTCACGGCCAAGGACGTCGGCCGGCAGCAGTGTGCGGACGTACTCCTGGACATCCACGAGGCCCTGCTGACCGCTGCCGGACGGCGCTGACCGAACGGAGGGTGCACCCGGACCGCGGGCCGGACACGGCGACTGCGACGCCCGATCGGAGGGGCCCGCGTAGCGGCCCTCCCCGCCCGCGCCCTGAGCGGACCCGCCGCACCCGGCGCCTTTGTGCCGACGAAGGCCGGGCCGCCGCATCACCACCCGGCAGCCGTGCCGCGCACACCGCCACGCGGTCCGAAGCCCGCCGCCCCTTGGCCTCGCCCCTGCCCGTACTGCCCCAGGAGCCCTCTCCGTGTCCGAACACGTGATGATCATCCATCGCTGGACCGACCACTACGCCGACTACGCCGCCTATATCGACCACGGCGTTCACCGCGTCAGCTACCTCACCACCGAGCGGGCCGCTCGCCACCTGCCGACCGAACTGGCCTCCGCTGTACGGCTCGTGGACAGCACGGAGAACGCCAAGGCGGTCCGCGACGCGATCGCCTCCCTCGTCGAACGCATCGGCCCGCCCACCCGGATCGTCGCCCTCCAGGAGACGGACCTCGACCTCGCGGCCGAGCTACGGGGCGAGTTCGCGCTGCCCGGCCCGCGCGGCGAGGAGCTGGCGCCGCTGCGCGACAAACTGCTGATGGCGCAGCGTCTCGCCGAAGCGGGCATCGCGGTGCCCGCGACGACCGGTGCGCCGGACCACGACGCGGTGGCCGCCTTCGCCGACCGGCACGGCTGGCCGGTGCTGCTCAAACCCCGGCGGGGCACCGCAAGCGCCGGCATCACCCGGCTCAACTCCCCGGAGGAGCTCCGGGACCACCACTTCCCCGCGGACGGCGACCTGCTCGTGCAGTCGTGGCTGCCGGACCAGGTCCTGCACGTCGACGGCATCTTCACCGGCGAGGGGCTCGGCGCCTGGCGGGCCTCGCGCTATCTGAGCACCTGCCTGGAGTTCACCACCGGGGCAGCCCTCGGTTCCGTCGAGATCGACGACCCCGAACTCCTCCGCCGCGTCGAGGAGATCACCACAGCGACGGCCGGCGCGATGTTCACCGGCCCCTCCGTCTTCCACCTGGAGCTCTTCGCGAGCGACACCGGCACACTGACGGTCCTGGAGATCGGGGCCCGGCCCGGCGGCGCCGAGATCCCCTTCATCTGGCGCGAAGTGCACGGTATCGACCTGATGGCCGCGGCCTTCGCCCACCAGACCGGAGCCGAGGACCCCTCCGCCCGCCGCGTCGAGGGCCCGGCCCGGGTGGCGGGCTGGCTGCTCGTACCGCCCTCCGCGCCCCTTCCCTGCCGGGTCCGTTCGCTCACCACCCGCCACGAGCCGGGCCGGTACGCCGAAGTCCTCCCGGAGGTCGGCGCGTTGCTGACCGGCGGCGGATACGAGCACGCCGGGGCGCGCTTCCGCTTCCGCGGGGGCAGCAGCGCCGAGGTGGCGGACGCCGTGCAGCGCACCGCTCGGGACACCGCATTGCGGTGCGTGCCCGTCGATCCCGGGGACCCCGCACAGCTCGTCGTCGTGGGCTGCGGCAACCCGCCGTACCGGAAGTACGCGCTGGACGCCGTCGCCTCGCGGGTCGATACCGCGCTCGTTCAGCACACCGACGTCGACTGGCAGCGCGCGTACGTCGGGGACCGGTTCCGTGTCGCCGACACCTCCGACCCCTCCGCCGTCACCGGGGCCTTCGCCGCCCTGCTGGCTGCCCACGCCGGCCCCGGCGCCGTCCTGACCTGGGACGAAACGCTGCTGGAGACCACCGCCGAGGCAGCCCGCCGGCTGGGCCTTCCGCATATGAGCCCCGAGGCGGTGCGGCGCTGCCGCGACAAGCTCACCACCCGCAGGCTGCTCGGTGCCGCCGGTGTCCCCTCCGCCGGATTCCGCCATGTGCGCACCGCACAGGAGGCGTTGGCGGCGGCGGAGTCGCTCGGCTGGCCGGTAGTGGTCAAGCCGCGTGCCCTGGCGGGCAGCATCGGCGTCACCCTCGCGGCCGACGCCGACCAGCTCTCGCACGCCGTCGAGCAGGCGCTGACCGCCACCTTCCCGGGCATCGGCGCACAGGACGGCGCCCTCGTGGAGGAATACCTGTCCGGGCCCGAAATCAGCGTGGACTGCGCGGTGTTCGAGGGCGCGGTACGGGTCGTGAACGTCGCGCACAAGCGCCTCGGCTTCGCGCCGTACTTCGAGGAGACCGGCCATCTCGTCGCCCCCTGGCGCGCCGAGCCCTGGGCCGATGAGGTGCAGGCCGTCGTCACCGACGCCCACATCGCGCTCGGCATCCGCACCGGCCTCACCCACACCGAACTGCGTCTCACCCCCACCGGGCCACGCGTCGTCGAGGTCAACGGCAGGCTCGGCGGCGACTTCATCCCGCTGCTCGGCACGCTCGCCACCGGCGTCGACCTGGTCGCGGCAGCCGCTGACATCGCCCTCGGCCGTACCCCCGAACTCCGGCCCACGCGTGACCGCTGCGCCGAGGTCCGCTTCGTCTACCCCGAGCGCGACGGCGTGGTTCAGGCCCTCGACCTGACCGCCGCAGCGGCCGAGCCCGGCATCGTCGAAGCCGTCGGGCTCGCCGTCCCCGGCAGCCGGCTGCTGTTGCCGCCCCGCGGCATCGTGCCGCGGCTCGCCGCCCTGCTCGCCGTCGGAGAGACCCCCGAGGAGTGCGCGGCCGCCCTCGACCGCGCCCGGCACGGCGTCCGGCACTCCCTCACCCCACTTCCGTGACCCCACCACCGGCCAACGAAGAGAGAAACCCATGACCTGGATTCTGGGAGTCAACGCGCCGCCCACCGGCTGGCACGACAGCGCCGCCTGCCTCCTCGACGGCGACGGCGAGATCATCGCCTTCTCCGAGGAGGAACGGTGCAACCGGCACCGGCACTCCCTCTACCGCAAGCCGCTGAGCGCCGCCCGATTCTGCCTGGAGCAGGCCGGCATCTCGCCTGCCGACATCGACGTCGTCGCCCTGGGCTGGGACAGCGAACAGCTCTACCCACGCCGCTTCGCCGACGACGCCGCCTTCCTCGCCTACGCCGTCGGACTGGACTTCGCCGACCGGACTCCGGAGGTGGTACGCGTCCCCCACCACCAGGCGCACGCCGCCTCCTCCTTCTACGCCTCCCCGTTCTCGAAGGCCGGCGTGCTGGTCATCGACGGGCACGGCGAGAACGAGTCCTCCACCATCTGGACTTACGAGGACGGCGCGGAACCCCGCCTGGAGCGCACCTGGCAGCGCACCGCCTCGCTCGGCTACGCCTACGACGCGGCCTCCACCTGGCTCGGCTTCTCCTTCCTCAACGCCGGGAAGACGATGGGCCTGGCCGCCTACGGCCGCGCGGGCCAACTCGATGTGGAATCCCTCGTGGACATCGAGGCCGAGGACTTCCGCCTCGCCGTCGAACCGCTCACCGAGAGCCGGGGGAGCGCCACCGCCGAGGAGATCAGGGAGCACTACGACACCATCGTCGGCCGGTGGCGGGAGCGCTATACGAAGATCGCCGGCGCGGACGGCCCGAGCGCCCCCGAGGGGCGGCTCACCGAGGACCCGAACGCCATCCTCGTCGCCTACACCGCGCAGCGCCTCATCGAGGAGACCGTCACCCATCTCGCCTCGCTGACCCGCAAGGCGTCCGGCGTCGAGCAGCTGTGCCTCAGTGGCGGCGTCGCGCTCAACTGCAGCACCAACGGCACCCTGCCCGGCCCGCTGTACGTCCCGCCGGTGCCCCACGACGCGGGGGTCGCCCTGGGCGCAGCGTGGACCGTCCGCCCGCCGAAGCGGCGCTCCGGAGCGCTGAGCCCTTACTTGGGCACGGCCATCGACGGCCCCGGTGGCACTCCGGTCAGGGCCGGGCTCGACACCTCGGACCTCGTCCGCAGCGACCTGGACATCGACCGGCTGACCTCGTTGTTGCTGGACGGCAAGGTCGGCGCGGTCGCCCAGGGCCGCGCCGAGGTCGGCCCGCGCGCCCTGTGCCGCCGGTCGATCATCGCCGTGCCGAACACCGCGGACGTCAACACCCGCGTGAACGTCATCAAGAACCGCGAGCAGTGGCGTCCCTTCGCCGGCGTCACCCGGCCCGGATACGGCGCACGGCTCTGGGAGCAGCAGGAACACCTCAGCCGCTACATGCTCGGCGCGGCCAGGGCCACCGCACTCGGCCGCAGCGTCGCCCCTGGAGTCGTCCACGTCGACGGCACCACCCGGCCGCAGGTGCTGCACGGTGACGAGGCGCCCGCGGTGGGCGCCGTCCTGGACTCGCTGGAGCGGCAGGGCGTGCCCCCGGTCCTGCTCAACACCTCCTTCAACGACAAGGGCGAGCCGATCGTCAACACCGCTGCCGACGCACTGAGCGCGTTCCGGGCCATGGACCTCGACTTCCTGGTGCTCGGCGACGAGCTGTACCGCAAGACCGACCGGACGGGAGGGGTGCGCTGATGCCGGCCGCTCCGGCGGGCCCGGCCAGGTTCCGTGCCTTCGGCCCGCGCCATATCGACGAGATCGCCGCTCGCCACGGGCTGCCGGACGACATCCGGGAGACGGTGCGCAGGATCTCGCTGGTGCTGCCCTTCCGCGTCAACTCCTATGTGCTGTCCCACCTCATCGACTGGGACCGGGTGCCCGACGACCCGATGTTCCAACTGACCTTCCCCCAGCGCGGCATGCTGGCGGGGTCGGACGAGGAACAGCTGGCGAAGCTGTCCGCGGACCCCGCTGACAAACTGCTGCTGCGGGAAGCGGTCCAGGAGATTCGCGGCCGCCTCAATCCGCATCCCTCCGGTCAGCAGCAGCTCAACGTGCCGAGCCATGAGGGGGTGCAACTGCCGGGCCTCCAGCACAAATACCGCGAGACGGTGCTCTACTTCCCGGGCCAGGGACAGACCTGCCACGCGTACTGCACCTACTGCTTCCGCTGGGCGCAGTTCATCGGTGACGCGGATCTGCGCTTCGCCGCCCCCGACCCGGGTGGCCTCATCGACTACCTGGGCGGGCACCCCGAGGTACACGACGTCCTGGTCACCGGCGGCGACCCGATGGTGATGTCCACCGAGCGGCTGCGCAGCCATCTGGAACCCCTGCTGGGCGTCGACTCGGTGCGGACGATCCGGATCGGCACCAAGTCGGTCGCCTACTGGCCCCAGCGGTACGTCACCGACCCGGACGCCGACGACGTCCTGCGGCTGTTCGAGCAGGTCGTGGCCTCGGGACGGCAGCTCGCCGTGATGGCCCACTTCAGCCATCCGCGCGAGCTGGAGACCGACCTCGCGCGACGGGCGGTGGCCCGGATCCGCGCCACCGGCGCCGTGGTCTACTGCCAGGCGCCCCTGATCGCGCACGTCAACGACGACGCCCGGGTCTGGAGCGAGCTGTGGCGGGCCGAGCTGGCTGCCGGCGCGGTGCCGTACTACCTGTTCGTCGAGCGCGACACCGGGCCGTACGACTACTTCAAGGTGCCGTTGGGCCGGGCGGTGGAGATCTTCACCGAGGCGTACCGCACGCTGCCCGGGCTCGCCCGTACGGTGCGCGGCCCGGTCATGTCGGCGACGCCCGGCAAGGTCGTGGTCGACGGCATCGAGGAGACGCCCGAGGGGGCCTACTTCCAGCTGCGGATGCTCCAGGCGCGCGACCCCTCCCTGGTGGGCAGGCCGTTCCGGGCCCGGTACACGGCCGATGCCGCCTGGCTCGACGACCTGGAGCCGGATCCCGCAACCCCCGCCGACATCGCGGCAGCCGTGCGTGGTGTCGCGCCGCCCGCGACGGGCACCGCCCCCTCCGCGGCCCGAACCGAAAGGACCGCGACATGACCGCCGTCACGGTGGCTCCGCCCTCCCCGAACCTGGCGCTCAATCAGCTGGTGGACCGGCGCCGCGCCGCCGGGGACCGGCTGGTCCACCTCGCGTTCGGTGAAGCAAGACTGCCGGTGCTGCCGCAGCTGACCGCGCAGCTGGCCGCCGGTGCGGCGCGCTCGGCCTACGGGCCGGTCGCGGGCGCGCAGGACGTACGCGACGCGGTGGCCGGCTACTTCACCCGCCGCAGGCTGCCCACCGACGCCGACCGGGTCGTCGTGGCGCCGGGCAGCAAGCCCCTGCTGATGGCGCTGCAACTCGTCATCCCCGGCGATGTGCTGTTGCCGCGGCCCGCCTGGAACACCTACGCGCCCCAGGCGGAGTACGCGGGCAAGCGGGTCTTCGGCGTGCCGATCCCGTCGGAGTGCGGCGGAGTTCCCGACCCGGGCGTACTGCGCGAGACGATCCACCGAGCGCGGGCCGCCGGCGGCGACCCCCGGCTGCTGGTGCTCACCCTGCCCGACAACCCGACCGGCACCCTCGCCCCGCCCCCGGTCATCCGTGAGCTGTGCGCGGTCGCCGAGGCCGAGGACCTGCTCATCGTCTCGGACGAGATCTACCGCGACATCGTCCACGACCCGGCCTCCACGCCCTTCCTCAGCCCGGCAGAAGTGGCCCCGGAGCGCACCGTCGTCACCACCGGGCTGTCCAAGACGCTCGGGGTCGGCGGCTGGCGGATCGGTGCGGCACGCTTCCCGGTGGGGGACACCGGGGCGCTGCTGCGGGACGCGGTGGTATCGGCGGCCAGCGAGCTGTGGTCGACGCTCGCCGGGCCGATGCAGCAGGTCGCGCGGTACGCCTTCGAGGAGCCGCCGGAGATCGTCGAGCGGATGCGGGCGAGCGCGCGGCTGCACGGCGCGGTGGCACGGGCCGTGCACCGTATCGCCGTCGACGCCGGCGCCACGTGCCGTCCGCCCACCGGTGGGTTCTACGTCTACCCGGACTTCGAGCCGCTGCGCGGGCGGTTGGCCGTTCGGGGCGTCACGGACTCGGCGTCCCTCGCGGGCCGCCTCCTCGACGACTCGGGGATCGTCGTGCTGGCCGGCCACCTGCTGGGCGACGACCCGCGGGCACTGCGCTTCAAGGCCGCGACCAGCCTGCTGTACGGAGACCCGCAACAGCAGGAAGAGGCACTGCACGCGGACGACCCGACGCGCCTGCCGCACATCGCGGGCGAACTGGCCAGGATCGCCGAGGCTTTCGACCGGATCCGAGCCGGCGGATGAGCCACCGACGAGAGCGGCAGTCCCACCTCCCCCCAGAGGAGACACGTTGAAGGAAATCCCTCCCACCCCGGAATCGTTCGCGGCACTCGACACCGCGGCGGAGCGGCTGCTTGCCGGCCTGGCGAGCCTCGACGACGACGGCATCGCACAGCCCTCCGCACTCCCCGGCTGGACACGCGGCCATGTCCTCAGCCACCTGGCACGCCAGGCCCCGGCACTGGAACGGCTGCTGGATTGGGCCCGTACGGGAGTGGAGACCCCGCAGTACGCGTCCCGCCAGGCCCGGGACGCCGAGATCGAGGCGGGCGCCCACCGGACGGCCTCCGCGTTGGTGGCGGACGTCCGGGAGACCGCCGCGCACTTCCGGCGCACCGTCGCGGAGCTGCCCGCGCCGGCCTGGCAGGCGACCATCCGGCCGTTCACCGGTGAACTGTGCACGCCCCGGCGGATCTTGGTGATCCGTCTGCGGGAGCTCGAACTCCACCACGTGGACCTGGCCATCGGTTACGGCGTCGACGACATCCCCGCACCGGCCCTGGAGATCATTCTGGCCGATGTGCTCGGCTACTACGCCGAGGCCGAGCGCGTACCGGACTTCGCCCTGCGCGACGGTCAGGGGGCGGTGCTCGCACGCTTCGGCACCGGGGGCCCCATCGTCACCGGCAGCCGCGCGGCCGCGCTCGGCTGGCTCTCCGGCCGTACCGGCGGGTCGGGACTCACCTCGACGGGTGCGATGCCCGTACTGCCCAAGTGGCTCTGAATGTCCCGGCAGCGCGCCTCGCACCACCCTTCTCCCCCTCCTCTCGGCTTTTGACGACCAAGGAACGTGAACGGAAATGGCAGACACAGCGGAACGGGAACAGTTCGCGCTCGGCTCGGTCCACACCGGCCTGCTGGACTGCGTCCAGGTCAACCTGGCGGTGCTCGCCGACCACCACTACGGTCCCGGAACGCATCTGCGTCTCGGCGCGGCCCTGCACTTCCGCTCCTGGGAAGGGGCGAACGGGCTGCCGACCGTGGACCCGCCGCTGGCCGAGCACCTGGACGCGGCGCCCCGCCTCCTCGGGCTGCGGGTGACCGCCCGCGAACGGCTGCCCCGTGCCGCCATGCTGGCCGCGCTCACCGAACGGGGCGGAACGCACTACGCCGTCGCGGACTCCTTCCACCTGCCCTGGCTGCCCTATCACCGGCAGGCGCACATGGAGCACAGCTTCCTGATCGCCGCCGGAGCCGGCGGCTGGCACATCACGGACGCCTACCGTAGCGAGACCCAGTGGGGGCCGGCCGAGCCCGGCCACTGGCTGCTGTCGGCAAAGGACCTGGTGGATATCGAGTCGGCCGACGTCCTCACGCTGGAGACGACGGGAGACCCGCTTCCCGCCGCGCCCCCAGTGCTGTCCGTGGACGACGCCGCGGTGCAGAAGTACCTCGACGCGTACGACGCCTGCCCCGACCGTCCTCGCGCCGTCGAACAACTCACTGTCGAGACCTGGCTGTTGGCCCGCGCGCGCAAACTTCATGCGAAGTACCGTGCACGGTGCGCCGGCCGGAGCGAGGAAACCGATGCCGAGCGCGCACACCTGCACGCGTGGGACAAGGTCGTCGAGCAGACCTACCTCGCCCACCGCCGGGTGGCCCGGGGCCGCGCCGAGCCGCCGGGCCTGGTGGACCGGCTGCGGGAAGCTCTCGCCGCCGACCGCACCATCTTCCGCGCCGGGCCCGCCGTGTCCCCGGCACCGGAGGACGCGCTGCGCGACCGCGTGGCCGCAGTCGCCGGTGCGGTGCTCGGCGTGCCCGCCGACGATCTGCTCACCGGCGCACCACTCGACTCCTTCGCCTCCTTCAGCTCCTTCCGGCTGATCGAGATCATCGAGCGGCTGGAGAGCGAGCTGGAGCGGGAGTTCGACGCCGACCTCCTCATCCCGGAAAACCTCCGCCGGGTCGACGACCTGTGCCGTCTCGCCCGTTGAAGCACCCCGACACCCACGAGAGGACTCCCGTCATGGATTCCCGTTTCACCGAGCTGCTGCGCCCCTTCCTCAAGCACGCGGGCGCCGACGAGCTCGTCATCACGCCCGACACCGACCTGCGCAAGCTGGGTGTCGACTCCATGCAGGCCATCGAGCTGCTGTTCGCCGTGGAGGACACCTTCGGGATATCCCTGCCGGACGAGGAGCTGAACGACGCCACCTTCGCCACCGCCGGCAGCCTCTGGGGCGTCATCCGCGCCCAGCTCCCCGACGCGCCGACGGGCCGGGTGACCGCATGAGTACCTCTTCCGCCGGCCGGCCGGAGGGCGGTCAGCTCGATGTGTCGGCCGCTCTCGCCGAGGTCGCCGAGGTCACCGAGCGGCATGCCGAGCGCGCCGACGAGTCCGCGCAGTTTCCCGTCGAGGCGCTGGCCGCTCTCCGCCGCACCGGGCTGCTCGGCCTCCTCGTCCCCACCGCCCACGGCGGGCTCGGCGGCACCGTCCGGGACCTGGTGGCGGCGGCACAGACCCTCGGGCGCAGCGATATGTCCGTCGGGATGATCTTCGCGATGCACTGCCAGCAGACCGAGGCGGTCATCCGGTACGGGAGCGAGCGGCTGCGCAAGGAACTCCTGCCGGGAATCGCGGCAGGGGAGATCTATCTCGCCTCCGTCACCACGGAAGCAGGAAAGGGCGGTCACCTTCTCAGTGCCGAGGCTCAACTCGCCGCTGCAGGCGCCGACTTGGCGATCGACCGCTTCGCCCCCATCGTCACCGGCGGCCTGCACGCCGACGGCTTCCTCATCACCATGCGCAGTCCGCACGCCGAGACCACGAACGAGGTGTCGCTGGTCTACGCCCACCGCGACGCACTCGACATCAGCGGATCGGGGGACTGGCAGCCGATGGGCATGCGCGCCAGTCACAGCGTCGCGCTCCGGCTGACCGGCGGCGTCCCCGCGCACCACGTGGTGGGCGAACACGGTGAGTTCCACCGGATCGCCGCGGAGATCTTCGGCCCGCTGGCCCATCTGGGCTGGTCGGCGGCGTGGCTCGGCACGGCCGCGGGCGCCCTGTCGCGCGTGCTGCGGCTCCTGCGCAGCCCGGACGGCCGCGCCCGATTCGATCTCACCTCGGAGCTCCTGCTCACCCGCCTGGCCCGCGCACGCCAGCGCCTGGACACCGTGCACGCACTGCTGCAACAGACCCTCCGTACGGTGGAGTCCGGCCAGGACCTCTCCGCCGCGGCGCGTCAACTCCAGCTCAACTCGCTCAAGATCACCGCGTCCGAGCAGTGCTTCGCCGCGGTGGACGACCTGATCGCCGCGGTCGGCCTGCGGCACGGCTACCTCAAGGACTCGCCGACCCGGCTCGAACGGGCACTGCGGGACCTGCGTTCCGCGGCGCTGAACTACAGCAACGACCGGCTGCTCCTCGCCGACGGCAGGCTGGCGCTGCGCGACCAGGGAGTCAGCTTTGCCTGAAACGCAGCAGGAACCGCCCGCGCAGGCGCCGTCCGCGCACGAAGCGACCGCGCCGACAGCCGTAACGGCCCCGGCCGCCGCCGGCCACGCCGCACTCGACGCGCTGCCGCATACCGCGAGCGGCGCCCAGGTCTGGGCCGCGCTCGGCCGGGCCGGCCTGATCACCCGGGCCTACCGGGACGGCGACGTCCGGTCGGGAGCCGACCCCGACGGCCTCGCGAACCTGCTCGCCGCCGTCGACACCCGCTTCTCCCTCGCCGCCACCCTGTCGGTGAGCGTCCAATTGGCCACCGCGCTGCCCATCCTCGCCACGGGCCGTTCGCAGGTGGCGCAGCAGGCGCTCACGAGCGCCCTCGCCGGCCGGGCCACCATCGCCCTGGCGGCCACCGACGTCACCGCCGGCACGGACCTCACCGCGCTGCGCACCCGGGTACGGATCGATGACGACGCCCTGGAAGTGACCGGAGAGAAGAACTGGATCGCCAACACCACCACGGCGGCCTTCTTCCTCGTCCTGGCCCGGCACCGCCCCGGCCGGCACTTCACCCACTTCACCTGGGTCCTGGTGCCCGCCGACGCCCCGGGGGTCAGCGTGGGCCCCGCGGACTCCGCCCTGTTCGCCGACTCGGGCGTGGGGCATGTCGTCCTCGACGGAGTGCGGCTGGACCGCGACCACCTCCTGGGCCGGGTCGGATTCGGACTGCCGCTCTTCGCCCGCCACATCGCCACCGAACGGCTCGCCGGGGCGCAGTGGGGCGTGGCCCTGTGCCGCCGGGTGCTCGACGACACCCTCCGCCACCTCTCCGGCCGCCCCCACGGCGAGGGAACCCTGTGGGACCTGGACGGCGTGCGCCGGACCTTCTCGGCCTGCCTGGTGCGGGTGCGCGAACTCCAGGCACTGGTGGCGTACCACGCCGAGCAGGTCGCGGTACGTCACGACACGACGGCCGCCGCCACCCTCAAGGCAGCCGCGGGGGCCACCGTCAACCACGTCCTCGCGGAGTGCGGCCAACTGTGGGGAGCGGCTGGATTCGCCACCGGCGGCATCCAGGAACTCCGCGCGCAGGCCGCGCTGTTCGCCATCGGCGGCGGAGCCAACGAAGTGGTCCTCGGCGCGGTGGCGGACGCCGCAGAGGCCGTCATCGCCGACATGGCACGGACGGCGCACACATGACGGCTCCGCTCATGGTCGAGGACCGCATCTGGGTCAGCACCTCGTCCGTCGGCCGGGTGGCGCCCAGCGACCACCGCGACGACCTGCGCCGCGCGAGCGCCCTGCCCGAGTGGCGTGCCCGCGAATTCCTCGCCGGTCGCGCGCTGCTGCGGGAGTTGATCGCCGCGGTGTGCCCCGCACCGGCCGCCGCCGACATCACCGCAGACCCCGGGGGAAAGCCCCGGCTGCGCGGGCACCGCACGGTCGGTATCAGCGTTTCGCACAGCGGAGGCGCGCTCGCCGCCGGGGTCGCGATCGGGCGCGACCTCGGTGTGGATGTGCAGCGGCCGGGATCCGCCGTCACTCCGTCGTTGGCCCGTCGGCTGCTGCACGGGCACGCCCGAAGGATCACCGCGCTTCCCCCGGCGCGGGCCGCCGAGGAGGTGGCGTGGGTGTGGACCGCCCAGGAGGCGTGCGTCAAGGCCTGCGGGGCGGGCCTCTCCGGGCGTCCCTGGACCATCGACGTGCCACCGGGTGCGCGGGCCGGCCGCTGGGGCGACTACCGCTGGCTCAGCCTGCGAGATCACTCGCCCCTTCCGCTGAGCTGCGCGTTCTCCGCGTAATCCAGAGACCCGCACACGAGAAAGGCGAACGGTGAGCATGCCCGCCGAACGGCACACCCTCTACGACTGGTTCGCGACGTCGGCCACCCTGCACAAGGACCGCGCGGCCCTGGAGGTCGGCGACACCACGCTGACGTACGCCGAACTCTCGGCTCTCGCGGACGCGCTGGCGGCCCGGCTGCTGAGGCACCTGCACGACGCCCCGCCCCGCCGGGTGGGGCTGCTGGCCGGGCGCAGTGCGCTGGCCTACGCCGGCTACCTCGCCATCCAGCGCCTGGGCGCCACCGTCGTCCCCCTCGGCCCCGCCTTTCCGGCCGAGCGCAACGCCGTGGTGGCACGGGCCGCCCGGCTCGACGCAGTACTCGCCGACGCGACCGCCGACCGCCCAGGCCAACTCGGCGCTCCCGCACTGGTCTTGACCGATTTCGAGTTCCTGCGACTGCCGACCTCGCCCCAGGTCCGGTTCCCGACTCCTCCCGCACAGCCGGAGGACCTCGCCTACATCCTTTTCACCTCGGGCTCGACGGGCGTCCCCAAGGGCGTACCCATCCAGCAGCGCAACGTCTGCGCCTACCTCGACCATGTCGTCCCCCGGTGCGGCGCAGGCCCCGGGGCCCGCTTCTCGCAGACCTTCGATCTGACCTTCGACCCCTCGGTCCACGACATGTTCACCGCCTGGGGGAGTGGCGCCACCCTGGTCGTACCGACCCGCGGCGAACTGCTGTCACCGGTCCGTTTCGTCAACCGGCGCGCGCTGACGCACTGGAACTCGGTGCCTTCGGTCATCTCGATCGCCCAGCGGCTGCGGGCCCTTGCCCCGGGCAGCATGCCGACCCTGCGCAGCAGCATGTTCTGCGGGGAGCCGCTGACACTCCAGCAGGCGGCGGCGTGGCACGAGGCCGCTCCGCAGAGTTCGTTGGAGAACGCCTACGGCCCGACCGAACTGACCGTCACCTGCAGCACCTACCGGCTTCCCGGAGACCGTGCGAGCTGGCCGGAGCCCGCCAACGGCACCGTGCCGATCGGCGCCCTCCACACCGGGCTCCAACTACGCGTTCATGAGGGAGAGTTGTGCGTACGAGGCCCTCAGCGCTTCCCCGGCTATCTCGACCCGGCGAACGACGCCGATCGCTTTCTCGCGCCCGACGGGTCCCCCTACGATCCCGCCACAGCGTTGACGGACGACCACTGGTACCGCACCGGCGACCGCGTCAGCGCCCTGCCCGACGCTCCTGGTGACCCGGGCGATGACGGTGCCCCGGCCGGTGGTCCGCTGGTACACCTGGGGCGGGGCGACCAGCAGGTGCAGGTCCACGGCTACCGGGTCGAACTCGGTGAGGTCGAGGCGGCGATGCGGGCGGTGCCCGGTGTCATCGACGCGGCGGTCGTCCCGCTGACCACCCCCGCGGGCATCGAACTCGCCGCCGCGTACACCGGAGCCGCGCCCCAGGAGGACGCTCTGCGTACGGCCCTGCGCCGCCGCCTCCCGGCCTATATGGTGCCCGCCACCCTCACCGGACTGGACGCCTTGCCCCTCAACCGCAACGGCAAGATCGACCGAGCGGCTCTCGGCGAGACCCTGGGGAGCCCGGCCCGGCTTCCGTGACCCGCCCGAGCGCTGCGACGGCCGGCCGTCCCGCCTACGGCTGGAGGGCCGACAGGGTGGCATCGAGGTCGGTGGTGCGGGGGCGGTTGTGGGGCAGTTTGGCGAGGGCGGCGGCCATGCCGCAGGTGTCGGTGGCCGCGGAGAAGACCAGGCCGCCGCCGATGGCGGCGGACAGCCAGCGGGCGGCGCGGTAGCGGGTGCCGACCGCGAGGCCCAGGAGGACCAGTGATCCGGCGGCGAGTCGGACCTGGCGTTCCATGGGCCACACCGCGGTGGCGTCGACGGCGCGCTCCAGCCCGTGCCCCTGGTCGGCCCAGGCGCTGGTGCCGCCGGTGAGGGTTGCGGCCCGGACATCGGCGGCGGCGAGCTTCTCGCAGGCCGCGACGGAGCGGCTGCCCGAGGCGCACACCAGCAGCAGGTCGCTGCGGGCCGCCGCGGCCTTGAGCGCGGGTAGTGCGGTGCCGAAGTGGTCCAGGGGGATGTTGTGGGAGCCCGGGAGATGGCCGGCGGCGTACTCGCCCGGGGTCCGCACGTCGATGACGGTGTACTCGTCGAGGCGGGTGGCAGCCTGGTCGGGATGCAGGGCGGTGGGCGTCGTCATGGGTGGTGGTTCCTTTCCTTCGCCGGGGTGACCCGGACTGAACAAATTACCCGGTGGGCCATGACCGGGGAGGCAGGGTGGGGCCGGGCATGGCGGCCGGTGAGCTGGGTCGGTGCGCAACCGGCCGCGGCGGGCTCCTCTCCCTGGCCCGGTGGGCGGCATTGCCTCCGCGCTCGTGCGGCATTCAGTGCGTGACGACGTTCAGTCCGGCCGCTTCGGCGTCCGCGAAGGTGTCGTCGACGGTCACCACCTCACGACCGGCGGCGTCCAGCATGGACGCGGCGGTCGCCGCGCGCATCCCGGTCGCGCAGTGCACCCACACCTGCCCTGCGGGCACCTCACCGGCGCGGTCGTGCAGGTGGTGGAGGGGCACATGGGTGGATCCCGCAAGGTAGCCCTCCGCCCGCTCCGTGTCCCGCCGCACATCCAGCACCACGACGTCACCGTCCCGGTCGGCCGCGCGCTTCAGATCGGCGAAGCCGGCCCGGGGAAAGGAGCGTGGGCGCTCCCCGGCACGCACCCAGGAAGTCGGATCACCGAGGGCTGCGCAGGCGGGCCGCTCAATACCGACCCTCGCCAACTCGCGTTGCGCAAAAGCGAGTTGTTCGGCCGAGGCGGCGAGCAGTGTGACCGGCTCACCCCACGGGATCAGCCACGCCAGGTAGATCGCCGGCTTGCCGTCCGCCTCGAAGTTGAACGACCCGGACACATGCCCCTCGGAGAAGGCGACACGGCTGCGCAGGTCCACCACCCACTCCCCGGCCGCCAGCCGCTCGGCGATCTCCTCGCCGTCGGCGACCGGGGGAGGGGTCAGGTCCAGCGGAGGGGGGCCCTCGGCGTTGAGGGGGCCCATGTGGGCGTAGTACGCCGGCACGTCGTCCAGCCCCGCCAGTGTCCGCTCGACGAAGGTGCCGACGTCCAGGGTGAGCGCATCGTTGCTCCTGCGCTCGGCCCCGATGGTGGTGCTGTCGCCCTTGGGCTGCGAGGCGGAGCAGAACCCGCCGAATCCGTGGGTCGGCAGCACTTCCACCTCGTCCTCCAGCTCAGCGGCGAGACGGTGGGCGGAGGCGTGCTGGGAGCGGGCGAGATCCTCGGTGAGCCGCGGTTCCACCAGGTCGGGTCGGCCGACACTGCCGATCAGCAGTGATCCGCCGGTGAAGGCCGCCACTTCCCGGCCCGCTTCCACCAGGACGTAGGAGGTGTGGTGCGGGGTGTGTCCAGGGGTGGCCAGGGCCCGCAGTGCCAGGTCGCCGTCCACGTCGAAGATGTCGCCCTCGTCCACCGGGACCCGGTCGAACGCGACCCGCGCCGCGGCCGGCACCAGATAGTGCGCGCCCGTGAGCCGGGCCAGATCCAGGCCGCCGGTGAGGTAGTCGTTGTGCAGGTGGGTCTCCACCACATGGCGGATGCGCACCCCGCGCCGTGCCGCGGCCACCACCACGCGTTCGATGTCGCGCGGCGGATCCACCACTACAGCGGTCTGCCGCCCGCCGGCGAGGTAACTGCGGTTTCCCAGCCCCTCTGTCTCCAGGGTCTCGACGAAGAACACGGGCCACTCTCCTTTCCGGAAGGCGGCACTCCGGGGACCTCCTGCGCCACAGCCGTACCCAGGGGGTGTGGCCGCTGTGGTGCGCGACGCGCGGTGTACGTACACGGCGTGCCGCCTCAGAGCTCCCGTGCGGGGGCGCGTGCAGGACAGCAGCCCCGGTCGGACAGCCTTCCACCCGTCGCGTACCCGACGGACGCCCCGGGAATCCAGCAGTGATCGCCGCCGTACTCACCGCCCCCCGGAGGCTCCATCAGCCCGGAAGAGGGGTATCACCTCTGCGAATCCCCTCTCGCGTCTCCTGGAGCCGCACATGATTCATTCCGATCCCCTGCCCGGCGACATCGGGCTCACCCAAATATCCGGCCGGGTAGGCCGGTTGATCCGTATCGGCCAGTGGCTGAACGGCAACGGCTTCGCCGACTACCAGCACGCGTTCCTCGTGCTTCCCGACAACCAGCTGCTGGAAGCGGAACCGGGCGGGGCCCGCATCCGGCCCCTCTCGTCCTACGAGGGAGCGGACGTGCTGTACGTCTGCCCGTCCGGCCTCTCGGAGCAGCAGCGTGCGGACATCTGCTCGGCGTCCGGCGCGTACGTGGGCGTGCCGTACAGCTTCCTCGACTACGTGGCGATCGCCGCCCACCGGATCCATCTGCCCGTCCCGGGGCTGCGCCGCTACATCTCCGCCACCGGGCACATGATCTGCTCCCAGCTCGTCGACCAGTGCTACAAGGACGCCGGCGTTCACCTCTTCGGCGACGGCCGCTGGTCGGGATATGTGACACCACTGGCGCTCCACCGCCTGCTGGCCGGCTGACCCCGGCCGGGGTACGACTGCGGGCCCGGTGCACCTGCCGGACCCGCAGCGTCAACACCCGCTCCGCATGAGCAACATGCTCCGGTGCGCCGTTCAGGCCGTCACAGGTCGGCCTCCTCGCCGAGGTAGAGCCCCGCGAACGCCTGCGCCGCGGACTCGGACCCCAGCAGTCGCCGGAGCCGGGCAGCGGCCGTGCCCGCACGGAACCGATCACCGGACGAGGCGCCGTGCATCACCTCCGACAGCCACTGCGAGAACTCCTGGTACTGCCAGACACGCCGCAGGCACGCCTCGGAATAGCCCGCCAGGCCGCTGTCGTCGCCTTGGCGGTGCCGGATCAGCGCACCGGCGAGCAGCAGCGCGTCGTTGATCGCGAGGTTCATGCCCTTCGCCGCGATGGGCGCGACGAGGTGGGCGGAGTCGCCCGCCAGGTAGAGGCGGCCGTACGCCATGGGCTCCACGACGTAGTCGTGCATGTCCAGGACCACCTGCTCGATCAGCGGCCCCTCGGACAGCGGCGGGGCCCCGGCCGCGCCGAGCCGGATGCGCAGCTCCTCCCACACCCGCGCGTGCGACCAGTTGCCGGGGTCGTCCCCGGGCGGCACTTCCAGGTAGTAGCGGGTGACCTCGGGGCTGCGGGCCATGTGGGCACCGAAGCCCCGCTCGTGGATGCCGAAGACCACGCCGTCCGCGGACGGCGGCGCCTGGGCCAGCAGCGCCAGCCAGGCGACGCCGTGGTGATGGCGGGTGATGACCGCCCGGTCGTCGGGTATCGCCGCCTGTGACACCCCGCGCGCGCCGTCGCAGCCCGCTACGAAGTCGCACTCGACGCGGTGCCGCTCGCCGCTCGACGGATCGGTGTACGACACGGCCGGCCGGTCGCCCTCCAGCCCGCTCAGCCGCACGTCCCGCACGCCGAACCGCACATCGCCCCCCGCCCGGTCCACGTACGACGCGGCGAGGTCGGTGACGAGCAGCGGCTGCGGGTAGACGAAATGGCGCCGGCCCGAGAGCTTCGCGGTCCGTACGGTGTGCCGCTCCCCGGCGACCCGGAACTCGAACTGCTCCTGCCTCTCGGCACGTTCGAGGATGCGATCGGCAAGCCCGTGCCGGGCCAGCGCGTGTACGGCCCACTCCTCCATGAAACCCGCGCGCGGCCGCTGTTCGATGAACTCCCGGCTCTCGGCCTCCAGCAGTACGCAGTCCACTCCGGCGTTGCGCAGCAGATTTGCCACCGTGAGCCCGGCGGGCCCGGCACCGACGATCGCGACGGAGGTACGCGTGAGGGTGGGCGAGGAGGAGGACACGTCGTGACGTTCCCTTCGGGACAGGGGAAGAAGGAGTCCTCGCAGTATGGCGGTTGGCGGCGGCGCGCTCCCCGGCACCCCGGCGCCGACCTGCGCATGGAGTGGTACGTGAACGGCCGCGCCACCGAGTGCTCCCCTGCTCCGCCGCCCGCGGCGCGGCGGCGGCACCGGCCGCCCGTCGGGCGTCTCAGGTGGCGGTGAGGATCAGCGCGGCCTGGTCGTCGACGGTGGAGCTGCCGGCGAAGGCGGTCACCGCGGAGGTGAGGAAATGCAGGAGGGCTGCGGAGGTGGGCGGCGTGGGCCGGAACACGGCGAGGGAGTCCATCAGGCGCTCCTCCCCGAAGAACTCGCCGTCGGCGGAGCGGGCTTCGGTGATGCCGTCGGTGACCATGACCAGGCTGTCACCCGGATACAGCTCGACGCCGCCGGGCGACCCGTCGAAACCGGGGTGGATGCCCAACAGCAGGCCCGGCTGGACGAGTTCCTCCACCGTGCCGTCGGCGCGGCGTACGAGCGGGGGCACATGGCCGGCGCGGATCAGATTCAGCGACAGGTGGGAGGAGGTGCGCCGCAGCTCGCCGTAGACCAGCGAGACGAAGGTGTCGACGTCCGTGGTGTCGGCGTTGAGCGCGTCATTGACGGCGCCGACCACCGCCGACGGGTCGCTCAGCAGCCGGGCGGCGGCCCGCGTGGTGTGACGCACCAGGCCGGTGGTGTTGGCCGCCCGGGCGCCGCGTCCGCACACATCGCCGATCATGATCGCCCAGCGCTCGTCGGGGAGCGGGAAGACATCGTAGAAATCGCCGCCGACGTCGAGCCCCTCGCCGGCGGGGTGGTAGGAGACCGCCAGGTCGACACCGGGGATCGTCGGGATCTCGGGCGGCAGCAGGCCGGCCTGCAGATCTCGGGCGAGCTGGACGCGGTCGCTGAACTGGTGGGCGTTGTCGGCGCTTGATGCGGCCCGGCGGGCGAGCTCCTCGGCGAGCGCGATGAGGTGCCGGTCCAGGGGGCGGTCGGTGGCCAGCAGCGTCATGACGCCGAAGGTGCGGCCGCGGGTGGTCAGCGGGGCGCACACATAGCCGCGGATGCCCGCCTGCTCGGAGAGCCTGGTCGGCGAGCGGCCCTGGTGGTCGGTCTCGGTGGCGCCGGACGCCAGCACCCGGGCGACCGCCGCGTCGACCTCGTCGCGGATGGCGGGGGAGGCGAGCAGATCCCTCTCGGCCGGGCCCGTGGCGGCCACCGCGATCTGCCGGATCCGGCCCTCCTCCAGAACGTGCACGGCGCACAGCGGCGCCAGGGCCGGCACCGTCAGCCGGGCCAGGCACTGGAGGCACTCGGCGTAGTGCGGCTCGCGGGTGATGGCGGTGCTGGCCTCCAATATGAAGGCCAGGTCCTCACGTGCGGCCCGTTCCCGTTCCTGGGCGGCACGCCGGGCCGCCATGGTCTGGTGCCGTTCGATGGCGAGGGCGGCGATGCGCGCGAAGGCGGTGCTCAGCGAGATGTCATTGGGCTCGGGGGCCTTGGGCTCCCGGTGGTACATGGCGAAGGTTCCGAGCAGCCGCCCGTCCGCGCCCTGGATCGGGGTGGACCAGCACGCCGCGAGTCCGGCCCGGCGTGCCAGGTCGCGGTAGTTCTCCCACAGGGCGTCCGTGGAGATGTCGGTGACAATGACCGTCCCGAGCGTATGGGCGGCCGTCCCGCACGAGCCGACGCCCTCGCCGATGGCTATGCCGTCGATCGCCTGGTTGTAGAACGGTGGCAGGCTCGGGCCGGTGCCGTGCCGCAGGTGCAGCCCGTCGACGTCGGCGAGCAGCACCGAGACGATGGTCTCCGGGGAGAGCTCCTCGATGGTCCGCGCCATGCCGCGCAGGATCTCCTCGAGCGGCGCGTCGCGAGCGATCTGCTCCAGCAGAATGCGCTGCTCGGAAGCCAGCAGCTGGGCGTGGTGGAACGCGGTGGTCTCGACGGCGAGCACGATCACGCCGTCGATGCTGCCCGCCGTGTCGCGGCGGGGCTCGTAGGTGACGTCGAAGAATCCCTCGCGCTCGTCACCGGGCGGGCCGATGACCAGCCGCCCGTCCCGGGCCCGGTAGGCGGTACCGGTGCGGTACACCGATTCCAGATGATCGAGGACGCCCTGTGGTGCCAATTCCGGCAGCACCTCACGGACCGGCTTGCCGACACTGCTCACGTCGCCGCCGAAGACCTCGAAGAAGGCCGGGTTCGCGGCCTCCAGCACAAGGTCCGGTCCGTTGAGCGCGGCGAAGATCACCGGGGCCTGGCCGAACAGGTCGGCGTACTCGGCATCCCGTGGGTTCGCGTACTGCTGAGGTTCCGCGACCGCCGCGGCACGCTCGGACCGTATGGACATGACCACCCTCTCTGCCCCGCTCCGGCACCACCCGGCTTTTGCCCCGAGCTGTCCGGCTTGTACCGCATTATTCGTGCTTATTCCACTTTGACACACGCGGAAACCGTTCCCGGAGGGCTGACCGGGCAGGGCTGATCTCCGCAGCGGCGCCTCCTCTTCCTTTCGCCGCGGGGAAAGGAAGAGGAGGCGAGGTCCCACCGGGCTCGCGGCGATCTGAACGGCATGGTGGGCCGGGCGTCCGGGCGGAGCGGCGGAGGGCGCCCCGTCCGGCCGTGCGCCCGCGGACGGGGCGGGGGTCGACGGGGGCCCAGGTAGTGCCCGACGAGGCGGAGGCCCACGTGCGGCCCCGGGGTGTGTCCGACGGGGCGGCTCGGGTTCCGTGGCCGATCGTCTGTCCGCCGGAGCCCCCCGCCCCGTCTGCCGCCGCCCGCCCTGCCGGGCCCGTCCGTCAGGCGCCCGGTGGCACCTGGGACACCCGTGAAGGCCGCCCCGATCCCCGGGTGAGGCGGTATCCACCGATGCCCGCGAGGGCGGCGAGGAGACCCCCCACCGCGGTCCAGATCCACCGGTCCGACCACTGCCCGGAGGACCAGCCTCCCTCCGGCTCGACCGTGGCTCCGGCCGCCCGGGAATCCGTGCTCCGGTCGGCCTCCGGCGAGGCGGTGCCGGCGCCGGGGACCAGGGGAGCGGCGAGCGAGCCGTCCACGGCCCGTGCGCCGCCCTCGTCGGTCGTCCTTGCCTGGACCTCGGCGTGTACGGGCAGGCCCAGGTCATCCCGCGGCAGGTCCACGACGGTCAGACGGAGGTAGTAGCTGCCCGGCAGGGGATCGTTCGCCCACGGTTCCGCCCACGCGCGGACCGTGCGCAGCGTGCAGGACAGCTCGACGGACGAGGTGTCCGCGGCCGCCACCCCGGTCTGGGCGCCGTACCTGCACGCCTGACGCCGGCGGAGCCCGTCGAACACATCGAGCCGCCAGGTGGCCGCGCCGTGCCGGGCGGACTCGGGCAGCTTCACCTTCGCCGTCACGGTGGCGCGCTGACCCGCATCGACGGGCACCACCCAGTACAGGTAGTCGCCGGTGGACGCATCGGCCGTGGCGCGCTGCCCCGGCCGTACGGCGGTCGCCGTACGGAAGGAGGTGCCCGCCTCGGTCGGAGCCGCGGCCGATGCGTCCACACTGCCGCTCGGACTCGGTGCGGGGCTGTCGGCCGCGGCGGCTCGCGTCATCCCGAGCAGACCGGCACCCGCCAGCATCGCGGTCATCACTATGCGTGTGGTGCGCATCAGTTGGTCCTCCAAACGGTGACGCGCCAACGGGAGATCCAGCCCCACAGCAGCCCGGCCAGCAGTCCGGTGAGCGCCAGGAAGCCCAGCAGCCACCAGCCGCGGCCGAGACCGAAGGACGCCACGTCGGCAGCGTCGCCGGGCCCGTCCACCAGGTCGACGGTCAGCTCGACGGGAAGGCCGGGCTCCGTCTTGACCGATGCGGGCGCCGAGAAGGAGTTGCTGAGCTGGAGGCAGACGGTCTCCGCCGCGGGCTCGCTCTCGTCGTCCGCCGCGTCGCGCGGCGCGGTCGGGTAGCGCAGTCCGGACGAGATGACATCGGTGCGCCCGTCACCCGCCTCCGAGCCGCGGACGATCTCCCGGCCGTGCACGGTCGAGGCGCGCAGCATGACCCCGTAGTCGTTGTTGACCGCGCGGTCCGCGGCGATGCTCACCGAGGCCCGCAGCTCCTGGCCGGGCCGGACCTCCACCCGGTACCAGCGGTGCTCGGCGAACTTCTCCCGGTCGCTGTAGAGCCCGGCGGTCAGCTTCGGGGCATCGGCGCACTGCGCGGTGCCCTTGGTGGCCACCGGTGTGACGACGGGATCGGCGGCGCGCTCCACCAACTGGTGTACTCGATCGCGTAGTTGATCGGTGTGCTGCACGGAGGTGTAGGTGCCGCCGGTCGCCTCGGCGATACAGCTCAGCTGATTACGGGTCTTGGCGTTGGGCAGCAGCCCGAGCGTGTCGACGACGAGGTGGATGCCCTCGGCTGCGATGTCGCGTGCCACCTGGCACGGGTCGAGCGGGGCGCAGGTGTCCTCGCCGTCCGTGATGAGCACGATCCTGCGGGTCCCGTCGCCCCCCTTGAGGTCGTGGGCGGCACCCAGCAGGGCCGGGCCGATGGGCGTCCAGCCGGTGGGCCGGAGGGTCGCCACCGCCGTCTTCGCCTCGGTCCGGTCGAGCGGGCCCACGGGGTAGAGCTGCCGGGTGTCCTTGCAGCCGACCTTCCGGTCCTCGCCAGGGTAGTTGGCGCCGAGAGTGCGTATGCCGAGCTGGACCTCGTCAGGCACCGCGTCCAGCACTTCGTTGAAGGCCTGCTTGGCCGCGGCCATGCGGCTCTGTCCGTCGATGTCCCGCGCGCGCATCGAGCCGCTGACGTCGAGTGTCAGCTCGACCTTGGGGGAGGGGTGGGTATCCGGCTCATCCGCCGTGGCAGGTGTGGGAAGCAGCGCGACGGCCAGTGCGGCAAGCAGCCCGCACACCCCGGCTGCCCACCGTTTTCTTATGATCATCGCCGGATCGTATTGAGGATCCCGCTCCGGTCCAAAACGAGCCCCGATCCGCCGTTGTGCGGCGGCCGTTCCGGCTCGGACGTACGGCATCGCGCCGCCGGTGCACACCGCGTCGCGGACCGTCGGAAAGATGCGGCCGACCCGAGGGGCGGCCTCCGTCGGGTGATGTCCGCCCCGTTGACCTTCCGGTGACACCCGCTTACCTTTTCGACGTTCGGAATCACAAATGCAGTTCGAAATATCGAACCTCCCTCGATCCGGATAGGCATCACATGGGCAGCAGTGAAATCCCCAGCCGCAGACTGATGTTGCAGGGCGTCCTCGCCGCGGGCGCCCTCGCCGCGGTGCCGTCGATTGCGCGGGCCCAACAGGAACCCGGCCCCGGTCCTCGGCTCCCCGCCGCCACCCCGCTCGTCCGCAACCGCGCCGACCCGCACATCCACCGGCACACCGACGGCCATTACTACTTCACGGCCACCGCCCCCGAGTACGACCGCATCGTGCTGCGCCGTTCCCGCACGCTGAGCGGCCTCACCGAGGCCGGGGAGTCGGTGATCTGGAAGAAGCACACCGACGGGGACATGGGCGCGCACATCTGGGCGCCGGAGATCCATCACATCGACGGCGCGTGGTACGTCTACTTCGCCGCGGCGCCCGCGGACGACGTCTGGAAGATCCGCATGTGGGTGCTGGAGAACACCCACCGCGATCCGTTTCAGGGCAGTTGGACCGAGCGGGGGCAGATCACCACCGCCTGGGACACCTTCGCGCTCGACGCCACCACCTTCACCCACGCCGGGCCGCCCGAACCCGCCGGCGCGGGAGGGGCCCGGTCGGAGGTCCGCTATCTCGCCTGGGCGCAGCACGAGCCCGGTACCGACGGCAACACGGGGGTGTTTCTGTCGGGAATGGCGAATCCGTGGACCCTCACCGGCCCCCAAGTCCGCCTCACCACACCAGAGTTCGACTGGGAGGGTGTCGGCTTCAAGGTAAACGAGGGTCCCTCGGTCCTCCAGCGGCACGGGCGCGTCTTCCTGACGTATTCGGCGAGCGCCACCGACAGCAACTACTGCCTGGGGCTGCTCACTGCCGACGCGGGCAGCGACCTGATGGACCCGAAGTCCTGGGTCAAGTCGCCCCGGCCGGTCTTCAGCAGCAACGACACCACCCGGCAGTACGGCCCCGGCCACAACTCCTTCACCGTCGCCGAGGACGGCCGCACCGATGTCCTCGTCTACCACGCCCGCCCGTACAAGGACATCACCGGCGACCCGCTGAACGACCCCAACCGTCATACCCGCATCCAGCGGCTGGGCTGGCGGCCGGACGGTACCCCGGACTTCGGCATCCCGGTCGCCGACCGGCCCACGCACAGCGCGCCGAAGGCGTACCGCTACACCATGACGGCCTTCACCAACAGCAGCGAGTCCAACATGTACGTCTACGAGTCCACGGACGCGACGGCGTACACCCTGCTCAAGGGGCCCGCCTACGTCCCGCCCGCCGGCCTGATTCGCGACCCGAGCCTCATCAGGCACGCCGACGGCCACTACTGGATCGTCTACACCACCAACTGGACCGGCAACACCATCGGGTTCGCCCGCAGCAAGGACCGGAAGAACTGGCGGTTCGTCGCCGACCACACGCTGCCCGTCACGGGCCTGGCCCGCACCTGGGCCCCGGAGTGGTTCGTCGACGAGGACGGCGGCACCCATGTCATCGTCTCGCTGGACACCACCAACACCTCCACCTTCCGGCCGCATTTGCTCAGCGCAACCGACGGCACGCTACGGCGCTGGACCATTCCCGAGCCGGTGGCCGGCCTCGACCGGTCGAACTACATCGACACCTTCGTCGTCCGTCACGGCGGCAAGTACCACGCCGTGACGAAGCAGGAGACGACGAAGTACCTGGAGCACGCCGTGGCCGATCACCTCGAAGGCCCCTACGTCTTCGCCGGCACGGGGGACTGGGCCGGTTGGGGAAGCTGGCGGGAGGGCCCCGCCCTGGCGCCGTTGGAGGGCGGCGGCTGGCGCATCTACTTCGACGGCTACACGGACAAGACGTACTACTACAGCGACAGTTACGACGGGCTACGGACCTGGACCCCGCCCCGTCAACTTCCCGGACTCACCGGCTTCGTCCGCCACTTCACCGTTCTGCGGGAGCAGATATGAGATGTGCCGCCGGAGCGTAGGCCGTCGTGATCCGGCGCGGGGCACGGCACCCGAGCGGCGCCGTGCCCCGTATCCGCCTCAGCTGAGCGAGCGCAGCATCGTGGCGTCGAACGGCACCAGTTCGCCGGTGCGCCCCTCGAAGATCTTCGCGGCCCACTCCGGGTCGCCGAGCAGGGCCCGGCCGATGGCGACGAGGTCGAACTCGTCGCGCTCCATACGGTCCAGCAGCCGGTCGATGCCTGCGACGCCGGCCCGCTCGCCCTTGAACGTACCGATGAACTCGTTGTCGAGTCCCACCGAGCCCACGGTGACGGTCGGCTTGCCGGAGAGCTTCTTGACCCAGCCGGCGAGGTTGAGGTCCGAATCCTCGTACTCCGGCAGCCAGTAGCGGCGGGTGGAGCAGTGGAAGGCACTCACGCCCGCCTCGGTGAGCGGCGTCAGAAGCGCGTTCAGCTCCTCCGGTGTGTCGGCGAGACGGGCCTGGTAATCGCCCATCTTCCACTGGGACATCCGGAAGAGCACCGGGAAGTCCGGCGAGACCGCCGCACGGCAGGCCGCCACGATCTCGGCGGCGAAGCGGGTACGCGCGGTGAGGTCGCCGCCGTAAGCGTCGGTTCGCCGGTTGGTGCCCGACCAGAGGAACTGGTCGATCAGGTAGCCGTGCGCGCCGTGCAGCTCGACGCCGTCGAAGCCGAGGCGTTCGGCGGTGGCGGCCGCGTCGGCGAACGCCGCGATGACGTCGTCGAGGTCCCGCTGCGTCATGGTGTGCCCGGCCGGTCCGCCGTCGAGGGAGATACCCGACGGCCCGGAAGGCGGCGCGTCGGGGAACGGCGGTGCGCCCGCCTTACGGGCCATGCCGACGTGCCACAGCTGAGGCATGATCGTTCCGCCGGCGGCATGCACCGCCTCCACGATGCCCTGCCAGCCGGCGAGCGCGTCCTCACCGTGGAAGCGGGGGACGGCGCCGCTGGTTCCGGCGGCCGCGTGATCGACGTAGGTGCCCTCGGTGATGATCAGGCCGACTCCGCCGGCGGCGCGGCGCGCGTAGTAGTCCGCGACATCCGCTCCCGGGACGCCGCCCGGCGAGAACTCACGGGTCATCGGCGCCATGGCTATCCGGTTCGGCACCGTGAGGCCGTCCAGGGAAAAGGTGCGGGAGAGCACCTGCGCCGCCCGGGCGGCGGTGTCGCTGGCATTCACGTGTGGGTCTCCTAGGTCGAGAGCGCAGTTGGAGAGCGCCGCCCGGAGGCAGCGTTCCGCTTGCTCAACAACGCGGGATCGGAGGCATCATCCGTTTTTGCGTGTTGCCTGCGCCACATGTGCCGGCTCACGGCTTGCCGGAAGCGCGCCGCGAGAGGAGCCGGACACCGCCGGCGGATCAGGGGCGGCTGCGCCTCCCTCAGGCCGGCGCCGGGAGGTCGCGGATCATGTCCGCCGCCTTCTCCGCGATCATGATCGTGGGAGCGTTGGTGTTGCCGCGCACGATGGTCGGCATCACGGAGGCGTCCACCACCCGCAGGCCGCGCACACCGTGCACCCGTAGGCGGGAGTCGACGACGGGGCCGATGGAACAGGTGCCCGCCGGGTGGTACAGGGTCTGCAACTCGCGTCGGGCGAAGGCCAGCAGACCGGCGTCGTCCAGGGAGCGGGGGACCAGGAAGTCCTCGCGGTGCTGCTTGCGCAGGCTGGGCCGGTCGGCGATATCGAGCAGCAGGCGCAGCGCGCGGACCATGGTGGCGCGGTCCTCGTCCGTGGTCAGGTAGTTGTGCAGGATGCGCGGCTTGGCGCTGGGGATCGACGACCGCAGGGAGACCTTGCCGCGGCTGGTGGGGGTGAGCAGCACCGCGCCGAACATGAAGGCGTGGTCGGTGACGGGGCTGATGCCCTCCTCGTGGAACATCACCGGAGCCGCGTGCACCTGGATGTCAGGGGCGGTGAGCCCCTCATGGGTGCGGTGGAAGCCGCCCGCCTCGCCGACGTTGGAGGTGAGCGGCCCGCGGCCCTCGGCTTCCAGCAGCCGGACGTTGTCCGCGGTCTCCGCGGTCATCAGCGATTCGCTGTCGGTCAGGTAGCTCAGCCCGACGTGCGGGTGGTCCTGGAGATTCTCGCCCACCGGGAGGTCCGCGAGGGGCGTGATGCCACGGGCTTCGAGGTCAGCGGCCACGCCGATGCCGGAAAGCATGAGCAGTTGCGGGGAGTTGTACGCCCCGGCGGAGAGCAGCACCTCCCGTTCGGCGTGCAGGGCCACCGGTTCGCCGGCTCGGTCCACCTCGACGCCGGTCGCGCGGTCGCCGTCGAACAGCACGCGTGTGCACTGCGCCCCGGTGAGCACGTCGAGGTTCGGCCGGTCCAGCGCGGGCCGCAGGTAGGCGACGGCGGTGCTGCATCGCATGCCGTTCCGTTGGGTGAGGTGGTAGTAGCCGACGCCGTCCTGTTCCGGGCCGTTGAAGTCGGTGGTCAGGGGGTGGCCGGCCTCTTGCGCGGCCGTGACGTAGGCGGCCATCAGGGGATGCCGCGAGCGGCCCTCGCTGACGGTGAGGGGACCGCCGGTGGCGTGCCACGGCGTCGAAGGCCCCTGGAAGTCCTCGGCCCTCAGAAAGTAGGGCAGGACGTCGTTCCAGCCCCACTGCTCGGCGCCGGCGGCGGCCCAGCCGTCGTAGTCCTGCCGGTTGCCGCGGATGTAGATCATCGCGTTCATCGACGACGACCCGCCGAGCATCCGGCCGCGGGGCAGGAACCGCCGGCGGCCGTCCAGGCCCGGTTCGCAGTCGCTGAGGTAGCTCCAGTCGTACTTCGTCTGGAACAGCTTGCTGAAGGCGGCCGGAACGTGGATCTCCTGCGCGTCGTCCGGGGGGCCGGCCTCGACGAGCAGCACCCGGGTGTCGGCGTCCTCGGTGAGCCGGGCCGCGAGCACACACCCCGCCGAACCGGCGCCCACGACGATGTAGTCGTACATCCGTCCCCCTCGTTCCACTCGGCCGTCCCCTCCACCCAAGTGGCAGCGCGGGCCCGCTCACACCGGGAAACCAGCCATAGTCGAGGAGTTGGGGACCGGGGGAAGGGAGAGCGCGGGAGGACTTCCGGCGTGTGGTACGCGCGGAATTTCACGGGCCCCTACAGCAATTGCGTGTTCAACGTTATGATTTGGAAATTGACTTCCTCAGACCGGACAGTAACTCACGTTCAGTAAATGCCGTGCGGCGCGGATAGCGGGTCGACATCGACGACAAGTCCGGCAAAGGGCGGGATCGGCTGCGTCTCTTTTCCGGTCCGAATCGGCAAATTCCCGGACCGAAGGGCGTTGTCGGCTGCCGGGGGCGGGCGCGGCGCAGGACGGGCGCCGGGGCAAGTCCGAGGTCAAAGGGCCTGGGAATGCCAAGGAGATCCGCCAAAGGGGTGCCGCTTTCGACGGCTGATCCGTATTGTCAGCACGCGCCGGATCATTGTCGCTCCGGGACTCCTCGTGGGCTCTCCCCTTTCCGGGGCCCCGCAATCCTTGGCAGTACCCGCATCAAGGGAGCAGTGGTGACACTCCTGATCGTACCCGTCATGATCATCTTCGGGGTATTCCTACTCGCGATGGTGACCGTAGGTATCTGGGCCTATCAGGAGACCGTGACGTTCTCCGACTTCGCCCTCGGCGGGCGACGTCTGAGCGCACCGGTGGCGGCCCTGTCGGCGGGGGCCAGTGACATGTCCGGCTGGCTGTTCCTGGGACTTCCCGGCGCCGTGTACGCGGCCGGTATAGGTGCCACGTGGATCGCCGTCGGCCTCGCCGCCGGCACCTACCTCAACTGGCGCGTGGTCGCCCCGCGTCTGCGTACCTACACCGAGCTGGCCGGCGACGCCAAGACGCTGTCGGCGTATCTGGAGGAGCGGTTCGAGGACGGCAGCAGGGTCCTGCGCCTGCTCTCGGCCACCGTCATCGTCGTGTTCTTCACCGTCTACGTCGCCAGCGGCCTCCTGGCCGGCGGCGTCCTGTTCGAGGGCATCTTCGGCGGCGGCTTCGAATTCGCCCTCACCGTCTTCGCCGTGGTCATCGTCTTCTACACCGTCCTGGGCGGCTTCCGCGCGGTGAGTATCACGCACTCGGTGCAGGCCACGCTGATGTTCTGCGTGGCCCTGGCCCTCCCCGCCATCGGCATCGGCGCGCTCGGCGGCTTCGGCGCCCTGGGTGACGCCATCACCGACAAGAGCGCATCCCTCCTGGACATGGCGGGCCAGGCCGAGTTCGACGGGAGCCGCTGGACGACCGGCGAGCCGCTCACCGCCGTGGCGGTCATCTCCCTCCTCGCCTGGGGCCTTGGCTACTTCGGCCAGCCCCACATCCTGGTCCGCTTCATGAGTATCCGCAGCACACGAGAGATCCCGCTGGCCCGCCGCATCGGCGTGGGCTGGGTGGTCGTCTGCCTGACGGGCGCCTCCCTCGTCGGGTTGGTCGGCATCGGCGCCCTCGACCACACGCTGGAGAACCCGGAGACCGTCTTCATCGAGCTCTGCGCTCAGCTGGTCAACCCCTGGATCGCGGGCATCCTGCTGGTCGCGGTGCTGGCGGCCATCAAGTCCACCGTCGACAGTCAGCTGCTCGTGTCGGCCATGGCGCTCACCGAGGACTTCTACCGCGCATTCGTCAAGCGCCGGGCGGGCGACGCGGCGATGGTGCTGGCGGCCCGCGCGACGGTGGTGGTGGTCGCGTTGGTGGCCTACGTCATCGCGCTCAGCGGCGGTGCCGTGCTGGACATCGTCGCCTACGCCTGGGCGGGATTCGGCGCCGCCTTCGGCCCGGTGATCCTCCTGTCGCTCTACTGGCCGCGCATGACCCGCGCCGGCGCGATCGCCGGCATCGTGACGGGCGCGGTCACCGTCGTCCTGTGGAAGCACATCGACCCGCTCCTCGGCCCGCTCCAGTCGGGCATCTACGAGATCGTGCCCGGCGTGATCGCGGCCACGGCGGCGGCCCTGATCTTCGGAAAGTTCGTCGGCCTCCCTCCGCGGCGCACCTGGGTGGGCCCCATGGAGAGGAAGGACGCCTCCACGGTGCCGGTCGGCTGATCACCGCGGGAACGGCGCGTCGGCACCCGCTCCGTTCTGCACGACGGTCGCCCGCCGTGCAGAGAGGACCGGGTGCCGTGTCGCTCGGTGGGCCGTCTTCCACCGCAGAGGGGCGGTGCCCACCATGGGCGGCGCAGCGACCAGGTCGCGGGCGGGCGCCTGGTCATCTCCGCAGGCGCTGCGATAGGAAACACTCATGAGCAGCCTCCCTGTCTGCGGCCCGGAAGGGCCCATCCGTGCCACGACGCCCGGACGCCCGTCCGCTGTCCGGGCCGTACTGTTCGACTTCTCCGGCACGCTGTTCCAGATCGGAACGTACGCGGACAGGATCCGGGCGGCGCTGGCGCAGCCCGTGGACGACGTGGCGATGGACCGCATCCTGGGCGGGCTCGAAGCCGGCCTGTCCGATCCGGCGGTGGTGGCGGCGCAGCATGCCCGGGACGTGTCGTCGGGGGCCCACCGGCATGCGTTCACCACGTGGTATTCCTCGGTCCCCGAGCTCGCCCCCGTAGCCGATGAGCTCTATGCGCAGCTGCAGGCCCCCGAGCACTGGGTGCCCTATGCGGACGCCGCGTCCACGCTGAATCAACTTGCCGCGGGCGGAGCGGTGTTGGGGGTGGTGAGCGATGTGGGGTGGGACCTGCGGCCCACCTTCGCCCATCACGGCCTGGACCACTACTTCACCTCTTGGGTGCACTCCTACCAGCACAAGACCGAGAAGCCGGACCCGGCGCTCTTCCAGCACGCGTGCCGAGAGCTGGGAGTCGAACCGGCCTCGACGCTGATGGTGGGCGACCACCCCGCGAAGGACGGCGGCGCGGCAGGCTCCGGTCTGCGCTCCTACGTCCTTCCCGCGGGAGCCGCGGCGGGCTCACACCGAGGGCTGGACGCGGTGCTGCGGCTGGCCGGACTCAGCGGCTGCTGAGAGCTCGCCCCGCGTCCCCGCGTGCGAGTCCGCGCCACCCGGGACGCCGATGTAATTAGGTACGGCGGAAAACAGCGCGACCACCAGCGCCACTGCCCACAGCTGGGGCGAGCAGAGTGCGGCCCCGCTGTGCGGTTGCTCCCTGCCGAAGAGGCGGACCTCGCCCTCGTCCTGCCCACCCCCGAGGCGCCGCCGATCACCGACGCGCGGTGCGAGCAGCACCCTCTGCTCGACGACGGGCAGGACCTGCTCGTTCCCGAAGGGCACCCCTGTGCCGCCGCCGAGGTTCACCCGCTCGTCAGGCATCAGGTCAAGGAGTGGTTCGCGGTGTCAGCGCTGGTCGCAGCGGGCTTCGGTGTCTGCCTGCTGCCTCGGACCGTGCCGGTGCCGGCCGAGCACGGGGTGGTACGCGTCCCCCTGAAGGGGCAGTCGACGCCGTCGCGGAAGTTCATGGTGTGCACGAGACGCGGCAGTACCGGCCGGCCCGCCCTGGACGCGGGATTGGCAGCACTCCACGCAGTATCGGGCGAGGCCGTATCGGGCGACGCGGGGTCCGGTGGTCACGGAGCTGTCAGGTAGCCGCAGCAACCGCAGTCAGGACTCGCTCAGTTGCGGCAGGTCACGAATCGGCGGCGGACGAGGCTCAGGAGGGTCGTCAACGACCGTCGCATGGCGGCGCGCCCTGGCCCGGGAGTAGCGTGTCAGGTCTTCAAACAGGCTACTGGAGCGCACAGTTGGGGGACGCGTGGCCCGAGAGTGGCAGAGGTCGTTTCCGGACGGCGAGGGGTCGGATCCCTTCCTCCTGAAGTTCCGGGAAGCCGTCGTTCCCGGCAAATGGCGCCGGTCGTTGCGGGAGGACGTCCTGCCCGTCCTGGCCCTGGACACCGCGGGCACGGGCACCGACCAGGCCGCCGGCGTACGGGCGAAGCGCGTGTTGGACGGGCTGGAGGACGTCCTGTCCCACAACGCCGGAGAGGGTGCGAAGCTCACCCCCTACGCCAGGCCCGCTCTGCCGGCCCTCCCCCCGCCGGGTACGGAGTACCTGACCCTGAAAGTGGGCGAGCAACTGTGCGCCGCCACCCCGCTGAAGGGCGCACGGCTCCCGGGCAGGAACCTCCGGCTCATGACCGACCTCACGCAGGAATTGCGCGAGCGTCCGGAGACGGTCAACCTCGGCGGACGGACTCTGCGCGACCGCGCCTACAGCCTGCGCGCAGAAGAGGCCGGCGGAGGAGTGCTGCACTGGCTTGCCGGAGCATCCGCGGTCTCGTTCAACGGAGCGCTGTCCTGGCTCGGTGATCTGATCGCGCTCTTCGGGAAGTCGGTGCTCTACCGGTTCCCGCGATGGTGCTGGTCGGCCTGGTGGACGCGGAGGCTGCTCACAGCGAAGAAGCACAACTGGTACGAGCAGTGGCGAAGGATGGGCAAGAGCGACCACTCGGTCTTCTACTGGGTCTCCGAGCTGCTGACGCGCCAGTGTCAGCGGCTCACGGGCGGTGACGCGGCCGCGGCCGAGGAGGCCCGTCAGGACCTGGAGGAGCTGCTGCTGCGCGCCCTGCTCGCGGATCTGCGCGACGCCCGGCCCGGACGGTTCGGGCCGTGGGCGCGACGCAGGCGCACGCGCAGCGTGGTGCTGCTCGACCTGCCTGCGCAGAACACCCCCGCGTCCGCGGCCACCGCACGCTTTCTCCGCGCCCTGCGGAACGCTGCCCGAGCACCGGGGAACGCCACCCTCCTGGTGGTCGCCGCCGGTCCGACGGCCGCATACCAGCAGGCCGACTGGCGCCGGTGCCAGAGCCTGCAGGACGGCGCCGGCCGCTTCGCGCCGGTTCAGGACGGTGGCTCGGCGCCACCGCTGCTGATCCCGCTGGCGGAGCAGCGGTTCGAGGAAGAGGGCATTCATGTCACGCGGATCGGCCCGCGCACGCCCAAGCCCCACATCAAACCCGCCACCGAGTGCGCCGTCGAGCTGACGGCCGTGACGGTGGCCGCCGCCGTGGTCTTCGGGCTGCTCACCGTGCCCGGTAGCGGGACCTCCGACGGGTGTTTCGACGGGCAGCGCCTCCCGGGCCCGCACGCACCGCAGCCGTTACCGGCCGCGGGCTCCGGCCAGGAGACACCGCGGGAGCAGTTCCAAGCGGTCGTGGAGTCCATCAGGAAGCTCAACGACCGTGCGCTGAACGCCGAACGAAACCACCGGCGGCCCGTCCGCAAGGTCGTCTATCTCGGCGCCACCGTGCCGGCGGACCTGGAGGAGGCGGTCGACAACGGAGCCATCCCCGAGCTGCGCGGCCTCTGGCTGGCGCAGCAGCGGCTGAATGATGCCGCAGTCGACGATCCGAACCGGGTGCGGCTGTACATCGACATCCGGGACGCCGGGATCAAATTCACGCATGCGGTCGCCAAGGCGCGCCAAGTGGTCGACGAGGCACGGGAGTTCAAGGACACCCAGGACCACCGCACCATCGTCGGCGTGGTCGGCTTCTCCGAGAGCCGGAACCAGACCCGGGACGCCGTGCAGGTGCTCGACCGGGGCAAGGTGCCGGTCATCGGCACCACCGCGACAGCCGACGCGATGCACAGGGACGTGACCTACTACCGGCCCATGTCTCCGAGCAACAGCCGTGAGTCGAGGATCGCGGCACGATTCGTCCGCTCCGAGCGCGTCGTCGCGACCGGCCCCGGCCGCTGTGAGCCCGCCACCCGAGCGCTGGTGATCAAGGAGCCTGGTGACCTGTTCAGCACCGAGATGGGCAGCATGTTCGCCCGGGAGTTCGGCGCCGGCACGGACACCCTGACGCTCTCCGCGAGCAGCGGCGGCGTCACCCCCTACGACGTCGCGCGGACCGTGTGCGCGACGGTCAAGCGGGAGCCCCGTACAGTCGTCCACTGGGCCGCCCGGGTCCGGAACTTCTCCGCTTTCGTGAACCACTACGGCCCCGACTCCGGTTGCGCGGGACTGCCGCTGACGGTGATGGGCAGCAACGAGCTCACCAGCACCGCGCTGCGCGGAAAGTATCGGGGGCAGGACTGGCTGCGCCTCTACCACAGTGTGCACGTGCTCCCCGAGAACCACCCGGACAGCAACGGTGAGGCCGACGCGCTCTTCCGGCTCTATGTCCAGGCGTACACCGCAAAGGACCCCTGGCTCAACGACGGCCACGTGGCACTGGCCCACGACGCGCTGAAGGTGCTCTCCACCGCGACGGACCGGGCGTACGCCAGCACCGAGACCGCGGATACCGAAGGGGTCAAGTCCAAACTCGACGAGGAGATCAGCTTTCAGGGAGCCAGCGGCGTCATCGACTTCCCGGAACGCAACGGTTCCAAGCCGCCGCTCGACAAGGCCCTGATCATCCTGCGCGCCACGCCGAAGGGCCCGTCGGTGGCCCTGTACTGCGGCGCATTCAACCTCAACGACCCCCGGGCCACCCGCTGGGGGCCCAACGGCGAACACCACTGCCCGATCGACGACTGAACCCGCCGAGGCAGCCTCGGAACCGCTGTCACACCACCCTTGGCGCCCACGCCTACATCTACGCCTATGTCTCCGTCGCCTCACTCAGGCACTTCGCCTTGGCGTCGTTCACCTGCTGCCAAAAGGTCTGCAGAGCGCGGTCCTCCCGCTGCCATGCCGCCGTCCGCTGCAAGTTCAGCGCAGAGCGAGGATTCCTTGCTGCTTCAGGGGCCCCGCGGAGGGCTCGCGCAGCGTCCGCTGCCAGTTTGATGGCCACACACCACTCGCGGGCAGGGCGCTCCAGTTCGGGTCGGCACCACCGCACGGCGGAGGTCGCCGCGAGAGCCGCGCTGATGGCCTCGGCGAAGGATTGCTCTTGCGTGACGTCATTGTGCGCACTGCAGATGGCTTCCTCCAGCGCCCTGGCGGCCTGCAAGGCGGCCATGCCACGCTCGTGGAAGGTGTCGCAGGCGACCCGTATCTGCTCTTCGAGCCGGGCGGCCCTCTGCACTGCGTACTCCTTGACCACCTGGTTTCGTGTCGCGCGGCCGGCGATCGCCGCTCCCACGGCCGCGCCGACGGCGCCGGTGATACCGGCAACACCCGCGGCCAAGACCGCAGCAGCCCCCTGATCCATGACCACGGATCCTGCCGGTTCCGGGACACTCGCGCCATAGCGTGCGGCCACCCGAGGAGGCGCGCATCGTCGTCCGTCGGTCCGACGATGCGCGCCTGTGCTCTGCGACGAGTCCCGGCTGTGACGACTCAGCTCAACGCCGGCTCAAGGCCACAGGGTCACTTGGTGGTTCGGCTGGTGTTGGAGGTGGTGACGCGGACGTGGTCGACGACGAGTTGCTGCGGGAAGGAGGTCGAGCCGTCGGGGTCACCGGGCCAGTAGCCACCGACGGCGAGGTTGAGGATGAGGAAGAAGGGCTTGTTGAACGCCCATTGCTTGCCGCCGAGGTCGGCAGGAGTCCTGCGTTGGTAGACGTTGCCGTCCACGGACCAGGTGATCGAGTCGGGTGCCCAGTCGACGGCGAAGGTGTGGAAGTCGTCCGCGAAGACCTGCCCGCCGGGCAGGGTGTACGCCGCCCCGATGCCGCCGCTGCCGGAGTAGCCGGGGCCGTGGAGGGTGCCGTGCACCGTGCTCGGTTCGAAGCCGACGTTCTCCATGACGTCGATCTCGCCGCTGTTCGGCCAGCCGACCTGGCCGATGTCATTGCCGAGCATCCAGAACGCCGGCCACATCCCCTGGCCGCGCGGCACCTTCATCCGCGCCTCGACGTGGCCGTAGGTCTGGGTGAAGCGGCCCGCGGTGTTCAGGCGGGCGGAGGTGTACTCGCACCGTCCGTACCAGCATTGATAGTTGTTGGGATTCTCGCGGCGTGCGGTGATGACCAGTTGCCCCTGGCCGTTCAGGGCGGCGTTGGCATTCCCCGCGGTGTAGTACTGGCGCTCGTGGTTGGAGACGTTGTCGCCGGTCTCGATCTGCCACTTCCCGCCGTCGACCGCTGATCCGGCGGGGCCGTCGAAGTTGTCCTCGAAGGCCGCGGCCTGAACGCGGTTGTCGGGTGCGGACGTTGGCGGTGTTGCGGCGGCGGAGCCGGGTGCCCAGCTGAGCGCGGCGGTGAGTGCCGCGGCGGCGAGGGCGATGCCGCGGAGGGAGCGGGGGCGTTTCCATGGGGACATATGACTCGCCTCGGTCTGTGGGGGAGGGGCGGCCGGGCCGATCGAGGGCCCACCGTGCAGAGGGGCGTGGTGGACGCCGATCGGTGCGGTCGGGCCTGGTATGGACCTGCCTTCGGGAAGTGAAGCGTCGTTGGCGCGGCCCTGTCAATGACTTGGTGAGAGCGCTCTCGGTGCTCCCTGTTCACAGCGGTGTGGCGCGCACGCCGCAACGGTCGACCTGCGAGCTGTCGACCGACCGGCAACAGGGGGGCGCATACGCCCGATCCCAACTCCCGGACCCCGCGCGACGATAGGCGAGCTGACGCTATGTGACCCGGGGCGGCTCGCCGAGCCGGGCGCGCCTGGCGTCCCTCGTGCTCTGCATCGGTCTCGTGGCGAGGGGGATCGGCGACGCGCTGGGGCGGGCGATCGGCCACGCGGCTGGCGGAGGCCCGCCCTTGTGTCTACTACTGCCCCCGGACGATGGTGCGTTGCTGTCCGAGCGCTTTGTAGTGGTCCGCGAGCGTGTGGAACGCCCTCTTCGGTTCCCAGGGCATGTCGGGATAGGTGCGTGCGGAGGCGGGAATGCCGCTGTTCTCGTCGAGGATCGTGACGATGCCGTAGGAGGCGAGGTCCGGATCCGGCCCTGATGTGCGGTGCGGCGTGCTGTAGCCGGCGAAGCTGAACCAGAAGAGGGAGTCGACGCCCTCCTCCTCGAACACGGTGATGAGGTCGTCGAGGTAGCGGACCTGTTCGCCCTCGTCGCGCACCAGGTCCGGCTTGGGGGTCACGCCGTCCGGCCCCATGGCGACGTACCAGCCGGCGCCTCCGTGGTCGCCCGCTCCCCGGAAGGTGCAGCAGCCGACCTCCAGGATCGCGACGGGCTTGCCGTGGGCGAACTCCTTGCGCAGATCGTCGCGGTAGCCGGCGGCGTTGCGCAGCCCCCGGAAGGCGTCCAGTCCGACGATGTCGAACGGGCTCCAGTCCACGCCGTCCAGCGGGCAGGAGGCGTAACTGACCGGACCGCCGAAGACGGCCCGTACGGCGGTGACGACCTCGCCGAGGAACGCGTTGACGCGGTCGGGGACCCCTTCGAGAGCGGCTTCGCGACCGGGGCCGGCCAGGACCGGGACGCGGGCGCCGAAGGTGTCGCCCGGCAGGTATCCGCGGGCGAACAGGCTCAGTTCGCACCCGGCGACGAAGACGACGTCCGTGCCGCCCAGGCGTAGCCGTTCGGCCCGTTCGGCGCAGTCGACGAGGAACGGAAGCATCTGCGCGTTCGTCATCTCGCAGGGGAACGGGGAGAACCAGACCTCCAGGCCGGCGGCGGCGGCGTACCCGGCGGCCGCCTCGATCCGGTCGGGATCGCCGCCGGTGATGCGGATCGCCGTGCAGTGCAGGTCCTCGGCGATGACCCGTATCTCCCGCTCGACAACGCCGAGGTCGAACGAGGGGCGGGAGTTGCCGCCGTCGGGAAACGTGCCCGTGTCGTAGTGGATGCCCTTGCCGCGCATGACCGACCTCCAATAAGAGCCACTTTGCATCTTATGTTTTCGGTTAAGATACATGGCGTGTCTAAAGATGTCACGCGGAAGCGACGCCGTGGAGCCGAACTGGAAGCGGCGCTCCTGGAGGCCGCCTGGGACGAACTGGTCGCGGTGGGCTACGAGCGGCTCACGTATGAGGCGGTGGCCGATCGCGCCGGTACCAGCCGCCCGGTCCTCTACCGCCGCTGGCCGTCGAAGCGGGAGCTGGTCCTGGCCGCGCTCGGCCACCGGGCGCCGCCGCTGCCGGCCGAACCGCCCGACACCGGCGACCTGCGCGGCGACGTCCTGGCCCTGCTGCGCTTCGTCGTCCTGCGGACGCGCGATCTCGCTCCCGTTCGCGAGGTACTCGCCGCGGAACAGGGGCAGGCGACGGAGCTGTCCGCCTACATGGCGTCGCGCAACCACGGTCCGGGCCGCGACTGGATGCGAACGGTGCTGGAACGGGCGGCCCGGCGCGACGAGATCGACGCCGTGGACACGCTCCCGGACCGGCTCGTGACCTTGCCGGTGGTGCTGGTCGTGCACGACCTCTTCATGGCCCGGCGTACGCCGACCGACGCCGACCTGGAGGACATCGTGGACGAGCTGTTCCTCCCGCTGGTCGGAAACCGGCCGGGGAGTTCCTGAGCGGGCCCCGCTTCCCACCGGGCAGAAGGTGTTCCTCACCGCGTCCGGCGGCCGGTGGAGTGATGGCGGGTCAGGTCGCAGCCATGGACGGGTTCCCGCTCCAGCGGTTGCTCGGCCCGGATGAGGAAATCGTGCCCGGGTGCCGGTCTTGAAGGGCGCACCCCCGTGGCCGGCGGCCCGGCGAGGTTTCGGGTCGGGAGCCGGTTGTGGGACAGTGAAGTAATTCCACAGTCGGTCCGGCTCGTGCGTCTCATTCGCACAGCGCTCCGAGTGACCGGATCCGGTCCGGCGGTTGTCCGCCCAGGCGGCGGCTCGCGGAGCCGGACCACCGCGGCGTTCCGCCGCGCATCCGGTGCAGATCGAGCTCCGGGCTGCTGCCACCCCAACTCATCGAGGAACCTATTCTTTTCACCGCCACTACGCAGCGTTTGGACGACACTCTCCTGCTCACGGCGCGCGGAGAGATCGACCGCGCCTGCGAGCCGGATTTGAACCGTCTTCTCGACTCGCTGCCCATATCGCTCTCCGACCTGGTGCTCGATATGCAGGATGTGCGGTTCATGGACGTGACGGGGCTGCACTTCCTGTGCGAACTCCACCACCGCACGGCCCGTCGGCATACGCGCCTGCACACCCGGGGCTGGCAGGCCCAGCCCCGTTACCTGCTGCATGCCGTCGCGCACCTGAACATGCAGGGGCGGGACCTGAACACCGTCGTGCGCGCTGCCCTGGAGCGGCCGCAGGGCCTCTCCTGACGAGCTGAGTCGCCCGCGATGCCGTGGCCCCGCCCGGCCTCCGGGCCCGGGGCGCAACCGCCGGGCCCGCCGTCATGGCGCGGTCAGCAGGTGCGCCCGACGTAATGCGCGCCCTGGATTTTCGATGCCGATCCGAGCCAGGTGTTGCCCGGGCCCACGCAGCGCTCGTAGTTGGGGCCGAACACCTCCACCTCGATGACGACATTCGAACCGTCGCTCGTGCAGTGGTTGTAGCGCGCGTCGCTTCCGGTCTCGTAGAACCCGCAGGGGTTCATCGCGGACGCCACGGGGCCGGGAGCGGCGGAAGCCGCGGCGGGCAGGCCGAGAAGCAGAGCGGCGGCGCCGACGGCGGCGGGCAGGAAACGGCGGACGGACATGGGAAATCTCCCTTTCGAGATCACGGCACCCGAGTGCTGATCACTCGTGCGCCGGGAGAACAGTGCGTCAGGTCCTCAGGGGAGTCATGCGATCTCGCTCGTACGAGTGGCGGAGTGCACCGGAACGAGTGCCGTCCGTTCAGCCGATGTCCGACGGTTCCGGCGGCCGGGCGCAGACGCGACGCGGACGAACTGCCCGACCCGAGGGCCCCGTCGACACCCCCACCGGCTGGGCGTACCGCTGTGTGAAAAACAGGGCCAGAGGGCATCCGCAGTGAGCGATGCCGGGGCGAGGGCCTCCGGCTCATCACCGAGGAGACCGTGATGGCGACTGCCGATCGAGGGGCTCTCGCCCCCATCGAGACCGATGTGCCCGCACGCCTGGACCGGTTGCCGTGGTCGCGATGGCACTGGATGGTGGTCATCGGGCTCGGCACCGTCTGGATCCTCGACGGCCTGGAGGTCACGGTCGTCGGCAACATCGCCGGGCGCCTCTCCGAGGAGGGCAGCGGTCTCGACATCACGTCGTCGCAGGTCACCGGCCTTGCGGCGGCCCTCTACGTCGCAGGAGCCTGCGTCGGCGCCCTCTTCTTCGGGCACCTTACCGACCGCTACGGACGCCGCAAACTGTTCATGCTGACCCTCGCGGTCTACCTCACCGCCACGGCCCTCACCGCAGTCTCCTTCTCCTCCTGGTGGTTCTTCCTCTTCCGGTTCCTCACCGGCCTCGGCATCGGTGGTGAATACGCGGCCATCAACTCCGCCATCGACGAACTGATCCCCTCCCGCTACCGGGGCCGGGTCGACCTCATCATCAACGGCAGTTTCTGGCTCGGAGCCATCGGCGGGTCCCTGCTGTCGATCGTCATGCTGAACACCTCGATCTTCGCCGTGAACGTCGGATGGCGCCTGACCTTCGCCCTCGGCGTCGTCCTCGGCCTGGTCATCCTCCTCGTACGCCGCAACGTTCCGGAGAGCCCCCGCTGGCTGTTCATCCACGGCCGCAGCGACGAGGCCAACACGCTGGTGACGGACATCGAGACGGATGTGACCCGGGAGAAGAGCACCCCCGAGCGCCGCTACGAGCTGCCGCCCGCCGAGAGCACCCTGACCATCCACCCACGCAAGACCATCGGTTTCCTGGAGATCGGCCGCACCGTCTTCTCCCGCTACCGCAAACGTGCCGTCCTCGGCCTGGCCCTCTTCGTCGGCCAGGCGTTCCTCTACAACGCGATCACCTTCGGCTTCGGCGCCATCCTGAACGAGTTCTACGACGTGTCCAACGAATCCACCGGCTACTACTTCGCCGTCATCGCCGGGGGCAACTTCGTCGGACCGCTGGTCCTGGGCAAGCTCTTCGACACCCTCGGCCGCCGGATCATGATCTCCAGCACCTACATCCTGTCGGGGCTCCTCCTCTTCGTCACCGCCTGGCTGTTCGACGCCGGACATCTGAACGCCCAGACCCTGACCGCCTGCTGGTGCGTCGTCCTGTTCTTCGCCTCCGCGGGCGCCAGCAGCGCCTACCTCACCGTCTCCGAGATCTTCCCCATGGAGACCCGCGCCCTGGCCATCGCCTTCTTCTACTCCGTGGGTACCGCGGCAGGAGGCATCAGCGGCCCGCTCGTCTTCGCGGAACTGACCTCGACCGGCGAGCTCGGCGACACCGCGCTGGCCTTCTGCATCGGTGCGGCCCTGATGACGCTCGCCGGCCTCACGGCCGTCTTCCTCGCCGTCGACGCCGAACGCCGCTCCCTGGAGTCGATCGCCGAGCCCCTCTCCGTCGCACCGCGGCCGTAGGGCGGCACCGGACGCCCGCCGGACCGCGGGCGGCACTCCCCGGCCGTGGCGCGGTGAATTTCCCTGACGCGCGGGGTGCGGAGTGGGCCGGGACAGCGCAATGATGGAAGGGCACATCGCGAAGCGGGATGATGGAAGAGCACCGCGCGATGCGCTATGGCGGGCATGCCGGAAGGGGCATCAGCACATCAGGCGGGGAGGCTGAGAGGAGCCGAGGGATGTGCTCAGCTGAATCCTTCCCGGCCGATGCGGGACCGCCGGGGAAGGTGACGTCGGAGCCGGGTGGGCTCCTGGACGTGCTGAGTGTGGCTGCCGTCGTGCTGGACGGCGAGGGGCGAATCATCCTGTGGAGCCCCTTTGCCGAACAGTTGTTCGGCTACACGGCCAGGGAAGCGCTCGGCCAGTTCGCCGGGCGGCTGCTGGTGCACGACGAGCACCTCGAACTGGTCCTGAAGCTGTTCACCCGGGTCATGGAGGGCGAGGGCAGCTGGTCGGGAGCCTTTCCCGTGCGCCACAAGGACGGCAGCACCCGACTGGCGGAGTTCCGCAACATGCGGCTGGAGGACGAGCACGGGGATCTGTACGCCCTGGGCCTGGCCACCGGGCACTCGACGCTCCGCAAGGTGGAACGGGACCTGGCGCTGTCCACCAGGCTGATCTCGCAGTCCCCGATCGGCCTGGCCGTCACGGATACCGAGCTGCGGTACGTCGCCGTCAATCCGGCCCTGGAAGAGATCAACGGCCTGCCCGCCTCGGAGCATCTGGGGCGGCACGTGCGCGAGGCCCTCCCGTTCCTCGATGTCGACAGCATCGAGGCCGCGATGCGCGAGGTCCTGGAGACGGGCGTCCCGATTCTCGACCAGGAGTCCGTGGGGCGCATCCCGACCGACCCGGACCGTGAGCATGCCTGGTCGGTGTCCTTCTACCGGCTGGAGGCGTCGAGTGGGAAGGTGCTGGGGGTGGCCGTCTCCGTCGTGGACGTCACCGAGCGGCACCGCGCCGCCGCCGAGGCCGCCAGGGCCCGGCGCAACCTGTCCCTCGTCGCCGAGGCGTCCATCCGCATCGGAACGACGCTGGACCTCGGCCAGACGGCGCGAGAGCTGGCCGAGACCTGCGTGCCGGAGCTTGCCGACGTCGCGGCCGTGGACATTCTCGACGGGATCCTGACCGGCCGCCCGGCGCTGGCCTCGTCCGGTGGGCCGGCCCTGGTGCGCGCCCTGGCCGTGGCATCGGCTGCCGATACGCCCATCGAGGCGGTACGCGCCGCCGACCCGCCGGGCCAGGTGGCCCGGTATGACGCCGACCGGCTCGTCACCCGCAGCGTGAACAGCCGTCGCCCCGTCCGTATCCCCCGCGTCGAGAGCGCCGACCTGCTCAGCATCGCCCGCTGCCCGGAGGACGCCGGGCTGCTGGGGCGCGCGGGTCTGCACTCCTACCTGGCTGTGCCGCTTATGGCGCGCGGCGAGGTCCTCGGCGCTCTCGACCTCAAGCGCACCCAGAACCCGGAACCGTTCACCCACGACGACGAAGTCCTGGCGGGCGAGCTCGCCGCGCGGGCTGCCGTCTGCATCGACAACGCCCGCTGGTACGAAAGCCAGCGCCACGCCGCCCTGACCCTGCAGCGCAGCCTCCTGCCCGAGCACCCCGAGCCACGGCCGGGGCTGCAGATGGCCTACCGCTACCAGCCCGCCTCGATCGCCAGCGAGATCGGGGGAGACTGGTTCGACGTCATTCCCCTCACCGACGACAAGACCGCCCTCGTCGTCGGTGACGTCATGGGCAGCGGTCTGAGCGCTGCCGCGACGATGGGTCAACTGCGTACCGCGACCCGCGCGTTCGCCGAGCTCGACCTCGAACCCGCGCAGGTGCTGCACCATCTCGACCACATCGCCGACCGCATGGGGCAGACCATCACGACGTGCATCTACGCCGTGTACGACCCCCGCAACAACCGCTGTTCGATGTCCAACGCCGGGCATCTGCCGCCGGCGCTGATCCGCCCCGGTGAGGACGCGGAGCTGCTGGAGCTGCCCACCGGCGCCCCGCTCGGCGTCGGCGAGGTCCCCTTCTGCACCACCACGTTCCCCCTGCTCCCGGGTGACGAACTGCTCCTCTACACCGATGGCCTGGTCGAAACCCGCAATCAGGCCATCGACGAACGCCTGAACGCTCTCCTCGCCTTTCTCACCGGACCCCCGCGGTCCCTGGAGGAGACCTGCGACGTGCTGTTGTACACCCTGCGCCACCCCGGCGAGCACGACGACGTGGCCATGCTCATCGTCCGAGCCGCCTCCCTGACCGAGGAGCCGGCGCCGGGCCCGTCAGGCTCCTGAGGCGATCGCAGGGCCGCACAGCGAGCACCGCTCGGTGCCGTCCCAGCCGTCCCACCCGAAGGCGGCCGGTGACAGGGACCGTCCCTCCAGTTCCTCGCGCACGGCGACCCGGTACTCCCACACCGCGGCGATGTAGGGGTGGTAGGCGTCATGGAAGGCCGCCGACGAGGCCGCAGCCCCCGCGGCGATGGCCCGCTGCAGGGCGCGGAGCTGCTCGAACATCGCCTGACCGGCGCCGGCGACGGCGGTGGTCGCGTCGATGAAAAGCCTTTCGCGCGCTTCGTATATCCCGGCATCGCTCAGTGCCGCGCGGGTGGCGGCGTCCAAGTCCACTTCACCGTCAGGGCCTTGCGCGATCTGACGCAGCCGCGCATGGCAGACCCCGGCAGCCGAGATGAACTCGATGTACACGGTGCGTCGCCGCGCACCGACACCGCGGTCGTCCTCGCGGCGATGGCGGAGATAGTCGGCCAGCACGGTGCCGGTGATGGCGATCGAGCCACCGCTGACCGTCGCGACGAGCGTCCCCCAGTCCACGTCTGTCCCCCGTAGTGATCGTGGCGTCGGAGTCAGAATCTACGGGTGCGATGTGATCCACGGGAGTGACTTGGGGAAGACGGGTGCTCGGAGCGGTCCGGAGGGCGCTCAGGTCACGAGGTGACGGGCGAAGCGCAGGGAGCGGGTGAAAATGTCCTCCACCTCGGCGTCGGACAGTCCGTACCAACCGTGGTCCGCCCCTGGGATCAGCCGGAGTTCGGCCTGCGCACCGACATCGTTCAGGGCGGCGGCAAGGGCTTCGCTGTGGGTCCGGGACACCATGGTGTCCGCTTCGCCGTGGACGAGAAGGAACGGCGGGGCGCCGGAGTGGGCATGCGCCAACGGGCCGGCGTCGTCGGCGCGATCCGGGCAGGTGGCCGGTGCCGCGCCCAACAGCAGCGCTTCGGGGCTTCGGGGATCGTGCGGGTCGAAGCCCTCGCGAGGCGTCGACAGGTCGCTGGGCCCGTACCAGACCACGGCGCCGACGGGCGCCGGGTCGGTGAGGGCGAGGAGCGAGGCGAGGTGTCCGCCGGCGGACTCGCCCCACACCACGGTCCGGCCGGTGTCGATGCCGAGTTCCGCGGACCGCAGGGCGAGCCACCGCAGTGCTGCACGGAGATCGTCGAGCGGGGCGGGGAAGACGGCTTCGCCGCTGAGCCGGTAGTCGACGCCGGCCACCGCGAAGCCTGCGGCCGCGAGGCGTTCGAAGGGTCCCGGGGACCAGTGGCGCATCCGCAGGCCCATGTCCTCACGTCGCCCGCGGCGCCAGGCGCCGCCGTGCACGCACAGCAGCAGCGGGACGGGGCCGCCCAGGCCGGGCCGGGGGAGCCACAGGTCCAGTTCGACCGGGCGGCTGCCCTCGATGTGCCGGTACGGCACGCCGCGCAGCAGGCGGACTCCGGATTCACACGGGGCAGCGGGCGGCAGGGGCGCGATGTCCGGGTGGGGCGCCGCCATCACTTCGCGCAGGGCGGGCCGGGCCCGCGTCATCGGGTCCGCCACTGGTGGTCCGGGAGGAAGCGCACGTCGTACTCCTGCGGCACCGTGCCGAACTTCTCGGGTGCGGGGATGACGGGCTCTCGCGGGAGCCCGAGCTGTTCGGCCGGTGCCCCGAGGCTCTCGAAGAACCGCTCGAAGGTGCCTCCGGGACCGGCGGCCACGCCGACGACCTGGCTGTGGTGGCGCTCCATGCGGTAGGCATGCGGGCAGTTCTTCGGCACGAAGCCGAAGTCTCCGGGCGTGAGCACCTTCTCCTGCTGAACGCCTTCGGTGTCCTCGACGAAGAGCCGGACCGCGCCGTGGGTGATGTAGAAGACCTCGTAGGTGTCGCGGTGGAGATGGGCCGGGATGATGTCGCCCTTGGGGCCTTCACAGGTGAAGAAGTTGAAGGTGTTCTCCGTCTGCTCGCCGCCCGCGTAAATGGTGACGAGATCACCGAAGAGGTGGGCGCGGTCGCCCTCGCCCTTCTCGATGAAGTACGGCTTGCCCGGCTGGTCGGGGATGCGCGAGGCGCGGCGGTAGCGGGTGGCGTATTCGAGGGTCATCGTCTCTCCCTGGGCAGGCGACAGGCCGGGTGACGGACAGCGGTCCTTCCGCGCCGCCACCAAGAATGTCAGGCAGGCTGACAAATTGGATGTCAGGTAGGCTGACACAGATGTCGGCCGGGAGCAACCGGCAGGCAAGAGGCTCGCCACACCGCCCCGCCCGCGGTCGTGGAGTTAGGAAGCGATGACCGGCACCGACCGCCCTCTCCCGCAGCTGCTCGGCGACGCCCGGCGCTGGTTCGACGAGGGGTTGCTGGCAGCTCTGGACGCGGCCGGCGCGACACCGGTGTCGCCGCCTCAGCTCCAGCTCTTCGCCGTCCTGGACGAGGAGGGAACCACGGTCTCCGAGCTGGCCCGGCGGATGGAGGTCACCCGGCAGACCGCCCACCAGGCCGCGCACGGCCTCATCGACGCCGGGCTGCTGGAACAGGTGCCCCATCCCACCTCCGCCCGGCAGCGACTGATCCGGCGCACTGCGAAGGGGGCCCGTGCGCACCATGAGGCCGAGTTGCTCCTCGAACGGCTGGAGATGCAGCTCGCCGAACGCATCGGCCGGGAAGCGGTCGACGGCCTGCGCGCGGCTCTGGAAACTCCGTGGGGCGAGCCGCCCTCTCCGGGGCGGGCGTGAGCGCCCCGCCGGCGCGCCGGTAGCTCGCGGCCCGGCTTCCGGAGCATCGAAGACCCCGGGTGCCGCGTGCGGTCACGCCGGATACGGGTCTTCCTGGACCATCTGGAAGTAGTTGCCGTCCGGGTCCGTCCCGATGGAGAACAGGCCGATGTCGGGGACCGGGATCGTGGGAACGGTGATCAGGCCCCCGTGGTTCTCGACGGCCCGCGACGCCTCGTCGATGTCGTCCACCCGCATGCGCAGCATGAGCCCGCCGCTGGAGTCGCCGCGCGTGGAGGAATCCACCGGCTCCAGCATGCTGCCGTCGATCCCGGGGTCCGCGGTGCCGGTCCGGATCGCCCAGCGCTCGCCCTGCTGGACGAAGGACCACCCGAATACGGACTCGTAGAAGGTGCGCATGCGCACGAAGTCGTTGGCGTAGATCTCGAAGTGAACCGGGCGGGCCATGGAATTCCCTTCGGCGGACACGTCGGAGGCCGGAGCGCTTGATCCCAAGTGCTTGACCGGAAGGTATCCCGAGGTCGCCGGGCGGGCGGCCATGCTCGCCGACCGTGGTGGGCAAAGCCGGAGGGTGGGCCCGGGGGGCACGGGGGAGGGGCGCCACCCGGGTGCCGCTGCCTCACTCCTCGGAGTCGCTCCCCTCCTCCGGCGCCGAGCTGTCGCCCGTCGACGCGTTGTGGCCGCGTATCCGGCCGCCACGGGGCAGCGCCAACGCTGATCCCGTGTGCAGTGTGATGTGCGCCGGCCGGTGACCGGTGGCGTCGACCGCCGCTTCCCCGGTGCCGGAACTCCGGGCGAAGCGCGGATGGGCGCCTCCGCTGATCTGGAGGCGAATGCGGTGGCCCGCGGCGAAGTGGTGGGCGGTGGCGCCCATGGGCACGATGACCTGCGCGGGGTCCTGCCCACCGGTCCGCAGCCGGACCAGCCCGTCGCAGACGTTGCGGGAACCATTGTCCGTATCGACGTCGCAGAGGCGGGCGAAGACGTCGGCGTGGCCGGTGTCGGGGGAGATCCGCAGCCGCGCGGAGACGGGGCCGAAGGCTTCGACGGGTTCGGCCAGCGGCGGGGTGGTGAACGTCAGGACGTCCTCCCGTGCCTCCAGTGCGCTGTTGTCCTGGGAGCCGGCGCCGCGGGAGAGCAGGGGCCCGCCCACCGAAGGAGTGGGGTCGTCCGGGTCGTAGCGGAAGGACGCCAACGCTGTGGACTCCGCGGGCGCCTGCCGGGTGAGCGTCCCGTTCGCGCCGGGGAACCAGGCTGCCGTGTCGGGCGCCTGCGGCCAGTCGTCGAGGTCCCGCCATGCCTCTTCGCCGCCGACATGCACGCGCACCGTGGTGGGCCGGACACCGGACGGGTCGGCGCACAGATGCGCACGCAGCCAGGCGAGGCTCTCGGCGAACACCTCGGGCCAGCCCTGCTGGAAGGCGGAGGTGTGCGTCCAGGGGCCGACGAGCAAGGAGGTCTCGCATCCGGCCTGACGCAGCCGGGCGTACTGTTCGAAGGTCTGATCGGCGAGCCCGTCGTGCCACCCCGTGATCAACCCGGTCGGCACGCGCAGCCGCTCCGCCGGCTCCCCCAGGATCGCTCCGTCCCAGTACGGATCGTCGGCGTCCGGGTGGGTCATCACGTCGTCCAGCCAGGGCACTTCGCCGAGGGCGGAGACGTATGCCCCACGCAGGGGCTTCGCGGTGCTGATCTTTCGCAGGCGGCGCCGAAGACGCAGTGTCGCCTTCAGCAGGGCCGCCGTTCCCTGGTGTTGGTACGTCATGCCGACGCCGACCGCGAGGGCGTTCTCCAGGCGGAGTGCCCCGCCCGTGTGGAAGAGAGCATGAGGATCGTGCAGGCCGACCTGAATCACCATCGCCTTCAGCTCGGGTGGCGGGTCCAGGGCGAGCGCCCACTGCACATAGCCGAGATAGCTGGGGCCGATGGTGCCCAGCGTTCCGTTGAACCAGGGCTGCTCGCGCAGCCAGGACACCGTGGCCTGGCCGTCGGCGGCCTCGTTGCGCCAGAGGTGGAAGCGACCGCCTGAGCCGCCGGTACCTCGGCAGCTCTGCAGAACCACGTGGAAGCCCTGTTCGGCGAAGAGGATGCCGTTCATGGGAGACCAGGGCACGCCCCGGCCGTAGGGCGAGCGCACCAGGAGAGTGGGGAAGTCGCCCTCGGCGCGGGGGAAATAGTGGTCCGTCATCAGCGGGCTGCCGTCCGCGGCAGGTACGGCGAGCCCGGGTTCCCATCCCACGTCGTGCCGCTTGGGCGGAAGGTTGCGCCACGTCGCCCTCAGCAACCGTGAGGACAGGGGCGGCTTCCTCGTCGCTGCGATCCGGTCGGGCCTCGGCGCGGTCTCTCGCGGGTGCGCTGTCATGGTTCCCCTTCGCTATTCTCGTACGTCGTACGAGAATAGCGGATGCTTGGATGGACACCGCAACTTCCGGTGCTCAGGAGAGGACAGAGAGAACGTGAGCCGTCGTGACGGGGCAGGCACCTCAGGCGTCGACCCCGAACAGCTCTGGCTGCACACCGGCCGGCCGGCGAGAGGACGCAAGCCCGCCTTCAGCCGTCAGGCGATCACGTCCGCAGCGGTCACCCTGGCCGACGCGGAGGGACTGGAGGCCGTCACCATGCGGCGCGTCGCCTCCGAGGTCGGGGCCGGTGTGATGTCCCTGTACAGCTACGCCCCCGACAAGGAGACGCTGCTGGAACTGATGGTGGACCAGGTCAGCGGCGAACTGCCGACGGCCGGACCCCTCACCGGCGACTGGCGTACGGACCTGAAGGCCATAGGCCACCTCCAGCGCGCCCTCATGCTCCGGCACCCGTGGCTCCCCGCCGCGCTGACGACCCGCAGGACCCCGGGCCCGCACACACTGGCCTTCCTTGAACACGCCCTTGCCGCGCTACGGCCCACCCGGCTGGACGGTGCCGCGAAGCTGGAGGTCTTCAGCCAGCTCACCGGCTTCGTCGCCGGACACGTCGCCCACGAGATCGCCCAGGCCGCGGTGGCGGACCGCCCCGATCGCGCCGCCGCCGAAGGCCGCTACCTCTCCGCCGTCGCCGCCGACGGCCACCACCCGGAGCTGGCCGAAGCCCTCGCGGCACCGAGACGCCCCCTGGACCCCGAGGCCACCTTCACCCGCTTCCTCGACCGCCTGATCGACGGCCTGGACACCGACTGAACCCGCCGTACTGGCGCCGGGCAAGCCGGGCGCAGGGGCCCGCCCTGAGCCTCACCCTTCCTGACCGCGCCGCACAAGGTCACCGGCGGCGAGCATCACTTCCGGCCCCGCGCCCCTTGCCGCAGAGACAAAGCCAGCTGATGGTGCGTCAGCTGAGACTGTCTCCGGCATCTGCGGGAACATGGGGGCAGGCCACGAGGCGCCGGGCTTCTGACACGACCTCGGCATCGAGACGCGCCGCGGCTCTGTCGCTTCTCGTGCCGAACTCGAGAAGGTCGTACTCGTCGTCCAGCTCCGCGAGCCTTTCCGTCAGCGCCAGTTCATGGCCGCAACGCTGATGAACCCAGAAGGTGAATTCACGAGGTGTCAGGTCGCCCGCGAGTGTGCGCCGCGCAAGCGCTCGGGCAGCGGCTTCCTGGCCGTTGGCGCCGACGACCGCAGAGAAGCTGAGCCCGAGATCGCTGAGCGCTTCGGGAAGCAGGTCAGGAACGTCGTAGTCCGCCTCTCCTCGGGTGCAAGCTGCCAGGGCCCGGAGCCCGGGACCGTCCCATCCGGCGACGAGCGCATCGCAGGCCGCGCCGACGACCTCTGTGGCACGCAGGTCGCCCGCACTCCAGAGGGCTGCTCGATCCAGGAGTTCACTTGCTGCTACTTCGTCCGGTGTCACCGGCTCATGGTCTCGGCATGAAATTTCCCGGTCGAGCCGTTTTCCGAGCGGGTCCTGGCCGCTTCTCACGGGCCGAGCGACTGAGGCCACCGAGGTGGCCGCCGCTGCGGAATGGCGTCCGCTGGGTAGTCTCGCGCTAACTCCGACCGGGCGTAAGCGAGTTGCCTCGGTCGGAGATCGTTACCCGACCGGACCCGAGCGGCGACCGACCAGACGGTGGTAAGCATGGCAGATCATGACCTGACCGGTTTCGACCGTGGCACCTTTGCCCACGACGGCGTCAGTCGCCGGATCCTGCGGCGTGGGACCGGGCCCGCGGTGATCGTGATGGCCGAGATACCGGGCATCACGCCCAAGGTGTTGCGGTTCGCGGAACGTGTTGCCGCGATCGGCTGCACCGCCGTGCTGCCGGTGCTCTTCGGCGAACCCGGCCGTGATGCCGACCCCGCGACAGCCGGGCGGCTGAAGTCCGGGCTCTACACGGCCTCGTCGATGTGGAAGGTATGCGTGAGCCGGGAATTCACCGTGCTGGCCAGGGGGAAATCCTCGCGCGTGGTGACCTGGCTGCGGGCCCTGGCCGCATACGAGCACGAGCGCTGCGGCGGTCCCGGCGTCGGGGCCGTCGGCATGTGCCTGACCGGCGGATTCGCCCTGGCCATGGCCGCCGATGAGCGTCTGCTCGCGCCCGTCCTGTCCCAGCCGTCCCTGCCGCTGGCCGTCACCAGGAGCCGGGCGGGCCGTATCGATATCTCCGCCGAAGAACTCGCTGCCGTCCGTGGCCGCTGCGAGAGCGACGACCTCCGCGTGATGGGGCTGCGATTCTGCGGGGACCGGCTCGTACCGGGGGACCGGTTCGCCTATCTGCGCCGCGAACTCGGTGATGCCTTCACCGCCGTGGAACTGGACGATGCCTCCGCGAATCCCGCCGCCGTGCTGCCGCCGCACTCCGTCCTGACCGAGCACCTCATCGACGAGCCCGGCGAGCCGACCCGCGCGGCGCTGGACGAGGTGCTCGACCTCTTTCGTACGCGCTTGCTCGAACAGGACCGGGGAACAGCTGCGGCCGCCGGGGGAGGGGTCTGAGTCAAGGTCCTGGCGTGCCACCCGGTGGCGCCGGGCACGACGCGGGAGATGCCGCCGGTGAAGCTGAGCGGCAGCGCGGCGCGGAAGGCTGAGACCGCGGGTGCCGGGCCTCTTGGCAGAGGCCCGGCGCCCTGGCGAAGGACTGACGAAGAAGCGGAGTCCCGCTCCCGGTCAGAGCCGGTCGAGGATCTTCCGGAACCTGTCGACCTCGGCCGTCTGCCCCTTGATGATGTCGCCTGCGAGCTTCTTGGCCGACGCGTTGCGGCCGTCCTTCTGCTCGTTCTCGGCCATGCTGATCGCGCCGTTGTGGTGCGTGGTCATCAGCCTGGCGAACTTCTTGTCGTAGTCCGTGCCCTTGGCGGCCTTGAGTTCGGCCATGTCCTTGTCGGACATGATCCCGGACATGCCCGAGCCGTCGGCGCCGTGGTCCATGCCGGGCATGCTGTGCTCCATGGACGACGAGGCCGGCTTGCCCCAGCCCTCCAGCCACCCCCGGAGGGTCTTGATCTCCGGTCCCTGAGCCTGCTCGATGGCCGCCGAGAGCTCCTTGATCTCCTTGTCGGAAGCCCGGCTGTCCGAGAGTTCGGCCATCTCGATGGCCTGCTGGTGGTGCGGGATCATCATCTGGGCGAACGTCACGTCCGCGTCGTTGAACGCCCCCTTCGCCGACGAGCCCGACGAGCCCGATGAGCCCGGAGCGGCCGTCGCGGAGTTGCTGCTGCCGTGATCCGCGCCCGGCGTGCCGTGGTTCTTGTCGCTCTCGCCGTCGTTGCCGCAGGCGGCAAGCGTCAGGGCACCGGCGGCAATCGCGCCGACCATCGCCACCCGGTGACGACCGGGCCGGCTCAGGGCGCGCTTGATCGAATTCATGGCTCTACACCTCGTGTGTCAGTGCTGCGGAATCGCGTGTTCCAAGGCATGCGTTGCCGACGGACGGCGATCCGTCCGTCGATCGAGCAGCGGCCTATATCCGCAGAACTGCGAGCTGTAGGAGGTCGGGAGCGCGCGGAGGCGGCAGTTTGGGACGTAGCCCGGCCACGAACCGTGCGAGGGAACGCAGGGACCAGTCACGGAATCTGCTCAGCAGACCGCCGAAGAGGACTCCCAGCGTCCAGAGGCCGAGCACGGCCAGACACAGGGAAGTCATGTCCATGGAGGGGCCGGGGTGACCGGAGCGGTGCCCCGCATCGGACGTCGCACCGGAGACGACCGTGGTGGCCGCGTGCCCCGGGGAGCCGGAGAGCGGAACCGCCTCTTCATGCAGCCCCGAGGACGCGTCCTGTCGCTCGGTCATCGAGTCGTGCCGCGATGCGGCGCCGGCGCCGACAGCCGCTTCCGGGTCGGCCGGGTGGCCGAGGCCATGCATGACGAGCACGCCGAGAGCGAGCGCGACGACGATCAGGAGGTGTGCCACACCACCTGATCCCACTCGCCTGCGCACGCGGATCACCGCTCGCTCCTCGCCCTTCGGCCCTCCACGGGCTGCCCGGCCTCGACTCTACCCAACGCCACTTCGCGTCCTCGAAGGTCCTCGACCGGTCCTCGCGTGTAGGGGCGCCGCGGCGCCGGAGAGCGCTGGTGGGTACCGCGTGCGGCTCACACTTCGACTGGCCGGTCGAATGCGCCCGGGCCCTCAACAAAGCCTGGCGGACACTTCGTCTGCCCGCCCCTGTTGAGGCCGGCGGTCGCCGTCCCTATTCGCCGCGCCAAACGTTGTCGAAGGCCGCTTCCTCGATGGCGCGTCGTTGCCGTTCGGCCTCCAGCTCCGTCAAGGCGTCATGGACGGCGTCAAGCACCGTCGCCACCGCCTCGTCGTCCACGTTCGGAGCGTCCTCCGGTCGTTTGCCGCGGATCCCGAGGTCCGAGGCAAGGGTGGCGAGGACGGGTTCGTTCGATGTCCAGCGGTCCTCGGCCTGGCGGTGTTCAAGCGAATCGACCAGCGTCTGACTTGCCCGGAAGGGCATCCACCGGTGGCGTTGGCGAGTGAGCCGGCCTTCCCCCTCAAGGGCGGCCAGATAGGCCGATGACAGCCCGCGCCCCCTCCGCCACAGCCAGTCGTCGAGCGACTCGTAAGGCGTCTCCCGGACGAGCGACGACGCGGCCTCGTCCAGCAGGCGATCACTCAGCGTCGGGCGGTAGCCCGGCACGATGAGATCGTCGTCCAGCTCGACGGCCTGGGCAGTCAGCAGGTCGATCACCTCTGCTCCCGCGAGGGCGAGGGACAGGTTGCCCTGCTCCACAGGGTGATCGGGCGCCGCGTCCATGGAGATGATCATCAGGTCGCGCGGTGTGGTCATGAATGCCTCCACCTCGGGGGCGTCAGCGGCGATGGGCTTCTCCGCGAAGGGAGTACGACAGCCCTCGGAACCAGCAGACCAGTTTCGGACCGATCGCGCGCGCCGAATGGAGCAGTGCGGGACGACGGTCGCGACCCGTTCGCGGTCCCATCTTCTCGCCGCTCACTCGAACGGCCCAATGATGCGGCGGACGGCCATGGGGAATGGGGTGCTGCGTTGTCCCGCGGCACCCCATTCCCGCCTTCGTGACCGGGCTTGATGCCTCACGCCGATTGCGGGGCGTGCGGGCACAGGCTCCTGCCGCCGCGGGATCAGACAGCCGAGAGTTCCGTGCCTTCCTCGCCCGCCGCCTTGGCCGCCTCCCGGACCGCACCTGCCACCGCGCCCGCGACCTTGTCGTTGAAGACGCTGGGGATGATGTAGTTCGGGTTGACCTCGTCGTCCAGGACGACCTCGGCGAGAGCGCCGGCCGCGGCCAGCATCATCTCGGTGTTCACCGTACGGGACTGCGCGTCCAGCAGGCCCCGGAAGACACCGGGGAACACCAGGACGTTGTTGATCTGGTTGGGGAAATCCGACCGGCCGGTGGCCACCACCGCGGCGGTCTGCCGGGCAATCGCCGGGTCGACCTCCGGGTCGGGATTGGCGAGTGCGAACACGATCGCACCCTCCGCCATCCGCGCCACATCCTCACCGTCCAGCACATTGGGCGCCGACACACCGATGAAGACATCCGCGCCGACCACGGCCTCCTTCAAGGTGCCCGTCACCCGCTCCGGATTGGTGTTGTCCGCGATCCACCGCAGCGGCGAGTCCGGATCGGCATCGACCAGATCCGGACGCCCGGCGTGCACCACACCGTGGATATCGGCCACGACGGCATGCCGGACCCCCGCGGCGATCAGCAGCTTGAGGATGGCCGTGCCCGCCGCACCCGCACCGGACATCACCACCCGCACGTCCTCGACCTTCTTGCCCACCACCCGCAACGCATTGGTCAACGCCGCCAGCACCACGATGGCCGTGCCGTGCTG